>NZ_JBIAZI010000007.1:286140-477312 GCF_042899005.1 Actinoplanes sp. NPDC000266
CGCGTCACGGATCCGGCCGACGCGTCACGGACCCGGCCGACGCGTCACGGATCCGGCCGCGGCCGGCGGCGACCGGGCTGAGGCTGGCGTGAACCCGGCGGCTGCTGTCATGGCCCGACCCGGCCGGCGCTGTCGCTGGGTCTGGGTCGGCGCTGTGATGGGCCGGGCTGGCGCTGTCGTCAGGTGGGGCGGCGCCGACATGATCCGGCCGGCGTCGGCGTGTCGGGTTCGGGGCTCGCGGGGTGGCCGGTCCGGAATTGGATGCGCTCGTTCCGCTACGGTCGAGCGCGTGGCGGAACAGGAAGTGGCGGGGCCGGATTCGGTGGGGTTGCCGTTCGCCTTCGGGCGTGAGGCCGATGTCTACGCGCTCGGTGACGGCCGGGTTCTGCGGCGTTACCGGCACGGGGGTGATGTCGCGGCGGAGGCGGCCGTCATGGCGTACGCGGGGAAGCGGGGTTTTCCCGTCCCTGAGGTTTTCGAAGCCCGCGGCACCGACCTCGTCATGGAACGCCTCGACGGACCCACCCTCGCCCAGGCCCTGCTCGCCGGCGATCTCCCTCTCGACCGCGGCGCCACCATCCTCGCCGACCTGCTCCGGCGGCTGCACGACCTGCCGCCGATGAATGAGGGCGAGACCGTTGTCCACCTCGATCTTCACCCCGAGAACGTCGTGCTCAGCCAGCGCGGGCCCGTTCTCATCGACTGGCGCAACGCCGGTGACGGGCCGGCCGACCTCGACACCGCCCTGGCCGCCCTCATCCTCGCCCAGGTCGCCGTCGGCGCCATCGACCACGAGCTCGGTGGCCAGGCCGGCGAGTTGCTCGATGTTTTCCTTCAGCTCGCCCCCGGTGATCCTCTCCGGCTCCTTCCCGAAGCCGTCGAGATCAAGCGCGGGCAGCCCACCATGTCGCCCGAGGAGATCGAGCAACTCTCCGTGGCCGCCGCCCGAGTACGAGGAGTGAAGTAGATGCGCGCCCTGGTACAGACCGTGAGCCGGGCCAGCGTCACCGTCGACGACGAAGTAGTCGGCAAGATCGAGGACGGCCTGCTGGTGCTCGTCGGCGTCACCCACGACGACACGCCCGAGAAGGCCGAGCTGCTCGCCCGCAAGACCCACGAACTCCGCATTCTGGACGACGAGAAGAGCGCGTCCGACCTGAGCGCCCCGATTCTCGTGGTCAGCCAGTTCACCCTCTACGGCGACGCCCGGAAGGGCCGCCGGCCCACCTGGAACGCCGCGGCGCCGGCCGAGACGGCCGAGCCGCTCGTCACCGCCTATGTCGAAGCACTGCGCGCCCGGGGCGCGACCGTGGAGACCGGCCGCTTCCGGGCGCACATGCTGGTCGAGAGCGTGAACGTGGGGCCACGCTCCATCTGGTTGGAGCTTTAGAAGAACAGCCCCCGGCGCTGCGCCGACTGCCGCAGCCAGTTGTCGAGCTGCGCGCCCCAGTCGGTGTGGTCGACCGTCGCGTAGTCCACGTCGAACCGGCCGAACGCGTCGTGGCCCTCGGTGAACAGGCCGCCCCGCTTGTCGATCTCCAGGATCACCTGGAGTTTCTGCGGCGTCGGGATGAACGTCAGCTCGAGCTGGTTGATCCCGCTCGCGTAGGCCGACGGCGGGTAGAACTCGATCTCCTGGTAGAACGGCAGGCTCTGCTGCGCCCCGTAGACCCGGCCGCGCTCGACGTCGGCCCGGCTGAACCGGAAGCCGAGCCGCAGCAGCGCGTCGAGGAGGCGCTCCTGCGCCGGCAGCGGGTGCACCGCCACCGCGTCCAGATCGGACTTGTCCACCGCTCGCGCCACCTCGAGCTCGGTGGCCAGCCCCATCGTCATGCCGTGCAGGTGCTGCCCGTACACCTCGGTGATCGGGGTTTCCCACGGCACGTCGAAGCGGAACGGTACGTCGTATTTCGCACCCGGCTCCAGGCGGAACGAACCGGTCAGCCGCTGGCGGTGGAACTCCTGGTCGGTGTTGTACTCACTGTCACCGCTCTCCACCTCGACCCGCGTGACCAGGCCGACCGCGAGATATTCGACGTCGACGGCGTGATCGCCGCCGACCACGTGCACCTGGCCCTCGAGGAATCCGCCCGGCCGGCAGTTGGGGTTGGCCAGCACCGTTTCGACTGACGGGCCACCGACTCCCAGTGCCTGCAACATCTTTTTGAAGACCACTGAACCATCTCCTCCTCGCGGGCGTGTGGGGAACAGTATCGACGCACAGCAACCGACCGGTACCGGCATTTCGGGCACTTGTCGGCTTGGCGACGTCAGGGTTCTCCCTGATTCATGCCACCTGGACGCTTGCCTCACCTCGGCTTAACGCGTCCCGGGCCAAGCTATCGATCACCGGCACGCAAGTGACTGGGACAGCTCGAGACGGTTTATCAGCGGGGAGGGGACTGAAAGGTGGTCCTGCAGATGAAGGCGACCGACAACAGCATGACGGACGGTGTCGAGCTCCTCACCGACCTGGACGCTACCGACGAGCGTGGCGTCTCCGCGGATCTGGTCCGGGCCTATCTGAACGGCATCGGCCGGACCCGCCTGCTCACCGCCGTCGAGGAGGTCGAGCTCTCCAAGCGGATCGAGGCCGGCCTCTACGCCGACGAGAAGCTCCCGGCGGCAGGCGACGACCTGGCACCGCTCCTCCGCGTCATCATCGCCGAGGGCAAGGCGGCCAAGAACCACCTCCTCGAGGCCAACCTCCGGCTCGTGGTCAGCATCGCGAAGCGCTACACCGGCCGTGGCATGGCCTTCCTCGACCTGATCCAGGAGGGCAACCTGGGCCTGATCCGCGCGGTCGAGAAGTTCGACTACACCAAGGGCTACAAGTTCTCCACGTACGCCACCTGGTGGATCCGGCAGGCGATCACCCGCGCCATGGCCGACCAGGCCCGCACCATCCGCATCCCGGTGCACATGGTCGAGCAGGTCAACCGCATGGTCCGCAGCCGCCGCGACCTCGCCGCCACGCTGGGCCGCGAGCCGAGCATCGCCGAGATCGCCACGGCCATGGGCGTTCAGGAATTCCAGGTCATCGAGCTCATCTCGTACGACCGTGAGCCGGTCAGCCTCGACCAGGCCGTCGGCGAGGACGGCGAGAGCGCCCTGGGCGACTTCGTCGCCGCCGTCGAGCACCAGCCGGGCGCCGGCCACGGTCAGGGCGAGCTGCGCAGCGAGGTCGAGATCGTGCTGGCCACGCTCTCCGAGCGCGAGTCGGCCGTGATCCGCCTGCGCTTCGGCCTCGACGACGGCCGTCAGCGCACTCTCGACGAGGTCGGCCGCGAGTTCGGCCTGAGCCGGGAGCGCATCCGCCAGATCGAGAAGGTCACCATGCTCAAGCTCCGCGACCCCGAGCGCGCGTCGCGTCTCGAGGCCTACGCCAGCTGACAACCGATCAACCCGCCGCCCGGTGAGCCGACACAGCTCCCGGGCGGTTGTGCTGTCAGCGGCCGGAAAAGGCCTGCGAAGATGAGCGCCATGACGATTTCCCTGCCGATCGACGCCGCCGCGAACGAACTGCTCACCAAGGACCCGCTGGCGCTGCTCATCGGCATGACCCTCGATCAGCAGATCCCGCTGGAGAAGGCCTTCACGTCGCCGTGGGTGCTGGCTCAGCGGCTCGGGCACGCCTACACGGCCGAGGAGCTGGCCGACTTCGACCCCGAGGCGCTCATCGCGATCTTCGCCGAGCCGCCGGCGCTGCACCGGTTCCCCAAGGCGATGGCCGCCCGCGTGCAGGAGGTGTGCCGGGCGCTCGTCGACCGCTACGACGGCGACGCCGCCAACCTGTGGGCCGGCGTCGAGGACGGCGGAGAGCTGCTCAAGCGGGTCGCCTCGCTGCCCGGGTTCGGCCAGCAGAAGTCGCTGATCTTCGTGGCTCTGCTGGGCAAGCAGTACGGTGTCGAGCCGTCCGGCTGGCGGGAGGCCGCCGGTGGCTACGGCGCCGAGGGTTCGTTCAAGTCCGTGGCCGACATCGTCGACGGGGAGTCGCTCGGCAAGGTGCGCGCGTACAAGAAGGAAATGAAGGCGGCCGCCAAGGTCAAGTGAAGGTATTGCGTCGAAGTCTGTCCATTTCTCTCTTCTCCTCGAGCCTGCGGTGCCAGGATTTCCGGAGGTGAGGAAAGTCCGCGTTACCTGCGGTTTTCCCCGACTCCGGTTGTCCATGACGCGTATGCGCACGGCAGTTGAAAGAGAGAGGGGAGACCACCCCCATGCCCTTGACGACGAGCTCCGCCAACGGGCGGGCCACCGATCAGGCCCGGGCCAGCCGGCCGGTGTCGGCGCCGGCCCGGCCCGCGGCCCGCGGCGGGGACACCGACGCCGGCCGCCGCCAGGCCCGTTCCGTGGCGAAGCAGCAGCAGGCGGCCGAGCGGATCGCCGCCGCCACCGCCGAGATCTCCGCCCAGAACGCCGAGGCCACCGAGGCCTCGCGCCAACTGACGGAGTCGATGCAGCAGATCTCGGCCGGTGCCGAGGAGGCCTCGGGCGCGACCCAGCAGAGCCTGGCCGCGATGAACCAGGTCGAGGAGCGGGTCGGCCGGCAGGAGTCGACGACCCGTCAGGTCGCCGAGCTCAGCCAGGCCCTGCAGAATCTGCTCGGCGAGACCCGTAGCGGCATCAACAACCTGCTGGCCAACGTCGACAGCGCGTCCACTCGGCAGACCTCCTCGGTTGTGAAGATCACCGAGCTCGAGAAGCAAGCCGACGAAATCGGCGAAATCGTCAAGACGGTGGCACACATCGCCGATCAGACGAATCTTCTCGCGCTGAACGCGGCCATCGAGGCCGCCCGGGCCCGTCAGCACGGCAAGGGCTTCGCCGTGGTCGCCGACGAGGTGCGCACGCTCGCCGAGACCAGCGAGCGCAGCGCCCGGCAGATCCGTGACCTGATCGACGAGGTGCGCGAGAGCGTCACCACGATCGCCTCGGGGGTGCAGTCGTCGGCCGAGACGGCGCGCAGCGAGGTGGAGAAGGGCAAGTCGATCACCGAGCAGCTCGAGACCATTCGGGCCGACATGGGCACGATCATGACCGGCGCCACCGAGATGGCCAAGGCCGCGGTCGAGGCGCAGGACGCGACGAGATCGGCGAAGACCCGCTCGGAGGAGATCGCCGCGGCGGCCGAGCAGCAGTCGGCCGCGTGTGAGGAGTCGCTGCAGACGGTCAACCAGCAGACCCAGGCGCTGCGGCAGAGCGACCAGGCCGCCGAGTCGCTGGCCGAGATCTCCGAAGGGCTGCGCAACAGCACCGACGTCTCCAAGAGCGCGGAGGAGGTCGCCTCGGCGGCCGAGCAGCTGTCGGCCGCGGTGGAGGAGATCAACCGGGCCGCGACCCAGATCAACGTCGCGATCAACGAGATCAACTCGGGGGCGCGCACGGCGGCTGAGAAGGGCCAGCAGACCTCGGAGTCCGTCACGAAGATCGAGCAGGGCGCTCAGCTGTCGATGAGCCGCGCCGGCAACGCGGTCGAGCGAGCCGATGTCATCCTGGGCCTGCTCGGCACGAACAAGGACGCCGTCGACTCGATGATCAACGCGATCGCCCAGGCGTCCCGTGACGGCATCGAGAGCGTCCGCAAGGTGACCGAGCTGGAGCAGATCTCCCGCCGGATCGACAAGATCGTCGACGCGATCGCGAACGTCTCCATCCAGACCAACATGCTGGCCGTGAACGGCTCGGTCGAGTCGGCCCGGGCCGGCGAGTTCGGCAAGGGCTTCGCGGTCGTCTCGACCGATATCCGCAACCTGGCCCGCGACTCCGCCGACAACGCCGACCGGATCAAGGACCTGGTCAAGGCGGTGCAGGACCGGATCGTCGAGGTCCGTTCCGACCTCGAGGAGACCAGCCGCCAGGCGCTGGCCGAGGTCGAGGCGGCCAAGATCACCACGGCTCGCCTCGAGGAGATCGAGCGGGACATGCAGCAGGTGCGGGCCGGCAACGAGGAGGTCCGCGAGTCGGCCCAGGAGATCACCGGCGTGCTGGGCGAGGTCAAGACCGGGCTGGAGCAGATCTCGTCGGCCGCCAACGAGGCCGAGCAACTCGCCGGGCAGGCGTCCACCGCGGCCCGCGAACAATCGCAGGGCGCCGAGGAGCTGGCGGCCGCGGTCGAGGAGATCGCCGCGCTGGCCGACGAGCTCCAGAACGCCGCCGGCTGAGGAGGGGCGCATCCATGAGCCTCGAAGACGAAACCGCTGCGGACGACGACAATACCGACTACGTCACGTTCGACATGGCCGGTGAGCGGTACGCCTTCCCGATGAGCCGGGTCCAGGAGATCATCCGGATGCCGGCCGTGGTGAAGGTCCCGCTCGGCCCGCCCTCGCTGGAGGGACTGGCCAACCTGCGCGGCCGTGTGCTGCCGGTGGTGAGCCTGCGCGACTGCTGTGACATGGACGCGCGGGACCACGACGAGACCACCCGCGTGATCATCGTCGACGGTGGCGTGCCGCTCGGCTTCGTGGTCGACCGGGTCTCCAGCGTGATCAGCATCGACCCGGCGGCGCTGGAGTCGGCCGACGGGGTGCAGTCGACCGTCCGCTCCGACGTGCTGGTCGGCGTGATCAAGGCCGAGGGCGGCGCCATGACGACGATCCTCGACGTGGATCGCCTCGTGGGCAGCCAGTTCGACCATCTCACGGCCCGGGTGTCGGCCGCCGACCCGGGCGCGAGCGCGCGGATGACGATGGAGCGCGAGGACGACGGTGAGGGCGAGAGCGACGACACGCTCGAGCTGGTCAGCTTCGCCGTGCAGGGCCAGGAGTACGCGCTGCCGATCGACCAGGTGCAGGAGATCGTCCAGGCTCCGGAGGCGGTCAGCCACGTGCCCAACGCGGGCAGCCGCGTGCTGGGCGTGATCGACCTGCGGGGCCGGCTGCTGCCGGTGGTGAGCATGCGCCGGGTGTTCGGCCTGCCGGTGACGCCGCTGGAGCCGCAGAACCGGATCGTCGTCGTTTCGATCGACGGCGGCGTGGTCGGCGTCGTGATGGACACCGTGCGCGAGGTGCTGCGCGTCCCGCATCAGCTGGTGGCGCCACTGCCGGCCTTCATGGCCGGCGACGGCCGCAAGAGCGAGGTGGAGTCGGTGTGCCGGCTGGAGGACGGCAAACGCCTGGTCTCCGTCCTGAGCGTCAACCGGATGTTCGACTCCCCGGAGGTACGCAACGAGATCGCCGAGCACCAGGGGCACGAGGAGGCGGCAGAGATGGCCGATGACCGCAGGGCGGCCGATGACGGCCGGGGTGACGAGGAGCTGTTCGTCGTGTTCCGGCTCGACGACGAGGAGTACGCCGTCGACGTCGACGCCGTGCAGGAGATCATCCGGGTGCCGGAGGCCCTGATCCGGGTGCCGAAGTCGTACGACTTCGTCGAGGGCCTGGTCAATCTGCGCGGGACCGTGCTGCCGGTGGTCGATCTCCGTACGAGACTCGGTCTGCCCCGCGGCGAGCCGGACGAGCGGCAGCGCATCGTCGTGCTGATCATCAACGGGGTCCGGACCGGCTTCATCGTCGACTCGGTGGCCGAGGTGGCCCGGGTGGGACGGCACGTGCTGGAGCCGGCGCCGCAGCTCTCGGCCGAGCAGGCCCGTCTCGTGTCGCGGGTGGCCAACCTGCCCGAGCAGAAGCGGATGCTGCTGCTCGTCCAGGTCGACCAGCTGCTCGCGGCCGAGCAGGCGGCCGCGCTGGACGTCGTCTGCGAGGAGGTCGTCGTAGAGGCCGGCGACCTCGTCACCGTCTGATCGGGAGACTCCACTGTGGCACCGTCGGTCCTCGTAGTCGACGACTCGGCCCTGATGCGCCGGGCGGTCAAGGGCATCCTCGAGGAGGGTGGTTTCGAGGTACACACGGCCCGCAACGGCGTCGACGCCCTCGAACAACTTGATCGTGTACGCCCGGACGCCATCACCCTCGACATCAACATGCCGGAGATGGACGGTCTCACCTGCCTCGCGAAGATCATGGCGGAGCGGCCGACCCCGGTCGTCATGCTGTCGTCCCTGACCGAGAAGAACGCGCTGGTCACCTTCGAGGCGCTGGAGCTGGGCGCGGTCGATTACGTGGCCAAGCCGGGCGGCACCGTCTCGCTGAACATCGACGAGGTCGCCCGGGAGATCGTCAGCAAGGTCCAGGCCGCGGCCTCGGCCCGGATCAACCGGTCGCGCGGGTTGCGGGAGCGGCTCAAGGCGGCGCCGGAGCGAAAGGCGCCACCCGGCAAGCCGAGCAAGGCGGGCGAGGTCGACCTGCTGCTGATCGGCTCGTCGACCGGCGGACCGGCGCTGCTGAACGAGCTGCTGCCCCAGCTGCCGGGCACGCTCGGGGCGCCGGTGGTGATCGCCCAGCACATCCCGGCGTCGTTCACCGCCACCCTCGCGCGCCGGCTGGACGAGATCTGCCAGCTGCGCGTGCACGAGGTGGATCGGATCATGAACATCGAGCGTGGCCACATCTACATCGGCAAGGGCAGCGCCGACGTGGTGGTGGCCCGCCGCACCGACGGTCTGATCGTCAAGAGCGTCCCGGCCGCCGCCGAGTACCGCTGGCATCCGAGCGTGGACCGGCTGGTCTCGTCGGCCCGCCGGCACATCGCGGCCGAGCGCCTGGTCTGCACGCTGCTGACCGGCATGGGCGACGACGGCGCGACCGAGATGGCCGCGGTGAAGGCCGACGGTGGCCGGACGATCGCCGAGGCCGAGGAGACGGCGGTCGTCTGGGGCATGCCGGGCGAGCTGTCCCGGCGCGGCGGGGCCACGCTCACCCTGCCCTCGTACGAGATCGCCGAACGCCTCGCCGACTGGGTTCGCTGAGAGAGAAGGGGGATCATCGTGGGACTCGTTCGCCGCAACGCGCCGCCGCCCGAGGAGACGGCCGCGCCACCGTCCGCCGACACCCTGCTGAGCCAGCTCGACGACGCCGACCCGGAGCTGCGCCGGGAGGCGGCGCTGGGCCTGGACGGCTCGGCCGAGGCCGTGCCCGCGCTGCTCGACCGGGTCGCCGGCGAGACCGCGGCGGCGGTGCGCGACGCCATGCTCACCACCCTCGCCGCGCACGACACAGCCCAGGTCGCCGAAGGGCTCGCCGTCCACCTGGCCAGCGACGACGCCGGCCTGCGGACGGCCGTGGCCGAGACGCTGGCCACGATGCCGCGCTCGGTGCCGGCCATCGTGCCCCGGCTCATCGAGGACGACGACCACGACGTACGGGTGATGACCGCGATGGTCCTGGCCGACCTGCCCCATCCCGAGGCGATGACCTGGCTGGCCGTGATGATCCGGGAGGACCCGCACCCGAACGTGGTCACCGCGGCCATCGACGCGCTGCTCCCGTCGGTCGGGCCCGAGCACCACGAACTGCTGCGGGGCGCGGTCGAGCGCTTCCCGGACGACCCGTTCCTGCGGTTCACGGTCGAGGCGGCGGTCAAGTGACCAGTGCGGCCACGGCCGGCGCCGGCCTCAGCGAGGCGGAGTTCGAGAAGTTCCGCGAGTACTTCTACAAGCGGACCGGAATCCAGTTCGCCCCGTCCAAGCGCTACTTCGTCGACAAGCGCATCGACACGTGCATCAAGAACTCCGAGTTCGACACCTTCACCACGTGGTTCGCCGCGCTGCGCCTGAGCGCCCGGGACGACCTGCTCCAGGAGCTGATCAACCAGCTCACCGTCAACGAGACATACTTCCTGCGCGAGGACTACCAGTTCGACTCGATGCTCCGCACGGTGCTGCCGGACGTCGTCGAGGCGCGGGGCGGGGCGAACCGCATCGTCGGTCCGATCAAGATCCTTTCGTTGCCCTGCTCGACCGGCGAGGAGCCGTACTCGATCGCGCTGCGCCTGCTCGAGGAGTGGGATCTGATCGAGCGGCTCGACGTGGAGATCCACGGCGCCGACATCGACAGCTCGGTCCTGGACCGGGCGCGGCACGCCAGTTACGGCGACCGCTCGCTGCAGCGCGTGCCCAAGAAATGGCGGGACAAGTACTTCAGCCCGGTCGGCACGGGCCGCTATCAGCTCGACGAGGGCATCCGCGGCGCGGTCACGCTGCACCAGGTCAACGTCACCGACACCCTCGCGATGCGGGCGTTCCGCGACTTCGACGTGATCTTCTGCCGGAACGTGCTCATCTACTTCGACGAGCTGTCCAGCCGGCGGGCGGCCGAGAACCTCTACGGCGCCATGCGGCCCGGTGGCTATCTGTTCCTCGGCCATTCCGAGTCGATGAGCCGCATTTCGCCGATCTTCACACCCACCCGCCTGCCGGAGGGCATCGTCTACCAACGACCGACCGGAGCCAACCGATGACAGAGACCCCAGTGAAGGTGCTGGTCGTCGACGACGCCGCCACTGTGCGGCTCTATCACACCAGCCTGCTCTCCGAGGCCGGCTTCGCCGTCGAGGAGGCCGCGAACGGACTGGAAGCCGTCGAGGCCGCCCTCACCACCGCGTTCGACCTGTTCGTGGTCGACGTCAACATGCCCAAGATGAACGGCTACACCTGCGTGGAGACGCTGCGCTCGGAGACCGTCGGCACGCCGGCCCCGGTCCTGATGATCAGCACCGAGGACCGTCCGGGCGACGCCGAGCGGGCGTACGCGGCGGGCGCGAATCTCTACATGGTCAAGCCGGTCTCGGCCGAGCGCCTGGTCCGGGTGGCCCGGATGCTCACCGCGGGACGGGGCATTCCGGCATGAATCCGCTGCTCGCCCAGTTCCTCGCCGAGGCGGCGGACCTGCTCACCCAGGTCGACGAGGGCCTGCTCCAGCTCGAACGCGACCCGGGCGACCCGGAGCTGGTCAACGAGGTGTTCCGGGCCGCGCACACGTTCAAGGGCTCGTCCGGGCTCTTCGACTTCCCCGAGCTGACCCGGCTCACCCACGCCGCCGAGGACCTTCTCGACGCCGTACGGGGTGGGAAGCTCAACCTCGACTCGGGGATGACCGACGATCTGCTGGCCGCGTTCGACCTCATCCGTGGCTGGCTGGCCCATGTCACCCAGCACGAGCGGCTGCCCGCGAGCGCCGGCAGCGACGCCGCCGTCCTGATCACCAAGCTCCGCGGCCCGCTCGGCGGTGACGCGACCACGCCGGTGGTGGAGAAGGCGCCGATCGTCCACGTCATCGCCCCGCCGCCGGAGTGGCTGAGCCACTTCGAGCAGGAGTGGCTCGAGGCGACCATGACGTGGCTGACCACCACCTCCTCGACCCTGCGCTTCGCCCGCTATCTGCCCGACGAGGGCTGCTTCTTCCGGGCCGAGGACCCGCTGCATCTGATCAGCCAGGTGCCGGCGCTGGCCCGGATCGCCGTGGTGCCCCCGGACGAGTGGCCCGCGCCGGAGGACTACGACGAGTACGCCTGCCTGGTCGGCTTCGTGCTGGCCACCCGGGCCGGGCACGGCGAGCTCGACCATCTGTTCCGCTACGTGCCCGACCAGGTCGAGGTGGTCGAGCTCGACGGGGATTCGCTCCGCCGTTTCCTCAACGGCGAGGCCGAGCCCGAGCCGATGGCGGACGCCCCGCCGGCGCCGGTCGCGGCCGCGGAGCACGACCCGGCGGTGGTTCAGGACGCGTACGCGATCCTGACCGCGGCCCAGACGTCCCTGCGGGGCGACGAGGAGGTCGGCGCGGTCCGGCTGGCCTCGATCGCCCACGCGATCGCGGCCGCGGCGGCCGCCCTCGGCGAGATCACCGAGCTCTCCGAACTGAACGCCGAGCAGCTCACCGAGACGGTCAACCGCCTGCTCGGATCGACGCCCCCGCCGCCTCCACCGCCGGCGCCCGCGTCGGTCGAGCGGCCCGCGCCGGAGGAGCGGATCGACCGCGGCCGGGCCGACGATCCCGGCGGTCAGGTCGGCACCAAGATTCTCAAGGTCGACCAGGAGAAGGTCGACCACCTCATGGAGCTGGTCGGCGAGCTCAACGTGGCCAAGAACGGCCTGACCTTCCTGGCCGACGCGGCCGAGGAGGAGTTCGGCAGCCGGGTGCTCAGCCGGCGCATCAAGGACCAGTACTCGGGTCTGCACCGGATCGCCGAGGAGCTCCAGGCGGCCGTGATGGACGTGCGGATGCTGCCGCTGTCGGTGGCCTTCTCGCGGTTCCCTCGGCTCGTCCGCGACCTCAGCCGCCGGCTCGGCAAGAACATCGAGCTGGTCATGGAGGGCGAGGACACGATGGCCGACAAGGACGTCATCGAGGCCCTCGGCGACCCGCTCGTGCACCTCGTGCGCAACAGCCTCGACCACGGCATCGAGCTGCCGGACGAGCGGACCGCGGCCGGCAAGCCGCCCCAGGCGCGGATCACGCTCAGCGCGATCGCGGACGGCGACGCGGTGGTCGTGGAGATCGCCGACGACGGGCGGGGCATCAACCCGGTCAAGGTCAAGCGCAAGGCGTACGAGAAGGGTCTGATCTCCGAGGAGGAACTGGAGAGCATGGGCGACGCGGAGGCCGTGGAGCTGGTCTTCCGTGCCGGGTTCTCCACCGCCGACCAGGTTTCGGATCTCTCCGGGCGGGGAGTCGGCATGGACGCGGTCCGCGCGAGCGTGGAGAAGCTCGGCGGCACCGTGACCATGAAGTCGGAGCTCGGCAGTGGCAGCGTGACGCGGCTGCGGCTGCCGCTGTCGATGGCGGTCACCCAGGTGATGGTGGTCAGCGTGGCCGGGCAGCGGTTCGGCATCCCGGTCGACCTGGTGGTCGAGACCGTCCGCGTGCCGGGCGGCGAGATGGGCCGGGTCCTGCACCAGGACGTGGTCGTCCTGCGGGGCGAGGTGGTCCCGGTCATCGACCTGGCCCACGCCCTGCGGATGCCGTGGACGCCGGACGAGAACGACGACCGGCGGATCCTCATCGTCAGCCTGCACGGTCAGCGGGTCGGCCTGCTGGTCGAGCAGTTCCACCGGGAGGTCGACGTGATCCTCAAGCCGATGGAGGGCCTGCTCGCCTACGCGGACGAGTTCTCCGGCACCGCCCTGCTCGGCGACGGGCTGGTGCTGCTGGTGCTGAACATGAAGGAGGTGCTTGGTCTTGCCGCTCGAGCTGCATGAGGCGACCGCGACCTTGAGTGACGTGGTGACGGTCGACGAGGTCGAGCCGCTGGTGGCCTGGCTGCGCGCCACCACCAAACCGAAGGTCAACCTGCGCCGTTGCAACCATTTGCATACCGGCGCGCTCCAAGCTCTGCTGCTTTTCCAACCGAAGATCAGCTCGGCACCGGCGAACGCCTTCCTGGCGGAGCAGGTGCTGCCACTGCTCGCGGGGAGCAATGGCGCAGCCAGCCGACAAGGAAGTGAACCTCCATGACCACAGTGATGCTCGTCGACGACTCAGCCACCATGCTCATGAGCCTCAAGTCGATCCTGACCAAGGCCGGCTACTCCGTCGAGACCGCCGGGCACGGCAAGGAGGCGCTCGACAAGCTGGCCAAGGGCGTGAAGCCCAACCTGATCATCAGCGACGTCAACATGCCGCAGATGGACGGGATCACCTTCGTGCGCGAGGCCCGCAAGGCCCCGGGTATGCGCTTCACCCCGATGCTGATGCTGACCACCGAGTCCGAGCAGACCAAGCGCAACGAGGCCAAGTCCGCGGGCGCCACCGGCTGGCTGGTCAAGCCGGTCGCGCCGGACCAGCTCCTCGGTGTGATCAAGCAGGTCGTTCCGGGCGCCTGAGTTGAGCCCTTTCCTGGGAGGTTTCGATGGCCGGCCTACTCCGCCGTCAGGCGGCGCCGTCCACGCCGGAGGAGGCGAGCGTGCGGGCTGACCTCGTCGCCGGCGCCCTGCGGCCCGTCCCCGAGTTCTGCGAGATCGTCGACGCGCACCTGCACGACGTGATCGAGCAGACCGGGGAGGCCGCGGAGGCGATCGTGCGGCAGATGCTGAAGGTCGACTCGCTGGCCGAGGTGATGGCGGGCGACGTGGTCCGCCTGGCCGGCACCCTCGACCGCACCGAGGACCAGCTGGCCCAGGCCGGCGACTCCAACGCTCAGCTCGTCGACCGGCTGGTCCGCTACTTCCTCTACCGCGACGAGCAGGTGCGGTCGCTGGTGGACGAGATGCGCGGGCTCAAGCAGCACGTCACCCAGATCGAGGAGGTCAGCAAGGCGACGAACATCCTCGCCCTGAACGCCATGATCGAGGCGGTCCGGGCCGGCGACGCGGGCGAGGGCTTCGCGGTCGTCGCGGACGAGGTGCGCAAGCTGGCCACCCGGTCGTCCCAGGCGGCCAGCGGCATCGGCACGATGATCGCCGATCTGACCACCCGGCTCGACGCGGTGCTCACCGACGACAGCAATTTCGACGAGAACGTCAAGACTGATCTGCCGGCCGGCGACACCGCGATGACCCGCCGTCTCAGCGGCATCGCCCAGGCCCAGCGGGAGATGTCGGAGATGGTGGCGGGCATCCTGCACGACACCGTCGACGCCGCCCAGCAGGTGCGGCAGAGTTCGGACGCGCTCACCGTCGAGACCACCGGCGCCGTGGGTCACGTCCAGTTCCAGGACATCAGCCGGCAGATGCTGGAGCACGTCGCGGACGCCGTCAGCGAGGTCAAACGCCAGGTCGAGGACACCATCGGGTACGCCGAGGGCGGTGTGCCGGCCGACAAGCTGACCGAGCGGGCCATCTCGGCCGAGGATCTGCGCAGCCGTCATGTCATGTCCCGGCAGCGGGTGACACACGGCGACAAGGCCGGCGTCGCGGCGGCCGCCGACGACACACCATTGATCGAATTGTTCTAGGACGGATCATGTCGCCCAACACCGAGCGGCCTACCGAGGCCGACGCCCTGCGGGCCCTGGCCGAGCTCGTCGGGGAGGAGACCGCGGCCGGGATGTGGGACCTCACGGTCCGCGCGCTCGGCCTGCGCCGCCCGGTCGAGTCGGTCTCCGACCTGCGCCAGGTCGCCGAGCACATGATGATCACCGGTGACCTGGTGCGGGTCGCCGGCCGCTCGCTGAAGGTCCGCGCCATCACGTACGACGCCTTATCACCGACAGGAGGACAGCCATGATGCTTCTCCAGGAGCGCCCGCGCACAGCAGTTCCCCACCACGACCGCCTCCTCGACGTGGCCCGCCTCGGGCTCGACCGCGAGGAGCCGCGACCTTACCTTCAGGAGATCGTCGACCAGGTGGCCGAGCGCCTCGGCGCGCCGATCGCCCTGGTCGACGTGCTCCTCGACGGCGCTCAGGTGTTCCTGGCCGGTCACGGCCCGGTGCCGGCCTGGATCGCCGAGGCCGGCGGCACGCCGATCGAGTGGGCGTTCTGCCGTCCGTTCCTCACCGACCGGCGGCCCCGTTTCGTGCGCGATCTGTCGGAAGACCCGATGTGGCGGGACAATCCGCTGGTGACCGTCGAGGGCGCCCGCGCGTACATCGGAGTGCCTTTGATCTCGCGCCGTGGGCACGTCATCGGTGGACTGTGCGCATTGGACCTGGCCCCGCGCGACTTCCCGGCGGAGACGATCGCGACGATGGAGCGCCTGGCGGACGAGGTCATCGACCGTCTTGAATCGGAGGCCGCCGCCCGCGGTTGAGCGGGGTCTCTGGGCGGCAGCCGGGGATCGGTGCCATGATGGGGGGTCGATCGGAGACCCCATCGTGAAGAAACAGCCGGTTCTGATCACCGACGCCGCCCGTAGCCCCGACGAGCAATACCGCAGCCGTCAGGTCCGCTACGTCAGCATGATGACCATCCGGGCCCTCTGCCTCATCCTCGGCGCGATCCTGGTCAGCGTCCGCCCGCCCCTGCTCGGCCTCTGGCTCGTCCTCTGCGCGGCCGGCATGGTCTTCCTGCCGTGGGCGGCCGTGCTCATCGCCAACGACCGCCCGGCCAAGAGCAAGGCCGAGCGGGCCGCCTCCGCCCTGGCCGCGAAACAGCAGGCCGGCCTGCCTCAATACACGCCCGAGGACGTCGAATATCTGACCATCGACGTCGAGCCCGAGCCTCGTCAGGAAGAGAAAAGCTGACGGGGGCGGGCCCCGATCTGTCCCACGGCCTCGGCGCCCAACCGGGCGCCGGCCGTCAGCGACGCCTCCGGCGCCGCGCCGGCACACCAGGCCGCGAGCAGACCGGCCGCGAAGGCATCACCGGCGCCGGTCGGATCTTTCATTCGGCGTACGCGCTGGGGCGCCACCGAGTGCAGATGACCGTCCCGGGAAGCCCAGGTCGCCCCGGCCGGCCCCTGCTTCACGACGGCGTTCCGCACGTGCTCGGTCAGCCGTCTCGCCTGCTCGGCGGCCGGGCCCGCGCCGGCCAGCACGTCGGCCTCGTCCGCATTGCAGAGCAACAGGTCGACGTCTCGTACCCAGGCAAGGAAAGCGGAAGCACCCACCGAGCGCAACGGCGCCGCCGAGGCCGCGTCGACGCTGGTCGTCCGGCCGGCGGCTTTTTGCAAAGCGGCCAGACCGCCCGGCCGTGACCCCTCGTGCAACAGCGGATAGCCCGAGAGGTGCAGGTGGGAGGCGCTCTCCACCGCGGCCCGCACGTCGTCCGGGTCGAGCAGCAGGGCGGCGCCCCGATCCGTGATCATCGTCCGCTCGTGCGGGCCGGCCAGCACCACAACGCTGCCGGTGACCGCGCCCGGATGGGCCCGCACCGCGCACCGCACCCCGGCCGCCGTCAGCTCGGCCACCCGCTCGCGGCCGGCGAGATCGTCGCCGACAGCGGCGACCAGCGTCACCTCATGACCGGCGTGGGCCAGCCAGGCCGCCGTGTTGGCCGCCTGGCCACCCCCGCTCACGGTGATCGCGGCGTCGGTGTCCGAGCCGAGCTCGATCGGCCCGACGTGCGCCACCAGCACGTCGGTGACCAGGTCACCGACGACGACGATGCCTGTGCTCACGCCGCGGAGAATCCCAGCGGCGCCGCCGGCCCGGCGGTCGCGACGGCGATCTTCGCGGCCAGCTCGGCGTTGCGCAGGATGATCCGCACGTTGACGGCCAGGCTCTGGCCCTCGGTGCTCTCGTGGAAGTGCCCCAGCAGGAACGGGGTGACCGCCTTGCCGGTGATGTGGTCGCGGGCCAGCAGTTCGAGGCCCTCGGCCAGGGTCCGGTCGTGCAGCGCGGTGTCGAGCTGCTCGTCGACCGGCAGCGGGTTGGCCAGGATCAGCGCGCCGGCCCCGACGCCCTGGTCGGAGCGGGCCCGGATGACGTCCGCGACCTGCTCGGGGGAGTCGAGCTGCCAGTCGATGTCGAAGCCGCCGTCGGTGATGAAGAAGCCCGGGAAGCGCTTGGTCCGATATCCGGCCACGGCCACGCCGAGGGTCTCCAGGCGCTCCAGCGTGGCGCCCACGTCGAGGATCGACTTCACGCCCGCGCAGACCACGACGATCGGCGTCTGCGACAGGGTGGTCAGGTCGGCCGACTCGTCGAAGGTGACGTTCGCCTCGCGGTGCACGCCGCCGAGGCCGCCCGTGGCGAAGACGCCGATGCCCGCGGCGGCGGCGACCGCGCTGGTCGCGGCGACCGTGGTGGCGCCGTCGGCCCGGGTGGCCGCGGCCACGGCCAGGTCACGCACCGAGAGCTTGGCCACGCCCTGGGCCAGCGCCAGGTGCTCGACCTGGGCGTCGTCCAGGCCGACGATCAGCTCGCCGCCGATCATGCCGATGGTGGCGGGCACGGCGCCCTGGTCACGCACGGTCTGCTCGATCTCGCGGGCCACACGGAGGTTGTCCGGGTGCGGAAGCCCGTGCGAGATGATGGTGCTCTCCAGCGCGACCACCGGCCGGCCGTCCCGGCGGGCACGGGTCACGTGCTCGCCGTATCGAATCGCGAAGTCTGTCACGCCACCTACCGTACGGCTTTGATCATTGGACCGGTCCGGAGGTTGCTGTCACACTTGCGGGTTGGAGCTTTGTTCTCGCCGTCGAGGCCGGGGGGACCGGCGGCGACACAACCGAAGGGCAGATTTCACGTGAGCACTCAGATCCTGGAGCGTCCGGAGACCAAGGACGCCGACACCGGGCCGGAGATGTTCCACTACGTACGTAAAGAGAAGATCGCCGAGAGTGCCGTGATGGGCACGTTCGTGATCGCACTGTGCGGCGAGAAGTTCCCGGTGACCAAGTCGCCGAAGCCGGGCTCGCCGGTGTGCCCCCAGTGCAAGGAGATCTACGAAGCGATGACTCGCTGAACGAGGGCATGCTCAGCGCCGACCTCGTCGGCGTCGCGGTCTTCGCGGCGTCCGGGGCCTCGGCCGGAGTGATCAAACGGCTCGACCTGTTCGGCGTCGCCTTCGTCGGCTTCATCGCCGCGCTCGGCGGCGGCATCGTGCGCGATCTGGTCATCGGCGCGGTACCGCCGCTCGCGTTCGCCGACTGGCGTTACGCGGTGACCGCGGTGCTGACGTCCCTGGCCGTGTTCTGGTTCCACCCACAGTTGTCGAAGCTGCGCCGGCCCGTCCTCGTCCTGGACGCGGCCGGCCTCGGCCTGTTCACCGTCACCGGCACGCTCAAGGCGCTCGACGCCGGGGTGCCGGCCGTCGGCTCCTGCCTGATCGGCATGCTCACCGCCATCGGCGGCGGCCTCGCGCGCGACCTGCTGATGGGCGAGGTCCCCGTCGTTCTCCGGCGGGACATCTACGCCGTCGTGGCCCTGGCCGGCGCGATTATTGTCACGATTCTGCGGGGACTTTCCCTGGATTCCTTCTGGGCGCTGGCCGCGACCGCCCTGTTCATCACGGGTGTCCGGCTCATCGCGCTGTACCGGCGGTGGTCCGCTCCGGTCGCTGCGCCGTAACCGGCGCGGGCCTGCCCCCGCGGCTATGCTGGTTGCCGCCTCCGGCTCTCACAACCGGGGGTTCGTTGTTTTTACGAGGGGACCGTTCGAGCTTTGAGCCCGCCACTGCCGAAACTGGAAACCTTCCCCGACCTGCGTGACTGGCAGCGTAAGGCCCTGGTGACGTACCTGCGCCGCCGCAGCGACGACTTCATGGCGGTGGCCACGCCGGGCGCGGGCAAGACGACCTTCGCCCTGCGGATCGCGGCCGAGCTGCTCGCCGACGGCACGGTCGAGGCGGTCACCGTGGTCTGCCCCACGGAGCACCTGAAGGCCCAGTGGGCGTCGGCCGCGGCCCGGGTCGGCATCCAGCTCGACCACCAGTTCCGCAACTCCGAGATCCACTCCTCGGCCGACTTCCACGGCGCGGTCCTGACCTACGCCCAGGTCGGCATGGCCCCCGCCGTCCACCGCCGCCGCACCATGACCCGGCAGACCCTGGTCATCCTCGACGAGATCCACCACGCCGGTGACTCGCGGAGCTGGGGCGACGGCGTCAAAGCCGCTTTCGAGCCGGCCGTACGCCGTCTGATGCTCACCGGAACTCCGTTCCGTTCCGACGAGAACCCGATTCCGTTCGTCGAGTACGAGCGCGGCGACGACGGCCTGCAGCGGTCGCGGGCCGACTCGGTCTACGGATATTCGGACGCGCTGAAGGACCGGGTCGTGCGGCCGGTGCTCTTCATGGCGTACTCCGGAGAGACCCGCTGGCGGACGAACGCGGGTGACGAACTCGCGGCCCGCCTCGGCGAGCCGATGACCAAAGACCTGATCGCCCAGGCCTGGCGTACGGCCCTGGACCACCGGGGCGACTGGATGCCCCAGGTGCTGAGGGCGGCCGACGCCCGCCTGACCAAGCTGCGCGAGCACGGCATGAGCGACGCCGGCGGCCTGATCATCGCCAGTGACCAGCAGACCGCCCGGGCGTACGCGAAACTCATCGGCGAGATCAGCGGCGAGCAGGCGACGGTCGTGCTCTCCGACGACGAGGGCGCCTCGGGCCGGATCGCCACGTTCGCGGCGTCCGAGCAGAGGTGGATGGTCGCGGTCCGGATGGTGTCGGAGGGTGTCGACATCCCGCGCCTGGCGGTGGGGGTCTACGCGACGAGCGCGTCCACGCCGTTGTACTTCGCCCAGGCCATCGGCCGCTTCGTGCGGGCCCGGCGCCCCGGCGAGACGGCGACAGTGTTCCTGCCGAGCGTGCCCCACCTGCTGGGCCTGGCCAGCGAGATGGAGGCCCAGCGCGACCACATCCTGGGCGCCCGCAAGGAAAAAGACGGCCTCGACGACGACATGCTCGAGCGGGCCCAGCGCGAGGAGAACGCGGAAGGCGAGCTGGAGAAGCAGTTCGAGGCGCTGGGTGCCACGGCCGAGCTCGACCAGGTCATCTACGACGGCGCGTCGTTCGGGATGGGCGCGCAGACGGGAACGGCGGAAGAGGCGGACTACCTGGGCCTGCCGGGCCTGCTGACCCCCGACGAAGTGTCGATGCTGCTGAACAAGAGGCAGTCGGAGCAGTTGGCGGCCCGCCAGCGCGTCGAGAAGCAGAAGACGGCCGAGCCGGTGCCGGCACAGCGGGAGGCCCCACCGGCGATGACGGCGGGGGAGCGCCGCAACAGCCTGCGCCGCCAGCTCAACACGCTGGTGGCGGCTCACCACCACCGCACCAACCTCCCCCACGGCAAGATCCACGCCGAGCTGCGGCGCCTGTGCGGGGGCCCGCCGAGCGCCCAGGCGACGATCGAGCAGCTCGAGGAGCGCATCGCCACGATCCAGACGCTGTGACGTGTTAAGTCCTCTTGACGTCAAGAGGACTTAACACGAAGATGGAAGCATGCTTCTCGACAGAGTGGTGCACTGGAATCTCGATCTCGACGGCGATCTGTACGGCGACGAGCGCGAGCGCTACCGGTGGTATGAGGGAATCGCCACGGCCGCCTCGCTGCAATGGCTGACGATCCCGTGGGCCGCGGCGATCATGGTGTGGCCGCTGGGCAAGCCGGCGGTGCTGCCGCTCGCGGTCGTGATGGTCCTGCTCTATGTGCCGATGATGCTCAGCACGATCTACGTGCGTCACCGCCGTGTCGACACCACGCCGCGCTCCTGGAGCGGCAAACGGATCTTCCTGACGGTCGTCAACGGCGCTCCGGCCGCGGTGTTCCTGATCGGCTCGCTCTACGTGTACGACCCCGAGGGCGCCACGTGGCGCGGTGCGGCGTTCGGCGGGGTCTTCGCCGCGATCGTGGTTCCCATCGCTCAAGTGATCGAGACCCGCCGCCGGCGGCGTCGAGAGGCGGCTCTGGCACTCACCGGGGACGAGGACTGATGGCACCACCTTCCGGCCCGGTGCGCGCACCGGAGGCGGGCGGCGCTGCGGGCACGCGCATCAGGGCCGCCCGCAAGGAGGCCGGCCTGACCCAGCAGGGCCTCTCCGCAGCCGTCCAGGTGAGCCGCCAGACCATCATCGCGATGGAGACGGGCGACTACGCCCCTTCGGTGTACCTCGCTTTGAAGGTCGCCAAGGCCCTCAACACGTCCGTGGAGCGCCTATGGGACGAGGAGGTGCCCACACCCACCCCAGCCTGACCTCGTCGCCCTCAGCGCCCGCTGAGCCCAAGCCGGCACCGGAAACCGCGCGTCACCAAGGTCAGCCAGCGTTGAGCGCTCCTGCGTTGAGCGCTCCTGCGTTGAGCGCTCCCGCGCTGAGGGTTCCCGTGTTCAGGGTTCCCGTGTTCAGGGTTCCCGCGCTGAGGGCTCCCGTGCTGAGGGCCCAGCGTTGAGCGCTCCGGCGTTGGGGTCTCCAATGGTGGGGACCAGCATCGAGGGCCCAGCGCTGATGGCTCTGGCGTTGAGGCTCCGGCGTTGAGCGCTCCGGCGAGGAGGGCTCAGCCGGTGCGGAGGGCGGGGGCTGCGCTGAAAGCGTGGGCCGCCTCGAGCGACGCCCGCTGAGCCCGAGCACGGGGCGGGATTGGCGCGGTATCTAGAGCGCGGTCCGCGCTGAGTGCCCGGGCTTCGTCGGGCGCCGTCTGCTGGGCCCGGGCCGCCGCGGAGGGGCGCAGCACCTGGCGCGCGGCGGGCTGTGCCGTGTGCGGAGCGTGCTGAGCTGCGCAGCACCAAGCGCGGACCGTGCCGAACCCCGCCGCGTGCCGCGCGTGGAGCGTGGAGCGTGCCAAGCCTCGGCTGCGCGGCGCGCGGACCGTGGCGAGCCTGAGCTGTGCCGTGCGCAGGTCATGCCGAGCCCGGGCCGTGCCGTGCGCGGAGCGTGCTGAGCTGCGCAGCGCCGAGCGCGGACCGTGCCGAACCCAGCCGTGCCGCGCGTGGAGCGTGCCAAGCCTCGGCTGCGCGGCGCGCGGACCGTGACGAGCCTCGGCTTTGCCGTGCGCAGGTCACGCCGAGCCCCGGCTGTGCCGTGCGGAACCCGTGCCGAACCGTGCACAGGCCGCGCCGAACCTGTGCCGTGCGGAACCCGTGCCGAGCCGTGCGCAGGCGGTGCCGAACCTGTGCCGTGCCGGACCCGTGCCGAGCCGTGCCGAGCCCGGGTCGTGCCGTGCGCAGGTCATGCCGAGCCCGGGGCCGTGCCATGTGCAAGCCGTGCCGAGCGTGGGCTGCAATGCGCAGGCCGTGCTGAGGCTGGGCTGTGTGCCTAGCAGGAGGCGCTGTGGTGAGCGCTGGGCATGAGAAGGGGCGCCCCACACCGTGGGCGCCCCTTTAGAGTCCGTTCGGGGGGATCGGCTCTTTTAGTTGGAGTTAGACATCATGTGGGCGCCGCGCCACGTGAATTCCGGATCGGCCGCGTACTGCACTGCGATCTTCACCAGGTCTTCGGCGTACCGGTTGGCGTGGTGTCCGCAGAACACCAGCTCACTGCCACCCGCCAATGTCAAACGGAGCTTTCCGGCTGCATTGCAGCGGTCGCACCGTTCATCGGCTGCGGTGCCGGCCAAACTATCCGCCGGCGGCGTGAGAGTCGGGGTCATCGCCTTCCTCCTCTGATCGAACCGATGAACACGTTCCTCGGCTACTGCTCACATCGTGCAACACCCTGCACCGTTGCGGCCTTCCCACTGTGCCCCGGGGGGACCGAGGTCACACGTGCTGGGCTAAGTGTGCCGTGATCCAAGGGTGCCACGTCAACGATCACTTCGACACAACGGTCTGATCACCACCCGTTGATGTACGGGTGGTGACCATTCGGGCACGCGCTGTTGACTTAGTGCCCTTAGTCCAGGTAGTCCCGGAGGACTTGCGAGCGGGACGGGTGTCGCAATTTCGACATCGTCTTCGACTCGATCTGACGAATTCGCTCACGGGTGACGCCGTACACCTGGCCGATCTCGTCCAGCGTGCGGGGCTGGCCGTCGGTCAGGCCGAAGCGCAGCCGTACGACGCCCGCCTCGCGCTCCGAGAGCGTCTGCAGGACCTGCTGGAGCTGGTCCTGGAGCAGCGAGAAGGAGACCGCGTCGACCGCGACGACCGCCTCGGAGTCCTCGATGAAGTCGCCGAGCTGGCTGTCGCCCTCGTCGCCGATCGTCTGGTCCAGCGAGATGGGCTCACGGGCGTACTGCTGGATCTCCAGCACCTTTTCCGGCGTGATGTCCATTTCCTTGGCCAGCTCCTCCGGGGTGGGCTCGCGGCCCAGGTCCTGGAGCAGCTCGCGCTGAATGCGGCCGAGCTTGTTGATGACCTCGACCATGTGCACCGGGATGCGGATGGTGCGGGCCTGGTCGGCCATGGCGCGGGTGATGGCCTGGCGGATCCACCAGGTGGCGTACGTGGAGAACTTGTAGCCCTTGGTGTAGTCGAACTTCTCGACCGCGCGGATCAGGCCCAGGTTGCCTTCCTGGATCAGGTCGAGGAAGGCCATGCCACGGCCGGTGTAGCGCTTGGCCAGCGAGACCACGAGCCGGAGGTTCGCCTCGAGCAGGTGGTTCTTGGCGCGCTCGCCGTCGCGGCCGATCCAGCGCAGGTCGCGCTCCATGTTGCGCTCGAGCTTCTCCTCGCCCTCGTCGCAGGCGCGCAGGCGCTCGGCGGCGTAGAGGCCGGCCTCGATGCGCTTGGCCAGCTCGACCTCCTGCTCGGCGTTGAGCAGCGGGACCTTGCCGATCTGCTTGAGGTAGGCACGGACCGAGTCGGCCGACGCGGTGAGCTCGGCGTCGCGGCGCGCCTGCTTGAGCGCCTCGGACTCCTCGTCGTCCCACTCGAAGTCGCCGTCGGTGGCCGAGCTGGCGGCGTCGGACGCGGCGGCCGCGACCATGGCGGCCGGCTCCTCGACGACGACGTCCTCGATCTCGGCGGCGAGCTCCTCGGGATCGATCTCGCCCTCGGCGGGGCCCTCGCCGGGAGCAGCCGGCGCGCCGGCCTTGGCGGGGGCGGCCTTCTTGCCGGGGGCCGCCTTCTTGGCCGCCGCGGCCTTCTTGGCGGGCGCGCCGGCGGCCGGGTCGGCCCCACCGGCGGCGGCCGCCGCCTGCTTCGGGGCCGGGGCCGGCGCCTTGCGGGCGGGCGCGGCCTTGGCCGTGGTGGCCTTGGAGGCGGGGGTCGCGGCGCGAGCCGCGGCGACCTTGCGGCGGGTGCTGGCCGAACCGTCGACGACGACGGTGACGGCGGCGTCGACGAGACCGCGAAGAATCTTCTTGGCCTGAGCCGGATTCACCCCGGCGGAC
Source organism: Actinoplanes sp. NPDC000266 (assembly GCF_042899005.1). Taxonomy (NCBI): domain Bacteria; kingdom Bacillati; phylum Actinomycetota; class Actinomycetes; order Micromonosporales; family Micromonosporaceae; genus Actinoplanes; species Actinoplanes sp. NPDC000266. Next base: position 310,565 of record NZ_JBIAZI010000007.1, read on the forward strand.
TCGAGCGTTCGCGCGACCTCGGCCGACGTGATTTGCCCGCCCGCGCCCTGGGCATGAGCGATCAGGGCCTCGGTGAGAGAACGAACGTCGGCACCGTTCTGGTGGGCTTCTGTCACGAAAGACCTTCCGGAGGCGATGAGGTTGAGCACGGCCATGAGCCCAGCACAGCGCACGGCGAGGAGGCTGGCCGGTGTTGGTGTGGGGACCCCCGGGACGCGGCACCTCGATGGTCTTGGTGTCCGCGAAGCGGTGGGTAGGCGTGAATTGTAGCGCCGTCCTGCGAGATCCTCCCGTTGCAGCACGCCGCCAGGGGCCGCCGACCTCGCCGGAGACACCCGGCGCGAGAATGGTATCGGCGGAAAGGGCGAAAACGTGAGCGAGTTTCGGTCGGCATCGACACCGGGCGTTCTGCTGGAGATCGCGGTGGGACTGGCCCGTGACGCGGCCGCCACGGCGCGGCGGCTCCGGGCCGAGGCGATCTTCGACGTGGAGACCAAGAGCACGGCCACGGACGTGGTCACGGCGGCCGACAAGGCGGTGGAACGCCAGGTCATCGACGCTTTGCGCGAGTTGCGGCCGGGTGACGGGGTGCTCGGCGAGGAGTACGGCGACGCGGCCGGCGAGGGCGCCGTCCGGTGGATCCTCGACCCGATCGACGGCACCGTGAACTATCTGTACGGGCTGCCGCAGTACGCGGTCTCCCTCGCGGCCGAGGCCGAGGGCGAGATTGTTGCCGGAATCGTGATCAACGCGGCCACCGGCGACGAGTGGACGGCCACCCGGGGCGGCGGCGCCTTCCGGGGCGATCGACGCCTGAAAGTTACGGGACCGGCCGAGCTGAGCCAGTCACTGGTCGGCACCGGCTTCGGCTACGACGCCCGGCGCCGGGCCCATCAGGGTCAGGTGCTGGCCGGGTTGATCACCCAGGTGCGTGACATCCGGCGGTTCGGCGCGGCGGCCCTCGACCTGTGCGCGGTCGCCGAGGGCACGCTCGACGCGTACTACGAGAAGGGCCTCAACCCGTGGGACCACGCCGCGGGCGGCCTGATCGCCCGGGAGGCCGGCGCGATCGTGGCCGGCCTGCGCGGGGCGCCCGCGGGTGCCGACATGGTCGTGGCCGCCCCGCCGGCGATCTTCAACGATCTCCACGACCTGCTGGTGAGGCTGGACGCGGCCGGAGGAGCCTAGGAGTCCTCGGACTTCTTGAGGCAGCCGCCCGGCGGCACCGTCGGCTCGCCCACCTCGACCAGGGACTGGTTGACCTCGGTGGTGGTGGCGAGCTGGCGGAACTCGTTGCCGATCACGATGTCGATGACGGCGCCCTTGCGCTTGGCGTTGTACGACATCTTCGACTGGGCGAGGAAGTAAGCCCGGAGCAGCTGCGCCTTGCCGACGGTGTCCGGGCCGAACCGGATCTCGGCCACGCCCTTGAACTTGGTCTTGCTCTCGGCCGGTTTCTGGACCGTGAAGCGCCTGTTCTTGAACTCGCTGGTCACGCTGTCGGCCAGGCCCGTGGTGTTCGTGCCGTTGAAAACCTTGACGGTGACCTCGGCCGGGTCGTCGGGCAGCCGGGTGTCGACCATCGGCGCCCCCTCAGGGCAGCCGGCCCCGCTCGTGGCTCCCCCCTGGGAGTCCTTGACGAGCGCCACGATGACGAAGACGACCGCGGCCACGGCGAGCACGCCGACGACGACGAGCGCTCGTACGCGCGCAAAACTCATGGGGCTGGCTCCAGGGATCCGGGGTGTGACGCCCGCCGGGGTAGGAGCGGGACCTGTCGGAAGGTTAGCGTCTGCCCGCCAGCCGTGCGGAAACAGGGAATACTTCCGGCGCGCCGACGATGATCGAGACGCTTGTACCCCTACCTTGATGTCGCCTCGGTCACATCGGGAACAATGGCGTGCCCATGCGCGTACAACTTTGCCGCAGTAGCGGTAGGGTTCCGCGCTCGCCGGGGCAGATTCAAGTGTTGGGGGCAGTGTCAGAAATCGTCCGGCGGAACCGGGAACCGAAACAACGTCCTTGACGTTACTAACGCCAAGTGACACATCGATACAGGAGAGTGAAAACCGATGGCCACCGACTACGACGCCCCGCGTCGCGATGAGGTCGACCTCGGCGAGGACAGCCTCGAGGAGCTGAAGTCCCGCCGCGCCGACTCGCAGTCGGGCGCAGTGGACGTCGACGAGGTCGAGGTGGCGGAGAGCTTCGAGCTTCCCGGCGCCGACCTTGCCGACGAGGAGCTCACCGTCAAGGTGCTGCCGATGCAGACCGACGAGTTCCGCTGTGCCCGCTGCTTCCTCGTGCATCACCGCAGCCAGCTGGCGACGGAGCGCAACGGGGAACTGATCTGCCGCGAGTGTGCCTGACCAGGCACGCGCGCGCAGCGCGTCACACCCGGCCGTGCGAAAGCGGTCGGGATTGAGGCCGTTGCCCGGTTTGGCGGGGGGTCGACACCGGGCATCACGATGACATCAGCAGCCTCGGCCGATGACGGGAGGACGACGATGAGCTCCGAGCAGTCCGTACCGGACGTGGCGAAGGACGTGGCGAACGATCCCGTGGAGACGCCGGCGCAGACGGCCGCCGATGTCGAGTTGAGCAAGACTGTCGCCGCACTGACCGCCGACGATCTGGAGCCCGAGGGGCGGAGGCAACTCCTCGGCAGGCTCGTCGGCGACGTGCGGCGGCGTGGACTGGGCCAGGTCTTCCGGCCCAAGGCCGCGATCCGCTGGATGGCGGACGTGGTGGCCGACGTCGCCCCGCACGTTCCCGTGCGCGACCAGGCGACCCTGCGGCGGCATTTCGCGGGGCTGAGCGACGACGATCTGGCCGATCGCCTGATCCGCAACGCCCAGCGCACCACGGCCAGCGTGGGCGCGGCCGGCGGCGGCGTGGCCGCGGTGGAGTGGGTCGCCGCGCCGACCCTGCTCTCGGCGCCGGTGCTGCTGGCGGCCGAGACGGTCGCCGTGGTGGCGATCGAGATGAAACTGATCGGCGAGCTGCACGAGATCTACGGGCAGCCGGTGCCCGGCACGTTCGGGCAGAAGGCCGTGTCACTCGTGCAGGCGTGGACCGACCAGCGTGGCGTGAACCCGCTGGTGCCCGGCGTCGGCGTGGCCACCGTGCTCGGCACGGCCGCCCGCCGGGACCTGCAGCAGAGCCTGCTCAAGCGCTTCGGGCGGCACCTGACCATGTTCGGCCCGTTCCTCACCGGAGCGGCCGTGGCGGGATATCTGAACCGCCGCGCGACCAAGAACCTGGGCGAGCACGTACAGAAGGATCTTCAGAAGAGAAGCCGGAAGGTGATCGACGCGGCCTAGGAGGCGTCGCGAGCCGCCAGCAGCGCCGTGGCCAGCTCGACGGGACGCCGGGTGCTGATCACCCAGTACGGCGTCGGGTCGTCCGGGTCGTCGAGCAGCACCTGCACGGCCGGGCCGATCCACGGCCGCTGGATCACAAAAGCGAGCGGGTGGGCGCCCACGCCCAGCGCCTCGCGCTTGCCCTCCATGTCGAGCGCGACCACGTCGGCGATGAACCGCACCGGCAGCCGGGCGTCGTCCACCCGCAGCTCGCCGCCGGTGACCTCGACCTTGATCCGCCCGATCCAGGCCATGACGGCGAGGGTGGCCGGGGTCAGCACCGCGAACGGCACCCAGATCGGCAGGGTGGGGAAGCCGATGGTCAGCTCCACGCCGAGGATCACCACGACCAGCAGGCCGACGGGCCACATCCACCACCGGAGCGAGAGTCGCTCTCGGTGACTGGTGGGTGCGGTGGTGCGCGCGGGAGACTCCGGTGTCACCCTGGAAGGGTACGGCGCGCCTCCGCGACCGGGCACGGCAGGATGGCAGGGTGGGTCCCGCTTGCCCGCCGCCGCACGAGTGAGGAACCTCTGTCTTGACCGATGTAGTCATCCGGATCCGCCGGATCGACCCCGATCTGCCGCTGCCGGCCTACGCGCACCCCGGCGACGCCGGGGCCGACCTGGTCGCCGCCGAGGACGCCGAGCTCGCCCCGGGGGCGCGGCAGGCGGTCCGCACGGGCATCGCGGTGGCCATCCCGGACGGCTACGTGGGCCTGGTCCATCCCCGCTCGGGCCTGGCCGCGCGCCTCGGTGTCACGGTCCTGAACGCGCCCGGTACGGTCGACGCCGGCTACCGCGGTGAAGTTCTGGTGATCCTGGTCAACCACGACCGGCACACGCCGGTCAAGATCTCTCGCGGCGACCGCATCGCCCAGCTGGTCGTCCAGCGGGTCGAGCGAGCCGCGTTCCACGAGGTCGACGAGCTCGACGACACCGCACGCGGTGCCGGCGGGCACGGCTCGACCGGTGGGCACTCAGGTTTGAAAACGGAAGGTGGCAGTGATGTTCTCCCGTAAGCGCGGCGGCCCCAAGCACGTGCGTGCGACCGACGCGCCGCCCTCGGAGGCGCTCGCCCAGAGCCTCGCCGCGGACGACGAGCCGGTGGCGCCCGAGCGCGGCCCCTGGGACCAGAAGTTCGCTCCCGACGATGTGCAGCGTCTCGACCTGGGCAGCCTGCTGATCCCGGCCGTCGACGGCGTCGAGGTGCGGGTGCAGGCCAACCCGGACGGGGCGGTCGAGCAGATCGTGCTGGTCGACGGCGAGAGCGCGCTCCAGCTGGGCGTGTTCGCCGCTCCCCGCAGCGAGGGCATCTGGGACGAGGTCCGCGAGGAGATCCGCCAGGCGATGGCCTCCGACGGCGTCTCCCCGCGCGAGATCAACGGCCCGTACGGCACCGAGCTGGCGGCCCGGGTCAACACGCCGGAGGGCCCGGCCGACGTCCGGTTCGTCGGCGTGGACGGCCCGCGCTGGATGGTCCGGGCGCTCTACCAGGGCGCGGCCGCGGCCGACCCGTCCCGCGAGGGCCGGCTCGGCGAGGTGCTGACCGGCCTGGTGGTCGTCCGCGACGCCGAGGCCCGCCCGGTGCGCGAGGCGCTGCCGCTGCGCCTGCCCAAGGAGATGACCGATCAGGCCGCCGCCGAGGCGGAGCAGGCTCAGGCGAACGGTCACCAGCCGCAGTAGGGCTCGTGACCGGGATCACCAAGGGCGTACGGTGTAACTCATGAGTAGTACGGACGAGCGCACGGGCCTGCGCAAGTTCTTCGACCGGCTGACGGCGACCGACTCGGAACTCGACGCGCGGGACCTCCAGCGCGAGGTGGCCAAGTGCGGCGCCATGCCGGCCGGTCAGTGCACCCGGGGTCAGGTCGTCTCGGTGAACGGCCGGTTGCGTACGGTGGCGTACACTCCCCGCACCAACCTGCCCACGCTCGAGGCCGACCTCTGGGACGGCAGCGACGTGGTTACGCTGGTGTTCCTGGGACGGCGCTCCATCGCGGGCATCGAGCCCGGCCGTCAGCTCACCGCGCGCGGGCGCATCGCGATCCGCGACGACCGCAAGGTGATCTACAACCCGTACTACGAGCTGGAGGCGCCCCGGTGACTGGCAGCGAGCCGCGTCACGCCGCGCACGAAACCGTGGAGGAGCGGCTCGCCGAGGAGGTCGTCGAGGAACTCGACCTCCACCCGGTCAAAGAGCCGGAGGACGAGCCTCTTCCGTCGATGAGCGAGCAGATCGCCGAGCAGCTCGGCGGTGTGCGCGGCCTGGTCGAGTCGAGCCTGCCGGTCTTCGCCTTCGTGATCCTCAACGTGGTCCTCGGCGACGCCGTCGTGGGTCTCGAGAAGCGCACCGCGCTCTACTGGGCGATCGCCGGCGCCGTTTTCGCGGCGGTGGGCATCGGGGCGTACCGGCTGATCCGGAAAGAGCCCGTGCGCCATGCGGTGAACGGACTGTTCGGCATCGCGATCGGCGCCTTCCTGGCCTATCGCACGGGCAAGGCGGAGAACTTCTACCTGCCCGGCATCCTGCTCACCTTCGGGCAGGCCGCGGTGCTGCTGCTCTCGGTGGTCGTGCGCAAGCCGCTCATCGGGTACGCCTGGGGCATCATGGCCAACAAGGGCCAGCAGAACTGGTTCGGCAACCAGCAGCTCTTCCGGACGTTTCAGTGGCTCACCCTGGTCTGGGTGGTGTCGCTCTGCGTCCGGGCCGGCATCCAGTACTACCTGTGGGCCCAGGGCGAGGCCAACGCCCTGGGTATCGTCCGCATCCTGATCAGCTGGCCGATCTACGCGGCCACGTTCGCCTTCTCGGCCTGGGCCATCCACCGCGTGACGTCGCGGACTACTCAGCCGAGCTAGCACCCAGCACGACCGCGCGGATCTGCTCCTCCACCTCGGTGGTGCAGACGAAGATCAGCTCGTCGCCGGCCTCGAGCGGGTCGTCGCCGGTCGGCACCATGACCCGCTTGCCGCGCAGGATCGCCACCAGGGCCGAGTCGCGGGGCAGCGGCACCGACCGGACCGGCTGGCCCTCGTACGGCGCGTCGCGCGGCAGGGTGATCTCGACCAGGTTGGCCTCGCCCTGGCGAAAGGTCATCAGACGTACGAGATCTCCGACCGTGACCGCCTCCTCGACCAGAGCGGCCATCAGTCGCGGCTTGCTGACGGCGACGTCCACGCCCCACTGCTCGTTGAAGAGCCACTCGTTCTCGGCCCGGTTGACCCGGGCCACCACCCGCGGCACCGCGAACTCGGTCTTGGCCAGCAGCGACACGACCAGGTTGGCCTTGTCGTCGCCGGTCGCCGCCACCACCACGTCGCAGGAGGCCACGTCGGCCTCCTCGAGGCTGCTCAGCTCGCACGCGTCGGCCAGCACCCAGTCGGCCTCGGGCACCCGCTCCGGGCGCAGCTGGCGGGGCTGCCGCTCGATCAGCATGACCCGGTGGCCGTTGCCGATCAGCTCCTGGGCGATCGACCGGCCGACGTTGCCGGCCCCCGCGATGGCGATCCGCATGGTCAGTGCCCTTCCTTGTCGGCTCCGGAGGCGATGTCCAGCACCGTGGCCACGGTCTCGTCGGTGACAAGCATGAACACCTGGTCGCCGTCCTGGATCACGGTGGAGGCGGTGCCCAGCGTGCCCATGCCGAAGCGCATCAGATAGGCCACCCGGGCCCCGGTGCGGTCCTCCAGCGAGCGCAGCGTGCGGCCCACCCAGTCGCGGTGCAGGGGCGCCTCGACGATCGAGACGACGCTGGTCGGGTCGCGGAACACCTCGACCGTGCCCTCGGGCACCAGGTGGCGCATCATCCGGTCGGCGGCCCAGCGGATCGTGGCCACCGTCGGGATGCCGAGCCGCTCGTACACCTGGGCCCGCCGGGCGTCGTAGATGCGGGCGACCACGCGGGTCACGCCGAACGTCTCGCGGGCCAGCCGGGCCGAGATGATGTTGGAGTTGTCGCCGCTGGAGACCGCGGCGAAGGCGTCGGCCCGCTCGATGCCGGCCTCGCGCATCACGTCGCGGTCGAAGCCGATGCCGGTCACCGTGACGCCGCCGAAGTCGGCACCGAGGCGGCGGAACGCGTCGGAGTTCTGGTCGATCACCGCCACCGAATGGCCGCGGGCTTCGAGGTTCTGGGCGAGCGTCGACCCGAGCCGCCCACATCCCATGATGACCACGTGCATCCGATGAGGGTCGCATGCGCCTCCCCGAGGCGGCGGGCGGGGCGGGGTACGTACGCTTGGCACTCGTGGCAAGTACGACCTCTCTCGCCAAGCGGCTGCTGTTGGGCAGGCCGTTCCGCTCCGACAAGCTGCAGCACACGCTGCTGCCCAAGCGGATCGCTCTGCCCGTCTTCGCCAGCGACGCGCTGTCGAGCGTGGCCTACGCCCCCGACGAAATCCTGCTCACCCTCTCGATCGCCGGCGCCGGCGCCTTCTACATCTCCCCGTGGATCACGCTCGCCGTCGCGGTCGTGATGGTCACGGTGGTCGCCAGCTACCGGCAGAACGTCTACGCCTATCCGTCCGGTGGCGGCGACTACGAGGTGGCCACGGTCAACCTCGGCCCCCGCGCCGGCCTGGGCGTGGGCAGCGCCCTGCTCGTCGACTACATCCTCACCGTGGCCGTGTCGACCGCCTCCGGCGTGAGCAACCTCGGCTCGGTGGTGCCCTTCGTGGCCGAGCACAAGGTCGCCTGCGCCATCGGCGCGATCGCCATCCTGACCGCGCTCAATCTGCGTGGCCTTCGAGAGTCGGGCACGGCTTTCGCCGTACCCACCTATCTCTTCATCATCGTGATCGTCGGGATGATCCTCACCGGGCTGTTCCGGGTCTTCGTGCTGGGCCAGGACCTGCAGGCCCCGAGCGCCGGCCTGACCATCGCGGCCGAGGAGGATCACCTCACCAGCTTCGGGTTCGCCTATCTGCTGTTACGGACGTTCTCCTCGGGCTGCGCGGCCCTGACCGGTGTCGAGGCGATCTCCAACGGCGTGCCCGCCTTCAAGCCGCCCAAGAGCAAGAACGCGGCGACCACCCTGATGCTGCTCGGCGGCATCGCGATCGTCATGCTCGTCGGCATCGTGCTGCTGGCCCGGGCCACCAACCTCCAGTACGTCGAGGACCCGGCCCTGCAGATCATCGCGGCCCCCGACGGCTACGTGCAGAAGACGGTCACCACCCAGCTCGCCGAGACGGTCTTCGGCAACGGCTTCCTGCTCTACGTGGTCGGCGCGGTCACCGCCCTGATCCTCTTCCTGGCCGCGAACACCGCCTTCAACGGCTTCCCGGTGCTCGGCTCGATCCTGGCCCAGGACCGCTATCTGCCCCGGCAGTTCCACACCCGCGGCGACCGGCTGGCCTTCTCCAACGGCATCGTCTTCCTCGCCATCGCGGCGATGGTGCTGGTGGCGGCGTTCCAGGCCGAGGTCACCCGGCTCATCCAGCTCTACATCGTGGGCGTCTTCGTGTCGTTCACGCTGTCGCAGGGCGGCATGATCCGGCACTGGAACCGCCTGCTGCGCACCCAGCGCGATCCCGAGAAACGCCGGCGGATGATCCGCTCCCGGGCCATCAACGCGTTCGGCATGTGTCTCACCGGCGCCGTCCTGATCATCGTGCTGGTCACGAAGTTCCTGCTCGGCGCGTGGATCGCGATCGCCGCCATGATCGTCATCTACGCGCTCATGCTGGCCATCCGCAAGCACTACACCCGGGTCTCCCGCGAGCTCGAGCCGACCGACGAGCGGCCGGTGCTGCCGTCCCGCAACCACGCGGTCGTGCTGGTCAGCAAGGTCCACATGCCGACATTGCGGGCGGTCGCCTACGCGCAGGCGACCCGGCCCGACTCGCTGACCGCGGTCACGGTCAACGTCGACGACAAGGACACCCGGCACATCCAGGAGGAGTGGGAGCGGCGCCAGATTCCTGTGCCGCTCACGGTGGTCGACTCGCCGTACCGCGAAATCACCCGCCCCATCATCGATTTCGTCAAGGGCATCCGGCGCGGCTCGCCGCGCGACGTGGTCACCGTCTTCGTCCCCGAATATGTGGTCGGCCGCTGGTGGGAGAACCTGTTGCACAACCAGAGCGCCCTGCGCATCAAGGGCCGGCTGCTGTTCGAGCCGGGCGTGATGGTCACCAGCGTCCCGTGGCAGCTCCAGTCGAGTCAGGACCGCGACCTCGACCGGATGGACCGCGGCCTGGTCCGCGCTCCGGCCCGGGGTCCCCGTACCCGGGGCGCTTCCTCGGCGGAGGCGAACGATGAGCAGTGATCCCGTCCAGGAGCTTGTTCAGGGCGACCGGGTGGAGCTCACGGTGGGCGCCCCCGCGCACGGAGGCCACTGCGTCGCCCGTCTCGGCGGCCCGCACGGCCGCGTCGTCTTCGTCCGCCACGCCCTGCCCGGCGAGCAGGTCACGGCGGAGATCACGGAGCTGCACAAGGGCTTCCTGCGGGCCGACGCCGTCGAGATCCACGTGGCTTCGCCCGACCGGGTCACGCCGCCGTGCCCCTTCGCCCACCCCGGTGGTTGCGGTGGCTGCGACCTCCAGCACGCTTCGGGCGACGCCCAGCTGAGCTGGAAGACGGCCGTAGTGCGCGAACAGCTTTCGCGGTTGGCGGGCATCGATCATCCGGTACGCGTCGAGGCGCTCCCCACCGCAAGCGGGGACCCCCGCTTCGCCGAGGAATCTGCCGCGGCGTCCGAGCGCGCCGGTCACGCCCTGTCGGGCGAGACCTCAGACCTTCTGGGCTGGCGCAGCCGGGTGCGCTACGCCGTCGACGCCCTGGGCCGCCCCGGCCTGCTCAAACACCGGTCGCACGAGGTCGTGCCGATCGACCGCTGCCGGATCGCCCACCCCGCCATCCAGGAGCTGGACCTGCTCCAGCTCGACTGGCCGGACGCCGACGCCCTGGAGGCGGTGGCCACCACCGGCGGCGACGTGGCCGTCCTGGCCCGCCGCGGCAGCGCGCCCACCGACGACCCCACCGAGGCGCCGGCCGGTGTCCGCACCCGCCTGCGCGGCCCGGCCGAGGTCACCGAGGTCGCGGCCGGCCGCACGTGGTCGATCCCGCCCCAGGGCTTCTGGCAGGTCCATCCGCGGGCCGCCGACACGCTGGTCGGCACGGTCCTCGAGATGCTGCAACCGGCCGAGGGTGAGGTGTCCTGGGACCTCTACGGCGGGGCCGGCCTGTTCGCGGCCGCGCTGGCCACCCGGACGAAGGCCCGCACCACGGTCGTCGAAGCCGCACCGACCGGCGTCGCCGCGGCCCGCGCCAACCTGGCCGGCCTGCCCGGCGCCGAGGTCGTCGAGGCCCGGGTGGACCACGCCCTGAGCCGCCGCCGCGTCACCGGCCCGGTCGACCTGGTGGTGCTCGACCCACCACGGGCCGGCGCCGGCGCCAAGGTGGTGAAGGCGATCGCCGCCGCCCGCCCCCGGGCCGTGGCCTACGTGGCCTGCGATCCGGCCTCGCTGGCCCGGGACATCGCGACGTTCCGCTCGCTCGGCTGGGAGCTGGCCGCACTGCGGGCTTTCGACTGCTTCCCGATGACCCAGCACATCGAGTGCGTGGCGCTGCTGACGCCCTGAAGTTACCGTGTGGTAACCATCCCGCCCGGTGACTTCCCGAGGAGCTTCGCATGAGCACGTTCACCAGCCGTGAGATCCGGCTCGCCGCCCGCCCGCAGGGCTGGCCGGCCGACGACACGTTCGAGGTCGCGGAGGTGACGGTGGGCGCGCCGGCGGACGGTCAGGTGGTGGTGCGGAACCTGTTCATGTCGGTGGACCCGTACATGAGGGGCCGGATGAACGACGTGAAGTCGTACACCCCGCCGTTCCAGGTCGGCGAGCCCTTGGATGGCTCGGCCGTCGGCGAGGTGGTGGCCTCGGCGTCATCCACGGTGCCGGTCGGCGCCACGGTCCTGCACGGTCTGGGCTGGCGCGAGTACGCGGCGCTGGACGCCTCGAAGGTGCGCGTGGTCGACCCGGCGGCGGCCCCGGTGTCGGCCTACCTGGGCGTGCTCGGCATGACGGGCCTGACGGCATATGTGGGCCTCCTGGACATCGCCCAGTTCAAGGAGGGCGACACGGTCTTCGTCTCGGGCGCGGCAGGAGCGGTGGGCAGCATCGCCGGCCAGATCGCCAAGCTCCGCGGAGCCAAGCGGGTCATCGGCAGCGCCGGCTCCGCCGCGAAGGTCACCCACCTGACGGAGGACCTGGGCTTCGACGCGGCCTTCAACTACCGGGACGCCCCCGTCCGCAAGCAGCTGCGCGAGGCGGCCCCCGACGGCATCGACGTGTACTTCGACAACGTGGGCGGCGACCATTTGGAGGCCGCCATCGGTTCACTGAACAAGTACGGCCGGGTCGCCCTGTGCGGGGCGATCGCCCACTACAACGACACGGAGCCCCCCGCCGCCCCGCGCAACCTGGCTTTGGCAATCGGCAAGGAACTGAATTTGCGCGGCTACATCGTCACCAATCACGGCGCGCGCATGCCCGATTTCGCCACCGACATGGCCACCTGGCTACGCGAAGGCAAAATCACGTGGCAGGAAACAATCGTCGAGGGCGGAATCGAGGCAGCGCCGGGCGCTTTCCTGGGCTTGCTGCGCGGCGCGAACACCGGCAAAATGGTAGTGCGCCTTTAGCGACAGCTTGTCATTGCCGCGGGGCCTCCTCCGTGCATCCGGAGGCCGCCGCGGCTGACCAGGACCACGTGGCTGGGCCCGGCCCGTCCTCAGTGATCAGGCGGTGCGCCTCGCGCTTCAGGGTTCGAAGCTCCGCCGCGGCGACGCTCGTGTTCGCGCCGGAAGGCATCGTTATCGGACGAGAGGATGAGGTCACGCGCGGCGTTGATCTGTTCCCGGGAGAATGTTTCACGCTGTTGGAATCGCATGACTAATTATCCCGCCGGCTGCCCGCGAAAGCTAATAATTGTCATTCATCAAGAGGGGATCTGTCTATTTCTGGGTCGGGACGCCCAAGGGGAGGAGGGGTTGCGTCCACGAAGTGGTGTATCACCTGGTCGTTCCCAGCAGACAGAAGCGGCCATCGCAGATCCTTCGGATTGTCTAGATCAAGAAGGAGAACCCGCGATGGCCGCAGAACCGAGTCTGAACGTCGCCAGTCTGTTGCGCGAGCATCTTGAATCGGCGAGCCCTGATCTACTGCGGGCGATGGTCCAAACCTTCGCCGAGACGCTGATGTCGGCCGAGGTCGACGCGGTCTGCGGTGCTGAGTACGGCGAACACAGCGACGAGCGCACGAACTCGCGGAACGGCTACCGGCAGCGCGACTGGGACACCCGGGCCGGCACCGTCGAGCTGGCGATCGGCGAAACTGCGGCACGGCTCTTACTTTCCGGACTGGCTGTTGCAGCACCGCCGCCGCGCCGAACAAGCCCTCGTCAGCGTGGTCGCGACGTCGTATCTGCTCGGCGTCTCGACCCGGCGGGTGGAGAAGCTGGTCGAGCAGCTCGGCATCAAGTCGCTGTCCAAGTCGCAGGTCTCGGAGATGGCCCGGCATTTGGACGCCCAGGTCGAAGCGTTCCGCAACCGGCCCCTGGACGCCGGACCCTATGTGTTCGTCTGGCTCGACGCCCTGGTCCTCAAGGTTCGCGAACACGGTCGCATCATCAACGTCCATGGCCTGGTCGCGGTCGGGCGCCCACGCCGGGCTGGTCAACGCGATCGGGGCGGCCCTGCCCGGCGCGTCCTGGCAGCGTTGCCGCGCCCACTACCTGCGCAACCTGCTCGCCAAAGTTCCCAAGTCCGCGCAGCCATGGGTCGCCACCCTGGTCCGCACGGTCTTCGACCAACCCGACACCGAAGCGGTCGAAGCCCAATACGCCCGGGTCCTCGAGATGATCGGCGAAAAGTTCAGCGACGCCGCCGAACACCTCGACGACGCCCGCGCCGACCTGCTCGCCTTCACCGCGTTCCCGCGTGAACTCTGGCGCCAGATCTGGTCGAACAATCCCATCCGCCGCCGCACCGATGTCGTCGGCATCTTCCCGAACCGGGCCGCGATCATCCGCCTGGTCGGCGCCGTGCTCGCCGAACAGACCGACGAATGGGTCGAAGGACGCCGCTACATGGGCCTGGACCTGATCCGCAAAGCCCGCCTCACACCAGTCAAGACCAGCCAAGACACCGAACCCGAGCAGACCGCCGAGATCGCCGCCTAACATCAACTCACACGGATCAGCGATGGCCGAGTCATACACCACCCCAACGGGCGCGACCGGAGGAGGCGCCTTGCGCCGTGGCGAGCCGGGCACCCGTGGCGCGCCGGCCCGGCCTGCGTGAGTCGGTGAACCGGGCGTGGCCCCGCGCTGCGCTCCCGTGGGAAGGCGGCCTCTCCGCAGCTCGGGGCACCCCAAACACCTCAGGAAGTAGCGCGCTCCGCCGCCTGCACCGCATTGCGGAACAACATCGCCACAGTGGTCGGTCCCACCCCGCCCACTCGCGGTGTGATCGCTCCCGCCACCTCCGCGCACGACTCGTCCACGTCGGGGAGCAGACGGCGGCCCTCGTAACGGACTCCCGCGCCGATCACCGTTGCCCCCGGGCGGACGTGTTCCGGCTGGATGATTCCGGGGACGCCGGCGGCGGCGATCAGGATCTCGGCTCGCTGGGTGTAGCGGGCCCAGTCCTTCACGCCCGTGTGCACCACCGTCACCGCCGCGTTCGCTGTCGGGCGCTTCTGGGCCAGCAACATCGCCAGCGGGCGGCCCAGTGTGGCTCCCCGGCCCAGGATGACCACCTCTCGGCCCGCCACCGGGATCTCGTAGTGGGCCAGCAGCGCCTCGATGCCCGCGGGGGTGCAGGGGAGTGGCCCGGGCATGCCCAGGGCCAGGCGGCCCATGTTCAGCGGGTGCATGCCGTCGACGTCCATGTCGGGGTCGAGGGTCTGCAGGGCCGCGTCGTAGTCGAGGTGAGCCGGGATCGGGTATTGGATCAGGACGCCGTGCACTGCCGGGTCGTCGTTGAAGCCGGCGATCACCGACTCCAGGTCCTTCTGGGTCGCGTCCGCCGGCAGGTGCTCGTGCGGGGACTCGAAGCCCAGGTCGGCCGCCTGGCGCTGCTTGATGCGGATGTATCCGGCGCTGGCGTCGTCGTCGCCCACGAGGATGGTGGCGAGGCTCGGGGTGACGCCCCGGGCCCGCAGGCGGGTCACGCGGTCGGCGACGTCGGCCAGGACGGCCTCGGCCACGGGGGCGCCGGGCAGGAGACGGGCTGAAGGCATGGCTGAACTCCGCATGCACGGGTGCCCAGGCGGTCGACCCCCCGTGACGAGCTCCCCGATGGTTGACCCATCCTCCGTGCCGCCAGTCGCGTTCGTACGACAAGCATGCCAGAGGAAAGTTTGTGACGGTTGTGTGTAGGACACCGCATCGAAACCTCTTGGCGGATGCGCCAGTGCGCCACGCCGATAGACTTTGCCCCCATGAGCGAATCCCTCCCCGCCTCCGATGGTCTTCTGGCCGGCGTCACCTCACCCGGTGACCTCAAGCGCCTCAACCCCGAGCAGCTGACCCTGCTGGCGGCGGAGATCCGGGACTTCATGGTGGCCAAGGTGTCGCGGACCGGCGGTCACCTCGGTCCCAGCCTCGGTGTGGTCGAGACCACACTGGCGCTGCACCGGGTGTTCGACTCACCCCGTGATCGCGTGCTGTTCGACACCGGTCATCAGGCGTACGTCCACAAGATCGTGACCGGCCGGCAGGACGGCTTCGACATGCTGCGGCAGCGGGGTGGTCTCTCGGGTTATCCGAGCCGGGCCGAGAGCGAGCACGACCTGGTGGAGAACTCGCATGCCTCGACCGCGCTGTCGTACGCCGACGGCCTCTCCAAGGCTTTCGCCCTGCGCGGCGAGGACCGTCACGTGGTCGCCGTCGTCGGTGACGGCGCGCTGACCGGTGGCATGTGCTGGGAGGCGCTCAACAACATCGCCACCGCGAAGAACCGGCTGGTCATCGTCGTCAACGACAACGGGCGGTCGTACGCGCCGACCATCGGCGGCCTGGCCGACCACCTGAGCACGCTGCGGCTCAACCCGGGCTACGAGCGGGTGCTCGACCTGGTCAAGGACGCGCTGGGCAACACCCCTGTGGTCGGCAAGCCGGTCTACGAGGTGCTGCACGCGGTCAAGCGGGGCATCAAGGACGCGGTCAGCCCGCAGCCGATGTTCGAGGACCTCGGCATCAAATACATCGGGCCGGTCGACGGTCACGACATGGTCGCCATGGAGTCGGCGCTGCGCCGGGCCAAGGGCTTCGACGCCCCGGTCATCGTGCACGCGGTCACCCGCAAGGGCTACGGATATCGCCCGGCCGAGCAGGACGAGGCCGACTGCCTGCACAGCCCGGGCGCGTTCGATCCGCAGACGGGCGCGCTGACCGCCAAGCCGTCGGTGAAGTGGACGCACGTCTTCTCCGAGGAGCTCATCAAGATCGCCGACGAGCGGCTGGACGTCGTCGGCATCACCGCCGCTATGGGCGAGCCGACCGGCATCGCCGACCTGGCCCGCAAGCACCCCGACCGGGTCTACGACGTGGGCATCGCCGAGCAGCACGCGGCCACCTCGGCCGCCGGTCTTGCCATGGGCGGCCTGCACCCGGTGGTCGCCGTCTACGCCACCTTCCTCAACCGCGCGTTCGACCAGGTGCTGCTCGACGTCGCGATGCACGAGCTGCCGGTGACCTTCGTGCTCGACCGGGCCGGCATCACCGGGCCGGACGGGCCGAGCCACTACGGCATCTGGGACATGAGCGTCTTCGGCGCGGTGCCCGGCATGCGGATCGCCGCGCCGCGCGACGCCGCCACGCTGCGCGAGGAGCTGCGCGAGGCGGTCGCGGTCGACGACGGCCCGACGATCGTGCGCTTCCCGACCGGCTCGGTCACCGCCGACCTGCCGGCCGTGCGCCGCGTCGGCCAGGTCGACGTGCTGCGCGAGGACGAGCGCAAGGACGTGCTGCTGGTGGCGGTCGGCTCGTTCGCCGCGCTGGGCATGGACGTGGCGGCCCGGCTGGCCGAGCAGGGCTACGGGGTGACCGTGGTCGACCCGCGCTGGGTGCGCCCGGTGCCGATCGAGCTGGCCGGCCTGGCCGCGCAGCACCGCCGCGTGGTCACGATCGAGGACGGCATCCGGGCCGGCGGTGTCGGCGACGCGGTGGCCGCCTCGCTGCGCGACGCCGACGTCGAGGTGCCGCTGCGCGACTTCGGCGTCCCGGCCGGCTGGCACCCGCACGGCACCCGGGCCGAGATCCTCACGTCGCTCGGCCTGACCGCTCAGGACATCGCCCGCGAGGTCATCGGCTGGGTGTCCCGGCTCGAGGCGGACACGGAGCACGCGCAAGCCTGATTAAACGCTGAAAAGCCGCGGAAAGGATTCTGACCGAGGCGACACCGTTATCTGCTCGTTACCTTTGAAGGATGAGCGTCGCGAGCAACACGGTGATCATCGACCTCGGTCTTGATCGGGGCGAGCCCGAGACGTACGGCTCACCCAGCCGCTCGGCCTTTCCCGGCTGGTTCCCGGCGGCTGTTCTGGCCGTGCTCGTCCTGTTCACCGCGACCGCGTCGGCGCAGCCCGCGAAGTCTCCGATCCGGGAGATCTTCAGCGTGCAGATCGGGCCCGCCGACGCCTACGCGATGACCGACGGCGGCCAGCTGCTCGCGCAGACGTTCGGGCTTCTCAGCTCGTACGACCTGGAGACCGGCCGGACCCTGTGGGAGGCCGGCCAGTCCACGCCGGCCTATCGTCTGCGCCTGGGTGGCGGGCTCGTGCTCATGCGGCCCTGGAACGCCGGCATGAGCGACCCGGGAACGACCGCCGTCTCGGTCGGCGACGGGGTCTCGCGGTGGACCCGGGCCGGCCAGGTGGTCACCGTGGCCGGTTCGCCGACCCTGCTCGCCGTCACCCCGCGCCGCAGCCAGTCCGGGGCCGGCCGGCGCGTCGAGGGCCCGATCCAGGCGGTCGACCCGATGACCGGGCAGACCCGGTGGACCGTCCCCGTGCCGGCCAGCGCCGTGCTCACCGGCCTGCCCGGCCCCGGCGACTCGGGAACCCGGATGCTGCTCGTGCACGACGACCGGACGATGGAGGTCCGTGACCTCGTCACCGGCGAGCAGTTGGTCCGCCGCGAGGTGCCGCCGGCCGACTACGACCCGGCCAACCCGGCCGTGGTCGGTGGCCTGATCCTGCTGCGGCACCCCGGCAACCCCGGCATGGAGATCTCCGCGTACGACCCGGAGACGCTGCGCAACGTGTGGACCATGCCGGCCGAGGGGGCGTACGACATCCAGGAATGCGGTGTTCTGGCCTGCCTGAGCGGACCGGAGGGGATGCGGGCGATCGACCCGCGGACCGGTGACGCGCGCTGGCAGCAGGCGGGATGGCGCGGCCTCCAACGGTTCGGGGCGATGTACGTCGCGTACGGCTCACCGGAGCACACCTCGGCACTCGGCCTGATCGACCCGGACACCGGACGGCTGGAGGCCGACCTCACCGGCTGGCGCCCGGTCACCGGCAGCGGCCTTCACGACCACCTGCTGGTGACGCGATCGCTGGAACCGGGAAGCCGTACGATGGTCGCCGTCGCCCGGCCGGGCGAGCGCCGGCCGCGGCTGCTGACCGACCTGCCCACGGGCACCGGCGACTGCCAGTCGGCGCCGGGCCGGCTGGTCTGCCGCACGATGTACGGCCAGCTCGTCGTCTGGGCGTACGGCCTGAAGGGTTGAGCCTTGGCGCTGATCGAGCTGGACCTGACCGCCCAGCCCGATGAGCCCGTGCCCAGCTCGCCGCCGCCCGCCCACCTCTACCGGATCCCCGGCCTGATCCTCGCGGCCGTGCTCGTGCTGGCCGGCGGCGGCGCGGCCCCGGCCATGCCCACCCTGTGGCGCTACCTGGGGTCGGTGCCGGCCGGGTCGGGCCCGGGCTCGCTGTTCCGGCTGGCCGGCGATCGCGCGTACACCGTCGGTGAGGCCGGCGCCGGGCGCGAGGTGACCTCGTGGAGCCTGAGCGAGCCGCCCCGGAAGGAGTGGAGCACCCGCTACGAGCTGCCCGGGGCCGATCCGGAGAAGATCGGATACGGCGGCTCGTCCGTCCGTCCGGCCGGCGACGTGGTGCTGGTCTCCGACGGGCCGATGACCACCGTGCTCGACCGGCACAGCGGCCAGGCCCGATGGTCCACCTCAGCGCCGGTCAGCCTGATGGCCGGTGGCCGCCTCGGGGTGATCGAGGAGCCGCGCTTCCGGGCCGGCACCGTCTACGACCAGGAGGCGGGCGAGCCGGGCCAGCTCTTCTTCACGGCCGACGGCGAGCCGCACGTGGAGCCGCCGACGCGCACCGACATCCGCGGCGTCGACCTCTACACGGGAGCAGCCGTGTGGACGCTGAGCGTGCCCGGCTCGGTCATTCTCGACCCCTCCTCCGGCGACGCGCCGACCGTGCTGCTGCTCTCGTCGGGCGGGCTGAAGCGCGTCGACGGGAGGACCGGCCAGGTGCTCCGCCAGGCGGCGCCGGCCAAGGTGGACGGGCGCGCGCCGGCGAGCGGGGAGTCGGTCGGCGGCGTGATGATGCTCTACTACTACAACGCCAACGGCTACATCACGCACGAGGCGGCCTATTCGACCGGCACCCTGGCCCGCCTCTGGGGCCGCGACGTCCCCGAGATCCTGGTCCAGCAGTCCTTCTGCGCCGGGGTCATCTGCTCGATCAGCGAGACCGGGCTGGAGGCGCTCGACCCGGCCACCGGCCGTCCGGCCTGGCGGGTGGAGCCGAACCACGACCTCATCCGGCGGGGCGGTTACGTGCTGGAGCAGCAGAGCAACACCAATGTTCCCGTACGCCTCGTCGACCCGCCGACCGGGACCGCGCGCGTCGACCTCGCCGGCTGGCGGGCCGTGGTGGACGGCCCGGCGGACGGGCCGGTCCTGCTCCGGCGCGGCCTCGAACGGGGCGCGAGCGCGTTAGGCGTGGTCGACCCGGAACGGGACGCGGTGCAGCCGCTCGGCGTGACCGGCGCGCCGATCAGCGACTGCGTCTCCGGTACGGGGCACGTGGCCTGCCGCACGGACGAGAGCCTGCGCATTTGGGCATACCGCGGCTGACCGCCCGGGGCGCACACTGGGGGAGGCCGGGGAGGCGGCATGACCAACGTCGTGATCGACCTCGGCGAGACGCCCCACGACGCCTCGCCGCCCGTCGCGCCGCCCGATCCGCCGCTGCCGCTCCGGACACTGCTCGGTCTGCTGTCGCTCGCGCTGCTCGGCCTGCTGGCCGCGGCCGGGCCGGTGCCGCGCCCGGACGCACCCATCGTCATCCCGGCCGGCCTCGGCGACTCGGTGTACGTCTCCGGCGATCAGATGTTCGTGGTGAGCGGCTCGACCGTGGTCGGGACGGGTGTACGGCTGCGCACTATCGACACGTACGAGCTGCCCGGTCTCCACCCGGTCGACGGCACGGTCGTGACCGTGTCGGGATCGATCGACCAGGTCCTGCGCGTGGGCGACACGGTCGTGGCGTCCTATCAGCTCGACGCGAGCGGGCGCTGGGCCGTCGTGGCGGTCGCGGCCGGCACCGACGACACGCTGTGGCGGCGGCCGGCCCGGCTGGTCGGGGCCGCGGACGGCCAGGTGCTGCTGGCCGCCGAGGACGCCTCGATCGCGGTGGACGCGGACACGGGCATCGTGCGCTGGTCGGTGATCCGGCCGCCGAACGGCGTGATCACCGAGACCGGCCCCGGCGCGAGCTATCCGCGCTGGCTCGTGGTCCAGTCGGCCAACGGACGACTGGAGACCCGTGACGCGTACACCGGAAAGCTCGTCGCCGGCCGAACTCTGCCTTTGCGATCCGGATATGTCTGGCCGGTCGGCGATCTCATCACCGTCGACACCCGCGACGGGTTCAGCGCCTATCACCTGCCCGACCTGACCTTCCGCTGGCGGACCACGGCCGACCTGTCGCAGAGCTGGATGCAGGCCGACTGCGGCGCCCTGATCTGCACGTTCCGCCAGCAGACGGGCA
The DNA here is from genome assembly GCF_042899005.1 of Actinoplanes sp. NPDC000266. Taxonomy (NCBI): domain Bacteria; kingdom Bacillati; phylum Actinomycetota; class Actinomycetes; order Micromonosporales; family Micromonosporaceae; genus Actinoplanes; species Actinoplanes sp. NPDC000266. The sequence continues at coordinate 330,957 of NZ_JBIAZI010000007.1, forward strand.
TGGTGGCGCTCGACCGGCAGACCGGCCGGGCGCTGTGGTCGTCCGAGCTCTGGGCGTACGCCGAACCGGCCGGCCCCTATCTGGCCGCCACCCGCCTCGACCGCCGCATCGACGAGCCCGCGGTGTGGCTGCTCGACCCGGCCACCGGCCGGCCCGTCGGCGACTTCGGCCGCTGGGAGAGCCTCGGCCGGGCCGGCGGCGGCCTGATCTACGGAAAGATCGACGTCCGGGGCGCGTACGTCCTCTACTACGGCCTGCTCGACCCGGCCGGCAAGGCGATCCGTGTCACCGGGGCGGCCTCGGGCGTCTCCGGCAACTGCCGGGCCGCCGCCGGCGTGCTGATCTGCCGCCTGGTCGACGCCTCGGTCGGTGTCTGGCCCCTTCGGTAGCCTTTCACTTACGGCCTCTTCACACCCGGTCGACGAGGCTGTACCCGGTTGTCGACGGAGGTCTGCGGTGCGTGTGCTGGTGGTTGAGGACGAGCGGAACCTCTGTGACGCGATCGCCCGGGGGCTGCGCCGCAAGGGCATGGCGGTCGACGTGGCGTACGACGGCCTCCAAGGTCATGAAATGGCCTACGTGACCAGGTACGACGTCGTGGTCCTCGACCGCGACCTGCCCGGCATGCACGGCGACGAGATCTGCGCGGCGCTGGTCGAGTCGGGCGCGCTGACCCGGGTGCTGATGCTGACCGCGAGCGGCACGGTGGCCGACCGGGTCGAGGGCCTGCAACTGGGCGCCGACGACTACCTGCCCAAGCCGTTCGCCTTCGACGAGCTGGTCGCCCGCGTCCAGGCCCTGGGCCGGCGGGCCACCCCGGCCGCGCCGCCCGTGCTGACGGTGGGCAACCTCGTGCTCGATCAGACCCGCCGGGTGGTCACCCGCGGCGGCGCCCCGATCGACCTGACCAACAAGGAGTTCGGCGTCCTGGAAGAGCTGCTCAAGGCCCGAGGGGGCGTGGTGTCGAGCGAGGAGCTGCTCGAACGGGTCTGGGACGCCAACACCGACCCCTTCACCACGACGGTACGGGTGACGGTGATGACCCTGCGCAAAAAGGTCGGCGACCCACCGCTGATCGAGACCGTGGTCGGGGCCGGCTACCGGGTGCCGGAACCGGTCGTCCTCTCATGACGGTCTACTCCGGCAGCGCCCACCGCGGCCTGCGGCTGAGCCTGCGCCCCACCCTCCGCCTCCGGCTGACGCTGCTCAACGGCATCCTGCTGGTCGGCGCGGGCGCCATCCTCGTCCTGCTGGCGTGGCTGCTGGTCAGCGACGTGATGAGCTCCGGCGAGGGCCTGCGCCCGGGCACGACGGTGGTCCTGGAGAACGGCGAGACCCGCGACGCGGTCGAGTGGCAGAGCACGCTGGTCTCCCAGGCCTCGCAGGAGGTGCTGGTCAAGGGCCTGGTCGCGCTGCTGGCGATCGGCATCATCGGCACGGCCGGGGCCTACGCGGTGGCGGGCCGGGCGCTGAGGCCCCTGCACGCGGTGACCCAGACGGCCCGGCGTCTCGGCGAGGAGACGCTCGACCAGCGCATCCGCTACTCAGGGGCGGACGACGAGGTGGCCGAGCTGGCCCGCACGTTCGACGCGATGCTCGACCGTCTGGCCGGGGCGTTCGAGTCGCAGAAACGCTTCGTGGCGAACGCGTCCCACGAGCTGCGAACACCATTGGCGGTCATGCGGACCGAGATCGACGTGACGTTGAGCGACGACGAGGCCGACGTGGCCGAGTACAGGCGCATGGCAAAGGTGGTCCGCAACGCGTCGGAGAGAGCGAACGGCCTGGTCGACGCGTTGTTGGTGCTGGCCCGCTCGGAAGCGCAGTCGGGCCGCCGCCTGGTCCGGAAGGTCCCGGCCGACCTGGCGATGAGCGTGACAAATGCGCTGTCGGCGGTGCGGGCGGAGGCGGAACGCCTGAAACTCCAGGTGACGACGGACCTGCAGCCGGCCTCGGTGGTGGGCGACCCGTCCCTGCTGGACCGCCTGGCCGGCAACCTGATCGAGAACGCGATCCGCTACAACCACCTGCTGGGCAGCCTGTGGCTGCGAACGTCAACGGTCGACGGCCAGGCGGTGCTGGTGGTGGGCAACACGGGCTACGAGGTGGAGCCGGCCGACGTGCCGGGCTTGTTCGAGCCGTTCCGCCGGGGAGGCTGGGAGAGAACGGGCAGCCGCGGCTCGGGCCTGGGGTTGTCGATCGTCCGAGCGGTGTGCGACGCCCACGGGGGAACGGTGTCGGCGGTGGCCCAGGAGGGCGGCGGCCTGGAAGTCACGGTGAAGCTGCCAACCGCCGACGCGACCCCGGTCGTGGCTGCCACAGCCACGGTGAAGCGCGCCAAAGGGCTGGGCGTCGCCCCATCGCAGTAGAGGTCGCCCCGTCGCAGTAGAGCCCCAGTCAGGCGGCGAGGGTCTGGTCGCCGGCCTCGCGGCGGATGGTGCGCCAGCGGGAGAGGCTGATGCCCAGTTCGGAGGCGAGTTCGGCCTCGGTGAGGTCCGGGCGGGCGGCTCTGATCTCGTGAGCCAGGGTCACCGTCTCGGCCGGCGTGCGACGGGGGCGGGAAGCTTTCTCGGTGCTGACCGTGGTGGTGTCCGGCCGGGTGCGCTGCGCGGGGACGGCGCGTCCGGCACCGACGGGACGAGGAGTCTCGGCTGGGCGGGAAGCGCCGGTCGCGGATCGAGGATTCTCGGCGGCTGGGCGGGAAGCGCCGGTCGCGGATCGAGGATTCTCGGCGGCTGGGCGGGAAGCGCCGGTCGCGGGCCGAGGATTCTCTGCGGCTGGGCGCGGAACGCCGGTGGCCGGGCGAGGGGCGTTTCCGGCCGGGCGGCCCTGTCGGGTCACCGCAGGGGTGAAGGGCGTGTCGTCGGCGGCGCGAGGAAGAGCGGCGGCGACTTCGGCGAGCGCGGCGGCGGTTGTTGCCCGGCTACCGACGCCGGCGCGAGTGCCGGTGCTGCGGGTCGTGGCCGGGCCGGCCGGGGCCGGAATGAGGCCGGGCACGAGCGGGGCGGGGTCCGGCGAAGGATCCGACATGCTACGCATGTCGGAAATATCCGCCAGATAGTCGGGCTGGACCGGGCTTTCGGCGGCGGCGTGGGAGGGGGACTGCGGCGAGGTGGCCTGGGGGGAGGCGAGGGACTGCGGGGTGGCCTGAGGGAAGGCGGTGGGCTGCGGGGTGGCCTGGGGGAAGGCGGCTGAGGGTGAGGTGGTCGCGGACGCGGCGGCGGGTGTAGTTGTGGAACGTTCCAAAGTGGAGATTCGGCCGCCCAGCTCTACCAGGCAGATGCTGGCCACCACGATCAAGCCGTCCACCGAGAGCGGGAGCAAGTAGGGAGAGGCGCCTGTTTCGCCGTAGCGGGCCGCTACGCCGACCATGTGCCAGTACGAGACCCAGGCGGCTATGCCGGCGATCGTGGCTGTGGCTACGAAGCGGGCCGCGGCCAGGAGTTTGTGGTGGACCGGAACCCTGGAGATCAGTTCCACTGTGAGCAGCAGGGCCAGTGGGGGCCAAGCGGCGATGGCCTGGCTGATCGGGTTGTCGAGGGCGTGCAGGATGTTGGCCACGACCGAGGCGGCCACGCCCAGCAGCAAGGTGGCTCGTACCGCCCAGCGGACGCGGCGCAGGCGTTCCAGGATCACCGCAACTCTCCTCAAACCGATCGGGGACGCGGACCATCCTGACCGGTGGAGATGACGCGAGCGCCTCCGGAAGGGAACCGTGACCGGTCCGTGCCGGAGGCGCTGCGACTATGTGATCGTGTTGGGCGGCGTGTCGGCTTGACTTGACGCTCTGTCAGCTCTTCGTTTCTACCTGGGCTCGGAGCCTCGGGAACTCGGCCTTGGCGGCGCTGATGGACTTGAAGTACGAGATGATCATGCCGAAGCTGCCCTCGTCGGCCCAGGCGCACAGGGTGAAGTCGGTGCTGGCGGCCTTGCCGCTGCCGCACTTGGCGTAGCCGCCCAAGGCGCCGGTGGGTGCGGTGACGATGTTGTCGATTTTCAGGCCGCCCACGCCGGCGCCGTAGAAGGTGGAGTCGAGCTCCGTCTTCGGGTTGGCGATCGGGACCGCGGCGGCGGCCAGCACCACGATGTCCTCGTCGCCGACCGTGCCGTACAGGGCGCCGATGGCCTTGGTGACGCCGGGCATCGTCTTCAGGCTGGACTCGAGACGCTCGGTCTGCGGAGCGAACTGCTGGTTCGTCAGCTTCGGGCGGCCGCCCAGCTTGGCCGGCTCGATGATTTTGATGGTGGGTGCCGGCGGCTGGGTGGGCTCGGTCGTGCGCGGAGCGGTCTCGGTCGGCGCCGTCGTGGAGGTGGCGGTCGGCGTGGCGTCCGTGGTGGTCGTGGTGGTGTTGTCGTCCTTGGAGTTGTTGGCGACCAGGTAGATGGCCACGGAACCGCCGACGCACAGGACCAGCACGATGGCGATCGCCGTCAGCACGATCGGCAGCACCTTCGACTTCGGCTTCTCCGGCGGAGCCGGCGGATAGCCGGGCTGGCCGTATGGCGGCTGACCGTACTGGGGCTGGCCGTATTGAGGCTGGGTGTAGTCACCGGGCTGGCCGTACTGGGGCTGGGTGTAGTCACCGGGCTGCCCGTACTGGGGCTGGGTGTAGTCACCAGGCTGCCCGTACTGCGGCTGCGCGGGCTGGCCCGACGCGGGATAGGCCGTGGTCGGCGGATATTGCGGCGCCGGCGGCACCGAACCGGGAGCGTCCGCGGGCGGCTGCTGGCCCGGATAGGGCTGGTACGGCGGCTGGCCCTGGTACGGCGGCTGCTGCTGCGGGTTCGGCTGCTGACCCTGGTACGGCTGGCCGGAGGAGGGCTCGCCCGGATAGGGCTGGCCGGGGTACGGGGGCTGCGACATCGAGCGCTCCATCGTTCGGGTACCTCCGGAGCCTATCGGCATCCGGCAATGACGCATCTCCGGTGGTAGGGGGAGGTGTGACACACCGAAACGACGATGCCCCGCGCTCCTGGAGAGGAGCGCGGGGCATCGGCCGTCAAAACCGGATCAGGCGGGCAGCGAGGCCACGCCCTTCGGCAGGAAACGCTTGCCGGTGACCCGCTCGGAGGTGCCACTGCGGTCCAGGTACGGCGTGACGCCGCCCAGGTGCAGCGGATAGCCCGCGCCCAGGATCATGCACAGGTCGATGTCCTGCGCCTCCGCCACCACGCCCTCGTCGAGCATGATCCGGATCTCCTCGGCCAGAGCGTCGACGGCGATCCGGCGTACCTCATCGGCCGTCAGCGCGGCGGAACCGGCCTCGATCAGCTCGGCCACCGCGGGGTTGATCTCGTCGTCGACCATGACCGGCAGGCCGGAGTCGACGATCTTCTTGAGGTTCGGGGAGTTGCTGTAGCGGTCCGGGAACGCCTGGTGCAGGGACTCTCCGACGTGGTACGCCACGGCGGGGCCGACCAGCTGCAACAGCGCGATCGGCCGCATCGGCAGGCCGAGCGGGTCCATTGCCACATTGACGACATCCAACGGCGTACCGGCGTCGATGGCCTTGAAGATCTCGCTCGTGACCCGCAGCAGCAGGCGGTTGACCACGAACGCGGGCGCGTCCTTGACCAGCACCGACGACTTCTTCAGCTCCTTGCCGACCGCGAACGCCGTGGCCAGCGTCGCGTCGTCGGTCTTGTCGCCCTTGATGATCTCGAGGAGCGGCAGGACGGCGACCGGGTTGAAGAAGTGGAACCCGACCACGCGCGACGGATGCTCCAGGTCGGCCGCCTGCGCCGACACCGACAGCGAGCTGGTGTTCGTCGCGAGGATCGCCTCCGGGGTGACGATCTTCTCGATCTCGGCCCAGATCTGCTTCTTGAGCTCGAGGTTCTCGAAGACCGCCTCGATCACGAAGTCGGCGTCGGCGAACACCGACTTGTCGACCGAGCCGCTGACCAGGCCGCGCAGCTTCGCGGCGGTGCCCTCGTCGAGGCGGCGCTTGCTCACCAGCTTGTCGATCTGGTCGTGGACGTAGCCCACGCCCTTGTCGACCCGCTCCTGGTCGAGGTCGGTCAGCACGACCGGCACCTGCAGGCGGCGCACGAACAGCAGCGCCAGCTGCGAGGCCATCAGGCCGGCGCCGATCACGCCGACCTTGGTGACCTTGCGGGCGAGCGACTTGTCGGGCACGCCGACCGGGCGCTTGGCCCGGCGCTGCACCAGGTCGAAGGCGTACAGGCTGGCCCGGGCCTCATCGCCCATGATCAGGTCGGCCAGGGCCTGCGTCTCGGCGTCGGTGCCGTCCTTGAACGACGAGTCCTTCGCGAGAGCCAGCAGCTCCAGCGCCTTGTTGGCCGAGGGAACGGCGCCGTGCAGCTTCTCGTCGAGCTGCTGCTTGGCGAAGAAGAGCACGCCCTCCCACATGTCCTTGTCGACCTCGGGCCGCTGGACCGTGACGTCACCCTTGACGACCGCCGCCGCCCACTCGAGCGAGCGCTCGAGGAAGTCGGCCGGCTCGAACAGCTGGTCGGCCACGCCGAGCTCGGCCGCCTGCTTCGGGCGCAGCGTCTTCTGGGTGAGCGGGTTCTGCAGGATGACCTGGGCCGCGCCCGGCACGCCGATCAGGTTGGGGAGCAGCTGGCTGCCGCCCCAGCCGGGGATGAGGCCGATCGCGACCTCGGGCAGGCCCAGAGCCGCGGCGCCGCCCGAGACCGTACGGTAATGGCAGTGCAGCGCGACCTCGAGGCCGCCGCCCAGCGCGGCCCCGTTGATGAAGGCGAAGGTCGGGATCGCCGAGTCCTTCAGCCGGGCGAAGACCCGGTGGCCCAGCTCGCCCAGCTCGACGGCCTGCTCCCGCGAGGTGATGTACGGGATGCCGGTGATGTCGGCGCCGACGCAGAAGATGTACGGCTTGCCGGTCAGCGCGATGAACGCCGGCTCGGCGGCCGTCGCCTCGGTGATCGCGGCATCCAGCGACGCCAGGCCACCCGGGCCGAAGCTGTTCGGCTTCTTGTAGTCGAAGCCGTTGTCCAGGGTGATCAGCGCGGCCTTCTTGTCGAGGCCGGGAACGGCGACGAACCGGAGAAGGGCCTTGGTGACGACCTCGTTCGGGTGCTGGATCACTTTGCGAAGCCCTCCCAGTTCGGGTTCTCCCAGATGACAGTGCCGCCCATGCCGATGCCGATGCACATGGCGGTGAGGCCGTAACGGACCTCGGGGTGCTCGGCGAAGTGGCGCGCGAGCTGCGTCATCAGGCGGACGCCGGAGGAGGCCAGCGGGTGGCCGATGGCGATCGCGCCGCCCCACGGGTTCACCCGCGGGTCGTCGTCGGCGATGCCGTAGTGGTCGAGGAACGCCAGCACCTGGATCGCGAACGCCTCGTTCAGCTCGAACAGGCCGATGTCGCCGATCGTGAGGCCGGCCTTCTTCAGCGCCTTCTCGGTCGACGGGATCGGGCCATAACCCATGATCTCCGGCTCGACGCCCACGAAGCCGTACGACACCATCCGCATGGCGATCGGCAGGCCCAGCTCACGCGCCGTGTCCTCGCCGGCCAGCAGCGCGGCGGTGGCGCCGTCGTTGAGACCGGCGGCGTTGCCGGCGGTGACCCGGCCGTGCGGGCGGAACGGGGTCTTGAGGGTGGCGAGCTTCTCCATGGAGGTCTCGCGGGGCGCCTCGTCGGTAGTGGCGAGACCCCAGCCCTGTTCGGCGCTGCGGATCGCGACCGGGACCATGTCGGGCTGGAGCTTGCCGTCGGCGTACGCCTTGGCCGTCTTCAGCTGCGAATTGAGGCCGTAGCGGTCGGTGCGCTCCTTGGTGATGTTCGGGAGGCGGTCGTGCAGGTTCTCCGCGGTCGAGCCCATGACCAGGGCCGACGGGTCGACCAGCTTCTCGGCCAGGATGCGCGGGTTGGGGTCGACGCCCTCACCCATCGGGTGGCGGCCCATGTGCTCGACACCGCCGGCGATCGCGACGTCGTACGCGCCCATGGCGATGCCGCCGGCGACGTTCGTGACGGCGGTCATGGCGCCGGCGCACATGCGGTCGATCGCGTAGCCGGGGACGGTCTTGGGGAGCCCGGAGAGGAGCGCGGCGGTGCGGCCGATGGTCAGGCCCTGGTCACCGGTCTGGGTGGTGGCGGCGATGGCCACCTCGTCGACCCGGTCGGGAGGGAGCTGTGGGTTGCGGCGCATGAGCTCGCGGATGCAGCGGATTACCAGGTCGTCGGCGCGGGTTTCGGCGTAGATGCCGTTGGCCTTGCCGAAGGGGGTGCGGACGCCGTCTACGAAGACGACCTCGCGTACTTCACGGGGCACAGCAAGCCTCCTTGCGGGCGAGCCCGGGGTGGTGTGGAGTTGAATGCTACTCGCCGGTAACTAACGACGGCTACCGGCTCGCGGAAACATCACAGCAACACAGAAGAGGGTGTACGGCGGCACGAGTTCCCGCGCCTGACGCCACCACCATGATCGGCCGCGAGAGGCCTCACTTCAGCTCAACTCCGGCGCCAACTCATCAACCGGTCGCCTGCGAAAGGAAGGAGCGGGCAGCCGCCGCGGACGGTTGTGGCTGCTCGGAGTGCATCTTGCACACCTCATAGTGCGCCCGGCCGTGAAAGTTCACCGGTTCGTTCCTGCGTACATGCAGGAGCAACTTGCCGACACGGAGAGCGAGCGTGCCATGAATCTCGAACGGCTGTGGGAAGGGCTTCTCCTGCATGGTCCCGAAGCTGCGGCCGCCGCACTTCTGCTGGCGCTGACGATTTCGGTCAGCGGCAAGCTCATCGCCTTACGGATGGCGACCAAGAGCGCCGAGTCGAAGGACCTGCCTGAGATCATCAGGGCGCTGAGCGACCTGTTCTCGCGGTGATGACCGGCCCTGATCGTTCTGTTCGGTGGGGTCCCGTCGTGACGGGATCCCACCGAAATCGTCAGGTCGCCGCGGGTTCGGGGAGGGCCTCGGCCAAGCGGGTGGCCAGCAGGACTGTCTGCCAGTTTCTGGCGCCGAAGCCCTGGAGGGTCGTGGTGATTGTCTGAGGGGTCACGTCTTCCGGTGGGGACCAGGCCAGGCGGCGGATGTAGTCCGGGCTGATCAGGTTCTCCGGAGGGAGGGTGTGCTCCTCGGCGGTGGCTATGACCACCTGGCGGCAGCGGGCCAGGCGGGCCGCGGCGATCGGGTCGCGTTCGGCCCACCGGTGTGGGGGTGGTGGGCCGTCCACCGGCTGGTTCACGGGCAGGGCGTCGTCGGGTAGTGAACGGGCCTCGTCCAAGGCGTCCAGCCAGACCCTCGCCAGGCGGCGGACCGAGCGGCCGCCGAAGCCGGGGATCGTGAGCAGGGTGCGCTCGTCCTTCGGGTCCTGTTCGGCGGCGGCGACTATCGCCGAGTCGGGCAGGACGCGGCCGGGGGCGGAGTCGCGGCGGGCCGCCACGCCGTCACGGGCGTACCAGAGAGCTCTGACCCTTGATTGTGCCCTTGCTCCGCGTACGCGGTGTATGCCGGAAGTTCGGCGCCACGGGTCGGGGCGCACCCGTGGGGGGCGGTCGGCGCTTGCCACCAGGGCCGCGAACTCCTCGGCGGCCCAGGCCGACTTGCCCTGGCGGTCCAGTTCCGCGGCCAGGTGGTCGCGCAGGTCGGTCAGGAGCTCCACGTCCAAGGCGGCGTAGGTCAGCCAGGACTCCGGCAAGGGGCGCGTCGACCAGTCGGCGGCCGAGTGGTGCTTCTCCAGCGAATAGCCGAGGAGCTGCTCGGTCAGGGCGGCCAGGCCCACCCGCTCGAAGCCGGCCAGGCGGGCCGCCAGCTCGGTGTCGAACAGGCGCCGGGGCTTCATGCCGATCTCGGCCAGGCAGGCCAGGTCCTGGCTGGCCGCGTGCAGGACCCACTCGCTGTCGGCCAGGGCCTCGTCGAGGGTGCGCAGGTCGTCCAGGGGGAGCGGGTCGATCAGGACGGTGCCGGCGCCGGCCCTCCTGAGCTGGACCAGGTAGGCGCGCTGGGTGTAGCGGTAGCCGGAGGCGCGCTCGGCGTCGACGGCCACGGGGCCGGTGCCGGCGGCCATGCGGGCGACGACGTCGGACAGCTCGGCGTTGGTCTCCACGGGGCGTGGAGTGCCGTCGCGGGGCGCGGTCAGGGGTACAGAAGGGGCGGGCGCGGCGTCGGGACCACCAGACGTCGGGTCGGGCGGCTCGGCTTGCGGTCGTCCGTCCCTTGCGGGCTCCGGTGCGTCCCGACGGAGCAGGGGTGCGTCGTCGGTCACTCCGTTACCGTACGGGGAGGCCACCCCACGCGCGCGCAGCCGGGTCCCGGCGCGCCGATTCTCGATCTTTCTGATCCGAATGCGCCTCTGCTCCGTACTACCCTCCGCAGCGCCGTTTACCCGGGAGGCCGCGCCGGATGACCATGACCTTCGAACCGTTCACGCCCGCCGGCTCCACGGGGGAGCAGCGTCAGTACGACGGGCGGCGCCGCGCGGCCGCTCCGGCCTGGGAAGAGGCGCCCGTACAGCCGGAACCGGCCCGGTGGAACGAGCCGGCTGCCGATCCCTGGGCCGAGCCGGCGCGCCGCTTCCAGGAATGGGAGCAGCCGCAGCAGCAGGGATGGGTCGAGGATCCGCAGTGGCAGGCGCCGCAGCAGAGGCAGCCGCAGGCGCCCCGCTGGCACGAGGAAGTCGCCGCCCCCGCGCCCATCGCCGAGCCGGAGCCGCGGCGCTCATCGGCGGGCGGGCGGATCAAGCCGCTCGTCATCGGGGTGGTCGTGCTTCTGCTCCTGGTCGCGGGCTGGCAGGCGTACCGGATCGAAGGAATGAGTGACCACAACCAGAGCCTGGCCTCGGGGCTGGCCGCCGAGAAGGGGCGGACCGACCGGCTCGAACAGCAGCTGGCCGGTGTCTTCGACCCGGAGGCGGTCTCGTCGAAGGTGCTGCCCAGCGTGTTCCGGGTGCGGGCCGGCAGCTTCACCGGCACCGCCTTCTCGGTCGGCAAGAAGGCCAAGGGCAACGAGTCGAACCTGATGACGAACTACCACGTGGTGGCCGAGGTGTGGACCGACGGCGGGCGCCGGGTGTCGCTCGAACGGGGCAGCACCCGGATCACGGCCACCATCGTCGACGTCGACAAGGCCAAGGACCTGGCGCTGCTGCACGCCGACACCAAGATCGCGGGGCTGGCCACGGCGCCGGCCACGGTCAAGCCGGGACAGCAGGTCGTCGTGGTCGGCGCGCCGCTGGGCCTGGACGACACCGTGACCACGGGTGTGATCAGCGCCTACCGGCCGGACGACCCGGACGGGCCGACGATCCAGTTCGACGCGCCCATCAACCCGGGCAACTCGGGCGGGCCGGTGGTGAACGCGACCGGTCAGGTGGTGGGGCTCGCTACGGCCAAGGCCAAGGATGCCGAGGGGATTGGGCTGGCGATTCCGGTCAAAACCGCGTGCGAGACCTTTGTGGTTTGCTGATGCTGTGCTGCTGGCCTCGCTTCGCTCGGCGGGCACTTCGCCCTTAGAGGCCAATGAGATGAGCCCGGTTTTCCAACGCCGCACACCCCACGGCGTCGGAAAACCGGGCTCATCTCATTGGCGGGCGAAGTGCGACTTTGGTTGCGGTCAGCCCACGCGCTGACGGTCGGTCAGGGTTGTTACGCCCGGCGGCGGCAGGCCGGCCGTCGAGGCGAGCATGACGCACCAGCCCAGCAGGTGGGCGGTGAAGTCGTCGGCGGTGGGGGTCCAGGAGGCGCGGACCTCCAGGTCGGCCGTGGGTGGCGGGCCGGCCAGCTCGCCGAAGCGGGTCGACGTGGTCTGCGTGATCGTGCCGCCGATCGCCGTGTAGGCGGCGGCGTGCTGGGCCAGGCCGTCGGTGAGCCACGTCCACGCGACCTCGGGCAGCAGCGGATCGTCGGCCAGGTCGGACTCGAGCTCGGCCGTGACCAGCGTGACCAGCCGGATGTCGCCGTGCCAGGCCTCGTGGCCGGCCGGGTCGTGCAGCAGGATCAGCCGGCCGCCGGCGACCTCGTCGCCGGAGCGCAGCACGGTCGCGCTCAGCGCGAACGCGTAGGGGGCGAGCCGCTGCGGCGCCGCGATCTCCTCGAGGAGGATCTCGGGCCGTGGCGCCGGGGCCCGCAGGCCCGCGACCGCGCGGGCGAACGCCGGAGGTTCAGCGGAGGGGGACGCCATGGGGGAAGACTATGCCGCCGCCGCGTGTCCGTAGCCGATCGGCGCGCCCCGCGTGTCGTGGCACGATGGCGCGGTGACCACAGTCTTGAACGATTCGCCTTTCGTGCGGGCGTGCCGCGGCCTCGACGTGCCGCACACCCCGGTCTGGTTCATGCGGCAGGCCGGGCGGTCGCTGCCCGAGTACCGCAAGATCCGTGAGGGCATCGGCATGCTCGACTCCTGCCGGCGTCCCGACCTGGTCACCGAGATCACCCTGCAGCCGGTGCGCCGGCACAACGTGGACGCGGCCATCCTGTTCAGCGACATCGTCGTGCCGATCGCGGCGGCCGGCATCGACCTCGACATCGTGGCCGGCACGGGCCCGGTCGTGGCCGAGCCGATCCGCACCGCGGCCGGTGTCGAGCGGCTGCGGGCGATCACCTCCGACGACGTCGGTTTCGTCGCCGAGTCGGTCCGGCTGCTGGTCAAGGAGCTGGGGAGCACGCCCCTGATCGGCTTCGCGGGGGCGCCGTTCACGCTGGCCAGCTATCTCATCGAGGGCGGTCCCTCGCGGACCTATCTGAAGACCAAGGCCATGATGTACGGCGAACCGGCGCTCTGGAACGCGCTGCTGAGCCGCCTGGCCGACATCACGCTGGCCTTCCTGCGCACCCAGATCGGCGCCGGGGTCAGCGCGGTGCAGCTGTTCGACTCGTGGGCCGGCGCGCTGAGCGAGGCCGACTATCGCGAGCACGTCCTGCCGCACTCCCAGCGGGTGCTGACCGGGCTGGCCGATGCCGGCGTGCCGCGCATCCACTTCGGGGTGGGCACCGCGGTGCTGCTCGAGGCGATGGGTGAGGCCGGCGCCGATGTGGTCGGTGTGGACTGGCGTACGCCACTCGATCGGGCGACGAAGGTGATCGGGCCGTCGAAAGCGGTGCAGGGCAACCTCGACCCGGCCGTGCTGTTCGCCGGCCGCGAGGTCGTCGAGCGCGAGGCCCGCCGCGTGCTCGAGCAGGGCCGGGCCGCCCCCGGGCACGTCTTCAACCTGGGGCACGGCGTGATGCCGGAGACCGATCCGGACGCGCTGACCCGGCTGGTCGCGTTCGTCCACGAGACGTCCGCTCGATAGGTCACACTCGCGGGCCCCCGCCGAGGCGGCGGGGGCGCCAAGTGGAAGGGTTGAGGCGTGCGGAAGCGGGTTGCGGTCATCGGAGGCGGCATCGCCGGCCTCGCGGCGGCCGTGCGGCTGCGGGATCTGACGCCGCCGGACACCGAGATCATCGTGTACGAGCAGAGCGGCGCCCTGGGCGGCAAGCTGCGCACCGGCGAGCTGGGCGGGGTGACCGTCGAGCGGGGCGCCGAGTCGTTCCTGATGTCGGGGACCGACGGGGCCGAGTCGGCCGCGGTCGGCCTGGTGAAGCGGCTCGGCCTGGGCGACACGATCAAACATCCGGCCAAGGTGCCGGCCGCGCTGGCCATCGGCGGGCGGCTCGCGCCGATGCCGCAGGGAACGCTTGTCGGCGTACCGGGGGATCTGGCGCAACTCGGCGATGTGGCGCACCCGGACGCCGAGCGGGACCACGACGCGGGCCGCCCGCTGCTCGCCGCGGGCGAAGATGTCGCGGTCGGTGCGCTGGTGCGTGACCGGTACGGCGACGAGGTGGTGGACCGGCTCGTCGACCCGATGCTGGGCGGCGTCTACGCGGGACGGGCCGACCGGCTGTCGTTGCAGGTGGCGATGCCGCAGCTGGCGCGGACGGCGCGGGTCGAGCACACCCTGCAGGGCGCGGTGCGAGCGGCGCAGCGGGCGAGCCGCCGGGTGCCCGGCCAGCCGATCTTCGGTGCGGTCGAGGGCGGCATGAGCCGCCTGGTGGGCGCGGCCGCGGCGGCCAGCGGGGCGCGGATCAGCCTGGGTCTTCCGGTACGTGAGATCGCGCGCACGGCACACGGGTGGCGGCTGCTGCTCGGGCCGGTGCCGGCGCCGCAGACCGATGACGTCGACGCCGTCGTGTTGGCCGTGCCTGCTGCGCCAGCTTCTCGTCTTTTGTCCGGAATTTCCGACATCGCGGCTGACGCTGTCTCGCGGTTGGCTTACGCGAGCGTGGCCTTGGTCGGCCTCGCGCTCCCGCCTGGGACGCCTCTTCCGGATTTGTCGGGATTTTTGGTGCCGCCGAGTGAGGGCACGTTGGTCAAAGCGGCCACGTTCTTCACGACGAAGTGGCCCCATGCGGCCGGTGGCGGCTCGGTGATCGTGCGGGCGTCGCTCGGGCGCGCGGGCGAAGAGGAGCGACTGCAGGTCGACGACGCGGTGCTTCTCGACCGGGCGCTGTCCGATCTCGCCCGGATGCTGGGTGACGAGCTTCCGCCGCCGGCGGCGTCGTGGGTGCAGCGCTGGGGCGGCGCCATGCCGCAGTACGCGCCGGGGCACCTGGACCGGCTGGCCGCGGCCCGGGCCGCCCTGCCGCCGGGGCTGGCGCTGGCCGGTGCGGCGTTCGACGGGATCGGCATCCCGGTCTGCATCGCCAGTGGCGAGCGGGCCGCCGAAGACGTGAGCAAGGCTCTAGAAGGGTAGAAGCATGGGCGAGCAGACGAACGCGGCGCGGCTCAACGAGCTGAACGCGACCATCCGGTACACGATGTGGTCGGTCTTCCGGGCCGAGTCGCCGCTGCCGGCGCTGCGCGACGAGCTGGCCGGCGAGGTGGACGGCCTCTTCGAGCAGCTCGCCGCCAAGGACGTGACGATCCGCGGCACGTACGACGTGTCGGGTCTGCGGGCCGACGCCGACGTGATGATCTGGTGGCACTCGGAGTCGCCGGACGCGCTCCAGGAGGCGTACTCCCTGTTCCGCCGGACCGCGCTGGGCCGGCACCTGGCCCCGGTCTGGTCGCAGATGGCGCTGCACCGCCCGGCCGAGTTCAACAAGAGCCACATCCCGGCCTTCCTGGCCGGCGAGGAGGCGCGGCCGTACCTCTGCGTCTACCCGTTCGTGCGGTCGTACGAGTGGTATCTGCTGCCCGACGAGGAGCGGCGCCACATGCTGGCCGAACACGGCAAGCTGGCCCGCGGATATCCGGACGTGCGGGCCAACACGGTCGCCTCGTTCGCGCTGGGCGACTACGAGTGGATGCTGGCCTTCGAGGCCGACGAGCTCTACCGCATCGTCGACCTGATGCGTGACCTGCGGGCGTCCGGGGCGCGGCGGCACGTGCGCGAGGAGGTTCCGTTCTACACGGGCCGCCGGCGCTCGATCGGCGAGATCGTCGCTACCCTGCCGTGACCCTTCGCATGGGCACGTGCGGGATGCCGTCCTCCAGGTATTCCGGACCGGTCGGCTCGTATCCGAACTTGGCGTAGAACTTCGTGAGATGCGCCTGGGCGTCGAGGACGCTCGGGCGGTTCCCGATGACGGCCAGCGCCTCGGTCATGAGCCGGCCGGCGAGCCCGATGCCGCGGGCGCTCTTGGCGGTGACCACGCGGCCGATGCGCTGCACGTCGCCGTCGTCCAGGATGCGGAGATAAGTCCGGATCTCTTCGTCGCGCGTGAACCACAGATGCCTGGTGCCGGGCTCGTCGTCGCGGCCGTCGAGCTCGCCGTACGGGCACTGCTGCTCGGTGATGAACACGTCCGCGCGCAGCTTGAGGATCGCGTACAGGGTCGTGGTGTCGAGATCTCGGAACGAGGCCGACCTGAACTCGTCATGTTGATCCGGTTGCATGGGCCGAAGCGTATGCGGCGCGGCGTCACCCGTATCGTCCCCGGGCGTTATAGGGATGGAAGCCCGAGGTGTGGAGGCCTTCATGATCAAGCGGAGCAAGCTCTTCGGCAACAAGACCCGGGTGACCTTCTGCCTGCCCCGGGAGGTCGTCAACGGGCAGGTCAGCGTCGTGGGCACCTTCAACGAGTGGGAGCCGGGCCGGCACGAGCTCAAGCCGCGCCGCGACGGCACCCGCACGGTCAGCGTGACCGTCGGGCCCGGCCGCTACCGGTTCCGCTATCTGGCCACGGGCGGCGTCTGGTTCGACGACGAGCTGGGTGACGAGCTTCTCGTGTGAGGGGTTTCGCAGTTTCGGCCGGATTGCACCGGAGATTCGCTTGACTTGGCAAGCAGATCTTCGAGGAGGCAACCATGGCCGGTACGCGGCTCGCAGTCATCTACTACTCGTCCACCGGGACCATCCACAAGATGGCCGAGCGTATCGCCGAGGCGGGTGAGAAGGCCGGAGCCGAGGTACGACTGCGCCAGGTGCCCGAGCTCGCGCCGGCCGAGGCGATCGCCTCCAACGCGGCCTGGAGCCAGCACTTCGACAAGACCAAGAACGAGCCCAAGGCCACCGCCGACGACGTGGTCTGGGCCGACGCGGTGCTGTTCGGCACGCCGACCCGCTACGGCAACGTGGCCAGCCAGCTCAAGCAGTTCATCGACACCCTCGGCCCGCAGTGGGGCCAGGGTCTGCTGGCGAACAAGGCGTACGCCGGCTTCACCGCCTCGATGACGGCGCACGGCGGCCAGGAGTCGACGCTGCTGGCGCTGTACAACACGATCTACCACTTCGGCGGCATCGTGGTGGCGCCCGGCTACACCGACCCGCTCAAGTTCTCCGACGGCAACCCGTACGGCGTCTCGCACGTCACCGGCGGCACCAACGACGCTCCGCTGGGCGACGCCCAGTACGCGGCCCTCGACCACCTCGCGCAGCGCATCGTCTCGATCGGCGGCCGGTTGAAAACCGACTAAATTTCACATTTGCCGCTAATCTGGCTGCATGACCACGTACGAAACCGCCGACCTGCACACCCGGGTCGCCCGGTACGAGGCCGCCCTGGAAGAGTTGCGGGCGGCGCACCAGGACGTCCGCGCCGTCCTTCAGGACCAGATCCTCTACGAACGGTGGCAGCAGATGGGCGCCGACCTCGGCTTCGTCGCCGACCAGGCGCCGCCGCCCGACCAGAACCGGCCCCAGCGGGACCTGCAGTCGCTCAACGAGCACATCCCACAGATGTCGGACAGCTGGGCCAGCTAGGTTCCTTCTGCCCCCGGCCACCAGGGGGCGGAGAGATCCCGGTTGCCGGCCGCTACCGGGACCCGCCGGACGGTCCCACCCCTGTGTGGGCCCGCCCGGCGGGTAGTTTGGCTGCCATGCCCGTCGACACCCAGTACGAGGACCTGCTGCGCCGGGTCCTGACCACCGGAACCCCGAAAAGCGACCGCACCGGCACCGGCACGGTCAGCCTGTTCGGCGAGCGCCTGCGCTACGACCTGTCGGCCGGCTTCCCGCTGATCACCACCAAGCGGGTGCACTTCAAGTCGCTGGCGGTCGAGCTGCTGTGGTTCCTGCGGGGCGACAGCAACGTCGGCTGGCTGCGCGAGCGTGGGGTGACCATCTGGGACGAGTGGGCCTCGCCCACCGGCGAGCTGGGCCCGGTCTACGGGGTGCAGTGGCGCTCCTGGCCGAAACCGGACGGCGGCCACATCGACCAGATCAGCGGCATCCTCGAGACGCTGCGGCGCGACCCCGACTCGCGCCGGATGATCGTCTCGGCCTGGAACGTGGCCGACCTGCCGGAGATGGCGCTGGCCCCGTGCCACGCGATGTTCCAGTTCTACGTGGCCGACGGCCGGCTCTCCTGCCAGCTCTACCAGCGCAGCGCCGACCTGTTCCTGGGCGTGCCGTTCAACATCGCCAGCTACGCGCTGCTGACCCGCATGGTGGCCGACCAGGCCGGTCTGCTGCCGGGCGACTTCATCTGGGTCGGTGGCGACTGCCACATCTACAACAACCACGTCGACCAGGTACGCGAGCAGTTGTCCCGCTCGGCGTACGAGTTCCCTCAGCTGGCGTTGAAACCGGCGCCGTCGCTGTTCGACTACGAGTACGAGGACTTCGAGGTCGTGGGCTATCAGCACCACCCCGCGCTGAAGGCGCCGGTGGCGGTATGACGGTGCACATGATCTGGGCCGAGGCGCGCGACCGGGTGGTCGGCGCGAACGGGAAGATCCCGTGGCGGCTCCCGGACGACCAGCGGATGTTCCGGGAGCGCACCGTCGGCGCGACCGTGGTGATGGGGCGGGCGACGTGGGATTCGCTCCCGCCGCGCTTCCGGCCGCTGCCGGGCCGGCGCAACGTGGTACTGACCCGTGACCCTTCGTGGTCGGCCGAAGGGGCGGAAGTCGCCCACTCGGTGGAGGAGGTGGACCTCACAGGCGAGGTCTGGGTGATGGGCGGGGAGTCCGTGTACGCGGCCTTCCTGCCGGTGGCCGGCCACATCCTCCGCACCCGCCTCGACCTGGCGGTTTCCGGCGACACGTACGCCCCCGAGTTGGGTGACGGATGGGTCGTCGCGTCCTCGTCGGGCTGGCAGACTTCGGGTGACGGCCTGCGGTACGTGGTCGAGGAAATGGTTCGCACCGGGCAAGCCGCACAGGCAGGGCAGACGGCGGTTGCCACGCAAAGCTAGTCTTCCCGCCGACGGATGGCGCTAGCAGGAAGAGGTCACTCATGCTCCGGTCACAGGTGACACTCTCCGTGGTCACGCCGATGTACAACGAGCGCGAGGCGGTCGACCACTTCGTCGGCCGGCTGCGCCCGGTGCTGGACGGGCTCGGCGACTCGTACGAGGTGGTGGCCGTCGACGACGGCAGCAGCGACGCGACCGTCTCGCGGCTGATGCAGCTGCGCGCCGAGTGGCCGCAGCTGCGCGTGGTGGCCTTGCGCCGCAACGTCGGGCACCAGACGGCGCTGCGGGCCGGGCTGCGGGCGGCCAAGGGCGCGTACGTGGTGAGCATCGACGCCGACCTCCAGGACCCGCCCGAGGTGATCGGCGAGATGCTGGCCGCGGCCCGCCGCGAAAAGGTCGACGTGGTCTACGGGGTGCGCAGCGACCGCAGCACCGACACGGCGTTCAAGCGCCAGACCGCGGGCCTCTACTACCGGGTGATGCGCAAGCTGGTCGGCCCGTGGGTCTCCGACCAGGCCGGCGACTTCCGCCTGATGAGCCGGGCCGTGGTCGACGTGCTCAACGGGCTGCCCGAGCCGCGCCCGGTCTACCGGCTGATCGTGCCGTCGCTGGGCTTCAGCAGCGCCGAGGTGCCCTATGTGCGGGCCGAGCGGGTGGCCGGCGAGACGAAATACCCGCTGTCGAAGATGATCAAGCTGACGCTCGACAGCGTCACCAGCTTCTCGGCGGCCCCGCTGAAGATCGCGACCTGGCTCGGGCTGTTCAGCTTCTTCATCTGTGTCGTGCTGATGGTCGTCGCGCTGATCACATGGCTGGCCGACGCGGTGGTGCCCGGCTGGACCTCGCTCTACGTGGCGGTGCTGCTGCTCGGCGGCATCCAGCTGATCTGCCTGGGTCTGCTGGGCGAGTACATCGGGCGCATCTACGCGGCCAGCCAGGGCCGGCCGCCGTTCCTGGTCGCCTTCGACACGGCCGCGCTCGACGTGAGCGTGGCGACGCCGGTGCCCGGCGGGCCGCTCGACGACGATGTCGAGGCTGTGGAGCTGGCCGGCCAGGCGCCTTCGGTGCGTTCCTAGGCCTTCGGCTCCAGGCGGATCGACAGGCTGTTGACGCAGTGCCGGGTGTTCTTCGCGGTCATGTGCTCGCCGCGGAAGACGTGGCCCAGGTGCGAGTCACAGTTGGCACAGCGGATCTCCGTACGGGCCATGCCGTGGCTGTAGTCGTTGATCTCCTTGATCGCGCCGGGGATCGCGTCGTCGAACGAGGGCCAGCCGCAGTGCGAGTCGAACTTGTCGTCGCTGGGGTAGAGCGCGGCGCCGCACGCGCGGCAGTTGTACATGCCCTCGGTCTTGGTGTCGACGTACTCCCCGGACCAGGGGGCCTCGGTGCCCGCCTGGCGAAGCACCCGGAACTCGTCGGGGGAGAGGCGGACCCGCCACTCGTCCTCGGTGGTGGGCAGGGTGGTGTCGTTCGTTGCCATGCTTCAAAGGTACGACGCACCGGGGGTGCGGCCCGGTGGTCCCGGACGTCCGTTGAACCAGGGCATGGACGATGCATCGGCGGCGCTGTTCCGGCCCACCTGGCAGCAGGCCCTCGGGCGAGGGCTCTTTCTCGGCTCGATCGCGAACGTCGGCCTCTGGCTGCTCGTAGCGGTCCTGACCTGGGCTGATCTTGCCCTGCCGAACGGGCCCGGGTGGGCCTTCGTGGCGGCCGGGCCGGCGGTGGCCGGAGCCCTGATCGGGCTGGCGGCCCGCGGGCGGACGGGCACGCAGATCAGTTCGGGCGGCATCCGGACCCGTTCGGTGTTCGCGGACGGCGTAGCCACCTGGGACGACGTGGCCGACATGCGGGCCGAGCGGCGGGGCGCGCGCACCGTGGTGTCGGTCTATCTGAACTCCGGCGCCAGTGTGCGGCTGCGAGCCCCGTACAGCGGCGAACTCTTCGCGGCCGACCCCAAGTTCGAGGGCAAAATGTTCGCTTTGTCCCATCTGTGGCGGAGTCACCGTTTCGGTGGTCTTCCGGGATGATGACCCGCCGAGGCGTCTTAAAGGGTAAATCGGGCATTTGCCGCTAAGCTCCCCTCTCGGACCATGAACACCGCCAGAGAACGGATTAACTCCTCATGAGCTCACTTCGCCGGATCGTCGCCGTCGGACTGCCCACCGCCGGCCTCACCGTCGCCGCCGCGCTGGCCCTCGGCGGCTCGCCCGCCGTGGCCACCGCCGACCAGGCTCCGCAGCCGATGGTCGCCGCCACCACGACCGACCCGGGCCGTCCCGGAGGCGCCGCCGGATACGGCACCGAGGCTCCCGACGACGAGACCCCGACCCGCGGCAACCCGGGCTACGGCAGCCCGGCCCCGACCACGCCGGCCCCCAGCTCGGCCACGCCGAGCACCCCGGCCACCACCACGCCGACCGCCAACACGGACACCGTCCCGGCCGAGACCCCGGCCGGCGCGGCTCCGGCCACCACGGCCCCGGGCGGCGGCGTCAGCGCCGGTGGAGCCCTGCCGGTGACCGGCGCGCCGATGAGCACGCTGGTGGCCCTGGGTGGCCTGCTGGTCGCCGCCGGCGCGGCTTCCGTCTTCTACACCCGGCGCCGTCGCAGCGCCTGATCGTCCGCCACAACGAAGGCCGCCCGGCGCCCGCCGGGCGGCCTTCGGCGTTCTCGGAGTCCTGGCGGGAAGCCAGAATGGCGGCATGAATCTTGCGGGGGTCCGGGCGGATGTCACCGTGATCGACGAGTTGCTGCGGGAAATCCTGATCCGGCCGGTGGACCTGGACGCCCCGGACTGGCTGGCTGAGCTCGAGCATGCCCCGCGGCCGGTGGACGAGGCCGGAGTGGCAACCGGGGCGGGTGCCGCGCTGGAGACTCCGCGATGGACCAGGGCGCCGATCCGCGTGACGAGCTGATGGCGATCTGGTCGTTGTGCGACGAGGCCCGCGCGCGGGGCATCGACGTGGAGCCCGTGCTGCGTGAGGGTTGCGGATCTGTCGTCAAACGTGGATCTTCACGGCTTCGGATCGATGCGGAGGCTGATCATGCGCGGGCTGGAGGAACACGACCTGGGATAGGTTCCGTCCCGCGGGTGTCGTACGCAGGGCTTAAGGTCTGGGGTATGCCCAAAGCCGCAGCGGAAGAGCATGAGATCGCCGGCCACACGGTGCGGCTGAGCAGCCCCGACAAGGTTGTGTTCCCGGCTAAGGGATACACCAAGCGCGATGTCTTCGGCTACTACGTGGCCGTCGGTGACGGGATCATGCGGGCGCTGAAGGACCGGCCGACGACACTGCAGCGCTTTCCGGACGGGATCGAAGGCGAGACCTTCTTCCAGAAGCGGATCGGGACGCGCGGTGTGCCCGACTGGATCGAGCGGGCGACGATCACATTCCCGAGCATGCGTACGGCCGAGGAGCTGTGCCCGGTCGATCTGGCGCACGTGGCCTGGGCCGCGCAGATGGGGACCATCGTCTTCCATCCGTGGCCGGTGCGGGCGGCCGCTCCCGACCAGCCCGACGAGCTGCGCATCGATCTCGATCCGCAGCCGGGGACGAACTTCGGTGACGTGGTGACCGCGGCCGGGGTGATCCGGGAGGTTCTCGGCGATCTGGGCTGGGTGGGCTTCCCCAAGACGTCGGGTGGGCGGGGCGTCCACGTCTACGTGCGCATCGAGCCCCGGTGGGATTTCGTGCAGGTGCGGCGGGCGGCGATCGCCCTGGCCCGCGAGGTGGAGCGGCGCCGGCCCGAGGCGATCACCACCGCCTGGTGGAAGGAGGAGCGGGGCGAGCGGGTCTTCATCGACTACAACCAGATGGCGCGTGACCGCACCATCGCCTGTGCCTATTCGCTGCGGGCCAACGGGCGGGCCACCGCCTCCGCGCCCGTGACCTGGGACGAGCTGGCCGATGTGGAGCCGGACGACTTCGATCTGCGTACCGTGCCGAAGCGTTTCGCCGAGATCGGTGACCCGCACGCGGCGATCGACGACGTCGCCCACGACATCACGCCGCTGCTGGAGTGGTCGGCCCGCGACGAGAAGGACGGCCTGGGCGACCTGCCCTACCCGCCCGACCACCCGAAGATGCCGGGCGAGCCGCCCCGCGTGCAGCCCAGCAAGATGAACAAGGCCAACTGGGAGGGCCAGTGACTACTTGGTCTCCAGGCGTCCCAGGCCGCCCGGGTCCGGCAGGTCCTCGCCGCGCAGATAGGCCGTGGTGAGCCGCTGCAGCAGCGCGAGCCGGGACGGGTCCTCGTCGGTTGTCTCGCGGGCCTCGTATCCGGGGATGCCGCCGAGCGAGTGCTCGGCGCCGTACAAAGTCAGCAGGGTCTTGGGTCCCGGAGCCAGCAGGTAGGGGTCGGCCATCCAGTCGGGGCCGCGGGTCGTCAGGAAGTTCTGGTCCTTGTCGCCGGCGACGACCAGGGCCGGCGCGGTCATGTGCCCGAAGTCCGGGTTGAGATAGGGGAAGTGCTCGGTCGCGTACGGGGTCAGGTCGTCGCCGCCCCGGCCGGCCGTGGCCAGCAGCACGCCCTTGCGAACGCGCGGGTTGCGGAAGTCCTCGCCGAAGACGCGCAGGCCCAGCAGCGCGCCGGTGGTCTGGCCACCGAACGAGTGCCCGGCGGCGACGATGTGGTCGTGGTCGACCCGGCCGGCGAGCCCGGGGACGGCCGCCTCCAGCGTGCCGAGGTGGTCGAGGGTGCGTTTCGCGTCGTCGATCCGGAACCGCCAGATGTTCGGCGTGCGCGGGTCCTCGGGGGCCAGGCCGACCGTGCGGGAGTCGAGATAGGTGGGCTGGAGGACCACGAAGCCCTGCCCGGCCCAGTGGTCGGCCAGCGGGCCGTAGCCGTCCAGCGACGAGCCGAAGCCGTGCGAGAAGAGCAGGACCGGCAGGTCGTGGCCGGTCAGCGGCGCGGTCACCCGCACGTGCAGGTCCTGGCCGCGGCCCGGAGCGGGCAACGCGACAGGCTTCACCGAGACGATCGGAGTCATGAGGCATCCTTGGTAAGTGGGACGTTGTCCCGATTGACGATACGGGACACTGTCCCGTTTAGCGGAGGAAGTGTGTCGTGAGCGACAGACCCCAGCGCGCCGACGCTCGGCGCAACGCGGCCACCCTGCTCGAGGCGGCCGCCTCGGTCTTCGTCAGCGAAGGGGTCGAGGCGCCGATCCGGGACATCGCGGCCGCGGCCGGGGTCGGCACGGCGACCATCTACCGGCACTATCCGACCCGGGCCGACCTGATCGTGGCGGTCTACCGGCATCAGGTGGAGGCGCTGGCCGAGGCCGGGCCGGTGCTGGTGGCGGAGGGGCCTACGCCGTACGCGGCGCTGGAACGCTGGATCGAGGTGTTCGTCGACTTCGTGATCACCAAGCAGGGGCTGGCGGCGGTGCTGCAGTCGGACGACCCCTGCTACGACCCGCTGCACTCGTACTTCGTGGAACGGCTCGTGCCGGTCTGCGCCGAGCTGCTCACGGCGGCCGCGGCAGCCGGGGAGATCCGGGGCGACCAGGACCCGTACGAGCTGATGCGCGGGGTCGGCAGCCTCTGCG
This sequence comes from Actinoplanes sp. NPDC000266, assembly GCF_042899005.1. NCBI lineage: Bacteria > Bacillati > Actinomycetota > Actinomycetes > Micromonosporales > Micromonosporaceae > Actinoplanes > Actinoplanes sp. NPDC000266. Next base: position 355,060 of record NZ_JBIAZI010000007.1, read on the forward strand.
CGGGCGCCGGGAAGAACATCCGGTACGACGCCCGGCGGCTGGTCGGGCTGCTGGTGGCGGGATTGCGCTCCTCACACTGAGCGCGGGGCCGGGAAACCTGTGGATTGAACGGGCGCGGATCGGGAGACTACGCGCTCATGGCACATCGCAGTCGACTCTCGACCTTCCTGATCGACACGCCCCGGGACGAGGCGCCCCAGGCCGCCGACTTCTGGTCGCGGGCGCTCGGCGTACCGGCGCAGCCCGTGCCCGGCGAGGAGCAGTTCATCTCGCTGCGCGGGGTGCTGCCCGACCACAACCTGGCGGTGCAGGCCGTCGACGACGCGCCGCGCTACCACTTCGACATCGAGACCGACGACGTCGAGGCCGAGACGGCCCGGCTCATCGGGCTCGGCGCGGTCGAGGAGGGCCGCTGGCTCGGGTGCGTGACCCTGCGGGCGCCGGGCGGCCACCTGCTGTGCGTGATCCCGCCGCACAGCGACCCCGAGATCTTCGACCGTCTAGCCCAGACCTGGGACTAGCTTCATGCCTTCGTGGGAGGCCGTGAAGCCCAGCGACTCGTAGAAGCGCCGCGCCTCGGTGCGGCGCTTGTCGGTCGTGAGCTGCACGAGGCCGGCGCCCCGCTCCCGGGCGCGCGTCATGGCGTACGCCATCATGGCCCGGCCCAGACCGCTGCCGCGACGGTCGGCACGGACCCGGACCGCCTCGATGGTCATGCGTCGGGTGCCACCCCGGCTCAGGCCGGGGATGAAGGTGAGCTGGCAGGTGGCGATGATCTCGCCGTCGTCGCCGACGATCAGCTCGTTGTTCGGGTCGGCGTCGATCTGCTCGAAGGCGGCCCAGATCGCGGCGTCGACCTCCTCCGAGACGGAACCGCGCGAACGGCTGATCTCGTCATCGGCCAACAGGGCCAGAATCGCGGGGACATCGGCCCGCTCGGCGATCCGGAACATCGGCACCTCTCCCTTTCCGATCGTTGCTCGGGCACGATGTTGGCCATGAAGGTGCTGCTCACGCCGCTGACGCGGGTTTATCGCGGGATCGTCTGGCTGGCCAACTCGCCGGGCACGCTGATTCTTTCGTACGCCATCCTGATCGTCGTCTGCGGCGTGCTCTTCTCCCTGTTCGAGGAGGGCAAGTCGCTGGGCGACGCGATCTGGTGGGCCGTGGTCACCGCGTCGACCGTCGGGTACGGCGACATCTCGCCCGCGTCGTGGCCGGGCCGGGTGATCGCCGGGCTGCTGATCTCGCTCATGGTGCTGGTCGTGATCCCGCTGATCACCGCGCACTTCGCCAGCAAGCTCATCGTCGACCGGGACGTCTTCCGGCACGAGGAGCAGGAGGAGCTCAAGCAGAACCTGCGGCACGTGCGGGCCCTGCTCGAGCAGATGGCGGCGAATCAGGGGATCACTTCGCCGGACAGCGCAGCCCCTCCTGCGGCACCTTCAGATCGATGAGATATCCGTCGACCGCCTGCACGATGCACGGCGTGCTCGGATAGGCCGTGTGGCCCTCGCCCTCCCAGGTCAGCACGTGACCGACGCCGAGCATCGAGGCCAGATCGGCGGTGTTCTCGTACGGCGTGGCGGGGTCGCCGGTCGTGCCGACCACCACGATCGGCGGGGCGCCCACGGCGGCGGCGGCCGGGTAGGGGTCGCGGTCGCCCTTCCAGACGGCGCAGGGCAGCATGCCGACCGCGAGCGAGCCGCCGAACAGCGGGTATTTCTTGCGCCACTCGCCCTGGAGCCGGCGCACCTCCTCGACCGTCGGCGCGTCCTTGGTGTCGGAGCAGTTCACGGCCAGGTTGGCGTCGAACAGGTTGCTGTATGTCCCGTCGGGCTTGCGCTCGGCGTACTGGTCGGCGAGCTCGAACACGCCCTCGGCGTCACCGGTCTTGAGGTCGGCGATCGCCTTGGCCAGGGCGGTCCAGCCGGTCTCGGTGTAGAGCGAGGACACCACGGCCACGAAGATCCAGCCCGAGGTGGCGTTGCGGCCGTCGGCGCCCTTGACCGGCTTGGTGTCGGCCGCCTTGAGCGCGTCGGTGACGGCCTTGCGCGCGTCCGGTGCGATCGGGCAGTCGGCCGTGTTGGCCTTGCACCAGTTGGTGAAGTTGGTGAAAGCGCGCTCGAAGCCCTTGGCCTGGCTCTCCGAGCCCTCGATGAAGCTCTGCTTCGGATCGACCGCGCCGTCGAGCACCAGCGCCCGGATCTTGGCCGGGAAGAGCTGGGCGTACGTGGCGCCGAGCAGTGTGCCGTACGAATAGCCCAGGTAGGTCAGCTTCTCGTCGCCGACCGCGCCGCGGATCGCGTCCATGTCCTTGGCCGCCTGCACGGTCGAGAACGTGGCCAGCTGGGCCGGACCGTATTTCTGGGCGCAGCCGTCGGCGATCTTCCGGTTCAGCGTGACGAGCTCGTTGTAGTCGGCCTGGCTGACCGGGTCGGGCACCGCGGCGAAGCTGGCGTCCTGGTCCTGCGAGCTGATGCACTTGACCGGGTCGGAACGGCCGACGCCGCGCGGGTCGAAGCCGATGATGTCGAACTTGTCGGTGATCTCGGTCGGCAGGCCGCCGAACTGCTGGCCGAACGACAGGTAGACCGCGGTGTCGATGCCGGAGCCGCCCGGCCCGCCCGGGTTGATCAGCAGCGAGCCGGTCCGCTGTTTCTGGGTGGCCGAGCGGATGCGGATCATCGCGATCGCATAGGTCTCGCCGTTGCCCGGGTCGGACCAGTCGCGAGGGACGGAGACCTTGGCGCAGTCGTACGTCATGCCGGCCGCGCCCCGGCCCACCAGCTGATCGGGGATCTCGGGGCAGGGCTGCCAGTCGGTGCCGGTCGCCTGCGCCGAGGAGGAGGACGTGCTCTGCGGGGCCGGCGTGGACTTGCCGGAGCCGTCCGGGGCGAACGAGGGCACAGTGCAGCCCGAGACGGTGACCACCAGCGCGGCGGCGACGGCCAGGAGAGAGCGGCGCACGGTGGACCTTTCGTCGGCGGACTGTCCCTCGAAGGCTATCCGGTGAGTCTGACAATCCGCGGTCAGCGGCTGGTCAGTACCTCGGCCAGATTGAACTGGACCGGGCGTTCCAGCTGCTCGTAGGTGCACGAGCGGGGCTCACGGTCGGTACGCCACCGTTCGAACTGGGCGGTGTGGCGGAACCGCAGACCCTCCATGTAGTCGTAGCGGACCTCGACCACCCGCTCCGGCCGCAGCGGCGTGAACGACAGGTCCTTGCCGTTGTTCCAGCGGCTCACCTCGTTCTTGCGCGGCGTGCGCTCGCCCTGCTCGTGGGCCGCCCAGTTCCACGGATGGCCCTCGAAGGTCGTCACCAGAGGCTGAAGTTCCTGAAAGAGCTCTTCCCGTACGGCCATGGGGAACGACCCGATGACGCCGACCGACACGAGCACATCGCGCTCGTCGTAGAGACCGAGCAGCAGCGAGCCGATCCGGTCGTCGCCGGACTTGTGCACCCGATATCCGGCGACCACGCAGTCGGCCGTGCGCTTGTGCTTGACCTTGAACATGACCCGCTTGTCGGGCTGGTAGACCAGATCCTTCGGCTTCGTGATCAGCCCGTCGAGCCCGGCCCCCTCGAATTCGGCGAACCAGCGCCGCGCGGTCTCCATGTCGTCGGTGGCCGGGGTGACGTACACCGGAGGCTTGGCGCTCTTCAGGGCCTCGGACAGCCGCGCGCGGCGCTCGGCGAAGGGCAGCTCGGTCAGATCCTCGTCGCCGAGCGCCAGCAGGTCGAAGGCCACGAAACCGGCCGGGGTCTGCTCGCTGAGAAGTTTCACCCGGCTCGCGGCGGGGTGGATGCGCTGCTGGAGGGCCTCGAAGTCGAGGGTGTTGCGCTCGGTGTCGGCCACGATCACCTCGCCGTCGATCACCGCCCGCTCCGGGAAGTTGGCCAGCACGGCCTCGACGACCTCGGGGAAGTAGCGGGTCATCGGTTTCTCGTTGCGACTGCCGATCTCCACCTCGTCCCCGTCGCGGAAGATGATCGACCGGAAGCCGTCCCACTTGGGCTCGTAGAGCTGTCCGGGCGGGATCTCGGCGACGGGCTTGGCGAGCATCGGCTTGACCGGTGGATTGATCGGCAGCTCCATCGCCCCAGTCTGCCGTCTCGACGTCTTGTTCGGGGGGCTGGCGGCTCCGGCGTAAGCGTGTAATTTTGTAATCACGCTTACCGGGGAGGTTCAGCAATGAGATTCCGACAGGGACCGCCGGGACGGGTCGAACCGCCGAACGCCGACGACGCCGCGGCCTGGGTGGCCGGCGCGGTGACCGACGGCTGGTTCACCGAGCGGCCCGAGGTCGTCGTCGACCGCGACGAGATCATCATCTGGGGCCGGGTGGCCGCGCCCGACCTGGGCGAGAGCGCCACCGACGCCGACCGGGCGGCCGCACACGCCGGCCGGATCAACCAGTTCCGCGAGGACACCCGCAACGACCGCATGCGGGTGGCCCGCCAGATCGAGCACCGCTATCAGCGCAAGGTCGCCTGGGGGGTGCGCTGCGGCGACACCAACGAACTGTTCACCCACCTGGCCGCGCCGGTGATGACCCGGCTGCGCCAGCCCGAGCGGCAGATCCTCGACACGCTGGTCGACGCCGGCGTGGCCCGCTCGCGCTCCGAGGCGCTGGCCTGGTGTGTGAAGCTCGTCGGCCAGCACACCGAGGAGTGGCTGTCCGACCTGCGCTCGGCCATGAGCAAGGTCGACGATCTGCGGAAGCAGGGCCCTTTATAGAGTGATCCACGTGCTACGTGAGGTCACCGCCATCCGCTATGTCACACCCCTGCGTGAGGGCGGCTCGCTGCCCGGCGTCGTGGAAGCCGACGACCTCGGCACGTACGTGGTCAAGTTCCGCGGCGCCGGGCAGGGCCCCAAGGCGCTCGTGGCCGAGGTGATCTCGGGCGAACTGGCCCGGCGCCTCGGCCTGCCCGTGCCCGACCTGGCCGTCGTCCACCTCGACCCGGTCGTGGCCCGGGCCGAGCCCGACGAGGAGGTCCAGGAGCTGATCAAGGCGAGCGCCGGGGCCAACCTGGGCATGGACTTCCTGCCCGGCGCGCTCGGCTACGACCCGGTGGCCCACCCGGTCGAGGCCGGGCTGGCCTCACGGGTGCTGGCCTTCGACGCCTTCGTCGAGAACGTCGACCGCAGCTGGCGCAACCCCAACCTGCTGATCTGGCACAACGCCCTCTGGCTGATCGACCACGGCGCGACCCTCTACTTCCACCACAACTGGCCCCGCGCCGCGGCGGTGGTCCACCGTCCGTACAAGTGGGACGACCACGTGCTGAAGCCGTACGCCACGGCCCTGGCCACGGAGGGTCCGGCGCTGGCGGAACGGATCACCCCTTCGCTGATCCGCGAGGCGGTCGGCCTGGTTCCGGACGAGTGGCTCGACGACGGCGACAAGGACGCCTACATAACGCATCTGACCGCCCGCGCGGCCGAGCCGGAGGCGTGGCTGCCATGAGGGTCCCGTACGAGTACGCCGTCATCCAGGCCGTCCCGCGCATCGAGCGGGGCGAGCTGATCAACGTGGGCGTGGTCCTCTACTGCCAGCGCCGCGACTTCCTCGAGGCCCGCACCCACCTGCACGAGGAACGGCTGCGGGCCCTCGACCCGTCGGCCGACGCGAAGGCGATCGGCGAGGCGCTGGCCTCGTGGTCGGCCACATGCACGGGAGCCGGCGCCGCGGCCGCCATGAGCCAGGGCGAGCGCTTCCGCTGGCTGGTGGCCCCCCGGAGCACCATCCTGCGCGCCGGCCCGGTCCACATGGGCCTGGCCGTCGACCCGGCGGAAGAACTGGAACGCCTGGAAAACCTGCTGGTGCGGTGAACGCCGGATCGGTCACACTGCCACCGTGGACGGCTTCAGGTGCGCGACGTGCGGAAACCCGCTGAGCGTCGCGGTGCGGCTGGTGGATCTGCCGGACCAGCCCCATCCGTCGTTGCTGAACCACCATCGCGTGAACCCGCCGCTGCTCGCTCCGGGCACCTACGCCGTCGACGAAGCCGCGTACGGCCGTGAGCGGATCACGGGTACGTTCGTGCTGTCACCGGGGGACGTGCGCGGCACTCGCTTCGTCCACGACCTGGTGCTGATCGGCTGCTGGTCTCTGGTCGGGTGGGATCCCTGCATCGCCTGCGAGAAATGCGGCACCCTGGTCGCGTTCCGGGCGGACGACTGCCACGTGGCCCAGGAAACGCGCTTCGACCCGGCCAAGGTCGTCCGAGAGGGCCGCGCCGCCGAAACCCGGAACGCTCCGGAGCCGTTCGCGTCGGTCGCCGACTGGGACGAACCGGCGCCGGGCATCGGGCAACTCCGGCCGCGGCCGGAACTCACCGCGACCCGCTGGGGTGGCCGGGGCGTCAAGGCGCGTCTCTACCGGGACGACCCGCCGGCCTGACTGTCATATCGCCCTCGGAAACGGACGTCCTCGCGCGACGGGGTTGAGGTGATATTCGGTGGCTTCGATGCTGGGGAGCCATGGGCTACCGAATGCGTTTACGCGGATTTCTGGTGGCGGCGGCCGTGGCGGTGCTCGGCCTGACCGTTCTGACGCCTGGGGCGTCGTCGGCGGCGGGGCGGTCCGATGCCGTGCTCGCCTGGAATGTTCATGCTCAGACCGCCATCTACGAGGTCGGGCGGCAGTCGCCGACGGCCGGGGTGCGCAGCTTCGCCATGGTGCAGGGGGCGGTGTACGACGCGGTCAACGCGATCACCGGCACGCCGTACGAGCCTTATCTGGCCGCCCCGGCCGCGCAGCGGGGTGACTCGACGCCGGCGGCGGTGGCCGCCTCGGCCTATCGGGTGCTGCTTTCGCTCTTCCCGGGGCAGGCCGGCGCGCTGCGGACCCGGTACGACGAGGCGCTGGCCGCGATCGGGGACGGGGCGGCCAAGCGCAACGGCATCCGGGTCGGCGAGGCCGCGGCCGCGGCGATGATCGCGGCGCGGGAGGGTGACGGGGCCTTCGGAAGCGCGACCTGGCCGGTCGGCACGGCGCCCGGGCAGTACCGCCTCACGCCGCCCGGCTTCGTTCAGGCCGGCGGCTGGTTCCCGTTCCTGAGGCCGTTCGCCCTCGACAACCCCGGCGCCTATCGGGTCGCCGGGCCGCCCGCACTGAGCAGCGCCGCCTACGCCCGGCAGTTCAACGAGGTGAAAGCCACCAACGTGACCCGGACGCCGGATCAGACCGAGGCGGCGATCTGGTGGGACGACTACCGGCAGGTGGAGTGGTACATCAAGCGGGGGCTGGCCGCCGGCCACCGGCTGAGCCCGCTGGAGACCGCGCGCATGCTGGCCATGGTGGACATCGCCACCGCCGACACGATGATCGCCTGCTACGGGCAGAAGCGGCAGTGGAGCTTCTGGCGGCCGGTCACCTCGATCCCGCTGGCCGGCACGGACGGCAATCCGGCCACTGTGGCCGACCCGGCGTGGGCGCCGCTGCGGGTCACCGCCCCGTCGCCGGAGTGGCCGTCGGGGCACGCCTGCTACACCTCGGCGATCATGACCGCGCTGCGGGCGTACTTCGGCCGTGATGATCTGTCGTTCAGCGCGTACAGCGCGGAATCCGGCACCACCCGGCATTTCTCCAGTTTGCGGGCGGCCCGGGCCGAGCTGATCGAGGCCCGGATCTGGGCCGGCGTGCACTACCGGGGGGCGACCGTGCAGGGCGACCGGCTCGGCGCCGAGGTCACCCGCGCGGTGCTGGCCCGGGAGTTCGGCCCGGCGCTGTCACCCGGTCGAGCATTGCCGGGCGGGTGATGGCCCGCGGTCCTAGGCTCGGGGTATGGACTATCAAGTATCGGTCAAGTGCGAACAGATCGCCGAGTGGTACGTGAGGGTCAAGGGACTCGCGGACGCTCACCACGGGCACGCCACGGGCGACCACCTGAAGGCGCTCGCGGACGAGATCTACGCCGAGGTGCCTTCCGAGTGGTGGGCCAGCCAGCCCGCGCCACTCGACAACAGGGTGCGCTCGTAAAGCATCTCCTACAGCACGAAAGCGTCGGTCCACAGCTGGCGTGACCGGCCGCCGAGAGCCTCCATCAGGCCGACCGCCTGCTGGTCGGTCAGGCCCGCGACGAAGTCGATCACGGCTCGGCCGCGGGCCCGATGGGGGCGCTCCGGCGTGCCGGCCGGCAGCTCGGCCTCGGCCAGCTCGACCAGGTCCTGGAGGCGGCGCGGGATGCGCTGCTCCTCGTCGGGGTCGGTCAGCCAGGCGCTCAGCGCCTCGACCAGCGAGGCCAGCAGGCGGCCCTGGCCGCGCTGGTGCAGGGCCAGGTCGGGGCGGGCCAGGACGAACCTGTTCTGCACGAACTTGAGGATCTGCACCTCGTGCCACTGGGCCGGGGCCAGCTGGACGTGGCCGGAGCGGACCGCCGGGTCGGCGGTCGTGCGGCACGACTCGACCAGGCGGCGGGTCCAGGTGGCGGAGAACGCCGCGACCCGGGCCTCCGCCTCGAGCGAGCCGTCGAACGGGCGGGCCAGCAGGCCGTCGACCAGCTCGGCCCGGACCAGTTCGACGGCGGCCGAGAACGCGTCGTCGTCGGCCATCCAGCCGTCCTTGCGGTGCAGCTGGCGGCGCAGCGACTCGATGGCGCCGCCGGCCCGGTTCAGGTCGGTCGACGCGCCCCAGCGCTGCCAGGCCATCAGCTCGGTGGCGACCGCGCCCTGCTGGAGGACGCCGACGCGGTGCACGTCCTCCAGGTCGTGGATGGCGTACGCGATGTCGTCGGCCGTGTCCATGACCGAGGCCTCGACCGTCTGCTGCCAGTCGGCGACCCGGCCCGCGAACGGGGCCCGGGCGGCGCGCATGTCTTTCGCCTCGGTCGAGTACGCGTTGAACTTCATCGAGCCGCCGTCGGGGTCGTCGGCCGGCGGGGCCGCTCCGCGCGGCGGCGGGTCCATGAACCGCGCCTCGCCCCGGCGGGTCCACGGATACTTGAGGATCGCCGCCCGTACGGCATTGGTCAGATTGAGCCCCAACGTGGTTTGGCCGCGGCTCTCGGTGCTGGTGACTATGCGGTACGACTGCGCGTTGCCCTCGAAGCCGTCGTTGAGCCCCAGCCGGTGGCGGGCCAGCCGGTCGAGGACCCGCTCGCCGAGGTGGCCGAACGGCGGGTGGCCCAGATCGTGGGCCAGGGCGGCCGCCTCGACCACGTCGGGGTCGCAGCCGCCGAGCTTCTCGGCCAGCGCCGGGTCGACCCGGTCGGCGATGGCCCGGGCCACCTGGGCGACCTTGAGGCTGTGGGTCATCCGGTTGTGCACCAGCAGGCCGGCGCCGCCCGGGCTGATGACCTGGGTGACGCCGGCGAGCCGGGCGAAGAACGGTGAGCTGACGATCCGGTCGCGGTCGACCCGGAACGGGCTCGACGCCAGGTCACCAGGGGCGACGAGACTTTCGCCGAAGAGGCGCTGAGCCCGGGGATCTTCCATTCCGGGAAGGTTACCGGGCCTGGAGAGCGTCCAGCGCGACGGACATGGCGGCGACCAGGCGGCGGTCGACGCGGGGGTCGTGGATGGTGACGACGTACTTGTCGCGCAGGCCCCACTTCTTCACGACCGAGAAGACCGGACGGTCGGCGATCACGAAGTCGAAGTGGTACGGGAGCCAGGACAGGCTCTCGACGAAGCGGCGCAGGACGGCCACCCAGGCGTTGGTCTCGCGGCCGACCATGTCGCCGAAGCCGGGCTGCTCGAGGTGCCACGTCGAGCGGATCAGCGACTCCTTGAAGTTCTTGCGGAACAGGCCGATCGGGGCGCCGTTCGCGTCGACCACGTCGTAGGTGGCGCCCAGGTCGATCACCTGGCGGGCCTTGAAGCCCAGCACCGGCGTCGTCTTGGTGTCGTCGGTGTAGAGGGTGACCTGCTCCTTGAACGCCATCCGCTTCTGCTGGGCGAAGGCGAGCATGCCGGCCTCTTGGCCGTCGGGGGTGACGGCGTGGATCTCGTATTGGTTGACCATCAGCCGCACACGCTGACGGACGATCAGCTGCTGCTGGGTTTGAAGGGTGTCGACAGTCACGGCGAGAGAGTGTGTCATACCCGGCGAATACTGTGGGGAACCTGAGCACCTCGGTGGCGGCGCCCCTCGCGTAGAGGTCAAACTGGGTTAATGGCGAAACGAGGACGTACGGGTTCATTGATCGCGCTGGCTCTGGGCGCGGCGGCGGTCTGGGTGGCGAGAGACATTCCCCGCCAGATGGGCGCCAAGGCCAAGGGCGATCGGCTGGCCCGCATGCAGGCCTCGCCGCAGTACGCCGACGGCAAGTTCCGCAACACGGTGCCGGCCACCGAGATCGCGTTCTCCTCGATGCCGCGGCTGCTGGCCGCCACCCTGCGCGACCGCGACGGCCGCCACCCGCACCAGCCGATCCCGCTGGTCACTCCCGACCCGGGCGCCACCGCCGACGGCCTGCACGTCACCTGGTACGGCCACTCCTCGGCGCTGGTCGAGATCGAGGGCAGGCGGGTGCTGCTCGACCCGGTGTGGAGCGAGCGCTGCTCACCCTCGCGCCTCTCCGGCCCCAAGCGGCTGCACGAGCCGCCGGTCGCGCTGCGCGACCTGCCGCCGCTCGACGCGGTGCTGATCTCGCACGACCACTACGACCACCTCGACATGGAGACCATCCACAACCTGGTCGACCTGCAGGCGGCGCCGTTCCTGGTCCCGCTGGGCGTCGGCGCTCACCTGGAGCGCTGGGGCGTGCCGGCCACCCGCATCGTCGAGATGGACTGGAACGACACCCACAAGGTCGCCGGCATCGAGTTCGTGGCGACCGCGGCCCGGCACTTCTCGGGGCGCGGCCTGGGCCGCGACGAGACGCTCTGGACCAGCTGGGCCATCAAGGGCCCCACCCGCAAGGTCTTCTACTCCGGCGACACCGGCTATTTCCCGGGCTTCGCCCGGATCGGCGAGGAGCACGGCCCGTTCGACGTCACGCTGGTGCAGGTCGGCGCGTACGGCGACGCGTGGCCGGACATCCACATGGTGCCCGAGGACGGCGTCGCGACCCACGTCGACGTCAAGGGTGGCCTGATGATCCCGGTGCACTGGGCGACGTTCAACCTGGCGCTGCACGAGTGGCCCGAGCCGGCCGACCGCGCGTGGGCCGAGGCCAAGGCCCGGGGTGTACGTCTCGCCGTGCCCCGCCCGGGCGAGCGCGTCGACGTCGACAACCCGCCGGCGGTGGACGGCTGGTGGCAGCAGATCGCGTAGCGGCCGCGCTGCTGGTGCTCGGCAACGGGGTGACGCCCGCGGGGCTCACTGCCGGCAGCGTGGCCCGGGTGCGGGCGGCGATCTCGCACGTCGAGGCCGGCGCCCGCCCGTCGCGGATCATCTTCAGCGGCGGCTGGGCGCAGGTCCGCGACGGCGCCCCCGAGCCGCCGCCGGACTGCCGCGAGGCCGCGCTGATGCTGAGGGCGGCCCGCGACGCCGGCCTGGACGAGGTGGCCGAGCTGCGCGCCGAGTGCCATTCGCGCAGCACGCTGGAGAACCTGATGCACATCTCGGCCGGCGGCTTGCTCGACGGCCTCGGCCTCGGCCCGTCCCGGCCGCTCGGGGTGGTCACCCACGCCTGGCATCTGCCGCGCGTCCGCTATCTGGCCGGCAAGGTCCTCGGGCTGCGGGGCGGGGCCCTTCTGGGCATTCCGGCCGCCGGCTCGTCGCCGCTTTACGAGTACGGGATGAGGGCCGCGTCCCGGATCGGGTTCCTCGGCGTACGGGATCCGCAGGAGTTGCTCCGCCGCGAGCGACGGATGGTGGCGTTGTTGCGCCGTGGGGTATAGGAGCGCCCATGGTGCTGCTCCTGCCTGTCTATCAGCCGTCGTCCCACTTGCCGGAATTGGTGGCCCGGATCGATGGCCCGGTCGTGGTGGTCGACGACGGCAGCTCGCCGCCCGTCACCGGGCTGCCCTGCACGGTTCTGCGGCACTCCCGGAATGCCGGCAAAGGCGTCGCACTGCGTACGGGATTCCGGCACATCGCCTCGGCCTTTCCGGGCTCTTCGGTGGTGTGCGCGGACGCGGACGGGCAGCACGATGTCGCCGACATCGCGCGGGTGGCGGCCCTCGTCGAGAAGACCGGTCACACGGTCCTGGGCGTGCGGCGGGTCCGGCGGATGCCGTGGCGCAGCCAGGTCGGCAACGCGCTGACCCGGCTGCTGTTCCGGGCCACCACCGGCCGGTCGGTGCGGGACACGCAGACCGGCCTGCGCGGCTATCCCGGCGACCTGATCCCGTGGCTGCTCACGGTGCCCGGCGACCGCTTCGAGTACGAGATGAACGTGCTGGTCGAGGCGGCCCGCGCGGGCCACCCGTACTCGCAGGTGGAGATCGCCACGACGTATCTGAACGACAACGCGTCGTCGCACTTCGGCCCGGTCGGCGACGCGCTGCGGGTCTACCGCTCGCTGCTCAGGTTCTAGCTGGCGGCGGTGTAGGCGGCGAGGAACAGGGTTCCCAGGACCAGGACCAGGCCGACTATCAGCCGGGTGGTGCGTGCGCCCTCATGACGTACGGGCCGAGCGGCGGGCCTGGGCTTCCGGCGTGACGGCATGGCGTTCAGTTTGGGGCCGAGTCGAGGCGCGGACCAGGGGATATGTTGGCCGATAGCGCCTAGCCGGGCACCAAGCTCCTGTCGTCTATCCGTCTTTTCACGAGGGCGAACGGCACAAGCGAGACGGCCAGGTAGAGACCGCCCGCGATCAGCAGCGCCGCGCGGGGACCGGCCCGGTCGACCGCGAGGCCGCCCAGCAGGCCGCCCAGGGGAACGCCGGCGAAGCCGATGGCCACGGCCAGGCCGAGCACGCGGCCGCGCAGATCGGGCGGGACGAGTTCGTAGCCGAGGGCCATCAGGATCGGGTTGACGGCGGCGACGGCGAGACCGGCGCCGAACGCGACGGCGAGGACGGGCCAGAGGCGGCCGGTCGAGGCGAGCGCGAAGAACCGGGGCGACCCGGCGAGCAGGAAGCAGACGGCGAAGGTGGGCATCCGCGGCAGCCGGGTGGCGAGGGCCGCGTAGATCAGCGAGCCGAGGACGGCGCCCAGGCCGAAGACGCCGCCGAGCAGGCCGAGGACGGCCGGGCCGGCGCCGGTCTCCCGGACCCAGACCGGAACAAGGACGACGGTGTACGCCTGGTCGGCCAGGTTGGTGAAGAAGAGGACACCGACGATGACGGCGACCAGGCGGTCCCGGCGCAGGAAGGCGAAACCGGCGGCGAGGGAGGACAGGTAGCTCTCCCGCGACTCACCGGCTGTCACTTCGCCGCCGCGCACTCCGGCGGCGAGTATCGCGGCGCAGAGGGCGAACGAGGCGGCGTCGATGGCGAGCACGGCGGCCGGGCCGACGGCCGCGACCAGGACGCCGCCGAGGGGGAGGCCGATCAGGATGGCGGCCCGGCCGATGCCGTCGAACAGAGCCGTGGCGCGGGCCATGGGCGTGCCGGCGGCGGCCTGGGGGAGGAGGGCGCGCTTGGCCGTGTTGGTGGCCCCGCCGAACGCTCCGGCGACGGCGACGATCGTCATCATCGCGGCGAAGGAGAGCTGCCCGAGGACGTACAGCAAAGGAACCAGGGCGACCACGACGGCGCCGGCGGCGTCCGAGAAGATCGCCACCCGGCGCGCGCCGAGCCGATCGACGAGCGGCCCGCCGAACATCCCGGTCAGCACGAACGGCAGCGTCTGGGCCAGGGCGACGGCGCCGACGCGGGTCGCCGACCCGGTGGTGGTGAGCACCAGCCACGGAACGGCGATGCTCGACACGTGGCTGCCGATCAGCGACACCGACTCGGCGACCAGCAGACTGGCCAGCGGCCGTCGCATCAGCTGTCGCTCAGGGGCAGGATCTGCCACTGGACGGCCACGCGGTCGCCGTCAGCGCCGCCGCCGTACTCGGCGATCAGGGCGGACATGCGCTCGCGCAACTCGGCGGCCCGGGTGGGGTCGAGCCGAAGAATGTCGGTGCCGAGGTAGAGCGCGTCCTGCCATTCACGCGAGACGGCCGGAAGGTTCGCGATGGCGGCTTCGGTGCGCTGGAAGTCGGCCTGGGCCACGGACCGCAGATAGCCCTCGGCCAGCTCCCATGACTTGCGGCCCTCGTCCGGCGTGAGCACGGTCCGCTGTTGGGCGGCCCGCCACCAGCGCTCCCGGGCGGTGCCGAGCTCGGCGTCCTCGACCACGAAGCCGTACTGCGAAAGCTGTCTGAGGTGATAGCTGGTGGCGCCGCTGGATTGCCCGAGCTGCTCCCCGAGCCGCGAGGCGGTCGAGGGTCCGCGCTCCCGGAGCAGGTTCAACAGCCGCACCCGAAGGGGATGCGCCAGTCCGCGCAGGGTCCGCGGATCCAGCGCGATGCTCTCGTCGTCGTCCATCATGGATGCAAAGCTATCTTTGCAAAGATTTCTTTGCAATATCGCGTGCGGTGGTCCGTTGGTGGGGCTCCTTAACATCGGCGCCGTGGAGAAGATGTTGCGGGCGGCGGGGCTCGAGTCCTATCGGGCGGAGCAGGTGCGTGTTCACGACGAGACCGTTGTCGTGGTTCGGCCTGATGGTGATGCGCGGCGGCTTTTGCGTTCCGCGCGTGCTGCTCTTCCGGACCACAATCCCGTTCTGGTGCTCCACCGGGAGGCGGTTCTCGACCCGGGCTTCCACCACGATCGCACGCCCGGCGACCTGATCGCCTGGGCCCGGGACGCCGATGTCGATGCCGAACTGGCCCGGCTGCCGGGATACAGCATCTGGGGGCGGGACCCTGAGACGCTCGGTACCGGCGATGAAGGCTACGACCTCGACAGCTACGACGTGGCGCACTTCGGGGAGCCGGAACTGCTCGTCATCCTGCCCCGGCCCGAGCCGTGGACGGCGTTCGCCTACCTCAATCCGTACGGCGTCTGGGGAACTCCGGGCGATCTGTTGCTGGCCGCCGCCCGTCGCTGGCATGAGCGGTACGGGGCCTCGCCCACCACGATCGGGCTTGCCAACGGCTTCACCGTGCCGCGGCCACCGGCCGACCTGGCCGATGCCGAGCGGCTGGCGGTGGAACATGTGGCGATCGCCGGGCTGACCGCCGGGACCACCACGCGGGCCTATGCCCGGGCGCTCCTGGAGCTCGACCGGTGGTGCCTCTACGAACGCCCTTGAGGCCCGGCGGGGCCGGCGCGCGGCGAAGGCGAGGTTGAGCTGCGACGCGGCCGTCATGGGGTCGGTCGCGCCGGCGCGGGTGACTGCGCCTTGAGGCGGCGCTGCAGAGGTATGCGGTCGGCGAGGCGCTCGTTGAAGCCGATCATGATCGCGGTCAGGGAGTCCCAGAGCGGTTCGCCGGCCGGGGCGCGTTCATCAGCGCGCGTCGAGCCCGGCGGTTTCGCCACCGACTGGTCCGGCTCCTCCGCCGTGCACGCCGTCCCGAACCCGGCCTACCAGCCGCTCCGCGACGCCATGACGGCCCGCGCGGGCCAGGACCAGCCCGGCGACCCGGCCGCCGCCGGTCCGGCCCTGCTGCGGATCGCCGACGCGGAGAACCCGCCGCTGCGGGTCCTGTTCGGCGAACAGCCCGTCGAGCTCGTCAAGCACCTCTACACGCAGCGCCTCCAGGCCTGGGCCGACTGGGCGCATGTCTCCCGGGCCGCGCAGGGCTGACCGCTTCGGCCGGGGGCGAAGCTTCGCGGGCCTAGCCTGCGGCGATGCGAGAGATTCTGTACGACCCGGCGTATGTCGTGCCCGCTGTGCCGGCCGCCGACGCGGGTGTGGGATGGCTCCGGGCCTCGGTCGGGCGGTTCTGTGAAGGGGCAGATCACCGGCGGCGGCGCGGGCTGGCCGAGGCGATCCTCGCCGGGATCTCGCCGGAGTCGCTGGAGAGGAAAGGCGGGCATCCGGTGGCGGTGCTGGCCGAGGCCATGGGGGTGACCGATGCGGACGTGGCCGGGCTGGTGGAGGACGTGGCCCAGGCCTATCAGCCGGGGAGCGGGGACGAGAACACCGCCGATCCGGCCGTCGAACGGCTTGTCGCGATCTTCGGCGGGCGGCACGACGAGGAGACGGCGGCGCGGATCGGGGTGCTGGTTCAGGCCTGTACGGCGACTCTCGCCCTGATCGAGCGGGCGCGGACCCGGCCGGTCGAGGCGGTGCTGCGCGACGATCCGCCGGTGCCCTTCACGAGGCGCCGGCGGATCGGCAGCGAGGAGATCGTGCTGGTCCCGCTGGCCGGGGAGACCGCGTTCGGGGCGGGACCGCGGCGCTGCCCGGGCCGGGCGCACGCGCTGGCGATGGTCAGGACCGCTGACGAGGGACGCAGATCTTGACGGCGGCCGGTGCCACCTTCGCGGTGAAGGTCTTCGTCTTCGTGCGGGCGCCGCCGTCGAGCTCGTACTCCATCTTGGACTTGAGTTTGACCTCGATCTGGCGGGCCCGGGTGGTGCGCACGAACGGCGAGCTGTCGCTGCGGCCGACCGCCATCGTGCCGAGGGCCCGGGCCCACTGGAGGGCGCCCTGGGCGGTGGCGACGCCGACGTCGAGCCAGCCGTCGTCCGGCTTCGCGTCGTCGAAGGCCTTGATGCCGCCGGTGATCTTGCTGACGTTGCCGATCAGGACGCAGCTGGCCTCGTCCTCGAACCACTCGTTGCCGTCGATCTTGATCTGAGCCTTGGGCGCTTCGCCGTTCACGTGGCGGACGCCGGCCCAGACGTACGCCAGCTTGCCCAGCCTGTCCTTCATGTTGCGGTCGGCGTCATTGATCATGGCGCCGTCGAAGCCGACGCCGGCCATCACGCCGAAGTACTCGCCGTTGAGCTTGCCCAGGTCGATCCGGTGATGGTCGCCGTGCATGGCGACATCGACCGCCTGCTCGAGATCGGTGGGAATGCCCAGGTTGGACGCGAGCAGGTTGCCCGTGCCGGCCGGCATGATCGCCAGCGGGATCTTCGAGCCGCCCTTCTCGCGGGCCAGGACGTCGATCGAGCGCTGCACCATGCCGTCGCCGCCCCACACCACCAGCAGGTCGGGCTTGGCCTTGATGACTTTCTTGACCTGCTCGGGCGCCTTCTTGCTCTTCGGCACCTCGCACCACAGCAGATCTTCGACGCCGGTGTCGGTGAGGCGGCGGCGGAGCTCGTCCAGGCCGCCGCCGAACGTCTTGCGCTGGTGGGCGACTACGGCGATTTTCCGGGGAGTGCGCATGGGCAGCGCACTACCCGTATCGACGAAGTTGTAATCAGTTGACCGTCTCCCGCATGCGCTGCTCGGCGGCCGCGCTGCGGATGACCATGAGGCGCAGCTCGAGCTCGTCCGAGACCATCGAGGCGAGATGCTCGAGGGCCTTGAGCTGGCGCGGGTTGGCCTCACGGGGCTTGTTGTCGATCACGTTGACGGTGCCGAGGCGGTAGCCGTCGTGGGTGCGGATAGGCGCGGCGGCGTAGAAGCGCAGGCCCAGCTCGCCCCGGACCAGCGGGTGTTCGAGGGTGCGCGGGTCGACCGCGGCGTTGTTGATGACGTACACGTCGTCCTGGGCGATCACCGACGCGCACAGGCCGGGCTCGCGGCCGACCTGCCGGACACCGCTGAGGCCCTGGCACGCGGCCAGCCAGACCCGGTCCTGCTCGACCAGCGAGACTGTGGCGATCGGCGTGTCGAAGATGGCGCCCGCGACGAAGGCGATCCGGTCGTACGCGTCCTCGACCGGCTGATCGACCAGCCGGTAGCGGCGGACGGCCTCAAGCCGGGCCTGCTCCTCGGGGTTGATGTTGTCCAGGTATTCGTAGGCGTTCGACGACACGGGACTGCTGCTCGTCATGGCTTCTCCTCGTAGGCGGCTACGGTGCCTGCGAGCCTAGAAAGGGCATCGGTGTCCCGCAATGCTCTCGATGGGCGAATCGGCGCCGCATCCTGTGAAGAGGCTGGGATGTCGCACAATCTGTCGGTCTCCGGGTATTGGTCGTCCGTGACGCAACCAACCGCCGCCGTGATCGGGCAGCTCGCCCGTGACCTCGTATTGACCGTTGACGAACTCCCGGACGTCGGTTCCTCCGGCGCGGCGACCGCCCGGCGCGAGCAGCTGGGCGGCAAGGGCGCCAACCAGGCGGTCGCGCTGGCCCAGCTCGGCGTGCGGCCGTCGCTGGTCGCCGTCGCCGGCGACGACGTGATCGGCGACGTGCTGCTGGATCAAGCCCGTAAGGACGGCATTGACGTACGCCACGTGGTGCGGCGACGCGGCGCGCTGACCGGCCTCATCGTCGAGATCCTGGAACCCGGTTCGCACTACCGCTACGTGGAGCACCTTCCGGAGGAGGTGCTGCTCACCGAGGACGACGTGCGGGCCGCGCGGGACGTGATCGCGGGCGCCGACGCCGTGCTCGTGCAGTTGCAGCAGCCGTTCGAGGCCGCGCTGGCCGCCGCGCGGATCGGTCACGGGGCCGGGAAGCTGGTCGTGCTCGACGGCGAGATCACCGACAAGGCGATTCTGGAGTACGCCGACGTCGTCCGGGCCGACGAGAAGGAAGCGGCCGGGCTCGACGCGGGCATCCTGGCCGGCGGCCCGTCGTTGATCGCGCTGGCGAAGGAGGACGGCAACGTCCTCATCTGGAAGGACGGCCAGGTCAAGATCCCGTTGACCGGGGGCGAGCCGGTCGACACCACCGGCGGCGGCGACTCGTTCACCGCCGCGCTGACCGCGACCCTGCTGGCCGGCGGGTCCTACGAGGAGGCCGGCCGCCGGGCCACCGCCGCCTCCGGCGACACCGTCAAGCACGCCGGCGGACGACCGGGCCTGCGCGATGTCTGAGATCGGAGCGGCCGAGCCGTGGGCCGTCCGCGAGACCGCCCTGCCCGGCGAGGACGGCCTGCGCCAGGCCGAGTCGATCTTCGCGCTGGCCAACGGCCACATCGGCCTGCGCGGCAACCTCGACGAGCCGCACGCCGGCGGGATGCCCGGTACCTTCCTCAACTCGCTCTTCGAGGAACGGGACATCACCTATCCCGAGGCCGGGTACGCGTTTCCGGAGCGCACCGAGACGATCGTCAACGCGCCCGACGCGAAGCCGATCGCCCTGCGGGTCGGCGACGAGCCTTTCGACGTACGGACGGGGACGCTGACCCGGCACGAGCGGGTCCTCGATCTGCGGGCCGGCACGCTGACCCGCGAGGTCGAATGGACCTCACCCTCCGGCGTCGAGGTGCGGGTGCGCAGCGTACGGCTGGTCTCGTTCCCGCGCCCGTCGGTGACCGCCGTCCGTTACTCGGTGGAGGCCGGCGCGCCGCTGACCATCGAGTCCGACCTGGTGGTCAACGAGGCCCTGCCCGCGGAGCGGGACGACCCGCGGGCCAGCGCGATCATCCCGGCGCCCTTTCGCGGCCTCTCGAGCGACCGGGACGTCCTGGTCCACCGCACCCGCCGCAGCGGCCTGCCGGTCGCCGCCGCGGTGATCCACACCGGTCACGAGGGCACCGTCGTGAACTCGCGCGACCTCATCCGGTGGACGGCCACCGGGCACGGCGCGATCAGCTTCGACAAGGTCACCGCGTACCGCTGGAACGAGGAGGACATCCGCGAGCAGGCGCTGACCGACCGGGACGCCGCGGCCAGCGACGGCTTCGACGCGCTGCTGGCCGAGCAGCGCGCCTATCTGGACGAGTTCTGGGACGGCGCCGACGTCGAGGTCGACGGCGACCCCGAGATCCAGCAGGCCGTGCGGTTCGGGCTCTTCCACGTCCTCCAGGCGGCGGCCCAGGCCGGCCCGCATCCCATCCCGGCCAAGGGCCTGACCGGCAACGGCTACGACGGGCACACCCTCTGGGACACCGAGACGTACGTGCTGCCCGTGCTCACGTACACCCATCCCGAATGCGCCGGCATGGCCCTGCGGTGGCGGCACAGCACCCTCGACAAGGCCCGCGACCGGGCCCGTGAGCTGCGGCTGGACGGCGCCTCGTTCCCCTGGCGCACGATCAGCGGCCCCGAGTGCTCCGGCTATTGGCCGGCCGGCACGGCCGCCCTGCACGTCAACGCCGACATCGCCGACGCGGTCCTGCGCTATCACGCCGCGACCGGCGACGAGGAGTTCATGCGCTCGGCCGGCCGGGAACTCCTCGAGGAGACGGCGCGGATGTGGAAGTCGGTCGTCTACTTCGACGAGCAGAACGTGGGCCACATCGCCGGCGTCACCGGACCCGACGAATACACGGCGCTGATGGACGACAACATCTACACGAACCTCATGGCGGAACAGAATCTGCGGGCCGCGGGCTCACCCGTACAACTGAATGTGCCTTATGACGAGAAGCGCCGGGTGCACGATCAGTCGGCCGGGTTCACCCGCCTGCCGGCCTGGGATTTCTCGGACGAGGAATATCCGCTGATGCTGCATCACCACTATCTGAACCTCTATCGCAAACAGGTGATCAAGCAGGCCGACCTGGTGCTGGCCATGATGAAGCGCCCCGGCGCGTTCACCCCCGACGAGAAGCGCCGCAACTTCGCGTACTACGAGGCCCGCACGGTGCGTGACTCGTCCCTGTCGGCCCCCGTGCAGTCAGTGCTGGCGGCCGAGCTGGGCCACCTGACCAGAGCGCACGAATACCTGGCCGAGGCGGCGCTGCTGGACCTGCGCGGCAGCGGCGAGGCCGGCGGCGACGGCCTGCACATCGCCGCCTGCGCCGGCGCGTGGATCGCCCTGGTCATGGGTTTCGGCGGCCTTCGCGACCACGACAACTGCCTGTCGTTCGACCCGCGCCTGCCGCCACGGCTGAGCCGCTTGGCCTTCGGCCTGCGCTGGCGCGACTGCCGCCTCTCCGTCGTGGTCACCCGGGCTTCGGTGACGTACGCCGCCCGGCACGCGCCCGTCGATTTCCACCATCAGGGCAAGGAGGTCAACCTGGCCGCAGGCGAGGAGAAAACGTTCCCGCTCGACCCGGTCGAGGACGTGCCCGCCCCGCCGACCCCGCGCCCGCCTCGTACGATCGCCCCATGACGGTCTGGGTGGCCTTGCTGCGAGCGGTCAACTTGGGCGCTCGCAACAAGGTCCCCATGGCCACGCTCCGAGCCGAACTGGAAGCGGCGGGCCTGCCCGGCGCCCGGACCCACCTGCAGAGCGGCAACGTGCTGGTCCGCTCCGACCTCGACGTGGGCCCGATCATCCACAAGGTCCTGCGCGAACGCTTCGACCTCAACGAGCCGGTGATGGTCCGCAGCCGTACCCGCCTCGACGAGATCATCGCCGCCAACCCGTTCCCCGAGGCGGCCGCGGCCCGCCCGACGTTCCTGAGAGTGGTCTTCCTGGCCGACCACCCAGCAGCGGACCTGGGGAAAACCCACGACGACGTACGCCTGAGCGGCCGTGAGGTCTACATCGACTACAGGGACCGCGTGCACGGCAACCCGGTGAACGCCGCCACGATCACCCGCCGCTTGGGCCTGCACGGCACCGAACGCAACTGGTCCACCATCACGAAGCTGGCCGAGATCGCGGCTCTCCTGTAGCCCGGGCGCCGGATCGGTACCGGCCCGATCGCCGTCCCTCGGCCGAACTCAACCCCATCCCCACCTTGTCAGGCTTGCGAGATCTCCCGCCTGGCGCCACCTCTCGCTACCAGAAGTCAGCGGTCGCCGACGAGCCGGCCGCGCCGTGTCCGCGGCATGTGAATGCGGACTGGATCGCATGACGGATCCGCGTGCCGGCTCGATCGATGTGGCACATTTTTTCTCTTACCGCTCCGCGGGCTATCGCGGGAGAATAACTCATGCGCCAGATACGGGGTCAGATGCAATTGTTCAGCCACACCCAGATAGCTCAATGGCGCGACCCCACCCGACGCCGTAACTACTCCGCCAGTACGGAAGAATTCCGTCGCGCTCATCACGAGCGCCGGCAATACGGATTGATCCAACGCCATACCCGGAAATGGCGCGGCCTGCATGGTGACGCCCCGATGCCACCCCTGGCGCCGCCCCGCCCCTACCGACCGCGTCACCGCCCTACCCCTACCACCCCGCCCGCGCCAGACCCGGTCGGCCCAGCTGCCGTCGGACCGATCGACTCGACCGCCCCAGTCCCGGTCACGTCGGATCTGCCCGCCCAGGTCCCGGCCGCGCCGGATCTGCCTGCTCCCGACCCGGTCGGCGTTGGTGCCGCCGAACCCAGTCCGATCAGCCCAGCGCGTCGGGCCATATCCGTTCGAACCACTCGAGCCCCGGTGACAGCGATCAAGACCGCCCCCGCTGAACCGCCGGCCAGACCGCTCACCGGCAAGGCCTTCAGCACGCCGGCCACGACGCCAACGCCCGGATCACGTCGACGGACCCTCGACCTCACGCTCTGCCGCGCCCCCCGCAACACCGGGCACTGTCCCCATCAAGACATGACAACCCCGTCGGGCCACGGTCGCCGGGCACAACGCAAACAGATGCATAGCGCTCGCCGTGGCCATTTTCCAGCCGTCGTGAAAGCAGTTCCACCGGGGCATCATAAATTCGGGGGCGACTCGCAGAAACCTGCCGGAGTGCACCGCTCGACAGGAATTGCCGCGAATACCGAATGGGTGGCACCTCCCTGACGCTGTCTCGCGAACACACACCTTGCACGGTGCTGCCTGCTTCTATTCCGGACGTTCGTTGCTGGTGGGCAGGGTGCGGGGGAGTTCGACGTGCATTGTTGTGCCTGGGCGGCCGTTCGGTGGGCGGATCGTGATGGTGCCGTGGTGGCGGTCGGCTATCAGTTTGGCGATGGGCAGGCCCAGGCCGGCGCCGGGGATGGCCATCTCGGTGGCTACCGCGCCCCGGTAGAAGCGGTCGAACACGTGCGGGCGTTCGTGGCCGGGGATGCCCAAGCCGGTGTCGGTGACGTCGACGGCCACGGTCGTGTCGGCTCCGGTCAGCGCGACGCTCACCGCTCCGCCGTTCGGGGTGTAGGTGATCGCGTTGTCCAGCAGGGCGGTCACCAACTGGGTCAGGCGGCCGGGGTCGCCTCTCATGGGCAGGTGGGGTGGTGCCGTTCGGGTGATGGTGATGTTCTTGGCTCGGGCCTGGTCCTCTATCGCGCTGGCCGCCTCCGTGACGACGTTGACCAAGTCGATGTCGGTTATCTCGAGCGGGGTGCGGCCGGCGTCCAGGGCGGACAGATCCAGCAGCGCCTCGACCAGGCGGCGCAGTCTTTCGCCGCCGCGGCGGGCGCCGTCGATCACCGGGTGCAGTTCGGAGGCGGGGGAATCCGGTTCGGCGTCGGCCAGCACGTCCAGGTAGGACAGGATGATCGTGAGCGGGGTGCGCAGCTCATGGCCGACCAGGTTCAGATATTCGTCCTTGGCGCGGCTGAGCATCTGCTGCAGGTGCTCGTTGTGGCGGGCCTCGGTGATGTCGTGGAAGACGGCCACGGCGCCGAGACGGCGGCCCTGCCGGTTGGTGATCGGGTGGGCGTTGACCCGCACCAGGCGGCGCCCGTGGCGGGTGCGCAGGGCGAACTCGGTGCCGCGGACCTCCGTGCCGTGCAGCGCTCGGCGCAGCGGCATCTGGGTGCGGTCGACCGGGTCGCCGGCCGGGGTGGTGATCGGCAGCCACGCCGCCCACTTCTCGAGGTCGGTGATCTCGTCCGGCAGGGCGAGGCGGTCACGTAGCGAGCGGTTCACGACGACCAGACGGCCGTCGGCGTCGCAGGCGGCGACACCCGTGTCGAGGCTGTCCAGCATCGTGTCCAGATAGAAGCGCTGCTGATGTTCGGCCTCGTGGGCGTGCTGCTCGGCGACGAAGGCGGCGCACGCCTGCGCGCCGTTGTCGACGGCGGTCAGCTCGTCCGGCTGCCACTGCCGTGTGCGGTAGTCCATGACCGCGCAGACACCGACGGTCGCCCCGGACGGATCGCGGACGGGGAATCCGGCGTACGACCGAATGCCCACCGCCCGCACCGGCGCCTCAGCCGGCACCCGGTCGTCGGTCTCCACGTCGCTGACCACCAGGGGCAGGCCGGTCCGCAGGACCACGCCGGCGAGGGTGGACGAGATCGCCACCTCCTGCAACGGCTCGAAGCCGGGCGGCAGGTTGTGCCCGCCGATCAGCCGCAGGTTGCGGCCCTCGGCCAGGTGGATCATCGCGCAGACGGCCCGCGCCCCGGCCTCGGTGAGCGCGGCCAGCCGGTCCGCCGCCGCCCGCGACATGCCGCCGGGCGCCATCTCCATGACCGGCGCCGGTTCGTCGGGCGGACGCGACTCCATCCCCTCAGTGTCACGTCCGGCGCCGCCTCATGTGCCCGGAAGGGCGATCGTCGCCTGATCAGGGCGGCTGGTGGGGCCGGTGATCCGATGCTTGTCGCATGTTCAAACTGGCTCCGTGGCCCTGGACCGCGGCCGCGCTGCTCACGGTCGGCGTTTTTCTGGACCTGCGGGCCTGGTCCTGGGCCTGGGGTGAGGTGGGCCCGGCCCTCCGCGACCATTTTCTCCTGGTCCTGTTCGCCGTGCCGGCGGTGCTCCTGGTCGTGGGGCCGCTGCTCCTCCAGCGCTGGTCGGTCCGCCGGGCGGTCCGCGCCGGCGCGGTCATCACCGGCCCGCGGTGGCCGTGGCTGCTCACCTATCCGGGTGTGGGGATCGCGGCCGCGAGCGTGGCCGTGGTCGGTGTGATGGCCCTGCTGTGGATGATGAAAGTGGCCGGTGATCAACCAAAACTGCAGATCGAGGCCATCAAGTACGGCCTGGGGCTGTTCGCCGCGGGCGGTGCCGTGGCCGCGTTGCTTCTCGCCCTGCGCCGCCAGCGCCACATGGAGCTGGCCCAGGCGCACACCGAACTGGACGCCACCGAGCGCCGCTTCACCGACCTCTACACCAAGGCGGTGGAACAGCTGGGTTCGGCCGAGGCGGCCGTACGTCTCGGAGGTCTCTACGCCCTCGAGCGGGCGGCCCAGAACGACGTCGAGCAGCGGCAGACCATCGTGAACGTCCTGTGCGCCTACCTGCGGATGCCGTACGCCTTCCCGGATGAGGGCCGGGAGGCGAGGCTGGAGCTTCAGGTCCGGCGGACCGCGCAGTGGATCATCTCGACCCATGTCGTCTGCCCCGGCCCGGCGATTCCGGAGATCCTGCGGTTCTTCCGGCCGGATCGGCGGGAGCGGTTCTGGCCCAACCTCGACCTCGATCTCACCGGGGCGACTCTCATCGATTGGGTGGTACGGGAGGGACAGCTCGGACGGGCGCAGTTCGACGATGCCGTGTTCTTCGGGACGGCCGACTTCAGTGGGGTGTCATTCTCCGGAGAGGCCCGGTTCGGGGCGGCGGAGTTCCACGGAGCCGCCACGTTCGATGGGGCGGTCTTTTATGGCGACGTACGGTTCGGCGACGCGACATTCGGCAGTCCGCCGACCTTCCGCGGGGCCGGCGCGGAGCCGCGTGCGGACCGGGAGGACGCCTGGCCGGCCGGGTGGTGCCTGGAGCCGGACGGCTCAGTGGCGGAGGTGCTCGACGTAGGTCATCGCCACCGTGAGGACGACCGGGACGGCTAGGAGCCACCACATGCCGTACGCGAAACCCAGCACCACCGCGAGCGGAATGCCCAGGGCGAGGGTCAGACAGCCGGCGAGGAAGAGCGGGGGTGGGGTGTCGTCCTCGCCGGGGTCCGGCGACGCGGGCGGCAGCTCCGGATGGGGCAGCGGGAGGTCGGCGAAGATCCGCGACAGCTCCGAGCGGGTGCGGGCCTGCCGGGCGGCCTCGGCGCGGCGTTCGTACTCGGCCCGGTCGAGGCGTTTCTCGGCCAGGTGCTCCTCCAGCGCCTCCTGGGCCGAGTCGCGCTCGGGCGTGCCGATCAGCAGGTCGGGTGCCGGCTCTGACGTCACCCGCTCAGGGTAGTCAGATTCCGCGTGGTCATCGATCGACGGCGGTCAAGGGCTGGGCCGCGGCGAAGGAGACGCTGAGCAGGCCCGCCCTCGTGCGCACCTGGTAGCGGGTGCGGCCGCGCTTCTCGACGGTGCCGGTCAGTCCGGCGTACTTGCCGGCGCCGATCAAGCGGACCCGGGCGCCGATGGCCACCGGGGTGGGGAGGGGCTCGGGGCGGTGGTCGCGCAGGCGGGCCAGTTCGGCGTCGTAGCGGGGGTCCATGTCGGCCGGGCGGCCGTGATGGGTCCAGACATATCGGGCCTCGACGTCGAAGCGGGGCGAACACTTCGGGCACGAGCGGACGCGGATCGGGCGGCGGTGCGCGGTCGTGCGGTGGCCGGCCGGGCAGGTGCCGACCCAGGCGCCGTCGACCTGGGGCGCGTCGGCGGGCAGGCAGCGGCCGCCGGTGTAGCCGATGCGCCGCGCGGTCGCGCGCCACACCCGGTCGTGCCCGTGGCCGGAGCCGGCCAGCGCGTGCGCGATCTCGTGCAGCATCGTGGCGGTGACCTGCTCGGGCGAGTACAGGCTGATCAGCGGCCGGGACAGGGTGATCTCGCGGCGGTCCGAGCGGCAGGCGCCGGCCCGGGTCTTGGCGTTGTCGAAGAGCAGCCGCCAGCCGGTGAGCTTGTGCCGGGTCATGAGGTCGGTGGCAAGGTCACGCGCTTGGTGGAGGTCCAATGTCGATACTCCGTCGTGCGGGAAGGCGCAAAAGGTGCAAACTGCGGGGGGTGGTGAGGGGCGGGGTCAGCGGGTCAGGGCGGTGGCCTTGATCAGGGCGCGGTGCAGGAAGCGGGCGTCGCCGAGCATGGTGCGGAGGCGGCGTTCCAGGCCGGCGATGGGTACGAGGTTCTGCGGGGCCCGGGGGTCCTTGTAGGACGCCGACGCGAAGCGGGGAAGCGTGGCGCCCGAGATGTCGGCCAGTTCGATGGCCTCTTCGGCGGTGAGGTCGGGGGAGCACTCCACGCGGACGATGCCGGACCAGGGCGCGCCCGAGCCGCCGGGCAGGCGGAGGTACCAGGACCAGCCGCCCCACACCGTGCCCAGGTGGAAGACGGGGGTGCGCTGGCCGGGGCGCAGCGAGGTCACGACCGGGGTGAGGGCGCCCGGCAGGTACTGCTTCTGCTGCGTCTTGACGTAGCCGATCGTGCGGGGCAGCTGGCGCCGGTTGCGCAGCGGGCCGTCGACGACCAGCAGGTCGGCGCCGTCGGAGCCGATCGCGCGGGCCTCCGACGAGATGTCGATCTCGAGGGCGGTCAGCGACGGCTGGACGGCCGACGGCAGTTTCGAGGCCTCGCCCGCGCCCTCGATGCGGTGGACGGTGTAGCGGACCGTGCCCGCCTGCACGTCCGACGCGGTCGGGCTGGCCGTGAACAGGCCCCGGCCGACCTTGGCCCCGACCAGCTCGGCCTGGCCCCGGCCGAGGTCGCAGCGGACCACGCCGGCCGCGTACGAGGCGGCCAGGCCCGCGTACGACGTGCCGTCCTCCTCAGCCGTCCACAGCCCGGCGTCGTTGCGGCGGACGCCGTCGACCAGGAACACGACGTCGGGGCGGCGCACCTCGGACGACACGTCGATGGGGGCCCACTCGGCGGCGGGGATCTCCACGTCGGTGTCGACCTGGGCGCTGCTGGGTGACGCCGGGCCCTCGCCGCCGTCGGCGCCCTCGTAGGAGGCGCCGTACGAGGGATCCCACGCGTCCACGAACATCCTGGTCAAAGGCCAACCCTCTCCACATGGGCGGTACGCGCGTCCTTGCGCACCTCGAACCGGACCGGCACCCGCTCGGCGAGCGCGTTGACGTGCGTGACGACGCCGACCATGCGATCACCGCGGGCGGCCAGATTTTCCAGCGTCGCCGCGACCACGTCGAGGGTGGCCGCGTCGAGGGTGCCGAAACCCTCGTCCAGCACGATCGACTCGAGGCTGGCGGCGGTGGTCGACATGCCCGCGAGCTGCTCGGACAGGGCGAGCGCGAGGGCCAGCGAGGCCTGGAACGTCTCGCCGCCGGACAGCGTGCGCACGCCGCGGCGCAGGCCGGCGTCGTGGTGGTCGATGACGAAGAACTCGCCCTTGTCGTGGATCAGGTCGTACTGGCCGCCGGTGAGCTCGCGCAGGATCCGCGACGCGCCGCCGACGAGCAGGTCGAGCGCCTCTTCGAGCAGCCAGCGCTCGAAGTTGTTGGCCCGAAGGTGACCGGCCAGCGCCTTGGCGACCCGGCCTTCGCGCTGAAGGACCATGCGCTGCTCGGTCAGCTCCGCCGCCGACGTCCGCCGGTCCTCGAGACGTTTCCACGCCGCCTCGGCCCGCTCCGCCGCCACGGCCGCGGCCCGGATGAGGTCGGCGTCAGACGACGACGAAGAAGAAGCGAACGGCACGCTGGCTGCCACGAACAAATCGGAAATGTTGGAGATGGTGGTGAGGGTGGCCTGATGGGCGGCGGCGACGGCCTCCTCGGCCTCGGTGCGGGCCGCTCGGCGGGCGATGGCCAGTTCGGCGGCCCAGGCGGCCAGTGTCGACCAGGCGCCGGCCAGGTCGTCGCGGTCGGCCGGGGGTGGGGAGAAGCGGGCCACGCCGTCGCGGACGACGTCGAACTCGCGCCATGCCGTGCGCTGCTGTTCCTCGGCGGCGACCACGGCCGCCTGCGCCTTGCGGTGGGCCACGCGCGCCGTCCGTACGGCCGAAGCCGCCTGATCAAGGTGTTTCTGGAGGCGGGCCAGCTCGTCGAGCCGGCGCTGGAGGGCCTCGACGCCGGGCGACTCGGCCACCGCGGTGCGGGCCTCGGCCAGGCGCGACAGGTGGTGCTCGTACTGCGCGCGCTTGCGTTCGAGGTTGCTCTCCAGCTTGCGCGCCACCGCGTCCCGCTGCTTCCAGGCCTGCTCGGCGGCCTCGGCGGCGGCCCGCGCGGCCTTGCCCGCGGCCTCGGCCGCCCGCACCGCCGACCCCTCGGGCACGGCCGGAACTGTGGTCACCTTCTGCTCGCACACCGGGCAGTTGTCGCCCACCGCGAGATGCGCCCGCAGCGCGGCCGCCCGGTCCGTACGCTGGGCCTCCGTGTAGTCGAGGCGGGCCTGTTCGAGCAGCTGGGCCGCGCCCAGATGCTCACTGTGCGCGAGCTCCAGCGCCGCCACCGCGTCCTTGTGCTCGACGTCGGCCACCGACACCTCGCCCGCGAACCACTCCTCCTGCCCGATCAGCCGCTGCAGCTCGGCGTGCCGGTCGAGCATCAGGCTCAGCGAGCCCGCGTCGCCGGCCGCGGCCAGCTCACCCCGGACCTTTTCCTCCTTTTCCTCGGCCGTGCGAACCTCGTCCGCGGCCTCGGCGGCGGTCGCCCTCGCCGCGGCCGTCACGCCGGCGGTTTCCACGCTTGAGGCGGGTGTACGCACGGAGCCCAGTTGCCGCAGTTCCGCGTCGAGCTCGTCCCGCTTCGCGGCGGCGGCCGCCTCGGCCGCCCGCCTGTCGCGCAACCCGGGCACGGCCTGCTCGACCGCTGTGGTGAGCTCGCGCATGCGGACGAGATGGGCCTGCGCCTCTTCGACCGCCTCGTCCGTGGCGTCGGCCAGGCCGGCCAGATTTTGGTCGACCACGGCCAGCTTGCCCTCGGCCGTCTGCGCGCGGCCGGTCGCCTTGGTCTGCACCTCCTCGTAGACGTGCAGGCCGAGCAGGTTGACCAGGATCTGCTGGCGGGTGGCCGGCTTGGCGTGCAGGAAGTCGGCGAACTGGCCCTGCGGCAGCACGACGCAGCTGGTGAACTGCTCGAACGGCAGGCCGACGGCGTGCAGGACGGCCTCGTCCATCTCGGCCGGGGTGCCCGCCAGCACCTCGCCCAGGTCGTCGAGGTCCATGCCGGTGTCGAGCTTGGTGACGTCGAAGCCGGGCGGCATGAGCTGGAGGCCGGCCCCGGCGGTCTTGACGTTGCCGCGGCCGTCGCGCCGGACGACCCGGGTCGCCACGTAGCGGTCGCCGGCCGACTCGAAGACCAGGCGTACGCGGGCCTCGGTGGCCGAGGGGGAGAGCGCGTTGACGATGCCGCGCGCCCCGCCCCAGCGCGGGACCGTGCCGTAGAGGGCGAACGTGATCGCGTCGAGCACCGTCGACTTGCCCGAGCCGGTCGGCCCGACCAGCGCGAAGTAGTCGGCGTCGGTGAAGTCCACAGTGGTCTCGTCGCGGAACACCGTGAACCCGGCCATATCGAGCCGTATGGGCCTCATTTGTTCGTGCTCACCTCGTCGTACAGCTCGTCGAACAGCTCGCGGACGCCGTCCTCGGCGTTGTCCTTGCTGTCCAGGTAGTCGCCGAACAGCTCACGCGGCGACCGGCCGGCCCGCTGCGCCATCCGCTCTCCCGTCTTGTCCGGCATCATCTCGGGGTCGATCCGCACCTCGAGCGCGTTCGGCAGCAGCTCCTGCACGTCCTCGCGCAGGCCGACCCGCGGCTTCTCGCGCACCAGAACACGGAGCCAGGCGTCCGGAAGGTTCACCGTCGCGAGCTGTTCGAGGGTGCCGCGCACCGTGCGCAGGGTGATCGCCGAGGTGATCGGCACATCCCGTACGCGGGCCGCCTTGTCGACCCCGACCTCGACCATGGCCACCGACGGGACGTTCTCCTCCTCGCCGAAGTCGATCGCGAGCGGGCTACCGCTGTAGCGGGTCGGGCAGGGGGCGATGACCTGCTGTGAGCGGTGCAGATGGCCCAGCGCGACGTAGTGGGTGTTCTGCGGGAACACCGTCGCCGGCACGGCATAGCCCATGACCGTGTGGGCCTCGCGCTCGCCGCCGCCGGTGGTGGCCCCGAAGATCGTGAGATGCGCGGTCAGGAGATTGATCACGCCTCGGTCGGCGAACCGCTCGCTGAGCTTGGCGATCAAACGGCCGAGATGATCGGCGTACGTCTGAGAGGCCTCGGCCGCCGTCAATTCGTACATCTCCGCGGCCCGGATCGCGTAGCGCTGCGACAGGAACGGCAACGCGACCAGCTGCCAGCGCTCGCCCTCCTCGGTCTGGCCGGTGATCAGCAGGTCGTCCGGGTTGGCCAGCACCGAGCCGCGCAGCTCGATGCCGGCCGCGTCGGCCCACGGGCGCAGCGCGTCGAGCGCGGCCCCGTTGTCGTGGTTGCCGCCGATCGCGACCACCCGCGCCCCGGTCTTGCGCAGGGCCGACAGCGCCCGCGTGACCACCCGGGTGGCGTCGGCCGTCGGGGCCGCGGTGTCGTAGAGATCACCCGCGATGATCACCAGATCGGGCCGCTCGGCCCGGGCGACCTCGACCACCTGGGCCAGCACGCGGATGTGCTCCTCGTGCCGGTTACGGCCCTTGAGTACCTTGCCGACGTGCCAGTCGGAGGTGTGCAGGATGCGCATCGGTGAACCCTAGAACGGGATGTCGTCGTCCTGCGAACCGCCGCGGCCGCCGACAACGGCGAACGGGTCGGCGCCCTGGACGATCGACTTCATGGTGGACGAGGGGGGTGGGCCGGACTCGGACTTGCGGGTGGCCCAGGCCGGGAAGGGGAACTCCACGCACAGCGGCACCGGGATGTCGGGCTGGTTGACGAACATCGTGCCCGGGCGGGCCAGCAGGGCGCGCTGGCGCATGGCCGGCGGGAGGAAACCGTACTCGGGGCGGGCCGCCTCGGCCGGGTCGAGCCGGCCGACCACGCGGATGGCGGAGTTCGTCACGATGCGCCGCTCGACCTCGCTGGCCGTCTGCTGGGCGCCGATCAGGATGACGCCGAGCGAGCGGCCCCGCTCGGCGATGTCGAGCAGCACCTCCTTGATCGGCGAGGTGCCCTCGCGCGGCGCGTATTTGTTCAGCTCGTCGAGGACGACGAACAGCAGCGGGCGGCCGGTGCCCGACTTCTCCTTCTCCTCGAACTCGGTCTTGAGCGTCACACCGACCACGAACCGCTGCGCCCGGTCGGGCAGATTGTGCAGGTCGACCACGGTGACCTGGGCCGACTCGGCGGTCTTGATCTGGTGGGGGCGGCGCTGGGCCAGATCGCCGCGGATCAGCCGGGACAGGTCGCGCTTGCTGCCGATCAGGCGGCGGGCGAACGCGTTGACCGTGCCCATGTTGACCGCGCTGCCGGCCCACGTCGACCGGGTGTCGTCGTCGGTGAGCTGCTCGACGATGTGGTCGACGAGATCGCCGTACGACCCGATCCGGCGCCCGTCGATGCTGATGCCGCCCTCGGCCGGCACGGCGTGGCGGTGCAGGTGGGCGGTGACCGAGTGGACGACCATCGTGTACTGCTGGCGCTCGTCGTCGGCGTCGGCGAAGACGTACGGAAGCAGGCGGGCCGAGCAGAACTCCTCGAGAGTCCAGTAGAACGCGTCGACACCGGTGAGGCGGCTGCTGACGTCCGGAGCCCCGGAGGAGTCGCCTGCGCGTGGGGGCGCGTAGACGCGTACATCAGGGAAAGG
Organism: Actinoplanes sp. NPDC000266; assembly: GCF_042899005.1. Lineage (NCBI taxonomy): Bacteria > Bacillati > Actinomycetota > Actinomycetes > Micromonosporales > Micromonosporaceae > Actinoplanes > Actinoplanes sp. NPDC000266. The sequence goes on from NZ_JBIAZI010000007.1 coordinate 387,319, forward strand.
GTTGGCCGGAAGCTCGAGAAGCTTGTAAGCGGCCCGCGTGTTGTCGTCGAGCTTGGTGTTGGGGTGGTCGAGGAAGAGCAGGTCCTCGCCCTTGACGTTGAAGATCAGCGCGCGGGCGTTGGCCCCGTCGGCGCCGAGCTGGCCCGAGCGGAAGACCGAATAGAGCAAAAAGGTGGCGAAGCTGGTCTTGGTGGCCACGCCCGAGATGCCGGAGATGGACACGTGGGCGCCGCGGGTGCCGTCGAGGAAGTCGGCGTTGAGGAAGACCGGGACGCCGTCGCGGCCGGTGCCCATCGGGATGCGCCGCTCCATGCGGTCGAAGTGCAGCGCGGCGTCGCGGGCCTCGCCGGTCGCGCGGTGCACGACGGCGCCGGGAGCGGGCGGCACGTAGAGCTCGGGGTCGACCCGGGTGGTGGTGATCTCGGCCGCCTCCTGCACCATCGCCGGCAGCGTGCCGTCGGCGATCGCGAAGACGTCGGAGTCGAACTGGGCGCCCTCGTGGCGGGCGCGGACCTGGGTGACCACGCCGGCGATGGTGACCGGCTCGCGGTCGGGGAGGTCGCGCTTGGTGACCACGACGTCGTCGAGCTGCAAGTAGCTGCCGGGGGTCACGGCCGTCCAGAACTGGAGCGGGGTGGCGTCGGCTGTACCCAGAACCCGCCCGACGGGGGAAGTTTCGTCAGACACGTCGATCATCGTGCACCAGGGGTACGACAAAAGACGCACGCGGAGTCGGTTGGCACGCGTTGTCCACAACTTCTGGTGCTCATACACAGAGTTATCCACAAGATCTTGCCCGTACGAGGGAGGCGCGCCCATCTTCGATACGGTTGCTCGGTGACACTCACTGGGCGCGTCCACGTCGTCGCGGGCGGCACCGGTCGGGCCGGCACCGTCGTCGTGCAGGAATTGATCTCGCGGGGTGCGGTCGTGGCCGTGCCTTCGCGCAATCCGGCGCGGCTCGCTCGCTTGCACGCCAAGATCCAGTCGGATCAGCTGCACGGCTATCTTGGCGACATCTCCGACTTGTCGGATTCGTTGAGGCTGTTGAGTGAGATCGTGGCCGAGCTGGGCCCTCTCGACGCGGTGGTTGCCTCGCTCGGGGAATGGTGGGAGGGGTCGCCGCTCACCGAACTCGATCCGGCGGTCTGGCAGCGGATCATTTCGGACAATTTGACCAGTCACTTCATGGTGGCCCGAACGTTCCTGCCCGCGCTGGCCGACCGGGACGAATCGGTCTATCTCGCGCTCGGCGGCATCGCGTCGGTGCTGGCCGTGGCGGGGTCCGGGCCGATCTCGGTGACCGGGGCGGCGCAGGCCATGCTGATGCGCGTGCTCGAGGCCGAGGCGGCGGGCAAGGCCGTACGGCTGCACGAAGTGGACGTCTACACGCCGATCGTGACCGAGGACTGGGACGGCGGGGAGATCGAGCCGGGCTGGTTGACCGGGCGCGACGTCGGGGCCTTCGTGGCCGACGCGCTGACGCCCGGGTTCAAGGGCGGGCTCTTCCTGCAGATCCCGGACGACACCACGTTCCGGCGCAACGAGCCCTAAGGCCCGGGTGCGCCGGTGGCCGGTGGGGTCGGCTCGGGTGGGCGGTGCTGGCAGTCGCACCAGGAGCCGCCGCGGCACTTGTCGTGCTGCTTCTCGCGACACGCGGGGCAGATCACGTCCCGACGATACGCCGCGCTATTGACGATAGGGACACGGTCGCGCAACCGGTGCGAAATGCCGAGTTGGCACGATGTACTCCGAAGGGCGGCACCGCTGTGCCGCCCTAAGACGGGAGGAGTTGCATGTTGCTGCGGGTACGAGTCACCCTGCCGGACCGTCCCGGTGCCCTCGGCCAGGTCGCGCGCACGCTCGGCGTCGCCGGCGCGGACATCGTCCAGGTCGTCGTGCTCGAGCGACTCGGCGGCCGTGCCGTCGACGACTTCACCGTCGTCTGGCCCGGCGCCTCCCGCGTGGAACGCCTCCTGGCCGGCCTCGCCGCCATCCCGGGCGTCCAGGTCGACGGTGTCTGGAAGGCGATCGGCGCCCCCGTCAACGGCGGGCACGACGCCGAGCTGCTGGCCCAGGTCGCCGCCAACCCGGCCGACGGCCTGGCCACCCTGGTCGACGCCATGCCGGGCCTGCTGGCCGCCGACTGGGCCGCGGCCGCCGTGGTGCCGGCCGACTGGGCCTCCCGTACGGGCGCTCCCCGTGCGCTGACCAACGAGCCCGCCGTGACGTACGCCAGCTGGCGCGCCCCCTCCCCGCTGCTGCTCCCCGAGGTCACGCCGTTGCGGGCCCGCCCGCTGACCGGCGCCGACGACACCAAGTACGCGGTGGCCCCGTTCGGCCGCGACGGCCTGGTGCTCGTGGTGGCCCGCTCCGACGCCGACGACCTGCCCGCCGCCGCCTTCCACGTGACCGAGGTCGACCGGGTGGCCCAGCTGGTCCGCGCGGCCGCCGTCATCCTGGGCGACCGGCTGAGCCCGTCCGTGGCGGCAAACCCCATGTGATGGGACTCGCACCCAAATCCCAGCTCAAGCAATGTCCGGTTAACACCCGCGGGGCAGTATTGGCGTTGGTACAGCTGACGTGACTCGCCGCTCATCCGGGGCGAGAAGGGGGTGCCGGAGATGGCGCTGTGGCGGATCCGGGCAACGGTCGACGACCGGCCGGGCTACCTTTCCGTTCTGACCGCGAGCCTGGCTCTGCGGTCGGTGAACATCCTGGCCGTGCAGGTGCACACCACCGAGGCGGGCGCGGTCGACGACTTCCTGGTCGACGCGCCCGACTCGATGACCGAGACCGAGTTGCTCACCGCGATCGCCAAGGGCCGCGGCCGCAACGCCTTCGTGTCCCGGGCCGAGGCCCAGGGCCTGGCCGACCAGCCGACCCGGGCCCTGGCCCTGGCCTCGCGGCTGGTGCACGAGCCCGACACGCTGGGCGAGGCGCTGGTCGCGCTGCTCGACGCGACCGAGGTGCGCTGGCGGCCCGAGCCGCTGAGCGGCCGCCCCGGCCACGACGCCGAGCGGATGCGGCTGGCCGACCCGGACGGCGGCTCCCTCGAGGTGCTGCGCACGGCCCCGGCCTTCACCCCGGCCGAATACGCGAGGGCGCAGGCCCTGGTCGAGCTCTCCGGGGCGATGCTGCGCCGGCGGCGCGAACAGTCCACCCTGCTCCTGCCCGACGGCGCCGAGCTGACCGTCCGCCTGGCCACCGCCGACGACCTCGAGGGCGTCCGCCGCCTGCACGAGCGCAGCTCGGCGGCCACGATCCAGCGCCGCTACCTGGGCGGGGGCGGCCCGAACGAGACCCGGCTGCGCCGCCTGCTCGAGCCGTCCGGCGCCGGCCGCACGCTGCTGGCCATCGCGGGCGACCGCGTGGTGGCGATGGCCAACCTGCTCACCGAGGGCGACCTGGGCGAGGTGGCGATCCTGATCGAGGATGCCTGGCAGCGCCGGGGCATCGGCACCGCCCTGTTGCGCCGCCTGCTGGCCCACGCCGAGCGCAGCGACGTCGCGGCCGTCGTGGCCCACGCCGCCGCCGACAACGTCGCCATGCTGCGCACGCTGCGCCGCCTGGGCGCGGGCCCGGCCGAGCGCGACGGCGCGATGGTCAGCGTCACCCTCCCGATGCCGGTCGAAAAGCCGGTGGGCGAGCAGTCGCCGGCGGTCCCCTAGGAGGCGCGGGTGCCGTGCTCCACGCAGGTGGCTGTCCACCCGGTGGGCACCACCTGCACCTTCATGCGGCGGCGGCAGTCGGCGCAGTAGCGCGGCGGCTCCAGGGCCCGCGCCCGGTCGCAGGCGGCGTGATCGCCCTGGGCGGCGGGCTCGCCGCAACGGTCGCAGTACATGCTCTTACAGCGTCGCCGACAGGGCCTTGACCGGCATCTTCAGGTCGGCCAGCAGCGCCAGGTCCTCGGTGGCCGGCCGGCCGAGCGTCGTCAGATAGTTGCCGACGATCACCGCGTTGATCCCGCCGAGCAGGCCGTCGCGCGTGCCCAGGTCGCCGAGCGTGATCTCCCGGCCGCCGGCGTACCGGAGAATGGTCCGGGGCATCGCCAGCCGGAAGGCGGCGATGGCGCGCAGCGCGTCCTTGCCCTCGACCACCGGCTGATCGCCGAGCGGCGTGCCCGGGCGCGGGTTGAGGAAGTTCATCGGCACCTCGTGCGGATCGAGCTCGGCCAGCTGCGCCGCGAACTCGGCCCGCTGCTCGATCGACTCGCCGAGCCCGAGGATGCCGCCGCAGCAGACCTCCATGCCGGACTCGCGCACCATCGTGAGGGTGCTCCAGCGCTCCTCCCACGAGTGGGTGGTCACCACGTTCGGGAAGAAGGAGCGACAGGTCTCGAGGTTGTGGTTGTAGCGGTGCACGCCCATCTCGGCCAGCTCATCGACCTGCTCCCGGGTGAGCATGCCGAGGCTGGCCGCGACCTGGATGTCGACGGCTTCGCGGATCGCCTTCACACCCTCGCGCATCTGGGCCATGAGGCGCTGGTCGGGCCCGCGCACGGCGGCGACGACGCAGAACTCGGTGGCCCCGGTCGCGGCGGTCTGCCGGGCCGCCTCGACCAGCGAGGGGATGTCGAGCCAGACCGAGCGCACCGGCGAGGCGAACAGACCCGACTGCGAGCAGAAGTGACAATCCTCGGGGCAACCACCGGTCTTCAGCGAGACGATGCCCTCGACCTCGACCTCAGGACCACACCATTTCGTACGCACGTCATGCGCGACCTGAAGAAGCTCGGGCAGGTGATCGTCGCCGAGGCGCAGCACCTCGAGAATCTGCGCCTCGCCGAGGCCGGCCCCGCCGGCGAGAACCTGGGCACGGGCCTTCTCGAGGATCTCGGGCATGCCCGTACCCTACAGACCTTCACGGCCGGTAGGACTGTCAGTGGCGGGTGATAGTTTCCCATTCTCGTGATCGCTGGAGGTGTCTTGTCGGGCTGGCTGGAGGAGCTGGATCGCCTGGCCGTGAGCAGGGCCAAGGCGGGGCTCACCCGTCAGTTGCGCCCCCGGGCGACCGCGGTCGACCTGGCCGGCAACGACTATCTCGGCCTGTCCGGCGACCCGCGGGTCACGGCGGCCGCGGCCGACGCCCTTTCGCGGTACGGCCTGGGCGCGACCGGCTCCCGTCTCGTCCGCGGTTCGACGCCGGCCCACGCCACGTTGGAGGCTTCGCTGGCCGAGTGGCTGGGCACGCCGGCGGCGCTGGTGTTCTCGTCGGGATATCTGGCCAACCTGGCGGCCGTACGGAGTATGGCCGCCCTCTGCGATGTGATCGTCTCCGACGCGTACAACCACGCGTCCTTGATCGACGGCTGCCGCATGGCCGGCACGAAGACGATCGTGGCGCCGCACAACTCACCGTCCGCGGTGGCCTCCCTTCTGGACGCCCACGCACCCGCCTCCGCGGTCGTCGTCACCGAGTCGGTCTTCTCCGTCGACGGCGACCTGGCGCCGCTGGCCGAGCTCTACGAGGTGACCTCCGCCCGGGGCGCTCTGCTGCTGGTGGACGACGCCCACGCGCTGGGGCTGCTGGGCCCGGCCGGCGCGGGCGGTGTCGCGGCGGCGGGCCTCGCCGGGCGGCCGGACGTCGTCGTCACCGCGACCCTTTCCAAGTCTCTCGGCGGAGCGGGCGGCGTCGTCGCCGGTCCCGCGCAGTTCATCCAGCATCTGGTCGACACGGGCCGGACGTTCATCTACGACACGGCGTTGCCCCCGGCCGTTGCCGCCGGAGTCCAGGAGTCCGTGCGAATCGCCCGAGCCGCGGACGACCGCCGCGCGCTGCTGACCCGGCGGGCGGCCGAGGCCGTCTCGCGCCTGCGGTCGGCCGGTTTCGACGTGGCCACGCCGGCCGCCGGCGTACTGTCCGTGCCGGCTCCCGGCCCCGAGGCCGCCCTGGCGTGGGCCGCCGACTGCCGTGACCGGGGTGTCGCCGTAGGCTGCTTCCGCCCGCCGTCCACCCCCGACGGCACGTCGCGCCTGCGCCTGACCATCAACGCGGGTGTTTCCGGCTCCGACTTCGCCCGCGCCCTGGACGTGATCGTGGAGTGCGCCCCGTGAGCAGCAAGCCCCGCCCCCTGGCCACCGGCCCGTCCTGCCCGGACGTGACCGAGGTGGTGACCCGCCTCCCCACAGCGAACGTGATCCTGACCGGCCACTCCGGCTCCAAGGGCTTCACGTTCCCACCGTTGCCGGGCCGCGCCACGCCCCCAGCACCGACGTCGGTGCCTGCTGCCCGCACCCCCGAAGAGACGCCGGCCATGGCCGCCGCCACGACGGTCCGCCGGGACGCCAGCGCCCCTTCATCACAGCCCGCCCCGGACGTCGCCGGGCTTTCGTCGTCGCCCGATCCGGATGCCGCCGTGCGTGCGTCGTCGCTCGCCCCGGACGCCGCGGTGTCTTCGTTGTCGGCCGAGTCGGACGCCGCTGCGCCTTCGTTGTCGGCCGGGCCGGGCGCCGCCGCGCCTTCGTTGTCGGCCGGGCCGGGCGCCGTCGCGCCTTCGTTGTCGGCCGAGTCGGACGCCGCCGCGCCCTCGTCGTCGGACAGGCCGGATGCCGCCGGGCTGTCCTCGTCGGCCAGGCCGGACGTCGCGGTCCCGGCGGTCGCCGCTTCACGCACCGGCGATGGAGCCGCGGGCTCGGCCTCTGACGATCCGGGCGTCTCGGATGCGCGGGGACCGGGTGTCTCGGGTGCGGGGGAGCCGGGCGTCTCGGATGCGCGAGGGCCGGGCGTCTCGGGTGCCGGGGAGTTTGGCGTCCTGGAAGCCGGGGAGCCGGGCGCGGTCTCGTCCGCCGCGGAACCGTCTACTGCCATTCCGGGACCTTCCGCCGGGGAAGAGGCGGCAGCTGCCGACAATGTCCGCTCTTCGCGGGAAATGTCGCCCGGGGTGCGGTCGGGAAGCCGTGGGCTCTCGGCAGTAGTGGCGCCCGCCGTTTCCTCGCTGGCCGGCCGATCCGACTTCCCGCCGATCGAGGAAGCACGCGCCGAGCTTTCCGGTCGCCCCGAGAGCGGTCCGGCCGGCCGTGCCGATGCAGGTTCGGGTGGGACATCCGGGGAGCTGTCCGGCCGTCCCGGGGCGGGGCCGGTCGGCACGGCGCCCGTGGAACCGGCGCCCCTCGAGGAGCCGCAGCCTGGAAGCGCTCCTGTGTCGCCGGCGCCGGTGGGGCCCGCTCTCGATGCCGATGAACTGCCCAGCGGTGAGGCTCTCGGGGCCGAGATCGCGGCCGAGCTCTCCGCTCAAGCTCCGCCCGCTGCTCAGGCCGCGCCCCGTCGGGCCGCGCCGGGGGAGTGGCGCGGGGTCGTGCTGGTCACCGGCACCGACACCGATGTCGGCAAGACCATCGTCACCGCGGCCGTGGCGGCCGCCGCCCAGTCGTCGGGGCTTCGGGTTGCGGTGATCAAGCCGGGGCAGACCGGCATCGTGACCGGTGCGCCGACCGACATCGAGGTCATCAGCCGGCTCGCCGGGCCCGACACCGCCCGTACGCTCGCCGAATATCCCGAGCCCATGGCTCCGCTCGCCGCCGCCACGGTGGCCTCCATGCCGCCGCTCGAACTCTACGAAGTCGTCGACGCCATCCGGGCCGAGGCCGACAAGCACGACCTGGTGCTGGTCGAGGGCGCCGGTGGCCTTCTCGTGCCGATGGGCGTGCGGCCGTCCGGCGAGTCGTGGACCTTCGCCGATCTCGCCACCGCCCTCGGCGTCAGCACCATCGTCGTGGCCCGGGCCGGTCTGGGCACCCTCAACCACACCGCCCTCACCCTGGAAGCCCTCAACCGGCGCGGCATCCCGGCCGGCGTCGTCATCGGCGCCTGGCCGTCGCATCCCGAGCTGGTCCACTGGGCCAACCTGAGCGAGATGGTCCCGCACCTTCTCGGCGCTCTCCCCTCGGACGCCGGGCGGATGGACCCCGGCGTCTTCCGCCGGTCCGCGCCGGGCTGGCTCACCCCTTCTCTTTACGGCGTCCTCGACAACTGGCGGGTCTGGGCCGAGGAGACCGGCGACGGCCACCACTAGGGTCGCGCTCATGGGGATCGAGATTCGTGAGTACGACCCTGAGTGGCCCCGGCTGGCGGCCGCCGTCATCGAGGAGATCGTTGAGGCTCTGCCCGGGCTGATCGTCGAGGCCGAGCATCTGGGCAGCACCTCGGTGCCGGGCATGGCGGCCAAGCCGGTGATCGACGTCATGGTGGCCGTCGGCGAGCTCGGTGTGGTGGAGCAGCGGGAGACCGTGGTCGAGGCGCTCGGCTACCGGCGGGTCGATGTCGGCATGCCGGAGCGGCTGTTCTACCGGCGGGTGCGTGACGGCGAGCTCGTCGTCCACCTGCACGTGGTGACCGTGGATTCGTGGGGGACGCGCAACGAGCGGCTGCTGCGCGACCACCTTCGCGGGCACGCGGCGGACCGGCTGGCCTACGGGCGGCTCAAACGGGAGCTCGCGGAGGCGGGGCATGACGCCGACGCGTACACCCGGGGAAAGACCGCTCTGATCCAGCGCATGGTCGATGACGCCCGGGCCGCGCGGGGGCTGCCCCGGGTCGATGTCTGGGAAGGGTGATCAGGCGGCGCCGGTCAGGACCGAGTTGACCAGCTTCTCGACCTCGGCCGGGTCGGGCGGGGTGTCGTCGTGGCCGGCGAAGACCAGGTGGCTGGTGCCGATCAGGGTCAGGGCCAGGGTGTCGGCGTCCGCCCGCGGTGAGAGGCGGCCCAGGTCCTGTTCGGCCTTCAGATAGGACGCGAGCATCGTGGCGGCCTCGGTCAGCAGGGGTATGCCGGTGGGGCGGTCGCGGCGCAGGCGGGCCCGCAGCTCGTCGCGGGCGATGATCAGGGCGACGACGTTCAGGGCGATCGAGCCGAAGATCGAGGTCAGGGCGGCGGCCAGGTTGGCGACGACCGTCGCCGTGCCGGCCGAGGCGTGCAGCGCGCCCGACTCGTGTGACAGGCGGGCGATGCGGTCCTCGACCAGCGCGGCCAGGAAGTCGTCGAAGTCGGTGAAGTGCCGGTGCAGCACGCCCTTGGCCACGCCGGCCTCGGCGGTGACGGCCCGGCTGGTCAAGCCGCCGGCGCCGTCGCGGCGCAGCACGCGCTCGGCGGCGTCGAAGAGCTGCTGTCGTACGTCACGCAGGGCCACACCGGTCGGCATCTAATCATCTTGCCTGGTGAGGGGTTCCTGGAGTTCGGTCACCCACTGGCCGGGCTCGGGCGGGCACTCCAGGCTGACCTCGCGGGGATATCCGGCCGAGGTGTGGCCGTTGTCGTCGATCCAGCGGGCCAGGGTCTGCGCGGTGGGCAGGATCGCGTCCATCGAGCCGCGGTGGACGATCGTCGCGGCGCGGGCCAGGCCGGGCAGGTCGTGCACCGGCAGGTCGCCGTCGCGTGGAGGAGCCGACACCTGCACGGCGGCGTGGACGGTGACGCGGCCGTCGGCCTCGGGCGTGTAGTAGGCGATGCCGGGGCCGGTGGGTGCGATGCCGGCGATGGTCAGCCGGCGGAACAGCTCCTCGTAGAGCGGGGCGATGACGGGACCGATCAGGCCGGGCTCGAAGCCGGCGGCGGTGGCGGTCAGCTCGGCGACGCGGACGGTGGGCACGGACTTGAGGACGACCTCGTCGGTGGGCATGCGGCCCTCGCTCTCGATGGCTCGGAGCCTCGCCTCGACCTGGATCAGCCGGGCCGTCGCGGACGCCACGGCGCCGGCCAGCTCGGCGTGCCGCAGGCGGAGCATGCCGCGCAACTGCTCGGTGGTGACCGCCTCGTCGATGATCTCGCGCACCTGCTGGAGCGTGAAGCCGAGATCTTTGAGCGCGACGACGCGGTTGAGCAGCGCCAGCTGGCTTCCGGTGTAGCGGCGGTATCCGGTGGCCGGGTCGACGTGGGCCGGGCGCAGCAGGCCGATGCTGTCGTAATGGCGCAGCATGCGGACCGAGACGCGGCCGTGCCGGGCGAAGTCTCCGATGGTGAACATGATGCTCCGAGTTGATCGCCTGACACGGTGTGAGGGTCAAGAGGCTATCCAAGTGGGCGCTTGCCCACTAGAGTGGGCGCATGCCCATTCGACCTCATGAGCAGCGGCGGATCGCGGAGTCCTTCGGAATCGACCCGGGGCGGTACGACCGGACGAGGCCCCGCTATCCCGATGTGCTGATCGAGCGGCTCGTGGCGCCGGAGGTGCTCGACGTCGGCATCGGCACCGGGATCGTGGCCCGTGCGTTGCGGGACCGCGGCTGCCGCGTGCTCGGGGTCGAGCCCGATCCGCGGATGGCCGAGTTCAGTCGCCGGGACGGCTTCGAGGTCGAGGTGGCGACCATCGAACGGTGGGATCCGCGTGGGCGGGTCTTCGACGCGGTCGTGGCCGGGCAGACGTGGCACTGGGTCGACCCGGTCGCGGGCGCGGTCAAGGCCGGCGAGGTGCTGAACGAGGGCGGCCGGCTGGCCCTGTTCTGGAACGCGGGCCAGCCCTCGCCCGAGGCGGCCCAGGTGTTCAAGGAGATCTACCAGCGGCTGATGCCGGAAAGCATGATGGCCCGGGCGTACGGATCGATGGCGTCGGCCGCGCAGACGTACTCGGCCATGCTCGACACGGCCGAGGGCGGTATGCGGGAAGCCGGCGTCTTCGGCGAGGCGGAGCGGTGGCGGTGGGACTGGGAGCACGTCTACGGCCGCGACGAGTGGCTCGATCAGTTGCCGACCCAGGGCGCGCACACCACGCTGCCGCCGGGGCAACTGGCCGCATTGCTGGCCGCGACCGGTGAGGGGATCGACGCTCTCGGTGGCTCCTTCACGATGAGCTTCGCGACCATGGCGGTGACGGCGACACGCGCGAGATGAGGTTCTCGTGCAGTCGTACATCATGAAGATCTCAAGAATTGAGAGTGGCCGTCAGAACGGGCGAAAGGCACCAAGCGGGACGCATCTGGCGGAGATCCCCTGAACGGGCTGAGACATCACCTGAACGGCTCAGTTGCCCCTTCGAGGTGTCGTTGGGAGCGCTCCCAGATGCTGGGACGCGAACGCTGCGGAAGCGCGGAACTACTTAGCGGTAATGCCGCACCGGTAGTGCGTCGGGGCAGCTCAGAACGACGTTTCATGGGACGCGTGTGGCTGAGTATTATTCGGCTGCCCTGGCCGTCATATCGGTGCAGATCGATGAATTCTGATCGTCTGCCCACGCGCCTCGTGACTCTTCGCAGGAGTCTCGCGAGACCGGAGGACCGTTTGAGACCGCTCCCGAAAAATTTCCCGTCGGCGTTGATCCCGAGGGCTGTCCCCAGCCGTATCTCAGGCGACGGGGAAAGCTCCGGGCGGAGGTATCGATGCATGCGGTGGCCGAGGATCGGCTGGCGCCGGGCGGGGTTGGCCTGATGACACAGCGTTCCGGTGGACGGTGGCAGTCACTCGACGGGAGCCGTGGTGTGGGCGATGGTGGTTCGGTGATCCCCCGGCAGGCGCCGCGGCACGAGGCTGCGCCCTCGACCGGCCCCAGCCACGAGGACACCCTGGTCAAGATGCTCTACGAGGAGCATGCCGGGCCTCTGCTGATGTTCGTGCTGCGGCTGACCGGTGGTGACCGGCAGCGGGCCGAGGACATCGTGCAGGAGACCCTGCTGCGGGCCTGGCGCAACGCGCACCGGCTCGGCGCGCAGGGGCAGCAGTCGCTGCGGCCGTGGCTGGTCACAGTGGCGCGGCGGATCGCGATCGACGATCACCGCAGCGCCAGCGCCCGGCCGGCCGAGACGTACGACCGGGAGTTGGAAAGCTTCCCGAGTACGGCCGATGACACCGATCGCGTTCTGCAGTCGATGACGGTGTCCGACGCGCTGCGCGAGCTGAGCCAGTCGCACCGCGAGATCCTCATCGAGACGTACTTCCGGGGCCGCACGGTGCCGGAAGCGGCGGAAAAGCTCGGCCTTCCGTTGGGCACCGCCAAGTCACGGGTGTACTACGCTCTGCGTGCGCTGCGGACCGCGTTGCAGCAGCGGGGGGTGACGGAATGACACAGGAAGACCACTTCGACGTCGCGTCGTACGCCCTCGGGGTGCTCGACAGCCGCGACGCCGAGCGCTTCGAGGACCATCTCATCGAGTGCCCGCGCTGCGCGTACGAGCTCGAGTCGTTCGTCGAGGTCGCCGACCTGCTGGCCGACGTCGACGCGCAGTCGGTGATCGCCGCCGAGGAGACCCGGCGCGACGGCTTCATGCTCCAGAAGGTGATCGGCGAGGTCGCGCACGAGCGTCACCGGGCCAACAGCCGGCGGCTCTACTCGCTGGCCGCGGCCGTCGTCATCTTCGCGATGCTCTCGATCGGCGCCTTCTTCGTCGGCGGCCAGGTGGTCGGCGACAAGGGCGGCACCACGACGGGCAACACCACCGCGCAGGGCGGCAGCAGCCAGACCGACCCGCTGCCCAACAGCGGACAGGGCCCCGGCATCGGCGGCCCCGACCTGACCGGCGAGCGCTTCGACGGTGCCGACCCGCGCACCGGCGTACAGGCCTCGGTCGCCTTCGAGCAGAAGGACTTCGGGACCCAGATCCAGTTCGCCATCGCCAACATCACCGGGCCCAAGACGTGCCGGCTGGTCGCCGTGCACACCGACGGCACCACCGAGCCGCTCGTCTCCTGGACGGTCGGCGCCAAGGGCTGGGGAACGGCCGCTCAATCGCAGCCGCTGCTGCTCCAGACGGTCACCGCGACGCCGCGCGCCGACATCGCGCACGTCCAGGTGCAGGAGGTCCCCTCCGGCGACACCCTGGTGCGCGTTCCGTAATCGATTCATCACTAAAAGGCCCGGCCGATTCGGCCGGGCCTTTTTCGTATGCGGCGAAGAGATCTAGTACGTAGCCGGCGGCCGAAGGGTTCAAACAAAAAACTGGGAAATTGATCGGCCCTTTTTTCAACCCTGAGCGATCCCTGGCGCGTACTACAGCCCGGAAACGCCAGATGCATGAAAACCATGGAGGGCACGTGTTCCCGGAGAAGCGAAAGTTGATGGTTGTCGGCACCGCCATCGCCGCAGCGTTCGCACTGCAGGGCTGCGCCCCGGCCGGATACGGCGGCAACGCCGCCGCCGACTACGGAAACGCCGCTGAGCCGGCCTCCGAGAACGTAGCGGCCACCGCGGGCGCCACGGCCGACCCGAACGCCACGGCCGACCCCAACGCGCAGGCCGACCCCAACGCCACCGCCCCTCCCGGTTCCGAGGACGCCGCGCCGGAGCTGAGCGAGGAGGCGGAGACCAACACGCTCACCGGCACCAAGGTCGCCCGCATGGGCCAGGTCGTCGAGAACGAGGAACAGCAGGTGCTGTACCGGTTCGACAACGACAGCAACAGCCCGGCAAAGTCCAACTGCGAGGGTGACTGCCTCAAGGTGTGGCCCGCGGCCCTGACCACCGACGGCAAGCCGACCCTCAAGGGCGTCGACTCCAAGCTGGTCGGCACGATCACCCGGTCCGACGGCTCGAAGCAGCTGACGCTCAAGGGCTGGCCGCTCTACACGTACATCGGCGACACCAAGCCGCACGCGTGGAAGGGCCAGAACGTGGCCGGCAAGTGGTTCGTGATCCAGCCCGACGGGGCCAAGAACCTCACCTGCCTTCCGGCGATCTCGAAGGCGGTCGCGCCGCCGAAGGACGATTCCGCGGATGACGCGGGTGACGCGGGAGCGGCCGGGTCGAGCGACGACTCCGGCACCGGTAGTGACTACAGCTACTGACTTAATCGTCCTTTAAGAATTGCTCGATCGGAGGTTGAGGTAAATGCGTTCGCGGTTCCTGGTGGGCATTTCGGCGGCGATTCTGGCTTTCCTGATCGCCCCCGTCACCCCGGCCCACGCGGCCGGCGGTGACGGTGTCCCGGTCCCCGCGGCGACCGGGCTGTCCGACAAGGGTTCCGGCGCGATCACGGCGGCCGACAAGGACTTCGTCATCAAGGTCCGCCTGGCCGGCCTCTGGGAGATCCCGGCCGGCAACATGGCCCAGGAGAAGTCGAACGACCCCCGCGTCGTGCAGATCGGCAAGGCCATCGCGGCCCAGCACGTCACCCTCGACGCACTGGACCGCGCGGTGGCCAAGAAGCTCGACATCGACCTGCCCAACCAGCCGAACACCGACCAGGCGTTCTGGCTGAGCGAGATGCGTGACGCCACCGGCTCCCAGTTCGACCAGATCTTCATCGACCGGCTCCGCGCCGCGCACGGCAAGATCTTCCCAGCGATCGCGACGATCCGCGCCAGCACCCGCAACGACAGCGTGCGCAAGCTGGCCCAGCAGACCAACCAGTTCGTCATGACCCACATGACGCTTCTGGAGAGCAGCGGGATCGTCGACTACGGCTCGCTGCCCACAGCTCCCGCCCCCGCGGCGGCCGGAAAGGGACCGGTCCCAGTGGACGGGCAGATGCTCCAAGCCGCCAGCAGCAACAGCGGCGTACCAGGCGTCAACACCACTGTGATCCTCCTTGTCCTCGCCGCCGCGCTCGTGGCCGGCGTCATCACGACCATGCGCATCTTCCGGGCGCGGTAGCCCCAGCCGCCGTCCGAGTCGCGTAAGAGAAAGGTTCACCCCATGCGAAGGTCCAAGTACCGGCGCGCCGCCAGGAGCAACAACTGGTTCAGCGGAAAACGCCGGATCATCGCGGTGGCTGCCACGCTGGTCGCCTTCGGCGGCATCGTGACCGTCACTCAGGTCTCCAACGCCAGCACCGACCGGAACCAGCGCAAGGCGCTCAGCGCCTGCGACCGGATCCAGGCGCCGCCGCAGTCCGAACTGTCCACCAAGACGCGCAAGGGCACCTACACCACCAACAACGGCACGGTGACCCAGCACGCGGACGACGGTGCGGGCGACACGGTGTCGGTCTCGACGCTGCGTACCCGGTGCCGCAACTGGGTGATGAACAACGTCGGCAACAACAACGGCGGCGGTGGCCAGGCCACCACGCCGCCGACCACCCCGGCCACCAACGAGCCGGCCGCCGGCGAGCCGAGCGCGAGCGCACCCGCCGAGGAAGGCAACAACGGCGGCGAGCAGGGCAACGGCGAAGAGGGCAACAACGGCGGCGAGCAGGGCAACGGCGAGCAGGGCAACGGCGGTGACAACGGCGAGCAGGGTGGCGACCAGGGCAACAACGGTGGCGACCAGGGCAACGGCGAGCAGGGCAACGGCGGTGACAACGGCGAGCAGGGCGGCGACCAGGGTGACCAGGGCGGCGACCAGCCCGACCCGCAGCCGACCGAGTCGCAGACCACGCCCCCGCCCGGCGCCGGCCTCGGCATCCTGACCAACAGCTGCGACACCAGCCAGCTCACGCCGCACGACGGCTTCCAGAACGGCAACCGCTGTGTCTCCACCGAGTTCGGTGAGGTCGGCGAGGCCGCGAACAACCCGACCCTGCTGATCACGCAGGCGCCGCGCCAGGTCGCGCCCAACACCCCGTTCACGCTGACCGTCAGCACCCGCAACCTGATCCGTGACCGCTTCCTCGCGGCCGGGCAGGGTGGCTACTACGTGGAGAGCTCGGTCCTGCAGAACGGCCTGGTCCGTGGTCACTTCCACACCGCGTGCCGCATGCTCGAGAACACCAACGCCGCTCCGGCACCGGACCCGGTCCCCGCGTTCTTCGTGGCGACCGAGGACAGCCGCGGCAGCGCGACGCCCGACTCGGTGCAGATCCAGGTTCCCGGACTGCCCACCGCCGGCACCGCGCAGTGCGCCTCGTGGGCCGGTGACGGCTCGCACCGCATCCCGATGATGCAGCGCGCCAACCAGATCCCCGCGTACGACGCCGTCCGGATCACGGTCCGCAACGGCCGCGGGCGTTAAAGATCGAGGAGCGGCGCCGCCACACCGGCGGTGAACCCGGCCGGGGCGAGGCCACCGACATGGCCCCGTCCCGTCCGGGACCCCCCATCCCCGCCGGCGGAAATCGTCCTTCCCCCTGATGGACGACGCGCGGCGGCTTCCGCTCCCCACGGCGGTCCGGACCGACTCGGGTGTCCGGTCGCCCTCCGATGGCCCTGACCGGGAGCGCGGTCAGGGCCATCGGCCTGCCTGGGCAATCCCGCCGGCAGGTGGCACAGTGTTCCGGTGACCTCCGAAGTGACCCGCCGGCTGACGACGCCGCCGCGCTACCACTTCGGCGCCTCGGTTGGCCCGCTCCTGGTCCCCAAGCACGACCCGTGCGGCCGCTTCACCGGCGACGATCTCTGGCTTACTGCTCGTACGCCTTCAGGTCCCGCAACTCTCCACCTTTGTCGCGATAAATCGGGCGGCCGGGATGTGGGCGCGGTTGGCGCGGAATCGGGCGGCCGGGATGTGGGCGCGGTTGGCGCGGAATCGGGCGGCCGGGATGTGGGCGCGGTTGGCGCGGAATCGGGCACCCGGGATGTGGGCGCGGTTGGCGCGGAATCGGGTGGCCGGGCCGCGGGCGGAGCCGGTGCGGCCCTTTTCGCCACGGGGTATGGGCCGGGCGCCGAGTGGATCGTTGATCGGGCCGACGCCATCGCCGGCCTGCGTGACGATCTCGAGGGCTTCGCGGAGATCGTGGCGCACCACCCGCTCGTCGCGCGATTGGCCAAGACCTTCGCCGGCGTGCGGATGCCGTCCACCGGAATGGTCTTCCCGCGGGTGCTGCGGGCCATCCTGGAGCAGAAGGTCACCGGCAAGGAGGCCCACCGGTCGTACCGGGCGATCTGCAAAGCCGTCGGCGAGCCCGCCCCGGGACCGGTCGATCTCGTGCTGCCGCCCGACCCCGCCGCCATCGCGGCCATGGCCTACTGGGAGTTCCATCCCTTCGGGGTCGAGCAGCGCCGCACCCAGGCCCTCCAGCGTGCCGCCCTGGTCGCCGAGCGCCTCGAACGCTGCGCCGACTCGGCCGAGGCGACCCGGCGGCTCGTCGCGCTGCCCGGTATCGGGCCGTGGACCGCGGCCGAGGTGGTCCGGGTGGCGTACGGCGACGCGGACGCGGTGAGCGTCGGTGACTTCCACATTCCGAACACGGTGGCCTGGGCGCTGGCCGGCGAGGCCCGCGGCACCGACGAGCGCATGCTGGAACTGCTCGAGCCGTTCCGCGGACACCGGGGCCGGGTCTGCGACCTGCTCGCCCACGGCGGCCTCGGGGCACCGAAGTTCGGCCCGCGGATGCCGATCCGCTCGTTCGCGCGCTTCTGACATGCTCTAAAATCGGGCGAATGGGCGAAATCGTCCTGGTGCTCGTGCTCGTCCTGGTCAACGCGGTCTTCTCGGGCAGCGAGATGGCCCTGGTCTCGTTGCGCGACAGCCAGGTGCAGCGGCTCGAACGGCGGTCCGGCGGTGGGCGGGTGCTCGCCCGGCTGACGCGCGACCCCAACCGGTTCCTCGCCACCATTCAGATCGGCATCACGCTGGCCGGCTTCCTGGCCTCGGCCACGGCCGCGGTGTCGCTCTCCGAGCCGCTCGTCGGGCCGCTGGGCTTCCTCGGCGGGGCCGCCGAGCCGGCCGCGATCTTCGTCGTGACCGTGCTGCTGACCTTCGTCACCCTGGTCATCGGCGAGCTCGCGCCCAAGCGGATCGCCATGCAGCGTACGGAGGGATGGGCCCTGCTGGTGGCCCGCCCGCTGGACGTCCTGTCGATGATCTCGCGACCGGCGGTGTGGCTGCTGGGCGCCTCGACCAACCTGATCGTCCGGCTGGCCGGCGGCGACCCGGCGGCCCAGCGCGAGGAGGTCACCACCGAGGAGATCCGCGACATGGTCGCGGCCCAGCAGGACTTCTCGGCCGAGCAGCGGACGATCATCAGCGGCGCCTTCGAGATCGCGGACCGGATCCTGCGGGAGATCCTGGTGCCCCGGCGTGACGTGCTCACCCTGCCCAGCGGCGCGTCGGCCCACGACGCGCTGCGCCTGCTGATCGACGGCGGCCACTCGCGGGCGCCGGTGGTCGGCCCGGCCGGGCTGGACGACGTGGTCGGCACGGTGCACCTGCGTGACCTGGTCGACGTCACCGGCACGGTCGACGAGCACTGCCGCCCCGGCGTCTTCCTGCCCGAGACGCTGCGGGTCTCGGACGCCCTCATGCAGCTGCGCGGCGAGCGCCGGCAGCTGGCCTTCGTGGTCGACGAGCGCGGCGCGATCGACGGCATCGTCACCATGGAGGACCTGGTCGAGGAGATCGTGGGGGAGATCTACGACGAGACCGACCGGGATGTGGCGGCGGTGGTCCACGAGCCGGACGGCGCCCTGCTCATGCCCGGCTCGTTTCCCGTGCACGACCTGCCCGACCTCGGCTTCCACCCGGCCGGCGACTCGACCACGGTGGCCGGCATGGTGCTGGAGGCGCTCGGCCACATCCCGACCTGCCCGGGCGAGGTGGTCGACCTGCCCGAGTTCACGGCCGAGGTGACGGAGGTGACCGGCCGCGCGATCACCCGAGTCCGGATCCGCGCGACCGCCGCCGGGTGATCAGGATCGGTGCGACCGCTGCCGGCTGACCTCGTAGAGCACGACCGTGGCCGCGCTCGCCGCGTTCAGCGAGCTGGCCGCGCCGGTGATCGGAATCCGGACGAGCGCGTCGGCCGCCTCGCGCCAGGCCGTGCTGAGCCCGGTCGTCTCGTTACCGATCAGCACCACCCGCGGCCCGGTCAGGTCGTAGTCGGCCACGTCGGCCGACCCGTGCTCGTCGGTCCCGATGATCTCGACCGGGAGCCCGCCTTCCCGGAGCCGCGACACCCAGGCCAGCACTTCGGAGTGCCCCTCGACGTGGATCACCGGCAGAGCGAAGAGCGAGCCCGTGCTGGCCCGGACCGACTTCGGGTCGTACGGATCGGCGGCGTGCCCGGTGATCACGACCGCCGCCGCTCCGAAGGCGTCCGCCGAGCGGATCAGAGTGCCGATGTTGCCCGGCGTGGACGGACGGTCGAAGACGACCACCAGCAAGTGCGCATCCGCCGCCATGGGCAAATCCGATATTTCCGGAATGCCGACCACGGCCACCAGCTCGGCCGACTCCTTGTCGGCCAGTTCGGCGAACAGATCGGGCGCCATCGCGACCGGCCGGGCGCCGGAACGGTCGAGGACATCGCGCGCCCACGCCGACAGGGAGTGGTTGTCCGGATAGATCAGATCGCGGATCTCCCAGCCGTGATCGAGGGCCAGGGAGATGGGCCGCACACCGTGCACGAGGAACTCGCGGGAGCGGTGCCGCTTCGTCCGGTTCGTGAGCAGCGCCTGCCACTGCTGAAAGGAGGCATTCCGGGTAGTTACTCGCACGGCCGTCGACCCTACCCAACACCACACGCCGTGGTCACAATCATTAGGCGAGGAGGTGTCCGCCATGCAAACTGACGGCGTGGCTTTCACCCTGACGATCGATTGCGGCGGCGGCGGCATCAAGGGCTCCGTGCTCGACGAGGCCGGCACGATGCGGGCCCAGCCGTTGCGCGTCCCGACCCCGTACCCGTTGCCGCCCGACCTCTTCGTGAAGACGCTGGTGCAGCTCGGGGAGCGCCTGCCCAGCGCCGACCGGGTCACCGTCGGCATGCCGGGCATGCTGCGGCACGGCGTGGTGGTCGCCACGCCGCATTACGTGACGCGGAGCGGGCCCCGGACGAAGGTCGATCCCGAGCTCGTCGAGGCGTGGAGCGGGTTCGACGCCCGCACCGCGCTGGCCGACGCCTTCGGCATGCCGACGCTGGTGCTCAACGACGCCGAGGTGCACGGGGCCGGCGTGGTCGCGGGCACGGGGTGCGAGCTGGTGCTGACGCTCGGCACCGGGCTCGGCTGTGCCCTGTTCGACGGGGGCAAGCTCGCCCCGCACCTGGAGATGTCGCAGGCGCCGGTGCGCTGGGGGATGTCCTACGACACGTACATCGGCGAGCACGAGCGGCGCCGGCTGGGTGACGCCCTCTGGTCGCGCCGCGTGCGCAACGTCATCGAGGGGCTGCGGCCGGTCTTCCTCTGGGACCGCGTCTATCTGGGCGGCGGCAACTCCCGTCTCATCACTCCCGCCCAGCTGGCCCGGATGGGCGACGACGTCGTAGTGGTGCCGAACACGGCGGGCATTGTCGGGGGTGTCCGGGCCTGGACATTGGGTACCGTTCGTTGATATGCGGCCCGCTGCGCTTCTCCTCGACTTCGGGGGCGTACTGGCGGACGCGCCGCCGCAGCGCAGCGCTCCGCCCGGTCTGGTTCTGCGCATCTTCAACCTGACCAGGGGCGCCCTGACGCCAGGCGAGATTCAGCGGTCGGTCACCGAAGGCGCGGCCGCCTACGCGCGGTGGCGGGACGAGGACTGGCCGGACGAGCTGAGCCAGGCCGAGGTGTTCGAGCGGTTCATCCTGCCCGGCTGGCCGCCGGCGGCTCAGGTGCCGGTGCGCGGGGCGGTGCGCAAGCTCGCGTACGAGTGGGCCTGGCGCGATAATTGGGCGCTTCGTCCGGGCGTACCGGAAATGTTGCGGTTTGCCCATGAAGCCGAGATCCCGCTCGCCGTCGTCAGCAACTCACTGGCCGGCGCGGCCCACCGCGACTTTCTCGACAAGGCGGGGATCGGGGAGTTCTTCGCCGCGCAGATCTACAGCGACGAGGCCGGCGTCCGCAAGCCGAACCCGCAGATGATCTGGCACGCGACCGACGCGCTCGGCGTGGAGCCCGAAAAATCCTGGTTCGTCGGGGACACCCCGCGCCGCGACATCGAATGCGGCCGCCGTGCCGGCGTCGAGCGGGCCATCCTCATGCCGTCGCCCCGCACCCGCACCGAGCCCGACGGCCCGACGCCGGATGACGTCGTCGAGGACGGATTCGCCCTCCTCAAGCTCCTGCGGGGATAAGCTGCCAGACCGTCGTGTGACGCACCGGGACGCTTTCGAGGGACACCGGCACCGGCACGTCGTACGAGGCCCGCCTGGTCAATCCCTCGGACGGCAGATAGGCCCGGCCCGGGTCGCCGATCAGCACGAGACTGCCCCGCGAGGCCGCCCGCCGCAGGAACGGCAACACCCGGGCCGCCATCTCGCGGCTGTAGAAGACGTCACCGGCCAGCACCACGCCGTACGGGTCGTCGCTGTCCAGCAGGTCGGCCTCCACCGTGCGGATCCGCACGCCGTTGGCCTCGGCGTTCACCTCGGCCGCGGCCAGCGAGTACGGATCGACGTCGTTGGCCGTCACCGGGCTCGCTCCCACCTTGGCCGCGGCCACGGCCACCAGCCCCGAACCCGTGGCCAGGTCGAGCACGCTGCGCCCGCTCACCAACTCGGGATGGTCGACCACGTGCCGGGCCAGGGCCTGCCCGCCGGCCCAGGCGAACGCCCAGAACGGCGGCGGCTGCTCGGCGCCGGCCTCCTCCGTCTTCTCCCACAGCGCGATCGGCTCCTCCGCCTGATAGAGGGAGAGCTCGGGGACGAAGGGCACGGGCGCGAGCACGGTGTTGCCGCGGATGAACTCGAGGAGCACACGACGATTGTGCCGGTTTCACTCAGGTCACCCGGTGCCGGGCCGATCTGGCACCCCGCAGAACCGAGCGCGGAGTGGAGGCAGGGACAGGATGCCGGCACGCTGGGCCGCCGCCTTCGGTGGCTGGATGGCGCTGATCGCCGTCCTCTTCGTGCTCGCGCCGGCCGGCGCGCAAAGCCCGCTGCGCGTGATCGGCGGTCTCTCGGCGGTCGCCGCCATCGCTTATGGCGTACGCCGTCACCAGCCCGCCGACCGCATGCCGTGGCGGCTCCTGGGGCTCGCGGTCACGCTCTCCTCGCTCGGCACCGCGGCCTACGCGGCCCCGGAATGGGCCCTCGACCACGTGCCCGGCCTGTCCATGGCCGGCGCCGTGCTGGCCCTGATCGGCTATCCGGTGCTGGCCGGCATGCTGCTCGTGCTGATCCGCCGGCGCACCGGCGGCATCCGTGACCGGGCCGCCCTGCTCGACTCGCTCACCCTCACCTCCGGCGTCGCCCTGCTCGCCTGGAGCTTCGTGCTCGGCCCCGACCTCCAGCGGACCGGTGCGGTCGCCGAGATCGCGTTCCCGTTGGCCGACCTGCTGCTGCTCGGCATGCTGACCCGGCTGCTGACCGCCGGCCGCCCGGTCATGGCGGGCCGGATCCTCGGCGGCGGCCTGCTGGTCATGCTGTTCGCCGACGCCGCCCATCAGCTGTCGGCGGCTGGTGACGCCGCCGTCGGCGGTTTCGCCCTGTACGCGGCGGCCGGTCTGACCGCGCTGCACCCGTCGATGGTCGAGCTGAGCCGGGCCGCCCCGGCCGCCGAGACCGAGCTGACCCGGCTGCGGCTGGCCCTGCTCGGCCTGGCCTCGATGGTGGCGCCCGCGGTGCTGCTGGTGCGGATGTTCCGCGACGGCGAGGTGCCCGACCTGACCGTCGTGGCGATCCTCAGCGCCATCACGTTCCTGCTGGTGCTGGTGCGGATGGCCGGCGTCATGGCCAGTCACCGCCTGGCCCTGGCCCGGGAGCGGGCGCTGCGCCGGGCCTCGGCCGCCCTGGTCTCGGCCAACGCCACGGACGAGGTCAACGCCGCCGTACGGGTCGCGGTCGCCGAACTGCTTCCGCCGGACACCCCGCACGGGGTCGTCCTGGCGATGGCGGTCGACGGCACCTTCTTGCCCGCCGGGCCGACCCGGATCGTGCCCACCCGCGACGTCGACTGGGCGGTCGCGGTGCGGCTCACCAACTTCAGCCTGACGCTGCGCAGCCCCATGGTGCTGGGCGACCGCCCGGCCGGGGCCTCGCTGCTCGGCGTGCTGCACGTCGGCGCGCCGGCCCAGCGGCTGCCCGGCCTGCTGCGGGCGGTCGAGGTGCTGGCCGGGCAGGCGGCGCTGGCCCTGGAGCGGATCGAGCTGAGCCACGAGGTCATTCGGCGCAACAGCGAGACGTACTTCCGCACCCTGGTCCAGAACACCTCCGACGTCATCCTGATCGTCGACGACCTCGACCGGATCCGCTACGCCAGCCCGTCGGCGGCGGCCGTGCTCGGCGCCGACCCGAGCGGCACGCTGCTGCCCGGCGTGATCCACCCGGGCGACCGGAGCCGGCTCGACGAGGTGCTGGCCGCGATCCGGGCCGGCGACACGATGCAGGAGGGCCTCGACTTCCGGGCGGTCGGCCACCGGCGTACACCCGTGCTCCTGGAAATGCACTCGCAGGACCTGCGCGCCGACCCGACAGTGGCCGGGGTGGTCGTGACCCTGCGCGACGTCACCGAGCGCCGCCGCCTCGAACAGGAGCTGATCCACCAGGCGTTCCACGACGCGATGACCGGGCTCGCCAACCGGGTCCTGTTCCACGACCGGCTCGGGCACGCGCTGCACCGCGGCGCCCGCGACGGCTCGGTCGTCGGCGTGCTCTTCATCGACCTGGACGACTTCAAGAAGGTGAACGACACGCTCGGACACGCGGTCGGCGACCAGCTGCTGATCACGGTGGCCCACCGGATCGCGGGCGCCCTGCGCGCCGACGACACGGCGGCCCGCCTGGGCGGCGACGAGTTCGCCGCGCTGGTCGAGAACGTGCAGGACCCGGGCGCGGTCGAGGAGACCGCCCAGCGCATCCTGACCGCGCTGGCCGAGCCGGTGCCGCTCGACGACGGCACGACCATCATGGCCGTGGCCAGCATCGGCATCACCACCACACCCGAGGCCGACTCGGCCGACGAGCTGCTGCGCCAGGCCGATCTGGCGCTGTACGTCGCCAAGGGCGCCGGCAAGAACCAGTGGCGCCGCTACCAGGCCGACCTGCACGGCGCGATGGTCGAACGCCTGGAGCTGCGCTCGGCCCTCGACCACGCGGCCCGCGAAGGCCACTTCCTGCTCGCCTACCAGCCGATCGTCGACCTCGGCACGGACGAGCCGGTCGGCTACGAGGCCCTGGTCCGCTGGCACCACCCGACCCGCGGCGTGGTCCAGCCGGCCGAGTTCATCGAGGTGGCCGAGGAGAGCGGCCTGGTCGTCCCGATGGGCCGCTGGGTGCTGGAGCAGGCCCTGCACACGGTCGGCCAGTGGCGGCGCATCCTGCCGCGCTCCCGCCAGCCGTACGTCAGCGTCAACGTCTCGGTCCGCCAGTTCCGCGAGCCCGGCTTCATCGACGAGATCAAGCAGGCCCTGGCCAAGGCGGCGGTCCCACCGCACGCGCTGATGCTGGAGCTGAACGAGACCGCGCTGGCCCCCGAGAACGACTGGGTCCGGGCCCAGCTGAAGGACCTCAGGGACCACGGCGTACGGATAGCGATCGACTACTTCGGCCCCGAGCTGGACGGCCTCCCCCTGGACGTCCTGAAGATCGACAAGTCGGCCATCGACGACATCGCCCAGAGCCAGGACCAGCTGACCCGGGTCCAGGGCATGGTCGCCCTCTCCCGCCAGTACGGCCTGACGGTCATCGCCGAGGGCATCGAGAGCACCACCCACCGCGACCTGCTGGCCTGGCTGGGCTGCCCCCTGGGCCAGGGCTACCTGTTCTCCAGCCCGGTCGACGGCACCGAGGCCCTGAGCCAGATGACCGACCGCCTGCCCCTGGTCGCCTAGTAGGGATTTCCCGTGCCCGGAAGGCGTCCACGGAGCAAACCGCCCAGACGGCCCGGGAGGGCGGGGTCGGCCGACAAGGGTGGGCCGTCGCCGTGGGCCCGGTCGGCCATGCCGGCGATCAGTTCCCTCAAGGACTCGACGGCGTCGCGGGTGGGGCGCCAGCCCAGCTCGGTGGCGGCTCGATCGCAGGACATCAGTGGGGCCTTCAGGGCCAGCCGCACCCAGCCGGCGTCGATCGGCTGGAGGCGCAGCCACCACGACAGGGCGGCGGCGCCGGTCAGGGCGGCGCCCGGGACCGGGACGCGGAGGCCGTGGAAGGCGCGGGCCGCCACCTTCGGGTCGAGGACCGGGCCGGCGGCGATGTTGAAGGCGCCGTGCACGTCCGAGAGGACCGCGCGGGCGTACGCCTCGGCCACGTCGTCCGCGTGCACCGCCTGCAGGCGCAGCGCCGGATGGGACGGGATGGCGGGGATCCACTGCGGCCTCAGCAGTCGCGCCGGCAGCAGCGGGCCCGCGAAGTAGCGGGCGATCTCCGTGCCGACCGCGCGCTGGAAGATCAGGCCGGGGCGCAGGCGCACCACGCGCAGCGTCGGGTGTTCCGACTCGACCGCGTCCAGCATCCGTTCGACCTGGGCCTTGTGGCGGCTGTAGGAGGACGCGAGCACCCCGCCCCGGGACCAGTTCTCACGGACGTACGCGTCCTTCGGCCCCGGCGAGTAGACGCCCACCGACGACGCCTGCACCAGCGCGCGGGCCCCGGAGCGCAGCACCGCCCGGGCCACCGCGCGGCTGCCCAGCACGTTCGTGCGGTAGAGCAGGTGCTGGTCGTGGCTGGGCTGGATCTGCCAGGCCAGGTGCACCACGGCGTCGGCTCCGGTGAACACCTCGGTGAGGCGCTCGGTGGCGTCCTCGGCCCCGATGTCCACCGAGTGCCAGGTCGCGCCCGCGTACGCGCCGACCGGGTCGGGCAGCCGCCGGGCCACCCCGGCCACCTCGACATCGGACTCCGCGGCCAGACGGCGCAGGAGGGCG
The DNA here is from genome assembly GCF_042899005.1 of Actinoplanes sp. NPDC000266. Taxonomy (NCBI): domain Bacteria; kingdom Bacillati; phylum Actinomycetota; class Actinomycetes; order Micromonosporales; family Micromonosporaceae; genus Actinoplanes; species Actinoplanes sp. NPDC000266. The sequence continues at coordinate 412,839 of NZ_JBIAZI010000007.1, forward strand.
GTTCCGGCGTTCCCGGTGGCTCCGACGATGACGACTCGCATGCCTTGGCCCGTACCCGAGGCGGCGCGGTTGAATCACTCCGGCCGGGGTAGCCAGAGCGTTCATGAACCTCGTCGTGAACGGCGTCGAGCACGAGCTCGACCTGGACCCGCGCACCACGCTGCTGGACGCGCTGCGCGAGCACATCGGCCTGACCGGCGCCAAGAAGGGCTGCGACCACGGCCAGTGCGGCGCCTGCACGGTGCTGCTCGACGGCCGCCGGGTGAACAGCTGCCTGATCCTGGCCGTCACCCAGGAGGGCACGCCGGTCACCACGATCGAGGGAATCGATCATCCGGTGCAGCGCGGGTTCCTGGAGCACGACGGCTTCCAGTGCGGCTACTGCACGCCGGGCCAGATCTGCTCGGCCGTGGGCATGCTCGACGAGGTCGCGCACGGGTGGCCGAGCGCGGTCACCGACGGCGGCGAGGATCTGCTCAGCGACGCCGAGATCCGGGAGCGGATGAGCGGGAACCTGTGCCGCTGCGGGGCGTACGCCAACATGGTCCCGGCCATCAAGGAGGCGGCGGCCCGGTGAAGACCTTCACCTATCGCACGGCCACCGACGTCGCGGGCGGCCTCGAGCCGGGCGCGACGTTCCTGGCCGGCGGCACCAACCTGGTCGACCTGATGAAGCTGGGCGTGGCCACCCCGGACGTGCTGGTCGACGTGACCCGCCTCGGCCTCGACGAGATCACGCCGCTGGACGGGGGTGGGCTGCGGATCGGCGCCGGTGTGCGCAACAGCGACCTGGCCGCCCATCCGGCCGTGCGCCGCGACTTTGAGGTGCTGAGCCAGGCGTTGCTGGCGGGGGCGTCGGGTCAGCTGCGCAACATGGCGACCACCGGCGGGAACCTGCTCCAGCGCACCCGCTGCCGCTATTTCATGGACGCCACAAAGCCGTGCAACAAGCACGCGCCCGGCACGGGCTGCCCCGCGCGGGAGGGTGACCACCGCAATCTGGCCGTCCTCGGCGGGTCGGAGCACTGCATCGCCACGCATCCGTCGGACATGGCGGTCGCCCTGGTCGCGCTGGGCGCGACGGTGAACACGTCGCGGCGGTCCCTGCCGGTGAGCGACCTCCACCGCCTGCCCGGCGACGACCCGTCCCGGGACACGGTCCTCGACCATGGTGAGTTGATCACTTCTGTCGACGTACCCCCGCTGGGTTTGAAAAGCGCCTACCGGAAGGTGCGTGACCGGGCGTCGTACGCCTTCGCCGTCTCCTCGATCGCCGCCGCGGTGGAAGTCGCGGACGGCCGGGTGACCGACGTCCGGCTCGCGTTCGGCGCGGTGGCGCCCAAGCCGTGGCGGGCGCTGATCGCCGAGGAGGCGTTGCGCGGCCGGCCCGCCACGCGCGAGTCCTTCCTGGCCGCGGCCGACGCCGAGCTGGCGGCGGCGGAGCCGCTCAAGGACAACAAATTCAAGATTCCGCTCGTACGTAACCTGGTCGCCTCCGTGCTCGAAGGGCTGACATCATGACCGCCATCGCGCACCGCGCCGTCGGGCAGCCGCTGCAACGGATCGAGGGGCCGGAGAAGGTCACCGGCGCCGCGAAGTACGCGGCCGAATATCAGGTCGGCGACGACGTGGCGTACGCCTGGGTGGTGCCGTCGCCCGTGCCCCGCGGCCGTCTGATCGACGTCCGGGTCGACCCGCTGCTCGATCTCCTCGCGGTCCTCTGGCACGGCAACGCGCTCCGGCTCGAGAAGGCCGACGATCCGGAGCTGGCCGTGCTCCAGACCGACGAGATCAGCTATCGCGGGCAGCCCGTCGCGCTGGTGGTCGCCCGCAGCCTCGAAGCCGCCCGGCGCGGCGCCCAGGAGCTGTCGCTGACCATCGAGAAGGAGCCGCACGACGCGGTCCTGCGCACCGACCACCCGGACCTCTACACGCCTTCGACGGTGAACCCGGGCTTCCCGTCCGAGACGTCGGCCGGTGACGTGTCCGTCGAGGCGCCGGTGTCGGTCGACGTCACCTACACGACGCCGGCGCTGCACAACAACCCGATGGAGCCGCACGCCACGACCGCGGTCTGGTCGGGCGACGACCTCACCCTGTACGACTCGAACCAGCACCCGGCCGGCATCGCGGCCACGGTCGGCGCGCTCTTCGGCCTCACGCCCGAGCAGGTGCACGTGGTGACCGAACACGTCGGCGGCGGCTTCGGGTCCAAGGGCACGGCCCGCCCCAACGCCGTCCTGGCCGCGATGGCGGCCAGGGTGACCGGTCATCCGGTGAAGCTGGCCCTGCCCCGGCAGGCGATGTTCAGCATGGTCGGGCACCGCACGCCGACGATCCAGCGGGTCCGGCTCGGCGCCACCGCCGGCGGCGTGCTCACGGTGATCGACCACGAGGCGTACTCGCAAAGCTCCCGTCTCCTGGAATTCGCCGAGCAGACGGCGGTGGCGACCCGGCACATGTACGCCGCGCCGAACCGCCGCACGGGCCATCGCCTGGCCCGGCTCGACATGCCGACGCCGCGCTGGATGCGCGCGCCCGGCGAGGCGCCCGGCATGGTGGCGCTCGAATGCGCGATGGACGAGCTGGCGGTCGCCCTCGACATGGACCCGATCGAGCTGCGCGTGCGCAACGAGCCCACGGTGGACCCGGACTCGGGCAAGCCGTTCACGTCACGCCACTACGTGGAATGCCTCCGCCGGGGCGCGGACCGCTTCGGCTGGGAGACCCGCAACCCGAGGCCACGGCAGCGCCGCGACGGCGACTGGTGGATCGGCACGGGAGTGGCCGGCGCGACGTATCCGGCGATGGCCCAGCCGTCCACGGCCCGCGTCCGCGACCTCGGCTCGGACGACTACGAGGTGGCGATCGCGGCGGCCGACCTCGGCACCGGCGCCCGGACGATCCTCACCCAGATCGCCGCCGACGAGCTGGGCGTGCCGGTCTCCCAGGTCCGGCTGCGCATCGGCGACAGCACGCTGCCGAAGGCCTCGGTGGCGGGCGGCTCCTCGGGCAGCGCCTCATGGGGCTGGGCGGTGACCGGAGCCTGCCGCGCGCTACGCGAGACGGGGAAGAGGGAGGCGGTCTTCGACAGCTCGGAGCTCATCGCCCAGCAGGAGAAAGAAGGAAAGCACGCCTTCGGCGCCCACTTCGCGGAGGTACGCGTCGACGCCGTGACCGGCGAGGTGCGCGTGTCCCGGCTCTTCGGCATGTACGCGTGCGGCCGCATCCTGAACCCGCGGACGGCCCGTAGCCAGTTCATCGGCGGCATGGTGATGGGCATGGGCATGGCCCTGTTCGAGGAGGGCGTGCTCGACCCCGCCATGGGCGAATGGATCAACCACGACCTGGCCGAATATCACATCCCGGCCCACGCCGACGTCGAGTCGATCGAGGCGGAGTGGCTCGACGAGCAGGACGGCGCCCTGAACCCGATGGGCAGCAAGGGCATCGGCGAGATCGGCATCGTCGGTTCCCCGGCCGCCATCCTGAACGCCATCTGGCACGCCACCGGCGTCCGCATCCGCGACCTCCCGGCCCGCCTCGACAAGATCCTGCCGGGCCTCTAGCCGAGGCGCTTCCCGCGGACGATCACGGCGTGCGGCTTGTGGAGCAGGCCGAGATCCGCTCGCGGGTCGGCGCCGTACACGACCGCGTCGGCTGGGGCGCCCTCGACCAGACCGGGCAGGCCGAGGTAGGCGCGCGCGGTCCAGGACGCGGCGGCGATCGCCTCGTGCGGTGACACCCCGGCGGCCACCAGCGCGCGGATCTCGCGGGCGATGCCGCCGTGTGGCCGCGTGTCCGTGCCGGCCAGCACGGTGACCCCGGCCTCGACGGCGGCGGCGGCCAGCCGGCCGTGCGCGCTCGCCCCGGGCACGTACCAGCTTCGGCCGGCCCGCTCGGGATCGGCGGCGATCCGCTCCAGGGACTCGGTGATCACGGCCAGCGTGGGCGTCAGCGCGATGCCGCGCTCCGCCATGTGCGGCAGCAGACCGGGATCGAGGCCCATCCCGTGCTCCAGCGAGTCCACGCCGGCCTCGACCGCGACCTCGCCGCCCGCCGCGTGCTGGGAATGCACCGCCAGGCGCCCGCCCACCGCGTGGACCCGGACGACCGCCTCCCGCAGCACGTCCAAGGGCATGACGTCGTCGCCGGCCTGCCAGTCGACGACGACCTTCGCCCACCCCGTGCGGCCGGCCTGCTCGGCCGCGACGGCGGGCAGATCGACCGGCTCCGGCCGGCGGCCCCACCCCTCGAAGAACTGTCCGTGCTGGGCGATCCACGGGCCGGCGTGGAAGGCCCGCGGGCTGTCGTCCTCCCGGCCGAACCACTCGGGCGGATCACCGGCCAGGCCGGGCGACCGGATCAGCGTGACCCCGGAGTTCAGATGGGCTCGCAGATCACCCCGCAGCGTCTCGTCGTCCAGCGGCCGGCCGGGCGCCTCCGCTCCCGGGTGCGTGTGGGCGTCGACCAGGCCCGGCAGGATCCAGCCCTCGGCCACCAGTTCGGCGCCGGGAACCGGATCGGTGGTCCACCGGTCGCCGTCGGCGTAGAGGTCGATCGGCTCTCCCTCGGGGAGGGCGAAGCCCCGGATCCGCAGCACTGTCATGCCCGCGATCCTAGGTTCTATCGATGGTCGAAAATGGACGAGCCGCCCCGGCGCCGGAGAATCGGCTACGAGGCGGCTCGGGTCTTGATGGGTCACGCGGTAGTGCAGGCGGAGCCGTTGAGGGTGAAGGCCGCGGGGGTGGCCGTGTTGCCGTTGTGGGTGGCCTGGAAGCCGAAGCTCGCGCTCGCGTTCGGGGCCAGCGTGCCGTTGTAGGCGACATTTCTGGCCGTGATCGCGCCCGCGGAACCGGTCAAGGTCGCGTTCCAGGAGCCGGTAATGGACTGGCCGGATGGGAGTGTGAATCCGAGGGCCCAGCCGTTCAGGGCGGTACTGCCTGTATTGGTCACCGTTACATTTGCGGTAAGGCCGGTGTTCCAAGTGTTGGTCGCATAGGTGACGCGGCAGGCGGAACCGGCGGGCGGCGGGGTTGTCGGTGACGAAGTCGGCGGGGAAGTCGGCGGGGAAGTGGGGATGCCTCCACCGTTCACCTCGGCCGCGAAATCGGTCACGGCCAAGCCGGCGCCGCCGATCCAGGGCTCGAATCCGGCTTGAATGCTCGTCAAATACCAAGCGTTGGTGATCGCGCCGCGATTCTGTACGTCGCGGATGAAGTCGAGGACGCTGAACGACCACGACGAGATCGGTGCCGGAGCCACGTACGAAATCACGGCATTGGCGCCGTTGCTCCCGCGCCAGACCTCCCAGGAGCGGCCGCCGACGGTGGCGGTGCCGACGACCGAGCCGATGGGCTGGATCGAGCCCTGGCGGTTGAACCAGATCATGATCTCCTGCTGGTTGACGCCGTCGGTCCTCGGCGACGGGTCCAGCCAGATGTCGAACGCGGCGTCGTACGTGGCGCCCTGCACGTAGCTGTAGCTGACCCGGCTGGTGGCGCTGGAGATGTCGCTGACCCGGATCGGCAGATTCGTGCCGGGCGAGCACTTCGTGTAGTGGCAGCCGAAATAGACGGCCGGATAGGAGACCGGGGCGCCGCTGGTGTTGCCGGTGCCCTGCTGACTGGTGATGGCGAAGCCGGTGCTGGTCACGTTGATGCACTGCTGGGCCGAGGTGCCCCAGCGGTTGTTCATCACGATGTAGCGGCCGCCGATGGTGGTGGTCCCGTATTGCTCGCAGATCTCGGCGTCGGCCGAGGCGGGCCCGGCGACGGCGAACGTCGCCACGCCGGCCGCGGCGAGCAATCCGGCGGCCAGGCAGGCACGGAAGAGGCGTCTCATTTCCACATGCTCCGGGGGAGGGGGACGAGGGGGTGGGAGCGCTCCCAGGACACGTTACAGGACATTCACAAGCATGAAAAGAGGGGCACCGGAGGAGCGGAATTGCGACATGCGAAGGGGGCAAATTTGCTCTGACAACGGTCGGGAGACAGAATGAAACCGTATCGACATTCACGGCGTCGCCGACGTGCGCATAGTCGTGACTCAAATGACATCGCTGTAGGAGCGGGGCACACCATGGCCAAGCAGGTAATAACCCTTCTGACCGACGACATCGACGGCGGAGAGGCCGACCGTACGGTCGAGTTCGGACTGGACGGTGTGAACTACACGATCGACCTCTCCGAGAAGAACGCCGGCAAGCTGCGTAAGGCGCTCGACCCGTTCCTGAACGCGGCGACCCGGGTCGGCCGCAGTTCGGTCGCGTCACCGGTCCGCCGGGGCGCCCAGGCCAGCACGGGCCGCGCCAGCCGCGACCAGAACCAGGCCATTCGCGAGTGGGCGAACAAGAACGGCTACGAGGTCTCCGAGCGTGGCCGCATCCCGAGCCACATCGTCGAGGCGTACCACAGCAAGCGCTGAACCATCGACGGCGCCGCCGGGAAACCGGCGGCGCCGTTCTTTGACCAGGGGAGGAAGCGAATGCCGGTCGTCATCGTCACGGGAGCGTCGAGCGGCATCGGCCGCGCCACCGCCCAGCGCCTCGCCGGCAACGGCGTCACCGTCGTGCTGGCCGCCCGCCGCGCCGACAAACTTCAGGCCCTGGCCGACGAGACCGGCGGCGTCGCCGTGCCGACCGACGTCCGCGACCCGGCCGCGATCACCGCCCTGGTCGAGCGGGCCCGCGAGATCACCGGCCGGGTCGACGGCCTGGTCAACAACGCCGGCATCGGCGGCGCCGCGTCCGTCCTGTCGGACGACGACGTGGTGGTCGGCATGGTCGAGGTCAACCTGATCGCCCCGATCCGCCTGATGCGCGCGGTCGTCCCGCTCATGCGCGAGCAGCGCTCCGGCGCCATCGTCAACATCGGCTCGGTGGCGGGCGAGGTCGGCATCAGCGGCGCCTATTCGGCCACCAAGTTCGCTCTCAGAGGCATGACCGATTCCGTACGCCGAGAGCTCGCCGGCACGGGCATCGGAGTCACCCTCGTGGAGCCGGGCTACATCGCCGGCCCGGCCAACAAGAACCGTCCCGGCCTGCCCGGTCCGGAAATCGTCGCCGCCGCCATCGAGAGCGCCCTCAAGCGTCCCCGTCGCCGCGTGATCGTCCCCGGCCGGTACCGCGCGGCGGTGGCGGCCGCGAACCTCTTCCCCTTCGTGGCCGACCGCGTCTACGCCGGCAAGGCGGCCGGTAAGAAGGAGCTCAAGGGCCGGCTCTGACCGGCGACCGGCTAAGTTTGCCCGGTGCTGCAGCGACGATGGCTCTATCCGCTCGTGGTGGTGCTGTTGTTGGGGCAGATGGCCTTCGCCATGGTGACGACGGCGGTGCAGCAGTCGCCGACCATCGACGAGCCGGTCTATGTGGGCACGGCCGCGGTCTACGCGCAGCAGCACAGCCTGCGCTACAACCCGGAGCATCCGCCGCTGGCCAAGCTGCTCATGGCGGCCGGCATGGCCTTCGAGGACGCGCGGCTCGATGAGGGCTATCAAGGGAATCAGTCGCTGTTGGGGCGGCATTTGCTGTACGAATCGGGGAACAACCCGTTCCGGCTGATGCTCGCGGCGCGGCTGCCCATCATCCTGCTCACCCTTTTGTTCGGGCTGGTCGTGCTCTTCTTCGCGCGGGATCTGGCCGGGCCCTGGGCGGGGCTGGTGGCCCTGGGCCTCTACAGCTTCTCGCCCGACCTGATCGCGCACGGTGCGCTGGCCACGCTCGACGTGCCGGCGGCGGGGCTGGTGCTGACCACGTTCTGGCTGCTGTGGCGGGCGCGGGAGAAGCCCAAGCTCTATCTGCCGCTGGCCGGGGTCGCGCTGGGGGCGGCGCTGGCGACCCGGGCCAGCACGCTTCCCGCGGTGCCGATCGCCCTGCTTCTGGCCCTGCTGCCCTTCCGTACGTCATGGAAGGTGGTGGGAAGGGCAATCGGGGTCGGCGTCATCGCGGTGGCCACGGTGTGGGTGGTCTATCTGGCCGTGGATCCGCGGCTCCGCTTCACCACGCCGCCCGGCATCACGAACCCGGGCGGGCTGCGCGGGCTGGCGGCCGACCTGCTGCCGTTCCCGAAGGCCTACCGGGACGGGGTGCTGATCCAGTTCAAGTTCGAGCGGCAGACGTTCAACGGGTTCCTGTTCGGTGAGGCGTACAAGGGATCGCGCTGGTACTACCTGCCGGCCGCACTGCTGATCAAGACGCCGCTGGGCATGATCGCGCTCTGGATCGCCGGCACGGTCACGCTGCTGGTCAAGAAGTGGATCGCCGGGCTCTACACGCTGCTGCCGGCCGGGGTGCTGATGCTGGTGGCGATGACGGGCGCGCGCGACTACGGCAGCCGGTACGTCATCTTCATGCCGATGTTCCTGGCCGTGGTGGCCGGGACGGTGATGCTGATCAAGTGGAGGTGGACCTGGGTTCCGGCCGCGGTGCTGATCGCCTTCGTGGCGGTGAGCTCGCTGCGGACGTTCCCGTACTACCTGCCGTACTCGAACGAGGCCTTCGGCGGCACGGCGAACACCCACAAGAACCTGCACGACTCGAACGTGGACTGGGGACAGGACCTGCCGAGGCTGGCCGCGACGCTGCGGGAGAAGTACCCGGGCGAGAAGGTGTGGCTGGTCTACAAGGGGAGCGGGGTGCCGCGCTATTACGGCATCGACGCGCCGAACCCGCTCGGAGTGCCGCTCGATGAGGTGCACGGCATCGTGGTGGTGTCCGACTCGCGGGTCGCGCTGGCCCGGAACCAGCTGAAACGCCTGATCGACTCGGCCACGGTGATCGATCAGGTCGGCTATTCGATGACGATCTACCGGCGCTGAGTTCCGGGCTGGGAGCGTTCCCAGTAGAGTCTGCCCGCATCGTGGCCGACTCATGAGGGTTGATGGATGAGCGTGACTGGGCACCGCCGGGCCGAGTGGCCGAGGCGACTGGTTCTCCTGGCGATCGTGGCCGGCCTGATCGTGGTGGCCGGCGTGCCACTGGGTTTCGGCGCCCGCGCCCTGGGCTGGTGGGGCGGCCCCGCCTCCGATGACGGCTCCTCCGCGCCTTCCGCGGCCTCTGCCTCCTCCGGACCTTCCGCGGCCTCCGTGGCCTCCGCCTCCTCCTCCGCGGCGTCCGCCTCCTCCGCCTCCTCTGCGGCCTCCCCGACGGCTTCCCTCTGCGACAAATCGGAAATATCCGGAAGCGCAGCTTCGGCGGGCGGAGCCTCGGCGGGGAGTGCGGGTGCGCCAGGCGCGAGTGGCGTGAGCGGCGCGAATGGCGCGGGTGCGCTTGGCGTGAGCGGTGCGAATGGCGCGGGTGCGTCTGGCGTGAGCGGTGCGAATGGCGCGGGTGCGCTTGGCGTGAGCGGCGCGAATGGCGCGGGTGCGCTCGGCGTGAGCGGTGCGAATGGCGCGGGTGCGTCTGGCGTGAGCGGTGCGAATGGCACGAGTGCGCTCGGCGTGAGCGCCACAAATGGCACGGGAACGCCTGGCGCAAGCGCCGCAAACGGCGCGGGCGCGCTCGGCACGGGTGGCGTGAACGGCGCGGGTGGCGCGAGCGGTGCCTGTGGCGCGAGTTCGGCTCCCGCGTCGGTGTCTGCCTCGGGCTCCGGGACGGTGGCGGTCGGGGGCTGTAAGCGGGTTCAGGGCGCTGCCCCCACCACGAAGATCACGAATGTGAGCCTCGGTGGTGGCAAGGTCGTGGGCTACGGCGGGGAAGGCGACACCGACAAGCTGCCGCTGGCCATCGCCGCCACCCCGGGCGGCGGGTCCTGGCTGGCCTGGCTCGGCACCGACGGCAAGGTTCACCTCGGGCGGCTCGGCTGCGACGACAAACTCGCCGGCGGGGCCACCAGCTTCACCGGCATCGACCTTCAGGACGTGCAGGCCGACGCGGCCGGTGGCGTCCTGCTGCTCACCCGCAAGGGTTCCTGCAACACCGGGCCGCTCTGCGGTGGCGAGTCGAGCCCCTGCAACACCATGTGGATGGTCCGGTTCGACAACGACGGGCGGCAGGTCTGGGAGCGGCAGGTCACCAACCTCGCCGGCGGCCGGGGTGGCTACGACGACGGCGCCCGGTTCGTCTGGTGGTACCAGCACCACGGCCGGCTCGCCTCGGACGGCGCCAACTATGCCGCGTACTTCGGGGTCGCCATCACCGTCAGGAACGGCGACTGCGTCGATGTCCACGAGGGCGACCGGATGCAGGTCGTCAGCAAGAGTGGTGCCCTGTTGAGCGGCCACGGCAGCTTCGAGGTGGGCTGCTCGCACGCGTGGACGTCGCGCATCGTCTGGGATCCGCGGGTGAAGAAGTACGTGATGGTCTGCGCCACCGACAACGACTGCCGGATCGCCCAGCCCAACCCCTATCGCACCGTCGCCAAGGGCACCTGCGACGGCACGCTCTTCGGCGGTGACCTCGTCCTCGCCGCGTCGAAGGGCTATTGGACCGCCTGGAGCCAGGGCGGCACCGTGAAGCTGTCGCACTTCGCCGGCAGTTCGGCCGCCGGCAAGACCGTCGCCACCGGGGCCACGTCGCAGCATCCGCACCTCGTGACGTACGGGGAAGGAAAGATGTTGCTCTCCTGGCAGTCCGGCTCGTCGATGAAAGCGCGGGTCTTCGACTCGGGCACCGGCTCGGCGATCGGCGCCGCTTTCACCATCGGGGTCAAGGACCACAACTACCAGGCCTTCAAGTCGTACGCCGATGGCAGCGCCGCCTATCCGGCGGCGGGCGCCTCCCCGGGCACCGTCACGATCGCCCGGGTGCTGCCGAGCCGAGCGTGAGCAGGCCGGTGACCGCCACCACCAGGGCGCGGCCGAGCCGCTCGGCGAAGTCGACCCGCGAACCCGCCAGCCGGGGGTCCCGCACAGCCTCGGCGACCCCCGGCGACGGGTTGGCGAACGGCCACAATCCCGCGATCAGCAGGACCGTGTACGACGTCAGCTCGCGGGCCGACTCCTCGGTCAGCGCCGGGATCCGCTCGCGCAGCCGGCCGGCCAGCGCCTGAAGGAGCTCACCGTTGACGAGCTTGAAGTCGCGGACCGCCCCGGCCGTGATGTTCCGTTCGAGCTCGGTGCCGAGCGCGCTCCACAGGTCGCACATCCGCGGCTGCCCGGCCAGCGACCGGGCCAGCGCCTCCATCACCTCGGCGGGCGGGCCGGCGGGCAGGTCGAGCCCGTCGAGCCACTCGCCGATGGTCCGGTTGAGCAGCGCGAAGAAGACCGCCTCGCGCGTCTCGAAGTAGCGGACCACGTTCGTCTTGGACAGGCCGACCCGGCGGGCGAGTTCGCGCAGGCTGATCTCGCTCACCGGCATTTCGGCCAGCAGCTCCCCGGCGACGCCGAGGATGGCCTGCCGGCGGGCCTCACGCTGCTCGGGGCTGCGGGCCCTCTGGAACTGCCGGTCGGTCATGCGAAGCTGACCGACTCGCTCACGGCCCGCCACTCGGCGTCCGAGGCGGCGAGCGATGCGGCGTGGGCCTGAGCGACGGCCACGGCGTCGGCGCCGAGCAGCAGGTGGAGCGGCGGAGCCGGGTGGTTGGCCACGTCGATCAGGACCTGGGCGATGCGGGCCGGGTCGCCCGGCTGGTTGCCGTTGAACTCGCTGAAGCGGGCCACGGCCGGCTCGATGACCGGCTTGTAGGCGTCGCTCACGGCCAGCGTGCCCATCGAGTCGCCGGCCCAGTCGGTGCGCATGCCGCCCGGCTCGGCCACGGTGATCCGGATGCCGAACGGCGCTACCTCCTTGGCCAGCACCTCGGAGAAGCCGCCGACGGCCCACTTGGCCGACTGATATCCGCCGAGGCCGATGCTGCCGACGCGGCCGCCGACCGAGGAGATCTGGATGATGTGGCCCTCGCCCTGCTCCCGCATGACCGGCAGGGCGGCCCGGGTGACGTTGACGACGCCGAAGAAGTTCGCCTCGATCTGGGCCCGGAAGGCGTCCTCGGGCATGTCCTCGATCGACGCCACGTCGGCGTATCCGGCGTTGTTGACCAGCACGTCGAGCCGGCCGAAGGCGCCGGCCGCCTCGGCCACGGCGGCCCGGGCGGCGGCCGGGTCGGTGACGTCGAGCGCGACGGCGCGTACCCGGTCGCCGTACGTCTTCGTGAGGTCTTCCAGCTGCTCCGGGCGGCGCGCGGTGGCGATGACCCGGTCGCCGTGCTCCAGGACCGAAGCGGCCAGCTGGCGGCCCAGGCCGCGGGACGTGCCGGTGATAAGCCAGACCTTGCTCATGACGGCTCCTTAAGAGGCCAGTGGAATCTTGCTACGTCCACCGTAACGGGCCACTGGCCTCTTGTATGCCGTCTCGTGGCGCGCGTCACGACAGGCCGAGAATGCCCACCGCCTTCTCCCGCATCTCGACCTTGCGGACCTTGCCGGTGACGGTCATCGGGAAGCCGTCGACCACGTGCACGTAGCGCGGGACCTTGTAGTGGCTGAGCTTTCCGGCGCAGAACGCCTTGACGTCGTCCGCGGTCAGCGGGGCCGCTCCGGGGCGCATGACCACCCAGGCCATCAGCTCCTCGCCGTACTTGGGGTCGGGCACGCCGATCACCTGGACGTCGGCGATGTCCGGATGCGCGTAGAGGAACTCCTCGACCTCGCGCGGATAGACGTTCTCGCCGCCGCGGATCACCAGATCCTTGATGCGGCCGACGATGTTCAGATAACCGTCGGCGTCCATGGTGGCCAGGTCGCCGGTGTGCATCCAGCGGGCGGCGTCGATCGCCTCGGCCGTGGCCTCCGGCTGGTTCCAATAGCCGAGCATCACCGAATAGCCCCGGGTGCACAGCTCGCCCGGCTCGCCGCGGGCGACGGCCAGGCCGGTGCTGGGGTCGACGACCTTCGACTCCAGATGCGGCATGACCCGGCCCACGGTCCCGGTGCGGCGGGCCAGGTTGTCGTCGGGGCGGGTCATGGTCGAGACCGGCGACGTCTCGGTCATCCCGTAGCAGATCGCCACCTCGGCCATGTTCATCTCGGCCACGACCCGCTTCATCACCTCGACCGGGCAGGGCGAGCCGGCCATGATGCCCGTCCGCAGGGAGCTCAAGTCGTACTCGCCGAAATCGGGCAGTCCCAGCTCCGCGATGAACATGGTCGGGACGCCGTACAGCGAAGTGATCTTCTCCTGGGAGACGGCCCGCAAGGTGGCGGCCGGATCGAAACCCGGTGCGGGCAGCACGATGCAGGCGCCGTGCGAGGTGGCGGCGAGATTGCCCATGACCATGCCGAAGCAGTGGTAGAGCGGCACGGGCAGGCAGACCCGGTCGTGCTCGGTGTAGTTGATCAGCTCGCCGACGAAGTAGCCGTTGTTGAGGATGTTGTGGTGCGAGAGGGTCGCGCCCTTGGGGAATCCGGTCGTTCCGGACGTGTACTGAATGTTGATCGGATCGTCGAAGCTCAAGTCGGCGGTGACCGCCGGACCATCCTCGTAAATTCCGGATAAGTCGGAAATGTAGATGACGTCGCGGAACCCGATCTCCTCGATCATGGCCTGGTAGTTGCTCGTCTTGAACTCGCGCGCGCTGATCAACAGCCCCATGCCCGACTGTTCGACGACATAGCGCAATTCGTGCGTACGGTAAGCGGGGTTGACATTGACCAGAATCGCCCCGATCTTGGCCGTCGCGTACTGCGTGATCACCCACTCGCCGCAGTTGGGAGCCCAGACGCCGACCCGGTCGCCCTTGCCGATCCCGCGTCTCAGCAGGCCACGCGCCAGCCGGTCCGCATCGTCGTTCAGTTCCGCGTACGTCCAGCGGCGCCCGGCCGCCACGTCCACCAGCGCCTCCCGCTCGCCGAAGCGGGACGCCGTCCGTTCGAGGTTCTCGCCGATCGTCTCGCCGAGCAGGGCCAGATCCGAGGTTCCCGATGCATACGACAGCATTTCCGCAGCATGGACCGCCCGCGCCGGGAGCGCCAGCCGTCCGGCGGAACCGCCGGCCCGGGAAGGCAAGCCGGGCCGGCGGTGAAACGTCAGTGCTTCTTGATCCACGCCTTCTGGTGGTTGTTGGTCTTGCTGCTGCACTTGGCGTAGTCGCCGCGCAGCAGGGTGGCCGTGATGACGTCCACGTTGACCTGGCAGACCTGGGCCGCCTGAAGAACCGAGACGTTCTGCAGCAGGTAGGTCTCGTTGCCCGAGGCCACGTCGGTCACCGTGACATCGACGTTGCCGATGTTGATGGTGGCCTGAGCCGGGGCGGCGATCGCCAGTCCGGCCGCGACGGCGGCGGTGGCGAGCGCGAAGGCAGATCGGATCCGCATGTGATTCCTTTTCTCGTGGCGGGCGTCGTTGCCCGCACGTCGCGCAATATGTCCAGAAAAAGGAGTTTTGTAGAAGTAGAAACGCCGCGTGTCCTCAAAGGTCAGACCGCATCTGACCTCTCCCGGGTCGATGCAGGCCGCATTAAGGTCTCAGCGTGATGATGCAACGGGTGATCGTTTCGGGCGACGGGGTCGCGGTGGTCTCGGCGGAAGTGCCCACGCCGGGGCCGGGTGAGGTCCAGGTGCGCACGGCGGTCGCCGGGATCTGCGGATCGGACACGCACGCGCTGCACGGGCTGCACCCGTTCATCGAGCTGCCCTACGCGCCCGGCCATGAGGTCTCCGGCACGATCTCCGCGATCGGCGAGGGCGTCACCGCGTTCCGGGCCGGGCAGCGGGTCACGGTCGAGCCGTTCCTGCCCTGCTGGGAGTGCAAGCAGTGCCGCGCCGGACGGCAGAACATCTGCGAGCGGCTGCGGTTCTTCGGCTGCGCCCACGATCAGGGCGGCATGGCCGACTACTTCACCATCGACCAGCGGCGGCTGCACCTCGTCCCGGACGAGCTCGACTGGCCCGCGGCGGCGTTCATCGAGCCGCTCAGCACGCCGGTGCACGCGATCGGGCTCGCCGGCGGCGTCGCCGGCAAGACCGTGGCCGTGCTGGGGGCCGGGCCGATCGGCCTTCTCACGCTTCTGACGGCCCGGGTGTACGGGGCTACGCGAGTCGTGATGACCGCGCGTTCCGCCGCCAACCGCGAGCGGGCGCTGTCGTTCGGCGCCTCGGCGGCCGTCGACGCGACCGCGCCGGACGCCGTCGGCCAGGTCCGGGAGGCGCTCGGGGAGAGCGCCGACGTGGTCTTCGACTGCGTGGCCACGCAGAGCTCCATCGACCAGGCGCTCGGCCTGGCCGCCAAGGGCGGCACGGTCGTCGTGGTCGGGGTGCCGCCGGCCGATGTGTCGATCCCGCTGCCGCTGATCCAGGACAGTCAGCTGCGCCTGCAGGGCAGCGCCACCTATCTGCCGGACGACTTCGCCGAGGCGATCCGGCTGCTGGTCACGGGCGAGGTCGACGTCTCCCGGCTGGTCGGCGCCACCTATCCCCTGGCGGAGGCGGCATCGGCCTTCGACGATGCCGCGTCCGGCCGTTATCTCAAGGTTTTACTGACCTGAGGTCTGGTGGTTACCGGCGGGTAATGCAAAAGTGGGGCCGTGGCTGATTACGACGTCGTGATCGTGGGCAGCGGCTTCGGCGGCAGCGTGAGCGCGCTGCGCCTGGCCGAGAAGGGCTACAAGGTCGGCGTGCTCGAGGCAGGCCGGCGTTTCACCGCGCGGACGCTCCCGAAGAGCTCGTGGGACCTGCGGAACTTCCTGTGGGCGCCCAAGCTCGGTCTGCGCGGCATCCAGCGGATCACCCTTCTCAAGGACATCGTGGTGCTGTCGGCGGCCGGGGTCGGCGGCGGCTCTCTGGTGTACGCCAACACCCTGTACCGCCCGCCGGCCACGTTCTTCGACGATCCCCGCTGGTCGGGCATCACCGACTGGGCGGCCGAGCTGGCGCCGTACTACGACCAGGCGTCACGGATGCTGGGCGTCACCGAGCAACCCACCATGACCCCGTCCGACGTGGTCATCCGCGACGTGGCGGAGGAGATGGGCGTCGGGCACACCTTCCGGCGTACACCGGTCGGGGTCTTCTTCGGCGAAGCCGGCAAGACTGTCGCCGACCCGTTCTTCGGCGGGGCGGGCCCGTCGCGCACCGGCTGCACGCAATGCGGCAACTGCATGATCGGCTGCAAGGTGGGCGCCAAGAACCGCCTCGACGTCAACTATCTCTACCTGGCCGAGCAGGCCGGCGTGACGGTGCACCCGCTGACCACGGTGACCGAGCTGCGTCCCGGTCCGACGTGGACGATCACGACCACGCGGGGGACCTTCACGGCCCGCGACGTGATCCTGTCGGCCGGTGCGCTGGGCACGCAATCGTTGCTGCACGCCATGCGCGACAAGGGGATCCTGCCCGGCATCTCGCCGCAGTTGGGCGCGCTGACCCGCACCAATTCCGAGGCGCTGCTGGGCGCGCAGGCGGCCAAAGTACCGGACGAGCCGTACTCGTCCGGCGTCGCGATCACGTCGTCGTTCCACCCCGACGCGACCACCCACATCGAGCCGGTCCGCTACGGCCCCGGCAGCAACGCGATGGGCCTGCTCTCCACGCTGCTGGTCGACGGCGGCGGCCGGGTGCCGCGGCCGCTGCGCTTCCTGGCCGAGGCGGTGCGCCATCCGTACGTGCTGGCGCGCTCCCTGTCGGTGCGCCGCTGGAGCGAGCGCACCATCATCGCCCTGGTCATGCAGACGGCCGACAATTCCCTGACCGTACGCCGGACGCGGCGCGGCCGCCTGACCACGGCCCCCGGCCACGGCGCCCCGAACCCGGCGTGGATCCCGGTCGGCCACGAGGCGGTACGCCGCATCGCCACCCGCATAGGCGGCTTCCCCGGCGGCACGGTCGGCGACATCTTCAACATCCCGATGACGGCCCACATCCTCGGCGGCGCCACCATCGGCGCCAACCCGTCCTCGGGCGTGGTCGACGCCTACCACCGCGTCTACGGCTACCCGGGCCTGCACGTGATCGACGGCTCGGCCGTGCCGGCCAACCTGGGCGTGAACCCGTCCCTGACCATCACGGCCATGGCCGAACGGGCAATAGCGTTGTGGCCCAACAAGGGCGAAACCGACGTACGCCCCACCGAGGGCTACACCCGCCTGTCACCGATCCCGCCCCACTCACCCGCCGTCCCGGCCCACGCCCCGGCCGCCCTGAGGTTCTGACCCGCGCCGAGCCTGCTCAATGGAAGTGCCGCTCGCCGGCCAGGACCGCGTCGAGCCACCGCCGGCGCCTCCCCACCGGCCGGGACCACCGTTGCCGACGGTCGTGATGAACGCCCGGTAGTCGTCCGGCAGTCGCACGCCGTGGTCGTGCTCGAACGCCGTGACGTCGCTCTCGGGCAGCGGCGGTCCCAGCCGGAATCCGTGGGCGCCGGCGCCGAAGTGTTCACCGGGCGTCGCGGCGGCGGCGTCCAGCTTCGCCCGCACCCGTCGCAACCGGCCCGGCTCAGCCACTGAATTCGCCCGGGGGAACGCTGTCCGGGGCCGGGCGCTTCTCGTGCTCGGCGGCTCGCAGCTCCACTCGGCGGATCTTGCCGGAGATGGTCTTGGGGAGGTCGGTGAACTCCAGGCGGCGGATGCGGGCGTACGGCGGCATGTGCTCACGGGCGTACGAGAAAATCGCCTCTGCCGTTGTGGCGTCGGGCGTCCAGCCCTCGGCCAGCACGATGTAGGCCTTGGGGACGGCCAGCCGGACCGGGTCGGGGGACGGCACCACGGCCGCCTCCACCACGGCCTCGTGCTCGATGAGCACGCTCTCCAGCTCGAACGGGGAGATGCGGTAGTCCGAGGCCTTGAAGACGTCGTCGGTGCGGCCCACGTACGTGATGTAGCCGTCCTCGTCCCGGGAGGCCACGTCGCCCGTGTGGTAGTAGCCGCCGGCCATGCGATCGGCGGTCAGCTCCTCGTCGCCGTGGTAGCCCACCATCAGGCCGGCCGGGCGCGGGTCGAGGGCCACGCAGATCTCGCCCTCGGCGGCCGGGGTGCCGGTGTTCGGGTCGATCAGCTCGATGCGGTAGCCCGGGACCGGGCGGCCCATCGAGCCCGGCTTCACCGGCTGGCCGGGGGTGTTGGCGATCTGCACGGTCGTCTCGGTCTGGCCGAAGCCGTCGCGGATCGTCACGCCCCACGCCTTGTTCACCTGGTCGATGACCTCGGGGTTGAGCGGCTCGCCGGCGCCCACCACCAGGCGCGGCGGCGTGGACAGGGCGGTCAGGTCCGACTGGATCAGCATGCGCCAGACCGTCGGCGGGGCGCAGAAGCTCGTCACGCCGCAGCGCTGCATCTCGGCCATCAGGCGGCCGGCGTCGAAGCGCGTGTAGTTGTAGATGAAGACGCAGGCCTGCGCGTTCCACGGGGCGAAGACGTTGCTCCACGCGTGTTTCGCCCAGCCCGGCGACGAGATGTTCAGGTGTACGTCTCCCGGCTGGAGGCCGATCCAGTACATGGTCGAGAGGTGCCCGACCGGATAGGAGGCGTGGGTGTGCTCGACCAGCTTCGGGTTCGCCGTCGTGCCCGACGTGAAGTAGAGCAGCAGCGTGTCGTCGGCTCGGGTCACGCCGTCCGGTTCGAAGGGCGTCTCGACGGCGTAGGCCGAACGGAAGTCGAGCCAGCCGTCGACGGCCGGGCCGACCGCGATGCGCGTGACATCCGGGTCGACCGCGGCGAACTTCTCGGCGGCGGCCGAGCCGGCGATCACGTGCCGGGCCCCGCCGCGGGCCACCCGGCCGGCGGCGTCGGCCGGGCCGAGCAGCGGCGTGGCCGGGATCAGCACGGCGCCCAGCTTCATCACGGCCAGGATGGTGTCCCACAGTTCGGCCTGGTTGCCCAGCATCAGCAGGACACGGTCCCCACGGCGTACACCCTGAAGCCGCAACCACGACGCGACCTGATCCGATCGGCGCGACATCTCGGCGAAGGAGAACCGCTGCTCGGAGCCGTCCTCCTCGACGATCCACAGGGCCGGCGCGTCGTTGCCGGCCGCGATCACGTCGAACCAGTCGAGCGCCCAGTTGAACTCGCCCAGCTCGGGCCAGCGGAAACCGGCCACCGCGCCGTCGTAGTCGGTCGCGTGCGCGAGCAGGAAATCGCGGGCCTGACGAAACGAAGCTGCTGTCATGCCGCTGAGTTTTCCCCGGATGGGCTCAGATGTTAATGGTGCGGGTGGCCGTGAAGCCGCGTTCAAGATCACCCGTGACGCAGGCCATCGCCAGCGCGTGCGGGTCCGCGCCGGCCGGGTCGGCCCCGGTCAGGCGGTCGCGGCTGCCCTCGTACCCCTTGCTGGTGTAGACCTGCTCGCAGACGTCGCCCGGCAGGGAGATCTGGCCGCGCGGGCCCGGCTGCGCCTCGAAGTGCAGATGTGGCCACTGGTCGCGATAGGCGCCGGGGAAGACGCTGGTGAAGGTCACCCAGCCCGCGTCGTCGGTGGTCTGCATGCCGCGCAGATAGTTCTGCCCGGCCATGCCCGGCGAGTAGAGGGAGTACGCGCCGTCCCGGTCGCCGTGCCAGAGATAGATCGCGTGCCCGGCCAGCGGCCGGCCCGAGGTGGCGCTGACCAGCCGCAGGCGGATCGTCAGGGGTACGCCCTTGGCGACGCCGGTGGCGGTGCCGAAGCCCCAGCGGATGTCGCTGCGCACGATGCCGGAACGGCTCAGGGCATCGCCCCCGTCGGCGGCCAGCGTCGCCACCGTAACCCCGTTGACCAGGCCCAACATCCGGCGCCGGCGCAGCGTCGGAAAGTCGATCGCGAGGCCGCCGTCGTGCTGCCGGAACTCCATCTGCACGGTCATGCGTCCATTGGGCCGGGCCACGGTTGCGAACCGGGTTTCCCGGCGGGTGCGAGTCGGTTACTGTCCGTTCCATGGGCGATGATCGATCTTTGGCCCCGCCGGTCGTCTACGACGACGAGGAGCTGCCCGCCCGCCGTCTGACCGGGCGCGTCGGCCTCGCCGTCTCGATCGTGGCGTTCGCCGTCGCCGTGCTCGTCCTCTGGCAGGTGTTCCGGCCGCTCGCCCGGGGCAGCCAGTACTACCTGATCATCTTCCTGGCCGGGACGCTGCCGCTGGTCTTCCTGGCGTACAAGTCGCGATCCTCGCTCAAAGATCGTCCGACCGTGCCGGACTGGATCCTGGCCGTCGCCGCCCTGGTCGTCTGCCTCTATCCGCTGAACCCGTTCAACGGCGGCTACGACGCGTTCCTCGACCGTCAGGGCCTGCTCGACCCGATCGACGTGGTCTTCGGCGCGATCATGCTGGTGCTGGTCGTCGAGGCCTGCCGGAGGACCACCGGCTGGGCGCTGCCCGTCGTCTGCCTCGCTTTCCTGGGGTACGCCTATTACGGCGGCCTCCTCCCGCAGAGCTGGCCGATCGCGCACGCCGGCCTCGACTTCGCGCAGATCGTGGACGCGCTCTACAACTCGGGCAGTGGCTTCTACGGCACCCCGCTCGACGTGGCCGCCACGTACATCGTGCTGTTCACCATCTACGGCGCCGTCCTCGACCTGAGCGGCGCCAGCCGCTTCTTCGTCGACCTGTCGGTGGCCGCGTTCCGCCGCTCGCGCAGCGCGGCCGGCCGCACCGCGGTGGCCGCCGGCTTCCTGCTCGGCACGGTCTCGGGCTCGGGCACGGCAACGGCGGTCAGCGTCGGCGCGGTCACCTGGCCGATGCTGCGCCGGGCCGGTTACCCGGCCGAACAGGCGGGCGGCATGCTGGCCGCGGCCGGCGTGGGCGCGATCCTGTCCCCGCCCACGCTGGGCGCGGCCGCGTTCATCGTCGCCGAATACCTCGACGTGTCATATCTGACGGTCCTGGGCTGGGCGATGATCCCGACGGTCCTCTACTACCTGGGCATCCTCCTGGCGGTCGAGATCGACGTACGCCGGTTCGGCGTCCGGTCGCTGTCGGCCCCGCCGACGAGCGTCCTGCGCCTGCTGGGCCGCTTCGGTTACCACTTCTCGTCGCTGGTCGTGATCGTGGTGCTGCTGGCGCTGGGGGAGAGCGCGACCCGGGCCGTGGTGTACGCGACGCTGCTGGCCTTCCTGCTCTCGTTCCTCGACCGGACGGCGTGGCTGACCCCGCGCCGCGTCTTCGAGGCGTTGAGCACAGGCGTCCGCGGCGTCCTGCCGGTGGTGGCGGTCTGCGCGGCCGCGGGCATCATCACGGCGACGACAACGAAGACGGGCTTGGGCGCGCAACTGGCGTCGTTGCTGGTCCGGGGTGCTCAGGCCCTCTTCACGGACCCGACGGCGGTGCTGGCCATGACGGTGGTCCTGGCCGCCGTGGCCCTGGCGTTGCTGGGCCTGGCCGTGCCGGTCACCGCGAGCTTCATCATCGGCTGGGTCATCATCGGCCCGGCCCTGCTGGCCCTGGGCGTGCCGGCCCCCGCGGCGGCGATGTTCGTCTTCTACTACTCGGTCCTCTCGGAGGTGACGCCCCCGACGGCCTTGGCCGCGGTGGGAGCAAGCGCCATCACAGGAGGCCGAACGATCCCGACGATGTGGCAGGCGCTGAAGTACGCCTTGCCGGCTTTCCTGGCGCCGATAGCGTTCGTGCTGACCCCGGCCGGCTCGTACCTGCTGGCCCGAGGCTCGTTCCTGGAGGTCACCTGGGCCACCGCGGTGGCCATGCTGGCGATAGCGGCCTTGGCGATAGCAAGCGGCGGCTGGGTCCTGGGCGTAGGCCGAGCCGGCACGGCCCCACGGGTCGTGGCCGCCTTGGCCGGCTTGATCCTGCTCTATTTGTCACCGCTCGCGATCGCCATAGGCGTAGCCCTTTTCCTCGTCGCCATCGCCTGGACTTTCATCGACCGCCGCCGCTCCGATCCCTCAGCGCCGCCGCCCGGCCCGTCTCCCTCGCCTTCCACCGCGCCCTCTCCCTTGTCTTCCGCCGGGCGGTCTTCCTCGCCTTCCGCCGCACCGTCGTCCTCGCCTTCCGCCGGGGCGTCCTCTTCGGGCCCTGCCGGCTCGTCTGCCTCGCCCGGAGCGCCGCCCGCCTCAGCTCCCGCAGCACCGACCGCCTCGACTTCCTCGACTCCCGCGGCACCGGCCGGCGCGACTTCCTCGACTCCCGCGGCACCGGCCGGCGCGACCTCTGGTGAGACCTCCGCCCGGCCCTCCGCTCCAATCTCTTCTCCGCCCTCCTCCTCTCCTGATGAACGGGGTTGATATGAAGCGAAATATCGGATTTGCTCGGCAAGGTACTTGGTTGGATGGGCTGGCAGCAGCCCGTGCGGCCGAGCCCGCAGCAGTTCGTGCGGTGCCGGCTGTGGGCGGTCGTGCGGTGCCGGCTGTGGGCGGTCGTGCGGTGCCGGCTGTGGGCGGTCGTGCGGTGCGAATTGCGGGTGGGCGTTCCGGTCGGCGGGTGGGGCTGCCTGTCCTGCTTGCCTCGGTGCTTCTCGTGGGGGCGGCCGGCTGCGGCGGCCGCCAGGATGCGGCCTCGACCGACTCCGGCGGTGATGTCACGTGCAATGTGGACAATGAGACCCGGGTCGGTATCGCCACCGGGAACGCCACCGGCGTCTACTTCGCGCTGGGCAACGCCTACGCCGAGCAGATCAACGCCGGTGGCGGGAAGCTCAAAGCCACCGCCTCCGAGACCGGCGCCTCGGTGCAGAACATTCAGCAGGTGGTGGCCGGGCAATATGCCGTTGCCTTCTCGCTGGCCGACACCGCCGCTGACGCCGTCAACGGGACCGGGAGCTTCGACAGCAAGCAGCCTGTTGCCGCTCTCGCGCGGATTCACACCAACTACACGCAGGTGATCGTTCGCAAGGGGGCCGGCATCAAGGACGTCGCCGGCATGAAGGGCAAGCGCGTCTCCACCGGGTCGCCCAAGTCCGGCACCGAGGTCATCGCCAACCGCATGCTCACCGCGGCCGGGCTTGATCCGGCCAAGGATGTCAGCGCCCAGAAACTCGACCTCACCAAGACCGTCGACGGCATGAAGGACGGCTCCATCGACGCCCTCTTCTGGTCGGGTGGGCTGCCCACCCCGGGCATCACCGATCTGCTCACCACCTCGGCCGGGCAGGTCGAGTTCCTCGATGTCACGACCTTGCTGCCGGAGCTTCAGAAGATCAATCCGGTGTACGAGGCCGGCGCCATCCCGGCTGCCACCTACAAGCTCGCCGCCGATACGCCCACCGTCGTCGTGCCCAATGTTCTTCTCGTGCGCGAGGACCTCGACCCGAACGTCGCCTGTTCCCTGACCAAGACGCTCTTCGAGCGGCAGCCCCAGCTCGTCCAGGCGAACGCGGCCGCCAAGGAGATCACCCTCGAGCAGGCCCGCAAGACCGACCCGGTTCCGTTGCAGCGCGGGGCCGTCAAGGGGCTCGACGATCTGAACGCTCCCAAATAACCGGCTTGCCGTAAGAGGCGGGGGAGGGTCATCATGGTCGCCATGATGATCTTCTCCCGGAAGGGCGCGTGCGCCCTCGCGCTGTGATCGCGCTCGCGCGGCGGGACGCCGCGCTTCGTACCAACCTCTGGCAGCAGGCGGTGGAGATCCGCCGCGAGTGGCTCGACATCGGGTTCTCCACCGAGCCGGCCGACCGCCAGGTCACCGAAGAGGCCATCGCCTCGATCTATCGCCGCCGCCCCCAGTTCGTCTGGGTCGATTCGCCGTGGGCGGCGAAACCGTACCTGCACGGCCTGCCCACCCATGACGACCTGCGATCGTGGGTCGCCTCCCGGCGCCCGCCGGGGCGGCCGCCGATCGCCAGCGACATCGCGGCGGGGCTTTCCTTTCTCAGGTCCACGGTGGACGAGACGTACACCGAACCGCCCTCGGACCGACCCGCTCCCAAGCGCAAGAAAGGCGAGTCCTGGCCCGTCCTGCCGCCGGAGCGGGCCCTCGAGATGGGTCTTCCCTTTCGGGAGATCCTGGCCCAGGGTGTACGCGATTCGCTGTTCCGGACATTCTCCTCGTTCTATCTGTCTGTGCGGGCGGCGCTCGGACCGGCCCCGGTGGGCTGGTACGGGCAGCAGGACGCGTGGTGGATCGCCCACGTCGACGTGCTGCGCCGGCTCGGGCTGGCCACGCCCCGTGCGAGCCGTGAGCTGGCCGCGTGGGAGACGCTGGCGCGATCGACGGGCTGGTGGTGGCCCGGTGAGGACCGTTGTGTGCTTGTCGAGCGGCCCGCCGTCGTACAAACGAAGCGGGTCGAGTACCGCGATGGATGGTCCATGACCCCGGCCGTCTGACATTTCGTCCGTTGCCGGGCATCGATTTGCCGGTGCCCGGCCCTACGATCGCGGGGTGACGACAACGCTGGCTCCGGAGCCGACGGCTCTCCGTGCCGTGCCCGCCATCATCCGGCGCCGGCTGGCGACCCTCGACAACTGGCTCGACCCGCATTCGTGGGCGGTCACCGGGGTCATCGTGGTGATCGCGGCGATCCTGCGCCTGAACGGCATCACCAGCGCCAAGGGCTATGTCTTCGACGAGGTGTATTACCCGACCGACGCCTGGGACATGCTCCAGCACGGCGTCGAGTGGGACGAGAAGACCAACGGCCCGGCGTACGTCGTGCATCCTCCCCTCGGCAAGTGGCTGATCTCGATCGGCGAGTCGATCTTCGGCAACACCGAGCTCGGATGGCGCTTCATGCCCGCCGTGGCCGGCATCCTGATGATCCTCGTGCTCATCCGGGTCGCCTACCGGTTGTTCCACTCGGTCGTGCTGGCCGGGGCGGCCGGGCTGCTGATGACGCTCGACGGCTACCAGCTCGTGCTGTCGCGCATCTCGCTGCTCGACATCTTCCTCGGCCTGTTCATCCTGATGACGTTCGCCGCGATCGTGCTCGACCGCGACCACTACCGGCGGGCCCTGCTGCGGGCGCTGGAGAAGGGGTTCGACCCGGAGAACACGCCGGGCGTGCCCCGGATCGTGCCGTGGTGGCTGCTGGTCTCGGGGCTCATGCTGGGGCTGGCCGGCGGCGTGAAGTGGAGCGCGCTGTTCTTCGCCCCGTTCTTCGCGGCGCTGGTGATCGTCTGGCGGGTGCAGGCCCGCCGCTCGGCCGGCGTGCGCGGGCCGTTCCTGGCCGGGGCCATCGGCGACCTGGGCTGGCTGATCCTCGCGCTCGGCGCGGCGTTCATGGTCTACCTGGCCACGTGGACCGGGTGGTTCGTCACCGACACCGGCTACTTCCGGCACTACCGGGCCGACAACGGCGTGAGCGAGCCGCCGGTCATCGGCGCGCTGATGAACCTGTGGCATTACCACTCCGAGGCGTACAAGTTCCACAGTGGCCTGACCTCGAAGCATCCGTACCAGTCGTGGCCGTGGCAGTGGCTGCTGCTGGGGCGGCCGGTGAACTTCTACTGGCCCAGCGCGACCGGCTGCGGTGCGCCCAACTGCGTACGGCAGATCCTGCTCCTCGGCACCCCGGTCCTGTGGTGGTCGTTCCTGCCGGCGCTGGCCGCCCTGACCTGGTTCGGCGTCGCGCGCCGCGACTGGCGGGCCTGGGCGATCGGCACCGGCGTGGTGGCCGGCCTGCTCCCGTGGTTCTACTACGCGATCAAGGACGGGCGCACGATGTTCTCGTTCTACGCGCTGCCCGCCCTGCCGTTCCTGATCCTCGCGGTCGTCTACGTGCTCGGCGCGATCATGACGCCGCGGGAGGGCGTCGCGACCGGGGCGGGGCGGTCGGACCGGCAGTTGATCGGGACGATCGCGGCGGCGGCGTACGTGGTCCTGGTCGCCCTCTGCTTCGCGTACTTCTATCCGATCTTCGTGGGCTCGTCGATCCCGTACGACAGCTGGTCCCAGCGAATGTGGTTGGGCGGCCGCTGGATCTGAAAAATCCCCTCATAGGGGGCATCCGGCATGGGAGCCTCCAGAAGTGTCCCTCACGATCAAGATGAGAATCATCGTCTCGATGGTGCTGATGCTGGTGGTCTCCATGGTGGCGGTCGTCTGGTACATCACCCACCGCAACGCCGACGACGCGCGGACCACCGGCTTCGCGTACGCCGACGAGGTCGCCCAGCGCAACGCCACCGAGGTCCGGCAGGTGGTGCTGGGCGGGCTCGACACGGCCCGGGACCTGGGCCAGGTGCTCGCGGTGACGTCGAGCCGCGCCACGGCCAACGCCCAGCTGCGCTCGGTGCTGGCCGGCCACGACGACTTCCTGGGCGTCTGGACGGGCTGGGAGCCGGGCGCGTTCGACGGGCGGGACAGCCGGCATCGCAACGCCGCCGCCGGTGACGACGCGACCGGGCGGTTCGTGCCGTACTGGTACCGCGACAACGGCAAGATCGCCCTGGCTCCGCTGGTCGACTACGACAAGAGCGGTCCGGGCGACTACTACCAGATCCCCAAGACCACCGGCGCCGAGAAGGTGATCGAGCCGTACCTGTACGAGGTGGGCGGCGTCGACACTCTGATCACTTCCGTCTCGGTGCCGATCGAACGCAACGGCACTGTCGTCGGCGTCGCCGGCATCGACATGTCGCTGGCCAGCCTTCAGACGCTGGTCGGCGCGATCAAACCGTTCGGCACGGGCAGCGCCATGCTGGTCAGCACCGCCGGCGCGGTGGTCGGCGGGGGCGACGCGGACGCGGCCGGCAAGGCGGCCCCGGCCGACGTCGCCGCGCTGGCGGCCAAGGCCGTGCAGGCCGGGGACACCACGCAGGAGGTCACCGACAGCGGCGACGAGACGCTGTGGACTGCGGCCCCGGTGACGCTGGGCGACAGCGACACCTGGACGCTGGTGGTGTCGGTGCCGACCGCCACGATCCTGGCCACCGCGGACAAGACCCGCGAGATCAGCCTCATCCTGACCCTGATCGCCGTGCTCGTGGCCGGCGCGGCGGCGTTCTATCTGGCCCGCACGATCGTCCGGCCCATCGAGCGGCTCCGTGACCGGATGGCCGAGATCGCCGACGGCGACGGCGACCTGACCCAGCGGGTGACGATCACCCGCGACGACGAGGCCGGCCAGCTCGCGGGCGCCTTCAACCGCTTCGTGGAGAAGGTGGCGGTGACGATCCGCGGCATCGCCGACTCCACGGGCCGGCTGACCGGCGCCGCCCAGGAGCTCAACCAGGTCAGCGCCCAGCTCCAGTCGGGCGCGGCCGACGCCTCGGGCCGGGCCACGACCGCCCGGTCGGCCAGCGAGCAGGTCAACTCGGGTGTCCACTCGATCGCCGCCGGGGCCGAGCAGATGACGGCCTCGATCGCCGAGATCTCGACCAACGCGACCCGGGCCGCGCAGGTCGCCAACCAGGCCATGTCGGTCGCCGAACGCACGAACGGCCAGGTGGCGGAGCTCGGCTCGGCCAGCGCCGAGGTCAGCGAGGTGGTCCGGCTGATCACGTCGATCGCCGAGCAGACCAACCTGCTGGCCCTGAACGCGACGATCGAGGCGGCCCGCGCGGGCGAGATGGGCAAGGGCTTCGCGGTGGTGGCGGGCGAGGTGAAGGAGCTGGCCCAGCAGACGGCACAGGCCACCGAGCAGATCACGGCCCGGATCGGCGCCATCCAGACGTCGAGCACGGCCGCGGCGGCCGCGATCGGCGAGATCGCCGAGGTCATCAACCAGATCGGCGAATACACGACGACGATCGCCTCGGCCGTGGAGGAGCAGACCGCGACGACGGCCGAGATGAGCCGCACGGTGACCGAGGCCGCCGCCAACAGCGGCGACGTGGCCCACACCATCACCGGCGTGGCCGACGTGGCGTCGTCGACCGCGGGCGTGGCGGCGACGACCCAGCAGGCGGCGGCCAACCTCTCGCAGCTGGCGGACGACCTGACGGCGCTGGTGCGGGTCTTCCGCTACTAGACGGTGATCACCACCTTGCCGCGGCCGTGCCCGGAGCCGACGTCGCGGTGGGCGCCGGCCGCGCGGGCCAGGGGATAGGCGGCCCGGACGTGGACGCGGAGCAGCCCGTCGGCGTACATCCCGGCCAGCTCGGCCAACCGCTCCCGTGAGCGCAGCGGCGGGGTCACCTTGACGCCTTCGCGGCCGTGATCGACCAGGGTGAGGACGTTGGGGGTGAGGCGGAGCGACAGGTCGAGCGCCTCGCCGCCGGCCCCGTCGAGAACGGCGTCGACGCCGTGCGGGGCGACGTCGTGGACGCGGGACGAGAGCCCCTCGCCGTAGGCGATCGGGACGGCGCCCAGCTCGCGCAGATAGTCGTGGTTGGCCGGGGCGGCGGTGCCGATGACGGTGGCGCCCCAGGCGAGGCCGAGCTGGACGGCGACCGTGCCGACGGCGCCGGCCGCGCCGTGGATCAGCAGGGTGTCGCCCTTGTTCACGCCCAGCTCGAGCAGGGCGATGTGCGCGGTCTGGGCGCCGGCGCTGAAGCCGCCGGCGACCTCCCACGGCATCGCCGAGGGCTTGGCGGTCACGTGGTGGGCCGGCACGACGATGTATTCGGCGTAGGCGCCCAGCATCCCGAAGCCGATCACCTCCTGCCCTTCGGCGTCTCCTTGATCGACGACGCCGGCGAACTCGTTGCCCGGTATCCGCGGGAACCCCGGCGGTGCTCCGGCTGGGTTCCATCCCTCGCGGACGGCACAGTCGTACGGCTGGACGCCGGCCGCCCGGATCCGCACGCGCACCTCGCCGGCCCCGGCCTCCGGGGTCGGCACCTCCATCTCCCTCAGCACCTCGGGTGGTCCCGGTTCATCGAACGCGGCTGCTCTCATGGCACACACCCTCCTACTTGAACCACACTTCAAGTCAACAGTTCTTTTCAGAAAAAGGGATTGTCAGAATGGCCGGCGCCGACTAATGTTTGTCTCGTCCGAACGGGAACACGTTTTAAGGGGGAGCGAGATGAAGCGGCAGACCGCCGGCATGGTCGCCCTCCGCGCGTGCGGTTCGGTGTCCTGGCGACGAGACATCCCGGGAGTTTGCAGGCGAAACAGCTGACTTGCAGCTGTACGTCGGCCGCCCTCCCGCTTCGGGACGGGCGGCTTTTCGTTTCCTATGGGCGTAGCTCAATTGGTAGAGCGGCGGCCTCCAAAGCCGAAGGTTGCGGGTTCAATTCCTGCCGCCCGTGCATTCTATTTCCGCACCATTCAATAGCACCCAGAAATGGGTCGATGACGTGACCGCGCGGGCCGGCTACGGCTAGCTGGGCGGGAATACTTGCGCTACCCACCCAACGCGCCGGTCACGCCATGAACGAGTCGTCGTAGCTCAGCGGTAGAGCGCTGCCCTCATAAGGCGGAGGCCGGTTGGTTCGACACCACCCGACGACATGCAAGCCCCTGTAGCGCAGCTGGACAGCGCGCCGGTCTACGAAGCCGGAGATCGGGAGTTCGAATCTCCCCGGGGGCACTGGGCGCCGCTAGCTCAACTGGTAGAGCAATCGCCTCTTAAGCGATGGGTTCGGGGTTCGAGTCCCTGGCGGCGCACTCGCAGGGTGGAGGAGTTCGGAGTCCTCGCCGGCCTCATAAGCCGGAGACCGCGGGTTCAAATCCCGCCCCTGCCACCAACCACAGTCGATACACTCCCGGCGTCGACGCGAGGGAGAATCGATGGGTGTCAGCCGGCGTGGGTTGTTCGGTGGGGCGGCCGCGGTGGGCGTGGGAGCGTTCGCCGCGCCCGAGCGGGCGGTGGCTGAGGCCCTCGACCGGCCGTTCCTGGCCGTGTCGGCGCCTCATCTGATCGTCGCCGAGCAGATGGTGCAATATCAGCGGCTGCTCGCGGCCGGTCACCTGCCGGACGGGCCGGCCGGGCACTGGCCGCTCTGCGGTGACGCCGTCGACCGCGTGGGAGGCAAGACGCTCACCCGGGGCAGCGGCACCACCTTCACCACCCTGCGGGCCGGTGGTGAGCTCAGCTTCGACACCACCCCGGCCGCCACCGCGGCGGCCGCCGCCGTTCTCGACACGAGCGCGCCTTTCACCGTCTCGGCCTGGGTACGGCTCGGTGCGGCCGCCGCCCTCACCTCCATGTTCACCGCGGTCAGCCAGGACTCCGGCGTGACCAGCCGGTTCCTGCTCCAGTGGGATCCGGAGCTCGGCTGGGCGTTCAAGGTTCGTGATCCGGCCGGCTCGGCCAAGGCGTCGGCCGTCGGCGGGAGCGGCGGCGGCGACCCGCGGGCGACCTGGGTCCATCTCACCGGGGTCAGCACCGGCGGCACGATCAGGCTCTTCGTCGACGGCGTGCCCGGCGCCGAGGTCGCTCCCGCGATCACTCCCTGGGCGGCGACGACCAGCCTCCACGTCGGACGGGCCACCTGGAACAGCGCGCCGGCCAACCGCTGGGACGGCGCGATCTCCGACGTGCGGATCTACCAGCGCGCCCTGAGCCCCGGCGAGGTCCAGGTGATCTCCGGACGCAAGGCCAGGGCCAACAACGTGTACGACATGGACAATCCGGCCGCGCTCGTCTTCGGGGCGCCGGGTGATCCGGCCACCTGGATCGCCCGCGCTCGATGTGCCTCGTTCGTCTCGGGGATCCTCAAACAGACGTACCCCTGGGTGACCGGCTCTTTCTTCGATCAGTACTTCGGCGAGTCCCCGGAGGCCGAGGACTACCGGCGGGTCTTCGCGGCCGGCTCCTGCCCCCGGTTCCGGCGTGTCGAGAGGGTCCTCGATCTGCGGCCGGGCGACCTGGTCGCGATCGACTACGACCCGGGGCGTGAGGGCCCGGGTCAGCTGAACAGCGGGCACATCGTGATGGTGCGCGAGCCGAAGGGCGAGAACCCGAACGGCCCGGTGATCGCGGGCGCGAAGCAGTACGCGGTCGAGGTGGTCGACTGCACCGCCGACCCGCACGGCGTCTACGGGAAGGCCACCTACGCGCCCTATCCGGACACGCGCATGGTCGACGACGTCAGCAACTTCCAGGGCGCCGGCATCGGCCACATGATGTTCTACGCCGACGCCGCCGGCCTGTTCGCCGGTTACCGGTGGAGCGCGAACAGCGGCGGCGACAACACCTATCCGATCGCGGACAGGCCCATCGCCGCCGCCCGGGTCAACTAGTCGTAGTAGAAGTCCATCGCCTCGCCGACGCGCTTCGGCTTGGCGACGCTGACCGGCTTGCCGTGCGCGCTGAAGGTGGTCGTCATCTTCAGCGTCTCCTTGTTGTTGACCTGCACGTCGATCCGGGTGACCCAGCCGTTGGCGTCGGTGAAGGCGGTGAAGTCGGCCGTGCCACCGATGATCCAGATACTGGGGGCGCCGATCGGCAGGAAGTCCTCGGAGCCCGCGCTCGGGTCGAAGGTTCCTTTGAAGCCGCGGGGGCCGGTCTTGCGTACGGTATCGATGGACTTGGTGAAGGCGGCCACGCCGTTCGGGTCGGTCATGTCGACCTGGAGGTACGAGTCCTTCTTGACCCGCTTGAGGTCGAGGTGGACCCAGGTGCTCTCGCCGGCGTCCTTCTCGTAGAGGTCGCCGGCGATGATGATCCGCTGGCGTGACTGTGGGTCCTTGCCGCCGGTGACCTTCGTGGTGGTGGAGAGCTTCTTCGCCTTCGGGTCGAACGAGCCGCCGCCCTGGATGCGCTGCTTCTCGGGCGCGGCCGCGTTCACCGCGAACTTGTAGGTCGCCTTGTGCGTCTTCTGCAGCGCGGCGATGAGGTCGGGCTTGGCGGTGTCGGCCGGCGCCGGGGCCGGAGCCGCGGACGACGCCGGCGAGCCGGACGACCGGCCATGGGCGATTTGTACGGATGGCGCGCAGCCGGCGAGAACCGAACCGGCGACGGCCAGGATGAGCAAGCTCTTCTTCATTTGTCCCCCGTGTGGTGCCTGACGTGCATCGATACCTTAGATCAACCCGGTGTGAGGAGCGACTCCGTTGTGCCGGCGACCGCCTCGGGTAGGTAGACGGCGTATCAACGAGGGCGGGAGGCCGAAATGTTCGGCAGGAGTCAGACGGTGGCCGACCAGCTGGTCGAGGTGCTGATCCAGGCGGGTGTGCGGCGCATCTACGGGATCGTGGGCGACAGCCTCAACTCGCTGAGCGACGCCATCCGGCGCAGCGACGAGATCGAATGGGTGCACGTGCACAACGAGGAGGCCGCGGCGTTCGCGGCGGCCGCGGAAGCGCAGCTCACCGGTCAGCTGGCGGTCTGCGCCGGCAGTTGCGGGCCGGGCAACACCCACCTGATCCAGGGCGTCTTCGACGCGCACCGCTCGGGCGTGCCGGTGCTGGCCCTCGCCTCGCACATCGTCTCGACCGAGATCGGCACCGGCTTCTTCCAGGAGACCGACCCGAAGCGTTTGTTCGAGCAGGCCAGCCACTGGACCGAGATGGTCTCGTCGCCCGAGCAGATGCCGCGGATGGCCCGGGTCGGCATCCAGACCGCGGTCGGCAAGCGCGGCGCGGCCGTGCTGGTGCTGCCCGGTGACGTGCTGTCGATGGAGGCCACGAGCGAGACCGGCACGGGCCATCCCGTGGCCGGTCCGGTGATCGGCGCGCCGCCGGCCGAGGTCATCGAGGATCTGGCCGTACGGCTCAACGCCGCCCACAAGGTGGCGATCTTCGGCGGGATCGGCTGCACGGGCGCGCGGGAGGAGGTGCTCCAGCTGGCCGGGGTGCTGAACGCGCCGGTCGGGCACACGCTGCGCGGAAAGGACGTGCTGCAGTACGACAACCCGTACGACGTCGGCATGACCGGTCTTCTCGGTTACGGCTCCTGTTACGAGGCCATGCACGAGGCCGACCTGGTCCTGCTGCTCGGCACCGACTTCCCGTACCGCCAGTTCCTGCCCCAGAAGAACACGATCCAGGTCGACATCGACCCGTCGCGGCTGGGCCGGCGCACCGCGCTCGAGCTGGGCGTGGCCGGCGACGTCGGCGCGACCATCCGCGCGCTGCTGCCCAAGCTGCGCCGGAAGGACGGCAAGTTCCTGTCGAAGATGCTGCACAAGCACGTCGACGAGCTGGACAAGGTGGTGAACGCCTACACCCACGACGTCGACAATCTCGTGCCGATCCACCCCGAGTACGTGGCTCGGGTGCTCGACGAGGAGGCCGACGACGACGCGGTCTTCACCGTCGACACGGGCATGTGCTGCAGCTGGGCCGCCCGTTTCATCACCCCGAACGGGCGGCGCCGGATCCTCGGCTCGTTCGTGCACGGCACGATGGCCAACGCCCTGCCGCACGCGCTCGGCGCCTCGAAGCTGGACCCGCGACGTCAGGTGGTCTCGATGTCGGGCGACGGCGGGCTGGCCATGCTGCTCGGTGAGCTGCTCACGGCCCGTACCCATCAATTGCCGGTCAAGGTCGTGGTCTTCAACAACTCGAGTCTGGGCATGGTCCGCCTCGAGATGCTGGTGGCCGGCGACCCGCCCTACGAGACCGATCACGACGCGGTCGATTTCGCCGCCATCGCGCGGGCCGCGGGCTTCCACACCGTACGGGTGGAGAAGCCGGACGAGCTCAGGGCGGCCCTGCGCTCGGTGCTCGACCACGACGGGCCGGCCCTGCTCGACGTGGTCACCGACCCGAACGCGCTGGAGATCCCGCCGCACATCACGGCCGAGGAGGCGAAGGGGTTCGCGCTCGCCGCCGGCAAGACGGTGCTCGCCGGCGGCGTCGGCCAGATGCTGCAGCTGGCCCGCACGAACCTGCGCAACATCCCGCGCTAGCGCCCGGCGCGGAGATCGGCGCCGACCTCGTGCAGATGACTCAAGGCTTGGCGGTACGACTCGGTCAGGCTGGTCATCTCGTACGAGACCCCGATCTCCGCGCAGTACGCCTGCACGATCGGCTGCGCCTTGGGCAGGTTCGGGGTCGGCATGGCCGGGAACAGGTGATGCTCGATCTGGTAGTTCAGCCCGCCGAGAGCCACGTCCACGATCGCGCCGCCGCGGACGTTGCGCGAGGTCAGCACCTGCTTGCGCAGGAAGTCCTCGGTGCCGTCCGGATGTGGCATGCCCTTGTGGTTGGGCGCGAAGGTCATGCCCAGGTAGACCCCGAAGATCGCCTGGTGGACCACGAAGAACGCGAGCGCCTGGAGCGGGGACAGCACAAGCGCTAATGCCGCGATATAGGCGACAAAGTGGATGCCGAGCAGTGTGGCTTCGAGGCCCCGGTGCTTCTTGACCGTGCCGTTGAGGAGCGCCCGCACGCTGTCCTTCTTGAGTGAGAGACCCAGCAGCGTCAGCAACGGGAAGAACAGATAGGCCTGATATTTCCCGATGAAGCCGCGCGCGTTCTCCGGCGACCAGGCCAGCACGCCGGGCCCGACGTCGGGATCCAGGTCGTCGTGGTTGGGGTTGGCGTGGTGCTTGGTGTGCTTGTCCATCCAGTAGCCGTAGGACATGCCCATGGCCAGGTTGGCCACGATCATGCCGGCCCGGGAGCTCGGCTTGTTCGTCCGGAACACCTGCCGGTGGGCCAGGTCGTGGGCCACCAGCGCCGTCTGCGCGAAGACCACGGCGAGGAAGGCGGCCACCGCCAGGGTCCACCACGACGCGCCGACCAGGAAGAAGGCGCTCCATCCGCCCACCAGCGCGGCGGCGACCAGCCCGAGGCGAAGCACGTAGTAGCCCGGGCGCCGTCGCAGCAGACCGGCCGCGTTGATCCGCCGGTTGAGTTCCGCGAAGTCGCTGCCGGCCGTCGCTCTCGGCCGCTCTGCCATAGTCGTCATGCCGATCAAGGCTTCTCTGTTTTCCGCGCGAGGGCAGTAATGCCAGACCCCCGAATTCGGTAGGGCTAGCACTACTGACCTGACCGGCGCCGGTGGGTCACGATGAGTCGGTGGAGACACGAGACTGGATTCGCGACGGGCTGCGGGCGGTGGCCACCGGGCTGCTGGCCATCGTGCTGGCGATCATGAACATCCCGCTGTTCGTGTTCTTCGTGCTCGGGCTGGTGCTGACCCCGGTGCTCGGCCTCGGCCTGGTGATCCTGCCGGGCGCGACCGCGCTGATCCGGGCCAAGGCCGACCTGTCCCGGCGGCTCGCCGGGTCCTACGGTGTGCCCATCGAGCGGCCCTACCGCCCTCGTCCCGAGGGCAGCCTGCCCATCGGGTGGGGAGCGTTCCGGCGGATCATCGCCGACCCGGCCACCTGGCGCGACTTCGCCTGGCTGCTGCCCGGCGCCGTGGTCGGCCTGGCTCTCGGCATCCTCACGCTGTTCCTGCCGGCCTACGGGCTCGAGGGCATCATCCTGCTGCCGCTCTGGCTCCATCTCGGCGGTGTCTGGTACGGCTACGGCGTCAACTGGCCGATCGAGAGCGTCGGCCAGGGCTTCCTGTCGCTGCCGCAGGGCGTGCTCATCCTCATGCTGGGCCTGGTCGTCGCGCCGTACCTGCGCCGCTTCGACGCGCTGTTCAACCACCTCTTCCTCGGGCCGACCCGGGCCGCCGAGCTGCGCTCGCGGGTCAGCCGGCTGACCGTCACCCGGGCCGACGCGGTCGACGCCCAGGCCGCCGAGCTGCGCCGCATCGAGCGCGACCTGCACGACGGGGCACAGGCCCGGCTGGCCTCGCTCGGCATGACCATCGGCCTGGCCGAGGAACTGGTCGAGCGTGACCCGGCCACCGCCCGCAAGCTGCTGGCTGAGGCCCGCGAGACAAGCTCCGACGCGCTGACCGAGCTGCGTCACCTGGTCCGCGGCATCCATCCGCCGGTGCTGGCCGAGCGCGGCCTCGACGGTGCCGTCCGCGCGCTCGCGCTGACGCTGCGCATCCCGACGTCGGTCGACTCGACGCTCGCCGGCCGGCTCGAGACGCCGGTCGAGTCGGCGGCCTACTTCGCGGTGGCCGAGTGCCTGGCCAACGTGGTGCGCCACAGCGGCGCGACCTTCGCGTACGTCGTCATCCGCCGCGAGGACGACATGCTGCGCCTCGAGGTCGGCGACGACGGTCACGGCGGCGCCGATCCGGCGCGGGGGACCGGTCTGGCCGGAATGGAACGACGCCTCGCCGCCTTCGATGGCACGATGTCCGTGTCCAGCCCGCCGGGCGGACCGACCATCGTGACCATGGAGCTGCCGTGCGCGTCGTCATCGCCGAGGACCATGCTCTCCTCCGGGACGGACTGACCCGGATCCTGCAGGCGTTCGACTACGAGGTGATCGCCGTCGTCGACAACGGCCCGTCGGTGCTGCCCACGCTGCTGGAGCAGAAACCCGACGTGGCCGTCCTCGACGTCCGGCTCCCGCCGACCTTCACCGACGAGGGACTCCAGGCGGCCATCGCCGCGCGGGCCCAGGTGCCGGGCCTGCCGATCCTCGTGCTGTCCCAGCACGTCGAGCCGCTGTACGCGCGGGAGCTGCTCTCCGACCGCAAGGGCGGCGTCGGATATCTCCTCAAGGACCGCGTGTCGGACGTGGCGCAGTTCCTTGACGCGGTGCAGCAGGTCGCGGGCGGCGGCACGGTGATGGACCCCGAGGTCGTGGCCCAGCTGCTCGAGCGCAACCGCCCGCTCGACGTGCTCACGGCCCGCGAGCGCGAGGTGCTCGGCGAGATGGCGGCCGGCCGGTCCAACGCCGCCATCGCGGCCCGGCTCTTCGTCACCGAGAAAGCCGTGAGCAAGCACATCAACAACATCTTCACCAAGCTCGGCCTGCCGCCGTCCGAGGACGACAACCGCCGGGTGCTCGCCGTCCTGGCCTACTTGGACAGCTGAGGCAGCACCTCGGAGGCGATCAGGTCGACGTGGTCGAGATCGTCCATTTCGGTGATCCGCAGGTGGACGCGCGTCGCGCCGATCTCTTGCAGCTCGCCGATCCGCTGGACGAGCCGGTCGGGGGAGCCGACCACCGGGTCCTCCGGCGGCAGCACGCTCTTGGCGTGCAGCGGGGCCTCGCGGCGCTTGGCTTCGGCGTCCGTGCGCCCCAGCGCCACCACGACACCGGCCGACAGGGTGATCGGGCGCGTGCGCTCCTTGCAGGCCACGCGCACCCGTTCGAAGGCGGCGGCGGTGTCGGCCACGCTCTTGAACGGCATGTTGTATTCGTCGGCGTAGCGGGCGGCCAGCTCGGGGGTGCGGCGAGGGCCCTTGCCACCCACGATGATCGGCGGATGCGGCCGCTGCACCGGCCGGGGCAGCGCGGGCGCGTCCCGCAGCTGATAGTGCTTGCCCTCGTACGAGTACGCCTGGCCCTCGGGCGTCGCCCAGATCCCGGTCAGGATCTCGAGCTGCTCCTCGAGGCGGTCGAAGCGTTCACCCAAAGGGGGGAACGGGATGCCGTACGCGCTGTGCTCGATCTCGACCCAGCCCGCGCCCATGCCGAGCTCGACCCGGCCGCCGCTCATCTGATCGACCTGCGCCACCATGATCGACAGTGGACCGGGCAGCCGGAACGTGGCCGAGTTGACCAGCGTCCCGAGGCGCAGCGTGGTCGTCTCGCGGGCCAGGCCGGCCAGGGTGATCCAGGCGTCCGTCGGCCCGGGCAGCCCCGGCTCGGGCGTCAGCGAGCGGTAATGGTCGGCCCGCAGCAGCCCTTCGAAGCCGGCGTCCTCGGCGTGCCGCGCCAACCTCAATTGGGTGTCGTACGTCGCACCCCGGTGCGGCTCGATGAACAGACAGACGCGCATCATCGTCCCTAATAATCCCTGATCCGGACGCATACCGGCTCATCATGATCGATCGGGAAGGTTCCGTCCACTTCGGCAAGTGAGACGAACTTGTCATCGAAGCATGGACCAGTTTGCCCTACGATCCCCGGTCGGGGCACCCCCGTCCCCGCTCGGCGTTTTGCCGGGAAGATACCCCCACCGGAGGAACACGGTGCAGAGAAGGACCTTCGTACGATCCGTCGTCGCCGGCGCCCTCGCCCTCACGATGAGCGCCGCGGCCGGCTGCTCCGACGACTCCGGAGACGACAACGCCAGCGGCGGCGGCAACGGCGCGAACGAGAAGATCACGTACCTGACCTCCTTCAACACCTTCGGGCGGGACGCGTACGCGTACGTCGCCCTCGAGAAGGGGTACTTCAAGGACGCGGGCTTCGACGTCGAGATCAAGCCGGGCTCCGGCACCGGCAACAACATCAAGGCCATCGTGGCCGGCCAGGCCCAGTTCACCCCGGTCGACCTCACCGGCGCCCTGCTCAACGCGGGTGGCAAGGACAAGGTCACCGGCTTCACCGCGGTCGCCGCGATCCAGCAGCGCACGATGGCCGCGATCATCGCGCTCGAGGACAGCAAGATCGCGTCGCCGAAGGACCTGGAGGGCAAGCTCATCGCCGACCAGCCCGGCTCGGTGGTCCAGGGGCTCTTCCCGACGTACGCCAAGCTCGCGAACGTCGACGAGACCAAGGTCAAGTGGCAGCCGACCAGCGCGCAGACGCTGATGGGCACGCTCGCCTCGGGCAAGGTCCAGGGCATCGGCCAGTTCGTCGTCGGCAAGCCCACGGTCGAGGGCATCGCCAAGAAGAAGGCGGTCGTCCTGCCGTACAGCGACTTCCTCCAGGACCTTTACGGCAACGTCCTGATCACCTCCAGCGACTACGCCAAGAACAACCCCGAGAAGGTCAAGAAGTTCAACGAGGCGTTGCTCAAGGGCCTCCAGGACTCCATCGACAACCCGGCCGACGCCGGCAAGATCCTCACCAAGTACGTCCCGACGGCGAAGGCGGAGTCCGCCGCCGCCGAGCTCACGCTGATGGCGCCGTACGTCCGCTCGGCCGCCGCCGGCATCCCGGTCGGCGCGCTCGACGCCGAGCGCGTGGCCCGCAGCATCGCCATCCTTCAGGGTTCCGGCCAGATCGACCCGGGCCTCAAGCCCGAGACGGTCATCAACTTCGACCTGACGCCGAAGGCCTGATCTTTCTTCGACGGGCGCGCCGTTCCGACGGCGCGCCCGCTCTCTTCAAGGAGCCCCAGTGGTGCAGGAGACGTTGACGCGGTCGGACTCGCCGGCCGCCGCCCCGCCCCGTCGGCGGTGGTCACCGTCGGTGGTCCTGTGGCCGCTGCTCGGCCTCGTGGTCACCGTCGCGGTGTGGTGGCTGTCGGTCGAGATGTTCGACGTGCAGACGATCATCCTGCCGTCGCCGCCCGAGGTGGTGGACGCGTTCACGCAGTACCCGTCGCTGCTCCTGAAGGCCACGTGGGGCACCACGAAGATCACGCTGATCGGCTTCGCGCTGTCGGTGGTGGTCGGTGTGGCCATCGGCGCCGCGCTGGCCGCGTGGAAGCCGTTCGAGCGCGCCTTCGCTCCGCTGCTGGTGGCGCTGAACGCGGTGCCCAAGGTCGCCCTGGCCCCGCTGATGATCGCCTGGTTCGGTTTCGGCAACACCCCCGTCCTGGCCATGGCGTTCCTGGTCTGCTTCTTCCCGATCGTCCTGTCCACGGCGACCGGCCTGACCAGCACCCCGGCCGACCTGGCCGAACTGGCCCGCTCGCTCGACGCGACCCGCCTGCAGACCTTCCACCGGATCCGGGTACCGGGCGCCCTGCCGCAGATCTTCACCGGCCTCAAACTGGCCATGCCGCTGGCCGTGATCGGCGTGGCGGTCGGCGAGATGCAGTCCGGCGCGGTCGACGCCGGCCTCGGCACGATCATCGTGCAGACCAGCGGCCAGGGCGACACGGCCACGGCCTTCGCCGCCCTGACCCTGATGGCGATCGTGAGCATCGTGCTCTACTACGCCCTGGTGTGGCTCGAGCAGATCTCCCTGCCGTGGGTGCGCGGAACAACCGGCTAGAAGTTTTTTCGCCGGCCATGTCGAGAACGCGTGGCCGGCTCCGTCCCCGGTGGTGAGAGCGACCAGAATGGGGTCGCCGACGCACCGAGGAGAAATCCCATGGCCAAGTACCTGCTGCTCAAGCACTACCGTGGCGCGCCGAACGCGGTCAACGACGTCCCGATGGACAAGTGGGCCCCCGAGGAGATCACCGCCCACATCCAGTACATGAACGACTTCGCGGCCCGCCTCGAGAAGACCGGTGAGTTCGTCGACGGCCAGGCCCTCGCCCCCGAGGGCGAGTGGGTCCGCTACGACGGCGAGGGACGCCCGCCGGTCACCGACGGCCCGTTCGCCGAAACCAAAGACCTCATCGCGGGCTGGATGATCATCGACGTCGACAGCCGCGACCGCGCCGTCGAACTGGCCGGCGAACTGTCGGCGGCCCCCGGCGCCGGCGGCAAGCCGATCCACGAGTGGCTCGAGGTCCGCCCGTTCCTCACCGAGATGCCGACCATCACCGAATGAACGCGCCCGAGCTGAGGAGCCTCATCCCCAGCGTGATCGCCGTTCTCGTCCGCCGCGGAGCCGACTTCGCGGCGGCCGAGGACGCCGTTCAGGAGGCACTTCTCGAGGCCGTACGCTCCTCGGCCGACCCGCGCGACCCGAAGGCCTGGCTCGTCACGGTCGCCTGGAACAGGTTCCTCGACGCGACCAGAGCCGACACGGCCCGGCGCCGCCGCGAGGACCTGGTCGACGCCGAGCCCACACCCGGCCCGGCCACCGCCTCCGACGACACGCTGCGCCTCTACTTCCTGTGCACCCACCCGTCGCTGACTCCCGTGTCGGCGGTCGCGCTGACCCTGCGCGCGGTCGGCGGCCTGACCACGCGCCAGATAGCCGAGGCGTACCTGGTGCCCGAGGCCACCATGGCCCAGCGCATCAGCCGGGCGAAGAAGACCGTTTCGGGCGTACGCCTGGACCAGCCCGGCGACGTGGCAACCGTCCTGAGAGTCCTCTACCTGGTCTTCAACGAGGGCTACTCCGGCGACGTCGACCTGGCCGCCGAGGCCATCCGCCTGACCCGCCAGCTGGCGGCCGCGATCGACCACCCCGAGGTGGCCGGCCTGCTGTCCCTGATGCTGCTGCACCACGCCCGCCGCCCGGCCCGCACGACCCCCGGCGGCGCCCTGATCCCGTTGGCCGACCAGGACCGCACCCGATGGGACACCACCCTGATCGCCGAGGGCGTCGAGATCCTGCAGGCGGCCCTGGCCCGCGACCGCTTGGGCGAGTTCCAGGCCCAGGCCGCGATAGCCGCCCTGCACGCCGACGCCCTGACGGCCACCGAGACGGACTGGATCCAGATCGTCGAGTGGTACGACGAGCTGGCCGCCCTGACCGACAGCCCAGTGGTCCGCCTGAACAGAGCGGTAGCGGTAGGCGAGGCCGACGGACCCCAGGCGGGCCTGGCCGCGCTGTCCCCGCTGGACCCGTCCTTGCCGCGCTACACAGCGGTGTCCGCCCACCTCCACGAACGAGCCGGCGACCGGGCCACCGCCGCCCGCTTGTACGCCCAGGCCGCCCGAGAGGCCACAAACGCCGCCGAACGCGACCACTTGACCCGCCAGGCCGCCCGCCTGAACACCCTTTCGAGGTAAATGGCTCAACGGCATCCTGCGGCCGTGTACAGTGGTGGGCATAGCTCAGGTCCCCGCCATTCGGCTGGGACCTTTGTGCTTTTCGCCCTTTCACCGGCGCGGATCGAGAAGGCTGGCCACCGTGAGGCCGGTTTCGCCCCCGACGAGCTTCAGACCGACCTCAGCCCTGGCAGCGAGGTCAAGCGGGGCGACGCCTTCGAAAAGCGAGGCGTAGGTGATGCGATCGAGACCGGCCCCCACCAACGGCCCGGCGATGCGCAGGGCGGCCTCTACGGCTGCTCCCTGAGTCGAGCCACCGTGCAGCACGATGTTGCGAGTCCGGTAAAGGCGCCGTAACGCGATCCTGAAGATGGTGACGACTGTGGAGAGCTCGGCTCTCGGGCCGGCGACGACCCGGCGCATCCGGTGTTCCGCCGCGATGTCGGCGTCTCGCCGGAACCGGCGGACCGGTTCGAGCGAGCCTCCCGCCTCGAGAGCTGCCCTCACTGCGGACGCCCGTCCCAGGTTGGTCGTACAGGTCGCCAGCGTCCGAGCGAGCGCGTCGGCGACCTCCGGCTGATGTCTGTGCGCGAGGGCGGTGAGCTCTGCGCGAGGCCAGGAACAGGCCAGGATGGCTGCCAGCCGGTCGGCGGCGACGGCCTTTCCCGATCTTTCCTCTTCGGTGGGGTCGTCGGGATGCGACAAGAGCGATTCGATCGCGGCCCACGCACCCGCAACCGCCGGCCCGAGAAGACCACGGTTCATGGGGGCGGCCAACTCCAGTGCTTCGTCGATCTGGGTGTATTGACCGTCGACCTGGTAAAAACGTCCTTCGTTCACCATGGAAAGCACGTAGGCGCCTCTGGCCGGAGTGGTGAAGGGAATGGGGGAGGGGTGTTGATCGACCCACAGGTTTGACGCAGGTCTGACACCTAACTTGTTGCCGCGCGTGAAGGACGAGCGCGCGACCATTCGCTCGACGAGCGCGCGGACCTGGCCCGCCGCGCTGAACGGATCCCGCGACATCACTCGGTAGAGAAATCCACCGGCGGCCCGTATGCCGCGGGTGGGGTGGCCCCGTTGCTCGAGCCAGTCCATGACCTCACGACCCGAGAGCCACGCCCGGTGCTTCTGAGCTTGGTCCAGTTCGGGCGCGCTCTCCAGGACCGCGAGGACAGTGAAATCGCGTGGCGCCGCGCAGCCGAGCGCGATCGCTTGCTCGAGAATCTCCTCAACGCTCGCCTGTCGGCGGGACAGAGGCCCGATCCATGCGGCCAGGTGGCTCGCGTCGTAGCCGAGATCGAGCAGGTGCGCCGCGACGACGCGGGCGAGTCGCTCCGGCTGTGGCCGATGCTCCGTCGGCCTGGCGACCGCTGCCGCCCATCGGTTCAGGTAGCCGCCTCGCGCGTGATCGATGACCTCACGCAGGCGGCGGTGAGCCGGGCTGGGGTCGGGCAGCGGCTTGTTCAACAGGGAGGTCAGTTCGGTCCGCAGATCCCTGTCGCCGAGGCCGACGTCAGGACCGATGACCTTCAGCAATTGGCGGCGCTGCCAGTCGACCGCCGCGGTGGACAACACGTGGTGGCGAGCCCAGGAACTTGCTTCCAGCAATTCCTCCAGCGCGAGCAACGATCCGACGTCCCACAGCCGGCGCGGCCACGGCTGCCCTTCGAGGGTGAAGAAGTCGATTATTCGAGCACGGACATGACGGCCGTACGTATCAATCGGATCGGTGGGCGGCATCTGTGCACAGTAGAGGGACGAGGGCGAATGAGACCCTCACTCGATCGGGGGAATCGTGCGCTACCGCGACCGCACAGTGCGGCCGTTCCACCAGGTGACCAGCTGTTTCGCCAACGTCTCGTCCGACACCAGTTCGAGCATGTCCGCGACGTCGCCCTCGGAGGCGAGGCCAACCAGGACCGGACCGATCAGGCGGTCGTCGCCGAGCAGGCGGCGCGCCTCCCGGACCGCCTCGTGGCGGCGTAGAGGGCGTAGTAGCGAATGTCCTCGTCGTCGTCCTCGCAGAGCCGGAACAGCGCGTCAACGGCGGCCGGGTCCACGGCGGAGAGGCCGACCAGGTCGGGCAGCGTCCAGGTGACGGCGTACCGCACACCCACCGCCGGATGTGCGGCCAGGGCCACGACGTCGGGCAACGCCTCGACGGCCTGGTGGCTCCCCAGCGCCGAGACGATCCAGCTCAGCACGCCGGGGTCGTCCTCCTGGGCGAGCCGCGCCCGCAGCAGGGGAATCGTCTGCGCGCGGAACGGCTGGCCCTCGCCGAGCTCTCGCAGGATCGCCACGCCGAGCGCCCGCCAGCTGGCGTCCCGGTCGTTCACGAGCTCGGCCGCCCGGCCGAATACCGGACGCCGATGCAGCTCGACGAGATGCGGCTTCGGCACGTCGCCGCCGTCCTCGACCTCTCGGCGCGCCAGGCGCAGGAGCAGGTCGAGCGGCATGTCAGCCAACGAGTCGGGATAGCCCACCGGGTCAGTCTGCTACGGGATGATCTACGGCATGAGCATGTTGTGGCAGGACGTCCTCATCCCCGACAGCGTGGTGGCCAGTGACGGGTTCGTCGCCGAGGTCGGAGGGAGGGTCGAGATGTCTCTGGCTCTCGCCGTCGAGCGCGGGGGGACCCATGAGGTGTCCGGGCGGGC
Organism: Actinoplanes sp. NPDC000266; assembly: GCF_042899005.1. Taxonomy (NCBI): domain Bacteria; kingdom Bacillati; phylum Actinomycetota; class Actinomycetes; order Micromonosporales; family Micromonosporaceae; genus Actinoplanes; species Actinoplanes sp. NPDC000266. The sequence goes on from NZ_JBIAZI010000007.1 coordinate 456,596, forward strand.
CCTCGACGTGGAGAGCACCATCTGGTCCGACGACGGCTGGGTGATCGACGTCGACGGGCTCGGCATCTACGTCATCGGGAAGCCCGTGCCCTCGCCGGGCGCCTGGACGACGGTGCGTGGCCGACTCCGCATCGCCGAGGGCTACGAGACCGACGGTTTCACGCCCGCCGAGGAGGTGCTGCGCCGCACGCTGCGGACATGGACCGTTCGCCGGATCGTGCGCCTGGACATCGTGCGTGGCCGTCCCGGGGTGGTTCTGGGCCGCGGGACCGGCGATGAGGTGGCAGAGGTCCGGTGGGCCGGAGCTGACACCCGCAGCTACCTGCTGGATCTGGCGCTCGTGGCCTAGCATGTGTCCGTCCACTTCAGACTGGCTAGGGCGGCGGGCGACATGAGTGACGCGCATTTCGACACGAGTGAGCCGCAGACGGCTCGGATCTGGAACTACTGGCTCGGCGGCAAGGACAACTTCGCCGTCGACCGGGCTGTGGGCGATCAGATCCGGCAGGCCTTCCCGGACATCGTCGACAACGCGCGGGCCTCGCGTGCCTTCCTCGTGCGGGCGGTCACCTACGCCGCCGCCGAGGCCGGGATCAGGCAGTTCCTCGATGTGGGCACGGGGCTGCCGACCGCCGACAACACGCACGAGGTGGCGCAGCGGGTCGCGCCGGAGTCCCGGATCGTCTATGTCGACTTCGATCCGATGATCCTGTCGCACGCCCGGGCGCTGCTGACCAGCAGTCCGGAGGGCGCCACGCAGTACGTCGACGCCGACGGCCGCGACTCGGCCAAGGTGCTGGCCGAGGCGGCCGGCACGCTCGACTTCGGCCGGCCGGTCGCGCTGATCATGTCCGGGCTGCTGGGCCACGTCACCGACGACGAGGAGGCCGAGACGATGGTCCGGGCCTACCTCGACGCCCTCGCTCCGGGCAGCCTCTTCATCGCGCTCGACGGTTCGCACAGCGTCGAGCACGGCGAGGCCGAGAAGATCTGGAACGAGCAGGCCAATCCGCCGTACGTCCTGAGGGGCCCCGCCCAGTTCGCCCGCTTCTTCGAGGGTCTGGAACTGGTCGAGCCCGGCGTGGTCTCGGCGCCGCTGTGGCGGCCGGCCGCAGACGACGCCAAGCATCTCGACGTCGTCTGCGGGGTGGCGCGTAAGCCATGACCCCCCGGTCAGGCCCGCCGTGCGGTGAGGGTGGTGGCGGGCTGTCCGCGGACCGCGCGCTTTTTGCTTGCTTTGCGGGCGGCGCGGGCGAGGCGGGCTGAGGTGAGCAGGCGGCGGCCCGTCGACGGTGGCAAGCCGCACCGACCCGGCGTCCATCGACTCGATGTGGTCGTAGGTGCCGCCGCTCTCCGAGTAGAGCCGGCCGGCGTACACCTCCTTGCCGTTCGGCCCGTGAACGACGACCTCCCGAGCTTCACCTACGCCGAGCACCGCCGGATCCATGGCCTGACAATGATGCGCTCAGTCGCTCTCAACACCCTCGTCGCAACGGGCGGCTACGTGGACGGGCCGAGTTTGGCTATGACGGTGTCGAGTTCGTGGGCGTTGATCTCGTAGGCGGTCCGGCCCGCTTGTGGGTCTCGGGCGTGCATCGTGTGGAAGACCGGGGAATGAGGGCCGCCGAGGTCGATCAAGGAGGCCGAGGCTCCCTTGACCGCTCGTTCCGTGCCGGGGGTCGCGGTCAGGTCGACACGGCTTACCACTCCCGGTGTCACCCAGACCGGCACCGCCGCCAGCAAGCCGAACAGCTGCAGGTGGAAGTGCCCGCAGAGGATTGCCTGGACGTCGGAGCCGCTGATCGCGCCGGCCAGGTCCCGGCCGTTGCGCAGGCCCAGGGCGCTCTGCACGGCCACGCCGGGCACGACGATCGGCGGGTGGTGGAAGGCGAGGACGCTGCCGTTCGGGGACGGCTCGGCCAGGACGGTCCTCAGCCACGCCAGCTGGGCGGCGCTGATCTGCCCGTAGCCCTTGCCGGGGACCAGGGAGTCGAGGGTGATGACGCGATAGCCGGCGACCGTCGTCACGGCGGCGCGTTCGCCCTCGGGTGAGTCGAGCTGGTGGGACGGTGCGTCGTGGCCGCTGCCCAGTTCGGCGGTGAAGGCCCGACGGTCGTCGTGGTTGCCTGTGGTGAAGATGGCGGGGATGTGGCGTACGGCGGCGAAAGCACCTATCAGGTCGCGGGCGTCCACGTAGGCCTCGCGGGAGCCGTCGTCGGCTATGTCGCCGGTGACCACGACCGCGTCCAGGGACGGGACCTCGCCGCATTCACGCAGGATCCGGCGTAAGGAGTCGTGGGCGGGGCCGCCGGCCCGGGTCAGGTGGGTGTCGGACAGGTGCAGCAGGCGCATTCGGCGACGCTACGGGAAATTCGGGTGCGGGTGGGGGCGGTACGCGTCTATGAAAGGGCATGACGACTCGACTCTTCGCGATCTGCATCGAGGCTCGGCGGCCGCGGGAGCTGGCCTCCTTCTGGGCCGGGCTGCTGGGGTGGAAGGCGGCCGAGGACGATCCGCTTCTGCTTCTGCCCGAGGACGATCGTGGGATTCCGGTGTGGTTCGTGCCGACCGGCAAGGTCAAGGCCGGGCCGAACACCACGCACTTCGATCTGACCAGCGGGTCGGCCGAGGAGCAGCTGCGGACGGTGGAGAGGGCGCTCGCGCTCGGCGGGCGGCACGCCGACGTCGGGCAGAAGGGCGACGAGGGGCATGTCGTGCTGGCCGATCCGGAGGGCAACGAGTTCTGTGTGATCGAGCCGGGCAACAACTTCCTCGCGGGCTGCGGGGCGGTGGGTGCGGTCAACTGCGACGGGTCGCGGGAGGCCGGGCATTTCTGGAGTACGGCGCTGGGGTGGCCCCTGGTGTGGGATCAGGACGAGGAGACGGCGATCCAGTCGCCGGGCGGGGGTTCCAAGGTCACCTGGAGTGGGCCGCCGCTGACGCCGCGGTCGGGGAAAGACCTGTTCCTGGCGGTCGCGGTGGACGGTCCGGAGGATCTCGAGCGGCTGCGGGAAGCGGGCGCGTCGCGTGTGGATGACGCGACGATGGCCGATCCCGATGGGAGTGAATTTTCCGTGTTAACACGCCCGTAACACGGACAAAACGATTTCGTCTCCGTTTGCGCGGTCGTTCAAACCGGTTTAGGTTCGCGTTCAAACCGGTTTGAAGAGCCGACGGAGGTGGCATGACCAGGCCCACGATCCGTGACGTCGCGGCGGCGGCGGGAGTGTCCAAAGGCACCGTGTCGTTCGTCCTGAACGGACGGCCGGGTGTCGCCGAGGACACCAAGCGCCGCATCCTCGACGCCGCGCGGGAGCTCGGCTGGACGCCCAGCCATCAGGCCCGCGCGCTCTCCACGTCGCGAGCCTTCGCCGTCGGCCTGGTCCTGGCCCGCGAGCCCGAGCTGCTCGGGGCCGACCCGTTCTTCCCCGCCTTCATCGCCGGTGTCGAGCGCACCCTCTCCGATCGCGGGCAGGCCCTCGTGCTCCAGGTCGTGCCCGAGGACGAGGAGGAGGCCGGCTACCGGCGGCTGGCCGGCAGCAAGCGGGTGGACGGCGTCTTCGTGCTCGACCTGCGGGTCGGCGACACCCGGATCGCGCTGCTCGAGGAGCTGGGACTGCCGGCCGTCACCATCGCCCGGCCCGACGTGCCCAGCGCGTTTCCGGCCGTGCTGGTCGACGACCGGCCCGGCATCGTCGCCGCCGTCCGGCACCTTCAGGAGCTCGGCCACCGCCGCATCGCCCACGTGGGCGGACCGGCTCATTTCCTGCACGCGGAGATCCGCAGAAGAGCGTGGGCGGAAACGGGCGACGGGCCGTACATCGCCGCCGATTTCTCGGCGGCGGGCGGCGCGCAGGCCACCCGCGAACTGCTCGACAGTGACGAGCCGCCCACCGCGATCGTCTACGCCAACGACCTCATGGCCATCGCCGGCATGGCGGTGGCCCAGGAGCTGAACGTCGCCCTCTCGGTCACCGGATTCGACAACACCGAGCTCGCGGGATATGTGAGCCCGCCGCTCACCACGGTCCGCACCGACCCGTACCTCTGGGGCCGGAAAGCCGCGGAAGCCCTGCTCGGCCTCATCGAGGGCGAGCAGATCGACGACATCCCCGTCCCCCCGGCCCAACTCATCGTCAGAGCGTCCACCGCTCCGATAGGAGGCACCGCATGAAACGCTCCCTCCCGGCCCTACTGATGACCGCGACCCTGCTGGTGACAGCGGGATGCGACGGCAGCGGCGGCGGTGACGCCTCGCAGGCCAACGCCGCCACCGGGCCGATCACCGTGTGGCTCTCCAACAACCAGGAGGAGCTCGCCTGGGGCAAGGCCATGGTCGAGGCCTGGAACGGCCAGCACGCCGACCAGAAGGTCACCGCACAGGAGATCCCGGCCGGCAAGAGCTCGGAGGAGGTCATCGGCGCCGCCATCACGGCCGGCAACGCGCCGTGCCTGATCTTCAACACCGCCCCGGCCGCGGTGCCGCAGTTCCAGAAGCAGGGCGGCCTGGTCGCGCTCGACTCGTTCGACGGGGCCACGCAGTACATCGCCGACCGCACCGGGACCACCGCCGACCAGTACAAGTCGCCGGACGGCAAGTTCTACCAGCTGCCCTGGAAGTCCAACCCGGTGATGATCTTCTACAACAAGGACGTCTTCGCCAAGGCCGGCCTCGACCCCGAGAAGCCCGCACTCAGCACGTACGACGACGTCCTGGCCGCCGCCCGCAAGATCAAGTCTTCCAAGGCCGCGCAGTTCGCCATCTGGCCCGCGCCGACCAGCGAGTTCTTCCAGTCCTGGTTCGACTTCTATCCGATGTTCCTGGCCGAGACCGACGGCAAGCAGCTCGTGCAGGACAGCAAGGCCCAGTTCAACTCGCCCGAGGGCCAGAAGGTCGCCGGGTTCTGGAAGACCATGTACGACGAGGGGCTGGCCGGCAAGGAGCAGTACAACGGCGACTCGTTCGCCGACCAGAAGGCGGCCATGGCCATCGTCGGCCCGTGGGCCGTCGCGGTCTACGGCGACAAGGTGAAGTGGGGCTCGGTGCCGGTACCCACCTCGGCCGGCAAGCCGGCCGAGCAGATCAAGACGTTCAGCGACGCCAAGAACGTCGCCATGTACAGCGCCTGCCAGAACCGGGCCACCGCCTGGGAGCTGATGAAGTTCGCGACGAGCCAGGAGCAGGACGGCGCGCTGCTCGACAAGACCGGCCAGATGCCGCTGCGCAAGGACGTGGCGACCACCTATCCGGACTACTTCACCAAGAACCCGGCCTACAAGCAGTTCGCCGACCAGGCCGCCCGTACGGTCGAGGTGCCCAACGTGCCGAACAGCGTGGCCATCTGGCAGAGCTTCCGCGACGCGTACTCGGCCTCGGTGATCTTCGGTAAGGAGCCGGTGGACCAGGCCTTCAGCGGCGCCGCCGAGAAGGTCGATCAGCTCGCCAGCGGTTCCTGATGGCCACGGGCAAGATCCTCGGAAGGCATCCGGTCGGGATGATCCTGGCCGCACCGTACGCGGTCTACATCGCCGTCATCTTCGCCTATCCGTTCGGGTTCGCGGTGTGGATGAGCTTCCACGACTACTTCTTCGCCGCGCCCGGCGCGATCGTCGACCACCCGTTCGTCGGCCTGGACAACTACAAGGCGGTGCTGACCGATCCGGCGGTGCTGCGCAGCTTCCGCAACATCGGCGTCTTCCTGGTCATCAACGTGCCGCTCACGACCGGGCTGGCGCTGCTGCTGGCGGTGGCGCTGAACAAGGTGGTGCACGCGCGGACGTTCCTGCGGGTCGCGTTCTACGTCCCGTACGTGACGGCCAGCGTGGCCGTGGTCGGTGTATGGCTGTTCCTGTTCAACTCGGACGGCCTGGTCAACACGGTGCTCGGCCCGCTGGCGCCCGACCCGTCCTGGCTGATCAACGAATATCTCGCGATGCCGGTGATCGCTGTCTTCGTGACCTGGAAGCAGCTCGGCTTCTTCATCCTGCTCTACCTGGCCGCGTTGCAGAACGTGCCCAAGGAGCTCTACGAGTCGGCCTCGGTCGACGGCGCGTCGGCCTGGAACCGCTTCTGGTCGGTGACCGTGCCGGCGGTCCGCCCGGCCACCGCGCTCGTGGTGATCCTGTCGTTGATCACCGGGGCCAACCTGTTCACCGAGCCCTATCTGCTCACCGGCGGGGGCGGGCCGAACGGCGCCTCGGCCTCCCCGGTGCTGGTCATGTACCAGCGCGGATTGCAGCAGGGTGAGCCCGACTTCGCCGCCGCGATCGGGGTCCTGCTGGTCATCGGAGTGCTCATCGTGGCGTACATCAATCGGCGTCTGATCGAGAGGGACTGACATGAGGCGGTTGCGCTACGTCGTGTTGTTCCTCGGCGCTCTGGCGTTCCTGTTCCCGTTCTATTACATGCTCATCGGCTCGTTGCAGTCGTCGCCGGACACGTCGGTGAAGGGCGCCTTCCCGACCTCCGGACTGACGCTCGACAACTACAAGGACATCAATTCACGGGTCGATCTGGTCGGCTCCCTCATCAATTCCGGCATCTTCACCGGCGGCGTGCTGCTGGGCACTGTCGTCTTCGGCGTGCTGGCCGGATATGCGCTGGCCCGCCTCCGTTTCCGCGGCCGGGGAACGCTCTTCGTGCTGGTCCTGCTGGTGCAGGTCATCCCGTTCCAGCTGCTGCTGATCCCGCTCTACGTGCTCATCGTGCGGGGTTACGGGCTGGCCGACTCGTACCTCGGAATGATTCTGCCGTTCGCCATCAACACGACGGCGGTCTTCATCTTCCGGCAGTTCTTCCTCCAGCTTCCGGACGACCTGTTCGCCGCGGCCCGGCTCGACGGCGCCGGCGAATTGCGCGTTCTCTGGTCGGTCGCGCTGCCGCTGGTGCGGCCGGCGCTGCTCACCGCCGTCCTGCTCACTTTCATCGGCCCCTGGAACGAATTCCTCTGGCCGTTCCTGGTGACCAAACAGGCGGACATGCAGCCGCTCGCGGTCTCGCTGGCCAACTACATCAGCAACGTCTCGGCCCGGGCGGCCAACCCGTTCGGCGCGATCCTGGCCGGCGCGTGCGTGCTGGCCGCGCCCGCGGTGGGCCTGTTCATCGCGTTCCAGCGGCACTTCGTGTCCACCGATCTCGGCTCCGGCGTGAAAGGTTGAAACCCTGACATGACGTACTCCCTGACCCGGCTCGGTGTGATCATGGCGCCCGACAAGGGCGACACCCTCGAGGCGGAAGGCGTCCTCAACCCGGCGAGCGGCTGGGGCCCGGACGGAAAGCTCTACCTGCTGCCGCGCATGGTCGCGCCCGGCAACGTGTCGCGGGTCGGCCTGGCCGAGGTCGAGATCCGCGACGGCGTGCCGGCCGGCGTGCGCCGCGAGGGCGTGGTCCTGGCCCCGGACGAGGGCTGGGAACGCGGCAAGAACAACGCGGGGGTCGAGGATCCGCGCACCACGTGGGTTCCGAGCCTCGGAAAACACCTGATGACGTACGTCGCGTACGGCCCACTCGGCCCCAAACTCGCGCTCGCCGTCTCGACCGACCTGCGGAAGTGGGAACGTCTCGGGCCGGTCCAGTTCACGTACCAGAAAGACCTGGACACCGACCTCAACCTCTTCCCCAACAAAGACGCGGTGTTCTTCCCCGAGCCCGTGCCGGGACCGGACGGCCGGCTCAGCTACGCGATGCTGCACCGTCCGATGTGGGATCTCGGCTGGTTCCGCCCGGGCGAGGGGGTGCACCTGCCGGCCGGCGTGTCGGACGAAAGGGCCGGCATCTGGATCTCGTACGTCCCGGCCGATCTCGCGCACGACGACATCACGGCGCTGGTCCGGCCGCGGAACCACCGCTGCGTGGCACTGCCCGAATATCCGTACGAGGCCCTGAAGATCGGAGCCGGCCCGCCCCCGCTGCGCGTGCCCGAGGGCTGGCTGCTGATCCACCACGGCGTCACCGGTTACATCCCGCCCGGTTTCGACCCCACCAACCAGAGGGTCACGTACGCGGCGGGGGCGATGATCCTCGACCCGGCCGACCCGGGCCGCGTGCTCAGCCGTACCCCCGAACCGATCTTCGTTCCGGAGACGGCGGACGAGCAGTCCGGAACCGTACCCAACGTCGTCTTCCCCACCGCCATCGAGCAGGTCGACGGCGTCCACTACGTCTTCTACGGCATGGCGGACAGCAAGATCGGCGTCGCTCGGCTGACCAGAGGAGCACACGATGAAGCGCAGAACCGTGTTGTCGGCCAGCGGCGCCGCCCTGGCGGCACCGCTGCTGAAGTCGGCACCGGCCCGGCTCACTAACCTCGCCCACCTTGATTTTCTGCGCGACCGCGTCACCCCGCCGGGGCAGACTTCGAAGATCGGAGTTCTCTGGACGTACGCCGAACCGAACGCCGACGGAAGCTATCGGCGGATCGGTGGTGGCGCCTACGACGCGGCGACCAACACTTATGGGCAGGGCGCGTTCAATTCGGACGACATGGCGCGGGCCGTGGTCGTCTACGTGCGGCACTTCCGGCAGACCGGAAGTGCCACGAGCAAGGCGGCGGCGTACGAGTTGTTGCGCGGCCTGGCGTACATGCAGAACACCACGTCCGGGAATTTCGTGCTCTGGATGCAGCCGGACGGGACGCTGAACCGGAGCGCCGAGCCGCCCGAGCTGCCCGACCCCTCCGACAGCGGGCCGTCGTACTGGCTGGCCCGCGCGGTGTGGGCGCTCGGTGAGGCGTACGCCGCCTTCAAAGATCCTTTTCATCGCGAGCGGCTCGATCTGGCCATCGGGGCACTTCACCGTCAAGTTCTTCGGCGGTACGGCCAATGGCAGCTCATCGACGGCAAGCGCGTGCCGGCCTGGCTCGTCGTGGACGGCGCCGACGCGACCGCCGAGGCGATGCTGGGCCTGGCTCACGCACCCGGCCCGACGGCGCGGCGCATGCTGCGGCAGTTCGCCGAGGGGATCGCGGCCCTGGGCGGCGGCGACGCACGGTCGTGGCCGTTCGGCGCCATGCTCCCCTGGGCCCTCTCCCGCTCCGACTGGCACGCGTGGGCGTCGCAGATGCCGGCCGCGCTGGCCCGGGCCGGTCAGGTCCTGGGCGACCGTGATCTGCTGAAGCCGGCGGTGACCGACTCCGCGGTGTTCACGCCGTGGCTGCTGACGTCGGGCGGCCCCGACAACGGCCGGCTGCCGGCCCGGATCGATCGCAACCAGATCGCGTACGGGGTCGACTCCCGCCTGCAATCACTGCTGGCGGTGGCCGAGGCGACCGGGCGGGCCGGCTTCCGCCGCCTGGCCGGCATCGTGGCCGCGTGGTACTTCGGCGCCAACGCGTCCGGAATGCCGGCGTACGACCCGGCGACCGGCCGGACCGTGGACGGCATCGCCGGCGACGGCACGGTCAACCGCAACGCCGGCGCCGAATCGACCATTCATGGGCTGTTGAGCATGCTCGCTCTGGACGCCCATCCCGACGTGGCCGGGTTGGCTGGCCAGGGCCACGTCGTGGAGCGGGTGGGGTCGACCACGGTGGAGGCCGAGCTCGCGACATTGAGCGGCGGCGCCACCGTGGTCACTCCGGAATCGCCGTGGACGGGCGAGTCGCAGTACAGCAACGGCAGTTACGTCCGCCTGCCGTCCGGAGCGTCGCTGCGCTGGCGGTTGCCGGCGGCCACCCAGCCCCAGCTGGTGCTGCCGATCGCCGACCTGCGCCCGGGAAGCGAGGCGGTCACCCGCTGGTCGACCGGTGGCGTCCTCCGGCACGGAGCTGTAGGTCCACAGGGCGCCTCACCGGCGCCGGGGGCGTTGCTTCCGGTCGCGGTGGGCGAGCTTCCAGCCGGCCGTACGGAGTTGACGGCCACCGCCTCCGGCGGGGAAGCCCTGGTCGACGCGGTCATGCTGGAGCCACTGGTGTCCCGCTACGCGATAGGCGGCGGCGGCCGAACGACGACGTTGTTGCGCAGCGCCGCCCGCACCGCGCAAACCGTGGCGGTGACGGGAACCGCCGAGACGTACGACGCCATGGGCGTGCTGCGGTCCCGCACCACCGGGTCGAGGGCGACCGTCCTACCCGGCGGCTTCACGATGGTCCAGCGTTGAACCGATGACCTTCTGGAACCGGCTACATCGTGTTCTACCTGGCCATCGGGCAGCTGATCGGCCTGCTGGCCGGCGACCGCATCGCGGACGACCTCCTCGCCGACCCGGCAAGCATCTTCCTCGCGCTCGTGCTGCCGATCGGAATCGGCGCGATCGCCCTGCTCGTCTTCACATGGCGGGTCGGATGGCTCGGGACCATCTTCGGGCCGCAGCCGATCCGCGGGCGAGGATGGATGTGGATCGCGCCCGTGCTGATCGCCGCCGCGATCATCGGTCACGCCGGGGGCGTGGACTGGGGCCGCTGGTCCGCCGCGCAGATCGCGCTGCTCGCCCTGCTGGGCTTGTGCATCGGCCTCGCCGAGGAACTGGCCACCCGCGGCCTGGCCGTGAAGATGCTGCGCGACGCCGGCCACGGCGAACGGTTTGCTTCGGCCTGTGCATGTACTTGTCGATGCGGGTGACCGGCACTTTCTGGGCGGCGGTCATCCTGCACGGCCTGACCGACCCGACCACGTTCCTGTCCACCGGCGGCATCGACCAGACCGTCGGCACCGAGGGCGCCACCGGCTGGTCGTTGCTCGCTTCCTTCGCCACAATCGCATTCGTGATCTTCGCTGTGATCGCCGCCTTCTTCATCCGGGGCCGAGTCGTCGCAGACGAGGTCACAGCTTCCGGGCCACACCACACAAAACATCGAGCTTCTTGACATCGCCAGCCTCGCCCTGCTCGACACCCGCACTGTGGATGGCCGGACCATCCCGCCGGCTTCGTCGTCGGTGACGTGTACGCGCAGCCCGGACATGATCAGTGCGACAGGATCATCGGGTCGAAGTCAGGACATGTTCGGTGCAGCTCGTCGACGGAGAGGCACACACGCCGTGAGGGGATTCCGGGGTCCCCGACGCCCGCCCGGCCTGCGACTCTCCGCACCGCATACGGCATGAATGCCGCGACGGCCCGCCCCGGCAGTTGGACCCGATCCACCCCTCTAGGTATACCTAGGCCGCACTGACCAGCGAAGATACGCAACCGCGCCCGATGTGGCGGCGCTCCGGCCGGCCGAGACTCGAAGCATCACCGGCCGACAAGGAGACAAGCCATGCTGATCCACCCCGACCTCATGCTGACCCTGGCCCACGAACACCACCGCGAACTGATCGCCGAAACCGACCGCCGCCGCCTGCTCACCTCGGCCCGCCTGGCGCGCGCCGCCCGCAAAGCAAGCAAAAAGCGCGCGGTCCGCGGACAGCCCGCCACCACCCTCACCACTCGGCGGGCCTGACGGGGGTCACGGCTCGCGCACCACCCGCAGACGGCGGCGAAGCAGTCGGCGCCGTCTGCGGGCGCTCGCCATCTCGCCGGTGCACCCGGCGGGCTGTTGAAAGCCCTCAACGGCCGCGGTCGTCCCCGCCGCATGGAGGCGGCGGCGAGATAGCCGAACGTGTCGGCCACATCCTCGTCGCCGGGCAGCATGGGCATGGCCGAGAGCCACGCTCCGAGCTTCCGGCGATTACCCGCGCCCCAGTCGCGGACCTCAGCCCATTTGGACCAGCTCGGCATGGGTGACGAAAGTGAGCACGGGCTGGGTGTCGATCAGCCTGGTCGCCAGAGTGGGCGGCAAGCGCTTCTTGATGATCAGTGATGCCACGTCGGTGTCGAGGACGACTGGGCGCATCGGCGGTCAGGCCATGTCGCGGTGACGCTCGGCCTGGGTGAACTGCAGGAAGTCGTCGAATTCCTCGTCGGACTCGAAGATGTCGGCGGCCATCGCGTCGGGATGACTGTGAAGGGAGGGCGGACGCCCTCGGTCAGTTCGGCGGCTGCCTCCAAGGCCATCACCGCGCGCTGAGGCGGCCGCGTACGCCGGCCAGGAAGTGGCCGTCCTCGGTTCGCGCGTAGCCGCCCGCTGTCAGGCAGGCGCGGACGGCGGCTGTGAAGACGGTCGCCGGCGATGCGGGTCATGGCGGGTCGGCGGGGCCGGCGAGGCCCGCTTTCTCGTCTCGGTCGGCCCACTCCAGCAACGGTGACAGAGAGAAGTGCTCGTCGTCGATGGTGGCGTGCAGGTCGCCCAGGCGGGCGAAGCGGGCCGGCACGGTCTGGATGGTGAAGTCGTCCGGTTCCACGTCGGCGATCTCGTCCCAGGTGATCGGGGTGGAGACGGTGCCTTTCTGGTTGCCGCGGACCGAGTACGCGCTCGCGATCGTGTGGTCGCGGGCGTTCTGGTTGTAGTCGACGAACAGGGCGGCCGGGTCCCTGTCCTTGCGCCACCACGTCGTCGTCACGTCGTCGGGGGCCCGGCGCTCCACCTCGCGGGCGAAGGCCAGGGCGGCCCGGCGCACGTCACCGAAACCCCAGTCGGGGCGGATGCGGACGTACACGTGCAGGCCCCGGCCGCCCGACGTCTTGGGATAGCCGGTGATGCCCAGGTCGTCCAGGACCGAGCGGGCCACGCCGGCGACGCGGCGGACCCGGTCGAACGGGCAGTCGGGCATCGGGTCGAGGTCGATGCGCCACTCGTCGGGCTGTTCGGTGTCGGCCCGGCGTGAGTTCCACGGGTGGAACTCGACAGTGGACATCTGCACGGCCCAGATGACGTCGGCCAGCTTTGTCACGCACAGCTCGTCGGCGTGCCGGTTGTAGCGGGGGAACTTCACCCGGACCGTCTCCAGCCAGGGCGGGGCGCCGTTCGGCACCCGCTTCTGGTGGACCTTCTCGCCGGCCAGGCCGTCGGGGAAGCGGTGCAGCATGCACGGGCGCTCGCGCAGCGCCCGCACGATGCCGTCGCCCACCGACAGGTAGTAGTCGACGAGGTCGCGCTTCGTCAGATTCAACGCGGGGAAGTAGACGCGGTCGGGGTTGGAGACGCGCACCGAGAGATCGCCCACCTCGACCTGGATCGCCGGGGACGCCATGTCAGCCCAGCCAGGTGGGGTCGAGGTCGGCCAGGAGCGTGTCGCGGGAGTCGAGCAGGTCGAGCATCGGCCCGATCTTCGGCAGCTCGTGGGTGATGAAGTAGCGGGCCGCGAGCCGCTTTCCGTCGTAGAACGCGCCCGTTTTGTCCCCGGCGGCGTTGAGCTGCGACAGCCAGATCCAGGCGATCACGAGGTGGCCGACGGCGTCGAGATAGGCCGTGGCGTTGGCCATCGCGACCGTGGGGTTGCCGTCCTTCCACAGGCGCGCGGTGGCGGAAGAGACGCGATCGCAGGCGGCGAGGACCTCCGCGCCGAGAGGTGAAGCGGAGGCGGTTGTCCGAATCGTCGCCAGGAGCAGCGAAAGCCCGGCCCCACCCTTCATCACGGCCTTACGGCCGAGCAGGTCGAGCGCCTGGATCCCGTCGGTGCCCTCGTGGATCGAGTTGAGCCGGTTGTCCCGATAGAACTGCTCCACCGGATATTCGCGCGTGTAGCCGTACCCGCCGTGGATCTGAATGGCGTGGTCGTTCGCCACCCGGCACCACTGCGACGGCCACGCCTTCACGATCGGCGTCAGCACGTCCAGGAGCAGGTCGTTCTCCGGCGACGGCTCGTCCAGCAGCTTCGCCGCGTAGAGGATCAACCCCAGACCCCCTTCGACGTACGCCTTGGAGGCGAGCAGCATGCGGCGTACGTCCGGATGGTCGATGATCGGCACGGGCGGCGCCGCCGGGTCCTTGGCCGCGACCGGCCGGCCCTGGAGGCGCTCGCGCGCGTAGTCGAGCGCGTGCAGATATCCGGTGTATCCGAGGGCCACCGCGCCCGCCCCGACGCCGATCCGGGCCTCGTTCATCATGTGGAACATGTAGGTCAGGCCCTTGCCCTCCTCGCCGACCAGATATCCGGTCGCGTCGTCGAAGGAGAGCACCGCGTTGGTCGTGCCCCGCCAGCCCATCTTGTGGTTGAGCCCGGACAGCGCGACGCCGTTGCGCTCGCCGACCGTGCCGTCCTCGGCCACGTGGTGCTTGGGCACGATGAACAGCGACAGGCTCTTCACCCCGGGCGGCGCCCCGGCGACCCGGGCCAGCACGAGGTGCACGATCGTCTCGCTCAGCTCGTGGTCACCGCCCGAGATCCACATCTTGCTGCCGCTGATCCTGTACGACCCGTCGTCGCCCGGGACCGCGCGAGTGAGCACGTCGCTGAGCGACGAGCCGGCCTGCGGCTCGGACAGGCACATGGTCCCGGTGAACCGGCCCTCGACCATCGGCTGCACGAACCGGGCGACCTGCGAGGGGCTGCCGTAGGTGGTCAGCAGGTGGGCGTTGGCCATGGTCAGCAGCGGGTACGACGAGGTGGCGATGTTCGCCGCCTGGAACCACAGGAAGCAGGCGCGCGCCACCACGGCCGGCAGCTGGAGCCCGCCCAGCTCGGCGTCCATCGTGCCGGAGATCAGGCCGGTCTCGTTGAAGACCTTCAGCGCGGCTCCGACCTCCGGGTGCACCTGGACCCGTACACCATCGAAGGTCGGCTCCTCCAGGTCGTTGCGGCGGTTGTGCGGGGCGAAGTCGCGCTCGGCGATCTGGGCCGACACGTCGAGGAAGGCGTCGAACGTCTCGCGGGAGTGCTCGGCGAAGCGGTCCCGTTTGGTGAGCGTCTCGACGTCGAGCCACTCGTACAGGAGGAAGTCGAGATCACGACGCGAGAGGATCCTGGACACCACCGGCACCACCTTCGATCGGGAAGTTGCACACAGTGTGCCGCTTTTCAGTCCTCCCTGCGGTGCCTGCCCCCGGGACCGCGTCGATCCCGGCCGGATTTCTTCACCGTGTACATGGCGTGGTCGGCCGCGCGCAGGGCCTCGTCCGGATCGCCCGCGCTGGGTGCGAGATGCACGCCGACACTCGCGCCGATCCGTACGTCAATGCCGTCGATCTTGAATGGCTCCTCGATCGCGGACCGGATCCGGTCGCACGCGGCGCCGGTGTCGGCGTCGCCCACGACGCCCGGCATGAGCACCACGAACTCGTCGCCGCCGACCCGGGCCAGCACGTCGCCCTCGCGCACGCAGCCGGTCAGCCGCCGCGCGACCTGCCGCAGCAGCTCGTCGCCGGCCTCGTGCCCGTGCGCGTCGTTGACCGGCTTGAACCCGTCCAGGTCGACGAAGAGCACCCCGACCGGCTGGTCGCGCAGCGAGGCGCCGAGCGCGTCCTGCATGCGCCGCCGGTTGGGCAGGCCGGTCAGCGCGTCGTGCTGCGCCTCGTGGGCGAGCCGCTCCTGGAAGGCGCGGTTCTCCGAGATGTCCCGCGCGTTGATCACGATGCCGTGCAGGGCCGGGTTGTGCATCTGGTTGGAGGCGGTGAACTCGAACCAGCGGTACTCGCCCTTGGCCGAGCTCGAGCGGCACTGCAGGCGCAGCACCGCGTCGCGGCGGCTCAGCAGCAGGGCGAACTGCTCGCGCATGTACTCGCGGTCGTCGGGGTGGACGATGGCGAAGACGCTGCTGCCGACCAGCTGGCCCTGCTCGAAGCCGAGGATGGCCTTGGCGCTCGGGCTGGAATATTCGATGTTGCCGTGCACGTCGAGCACCGACACCAGGTCGGGCGCGTGCTGGAACAGGGCCTGGAAGCGCTGGTCGGCCTGGCGGCGCTGCTTGATCGTGCGATAGCCGAGGGCGGCGATGGCCAGCACGCCGATCAGCAGCATGGCCAGCAGGGTCAGGTTCAGCGTCTGGCTCTTGGAGTGCACCGCGCCGTCGAACGACGCCTGGCTCTGCGTCCGCACGTAGGCCCAGCCGCCGGGCAGGCCGCCGACCACGATGGCGATCATCGCGGTGCCGTCGACGTCGGTGTACTCGACGAACTCGGTGCCGGGGTCGTCGGCGAGCGCGCTGCGGATCGCCGGATCGACCTTGTGGCCGAGGTCGGTGGGGTCGCTGGTGGCGGCGATCGTGCCGGCGCTGTCGATGATCGTGGTGAGGTGGGCCTTGCTGCCCAGCGAGACCGTGTACTGCTGCAACGGGGTCTTGGCGACGTCGTTCAGGCCGACCAGCAGGGCCACGGCGCTGCCGCCGACCCGGACCGGGACGGCGACGGCCTCGAGATAGGTGGCGTCGACCGACATGATCGACGAGACGCCGTACGTCTGGCCCGAGGCCAGCATGGTCAGCATCGGCTTCCAGCCGGCGTCGGTGGCGGCCGGCACCCCGGAGTCGCGGGAACTGGTCAGCACGTTGCCCTTGAGATCGAGGACCAGGGTGCCGTACGCGAAGTAGGTGCTCTTGGAGGCCAGCAGCCGCAGCGCCGTCCGGTCGGCGGCGCTGTTCTTCCCCAGATGCAGCGAGTTCTCGGTCAGGAACTTGCCGAGCTCGCCCGCCGACAACGCCTGCATGGCGCCGACGAGGGTCTTGTTGTTCACGCCGAGCGCGCGTGAGTCAGCCCGGTGCACCTCGTCGGCCGCGCGCAGCGCCGAGCGGTTGACCAGGATGCCGATCGTGCCCGCGCCGGCCAGCAGGACGACGCTGATCACGACCGCGATCCAGGTGCGCAATCGCATGAATGTTGACCCTCCTCTGCGCTAGCCATCGGCAGCGCCCGGCGGGACTGAAAGCAATTGCCGGCCCGGTTTGTCGAAGTTCCCGCGTCGAGCACGAAGGGACGACAGCGGGCGAGCCCCCAGGTACCGCCGCCGAAATCGATCTACCCCGGGTAAAGGTGCTTGCGGTACGGCACCAAAGGGGAAGATCCTGCGTTTGAGGCGGATTGGGGGCGATCCATGCGCAGGCTCGTGCTCGCGTCGCCCCGACCATGGATACCCACCCAGCGCGGCCGTGTCATCGCCGCCGCCCCGCCCCGCCGCCGGGTCGTCAGCTGCGGGCTCAGCGTCACCGGTTTCGGGCTGTGCGCCGTCTTCTACTGCCTCTCCTACACGCCGTCGCTGCTCCCGCGCACCTGGTCGCTGCAGGGCGTGGTGGCCGGCCTGACCGCGGCCATCGGATATGCGCTGGGCACGTCGATCGGCGCGCTCGTGCGGTGGCGGTGGTGGCCGTCGCGGCGGGCGGAACGGATCGCCTGGCGGGTGCTCTTCCTGCTCGTACCCCCGCTGATCCTGCTGTTCCTCTGGCTCGGCACCCGCTGGCAGCGCGAGCTCCGCCTGCGCCTCGGCATGCCACCCCAGCAGGAGTACGACCTGATGCGCACCGTCGGGATCAGCCTGCTCACCTTCGGGCTGCTCCTGCTGCTGGCCCGCTGCCTGCGGCTGGCCGCGCACGGCCTGGCCCGGCTGTTCGGGCGGCTCGTGCCGGAGTCGGCCGCCTACTGCGCCGGCTTCGTGGTGGTGACCCTGCTCAGCTACACCGCGTTCGACGGGCTGCTGGTCAGCAACCTCTACACCACCGCCGACCGTTCGGCCGCGGTCACCGACAGCGGCACCGGGCGCGGCGTCGAACGGCAGATGTCCCCGCTGCGCTCGGGCAGCCCGGCGTCGCTGGTGTCGTGGGAGTCGCTGGGCCGGCAGGGCCGCAACTTCGTGGCCAAGGCGCCCAGCCACGACCAGCTCGAGGCCTTCGCGAGGCGGCCGGTCGAGGATCCGATCAGGTTGTACGCCGGGTTGTCGTCGGCCGGCTCGGTGAGCGAGCGCGCCGGCCTGATCGTCCGGGAGATGGACCGCACCGGCGCCTTCGGCCGCGCGGTGATCGCGGTCTTCACGCCGACCGGTACGGGCTGGGTCGACAACGACGTGCCGAGCTCGCTCGAATACATGTACGCGGGCGACACCGCGCTCGTCTCGATGCAGTACTCGTACCTGCCGAGCGTGATCTCGTTCGCCGCCGACCGCTCGAAGGTCGTGGAGGCGTCGTCGGCCCTGATCACCGCGGTGCGGACCCGGTGGCAGGCGATGCCCGAGGGCAGCCGGCCCAAGCTGCTGATCTTCGGGGAGAGCCTGGGGACGTACGGGACGGAAAAGACCTTCGGCAGTGCCTCGGCCATGGTCGCCGGGGCCGACGGGATCCTGCTGGAGGGACCGACCTTCGCCAACCCGATCCACCGATCGCTGACAGCCGGGCGCTCGCCGGGAACGCCGGTGTGGGATCCGTCGTACGCTCATCTGCCGGTCGAGTTCTCGTCGCGGGCCGAGGAGCTGCGCGAGCTGGCCGGGCCGCAGCCCAAGGTCGTCTACATGCAGAACTCGTCGGATCCGGTCGTCTGGTGGAGCCCGAGCCTGTTCTGGAAGAAGCCGCAGTGGCTGACCGGGACGCGCGGGCCGGACGTCACCCCGGCGATGCAGTGGTATCCGGTGGTCACCTTCTGGCAGACGACGGTCGACGCCATCTTCGCCAACAAGGTGCCGACCGGGCACGGACACGTGTACAAGTCCGGAGCGGTCGACGGGTGGGCCGCGCTGGCCCCGCCGCCGGGCTGGACCGTGGGCGACACCGTGCGGCTGCGGGCGCTGTTCGACTCCGACTAGCGCTTCAGCCAGGGTTGCAACAGGCGTGTGACCCGCGGCAACACCAGATAAGTCATGATCGGGGTCAGGACCAGGGTGCTGATCAGCGTCCGCACCACCGCGTGCAGATCCACGATCAAGTGATTGAGGGTGTACGCCGCCAGGAGGCTCACCGGGAAGAAGCCGAGCCAGATAGTGACGGCCTGCTTCCACCGCGCCGGGGCTTTCTGGACGTTCTCGACATTCCGGTCTTGCGGCGGGTCGAACCAGCCTTCGATGCCGGTGCGGCGCTCGACGCGGGTGTGCTCGACGAAGCCCTCGGCCGACGACAGCCACCAGCGCCGCTGCGGCGACTCCTCCCAGTTGCGCAGCGCGTCGGCGTCGGCGAACCGGTAGAGCATGTGCCATTCGCTCGACGCCTGGTCGGGCCGCACCCACCCGGTGCCGAGGAAGCCCGGGAAGTCCTCGGCCAGGGTGGTGCCGGCGTTCACCCAGGCGATCATCTCCGCCGTACGCGACGGGTCGGCGCGGCGCGTGATCGCGACGGTGACAGTCTCCATGTCCCACATTGTGGTATGCCAGGGTTTCGAACGGGGTGCGCTCCCGGTTTCCGTGCCGTGGCACACACGGTAAGTTCCGCGCCATGACCTTGAAGCGAAAGTTGTCGATGGTCCTGGCGGCGTCGACGGCATTGGTGGCCGTCGTGCCGGCCACGGCCGCGTCCGCCGGCTACTCGCCCGCCTGGCGCCTCACCGACACCGGCTCGACCGCCCAGTTCCGCGGCCTCGCCCCGGTCAGCTCCCGCGTCGCCTGGGTCGCCGGCTCGGCCGGCACGGTCCTGCGCACGGTCGACGGCGGCCGCAGCTGGGCCGACGTGAGCCCCGCCGGAGCCTCCGACCTGCTGTTCCGCGACATCGAGGCGTTCGACTCACGCACCGCGGTCGCCCTGTCCATCGGCGAGGGCGAGGCGTCCCGGGTGTACGCCACCACGGACGGCGGCCGTTCCTGGCGCGAGACGTTCCGCAACGACGACCCGGCCGCCTTCTACGACTGCATGACATTCCTCGACCGCAAGCACGGCCTGGCCCTGTCCGACCCGGTCGGCGGCAAGTTCCGCATCCTGGCCACGGCCGACGGCGGCCGCACGTGGAAGGTCCGCCCGACCACCGGCATGCCGCCCGCTCTGACAGGAGAGTTCGCCTTCGCGGCCAGCGGCACCTGCCTGGTGTCGGCGGCGGGCAAGGCGTACTTCGCGACGGGCGGAGGCGCCACGGCCCGAGTCTTCACCTCCCGCGACGGCGGCCGCTCCTGGTCGGTCACGGACACGCCGGTCCCGAGCGGCCCGACGGCCGGCATCTACAGCCTGGCGGTACGCCCGTCGGGCGAGGCGATCGCGGTGGGCGGCGACTACAGCGCCCCGACGGCGGCCCCCGACGGCGCGGCGTACCTGCACGGCCGAACCTGGAAGATCGCCCGAACGGTCCCGGGCGAATACCGCTCCGGCTCAGCTTGGGCGTCCCGCAGCGTGGCGTTGGCGGTAGGCCCGACCGGCAGCGACTATTCACGAGACGCGGGCCGCACATGGACCCGCTTCGACACAGGCAACTTCGACGCGGTCGAGTGCACCCACGACGGCTCATGCTGGGCATCGGGCCCCACAGGCCGGGTAGCCAAACTGACCCGCTGACCGAGTCCGGGAGGCCGGGCCGCCACAAGCGCCCCGGCCTCCACGGCGCCGTGCGCGTTCACCACCCACCACACGAGCCCTTCCGCCGAGCTCGCCCGCGGCGCCCTCCGGCGGCGCCCACTCGCGAAGCCCGCCTGAGCGACGCCGGCCCGCAGACCACCCGCGGCGCGCACCCGTTGAACCACTCGCGCCGCGCACTCGCGCCGCCGGTCCGCGCCGCCGGTCCGCGCCGCTGGTCCGCGCCGCTGGTCCGCGCCGCTGGTCCGCGCCGCTGGTCCGCGCCGCTGGTCCGCGCCGCTGGTCCGCAGAACCGGTCTGCGCCTCCGGTCCGCAGAGCCCACCCGCGCACCCGCGCCGCCGGGTCCGCAGAGCCCACCCGCGCACCCACGCCGCCGGTCCGCAGAGCCCACCCGCGCACCCGCGCCGCCGGTCCGCAGGCCCACCCGCGCACCCGCGCCGCCGGGTCCGCAGAGCCGGCCCGCAGAGCCGGCCCGCAGAGCCGGCCCGCAGAGCCGGCCCGCAGAGCCGGCCCGCAGAGCCGGCCCGCAGAGCCGGCCCGCAGAGCCGGCCCGCT
>NZ_JBIAZI010000007.1:477410-604322 GCF_042899005.1 Actinoplanes sp. NPDC000266
CAGAGCCGGCCCACGGAGCCGGCCCACGGAGCCGGCCCACGGAGCCCGCCCACCCGGGGGAACCGCCCGGGAAGAATTCTTCCAAAGCGGCGAAGATCGTGTGGGCGGGCTGTGGACAACCCCGGCGATGTGGATAACCCGCGGCTGATCGGCGGCGAGTGCTAGCCGAGCGCTGTGGCGGCGGAAAGTGCTAGTCGAGCGCTATGTAAAGGCGCCGGCCCGTAGGCCGGTAGCCGACCCGCTCGTAGACGCGCCACGAATCCTCGCCCGAAGCCTCCAGCCAAGCGATCTCGACGCCGGCCGTGAAGAGGCGTCTGGTGATCTCGGCGGTCATGGCGCCGGCTATGCCCCGGCGGCGATGGTTCTTGGGCACGGCTATGCCCGCCACCTCGCTGACGCCGTCGTTCGGTGGGACCGCCACGCCGCCGCCGGCGCACGTGCCGTCGGGGGCCACCACCATGACGGCTATGCCGCCTCTGGACTGTAGGCCTTCGATCCGGGCTGTGTCGGCCTCGGTGACGATGGGGTCACCGCCGAAGGCGACGTTCTGGGCGGCGATCATCGCGGCCCGGTCGGCGTCCGTGATCGGCTCGTGCAGCGCGTAGCCGTCGGGTGCCGGCCGGGGCTGGATCGAGTCGGGGGTGCAGACCAGGTATTCGTGGCGTTCCTCGACGGTGAAGCCGGCGTCGAGCAGCAGCCGCTCCAGGCCGGGCGCCGTGGACACCACATATTCGAGGCGGGGCTTGCGGGCGTACGACCGGAAAGCCGCAACGAGCGCAGTGACATCAGCCCCGGAGATCTCCGCGCCGGGGAGCGGGGTCGCGTAGTTGATGCCCGTGCTGTCGGTGGACGGATCGACGCCGATCACGAACGGGCCGACCCGGACCGGGGTGGGCCGGGAGGAGAGGTTGGCGACGACGGAGTGCTGGATGCGTACATCCAAGGTCATTTCAAAGCCTCTGCAGAAGGGAGAAGGGAAACGAAGACAGGGTGAGATGGCCGCCGATCAGGCAGCTTGCCTCAGGCGGCCGTCGGGCCATCCGAGATCACAGGCTTCATTCCCTCGTGCAGAGTGCCCGCGCCGATCGCGCGGGAAGCCCCAGCAGCATGCCAGCCGCCGCGGTGAGCGGTCAACGATATTTGTCGCCGTGGCGGTGGGCGACCCGCCAGGCGCCCTGCTCGCGGCGGAAGATCGTGGTCGCGCGCAGGGCGTACGTGGCCGGTGCGCCGTGGGCCGTCGCGGTGATCCGCTCGATGGCGACCAGGTAGGCGAGGTCGCCGCTGACGCCGGCCGCGATCACCTCGTACTCCAGGGACTCGCAGGCCGAGAAGCGCGACGCCAGCCACTCGAAGGTGGGGCCGAGCTCCTCCCAGCCGGTGCGGTTGACCTCGGCGCCGAACAGGGTCACCGGATCGTCGTGCGACCACAGCGCGCTCCGCGGGCCGGGGTCACCGTTGTGCAACGCGATCTCAGCCGCCCGCAGCCCGGGCAGCACCTCGGCGAGGAAGTCGTCGACGTCACTCACACCGCCATTCTCGCCTCCACAGTGGAGGGGCGGAATAGCCTGCGGGTATGAAGCGGCCTCCAGGCAACTACGGCATCGACGCACCCAGGTTGATCGCCGTGCCGGTGATCCTGATGGTGGCCGGTCTGCTCCAGGCGGTGCTGCAACGCTCGATCTGGCCGCTGATCGGCGTCGTGCTGATCGCCGCGTGCTGCGCGCTCGGGTTCTACGCTTCGCGGGCCGGCAAGTTCGTGGTGTGGGCCCGCCTGCTCGACGGCCTGAACCTGCGCGGCGACGAGCGGGTCCTCGACCTGGGCTGCGGCCGCGGCGCCCTGCTGATCTCGGCCGCGCTCCGTGTGCCTGCCGGGCGTGCGGTGGGTGTCGATCTCTGGCGGGCCGACCAGTCGGGTAACGGCCCCGAGGCCACTATGAGTAACGCGGCCGCGGCCGGGGTCACCGACCGTGTCGAGCTGGAGACGGGCGACATCACTTCGCTGCCGTTCCCCGACGCCTGTTTCGACGTCGTCGTTTCCAACGTGGTCCTCCACAACATCAAGGCGCCCGGTGACAGGAAAAGGGCGATTGACGAGGCCGTACGGGTTCTCCGCCCGGGCGGCCGTCTCCTGCTGGCCGACTTGCGGCACACCCGCCAGTACCAACGTCACCTGGAGGACCGCGGCCTGACCGGCGTCGCCCGCCGCGATCTGGGCTGGCGCCAGTGGTGGAGCGGCCCATGGCTTCCGACCCATTTGGTCTCGGCCCGCAAGCCCGCGTGAAGGCGTGACGGTCTGGCGGCGTGACGGTCTGGCGGCGTGACGGTCTGGCGGCCTCGTCCGCCGTGCCCAGGTCGAAGGCGTCGCCACGTGATGGCGGTGTCGGTGACTCTCCGGGCACAGCCTGACTCGCCTTGGCTTGACCGCTCGCGCCGCCGCCATGGTCGCCGAAACTCGTCGATCGCAGGCCGCTGGCCGACGCGTAACCGATAGGTTACGCTTCTGGGCGTGGACGAAGTGGCCGCGGCGATTGCCGACCCGGTGCGGCGGGAGATCCTGCTGATGCTGCGCGACGAGCGGTTGTCGGCCGGTCAGATCGCCAGCCGGTTCGAGATCAGCCGTCCCGCCGTCAGCCGCCACCTGCGGGTTCTGCGCGAGGCCGGCCTCGTCGCCGACCGCGCCGACGGCCGCCACCGGGTCTACGAGCTGGTGACCGCGCCCCTCGGTGAACTGACCGGCTGGATCGAGCGCCTGACCCGCCCGTCCGGCTGGGCGCACCATTTGGACGCGCTGGAGACCGAGGTCTTCCGCACCCGCCGCGAGCGCCGCATCCCCGTCACGCCGCCGCCGACCGCAGCCCCAGCCGCCTCCCGAACCGCTGGTCGCGGTCTGCCGGACACCCGGGCGGCTGGTCCCGGTCTGCCGGACACCCGGGCGGCTGGTCCCGGTCTACCTGATTCCCGGGCCGCTGGTTCCGGGCTAGCTGAGGAGAGAACCGCATGAGCCCGACGCCCACCGGACGGCTGTTCGGCGAAGAACTGGTGCTGACCCGCGCCTTCCACGCGCCCGTCGACGATGTCTGGACCAGCCTCACCGATCCCGTCCGTACGGCTCGGTGGTTCGGCCCGTGGAAAGGTGACGCGGCGCCCGGCGCGGCCATCCAGGTGCAGTTGGTCCAGGAGGAAGGCCAGCCGTGGACGGACATGACGATCGACGCCTGTGAGCCGCCGCGCCGCCTCGCGCTCTCGTCCGTGGACGAGCACGGCAGCTGGCTGCTGGACATGGTGCTGACCGAGACCGAGGGGGTTACCGAGCTGCGCTTCACCCAGCGCCTGATCGACACCGGCAATGTGGGCGAGGTGGGGCCGGGCTGGGAGTTCTACCTGGACGCGCTGGTCGCCTCCCGTGACGGCACGCCGATGCCCGACTTCAACGACTACTACCCGTCGATGAAGGAGCACTTCGAAGCGCAGCGTTAGCCGGGTATGCGAGGCCGGCCGTACTGCTTGATGTCGGACGCCCATTGCCGCACCAGCACGTCGGCCTCCTTCCGGCTCGTGACGAGGCGATAACCCTCCTTGTCGCCGTTCACCACATAGGCCACCACCGGCCACCGGTCGGCGACCGTCCGGTACGGCAGGACCACCGCCGTCTTCAGTAGCGTCCAGAGGAACGCGCCCAGCAGCACGACGGCGACCAGCGCGACGACGCCGATCATCAGCAGGGATCCGAGATGCCCGCCATCCTCCAATCCGGAGAAATCGGGCACGGACCAGCCCTCTTCGAACGGTGTCCATGCCAGCCGCTGCCGTCCGACCCGCCACTTGACCCACTCGCCCGACGCTGCCCGGCTCAACACGATCACCCCGTTATGGTGATCCGTTCCCGCAAGGGCCGGGTCGCTCGGGTGGCGGCCAGCCGGTAAGCATGTGGGTCATGAAGGTCTTTCGTGACTCGTACGGCATTCCGCATCTGCGGGCGGCCTCCGTCGATGAGCTGGCGTTTCTGCAGGGGCGCGTCGCCGTCGCCGATCGTGGGCGGCAGCTCGACGTGGAGCGGCGCCGGGCCGAAGGGCTGCTGGCCGAGCTGGCCGGGGCCGGCGGGCTGGGCTGGGACCGGTTCGCGCGGCGGGCCCGGATCGGTGACACGGCACGGAAGGCTTACGACAAACTGGACACGCGGACGAAAAGCTGGCTCGGCGCGTACGGCGACGGGGTTCGAAGCCAGGGGCTCGCCTGGGAGGACTGGACGCCGCTGGGGGTTTTCCTGGCTCGGCACATCCTGTTCGCCAGCTTCACCGCGAAGATGTTCAACGCCCACGTCGCCCGGACGCTCGGTGAGGACAAGGTCGCCTGGTTCGACGCCGAAGGGCCCGGCGAGACCGGCAGCAACGCGTGGGCCGTCGACGGGGTGATCGCGGGTGACCCGCATCGGGCCATCGAGCTGCCCGGCGGCTATCAGCAGGTGCGGTTGAGCTGCCCCGATTTCGACGTCTTCGGGCTGACCTTCCCGGGCGTGCCCGGTGTTCAGCACTTCGGGCAGGCCGAGACCGTCGCCTGGGCCGTCACCAACGCGCAGGCCGATTACCAGGATCTCTACATCGAGGAGATCCACGGGGACCGGGCGCGCGGGCCCGAAGGCTGGGAGCCCGTCGCGCGTCATGTCGAGACCATTCCGGTCAGAGGCGGCGACGACGTCGAGGTCGAGGTGGTCGAGACGGCGCGGGGTCCGATCATCGATCAAAACCTTTCCCTCCGTACGCCGACACGGGCCGACCTGGAGCTCGGGTTCGGCTGCCTTCTGCCGTTGCTGCACGCGCGCACGGTCGATGACGTGGCCGGCGCCCTCCAAACCTGGGTCGAGCCGGTCAACAGCATCCTCACCGCCGACACCAGCGGGCGGATCCTTCAGCTCACCGTCGGGCGCGTGCCTCGGCGCGACGACCGGAACCGGCGCCTGCCTGTGCCGGCCTGGGAGAAGGCGTACACCTGGACGCCCGGTCATGTGCCGATGACCCGCCTGGAGAAGACGAGCGCGGTCAACGCGAACGACCGCCGGCCCGACACGGAGGCCTACGGCGTCTCGTTCGCGTCGAAGAAGCGGGCCGAGCGGATCCGTGAACTGCTCGACGCCGGTACGCCGCACGAGCGGATCCACATGGACACGAGCATGCCGGCCGACAGCGTCGAGGCCGGCCGGCGGGCGGCGTTCCGGGACCGGGTGGCGCGGCGGCTCTTCGACCATCCGGCGCTGGCCGGGCTGGGCGAGCCGACCGGGTTCGATCCGATCTTCGACGTGGATCCGCGGGCGAAGGTCGGACTCATGCAGGACAGCCTGCTGGCCGCGCTCGAGACGAAGCCGGAGGACCTGGCCGACCCGGCGGCGATCACCTCCGGCCGGTGGGGCGAGCGGCACCTGCTCGACCCCGTACAACTGCCGGGCCTCGACTTTGACTTTCCGCGCGTGGAGTTGTCGGGGGAGCGCGACACCGTCCTGTGCACGTCGAGCGCGCCCGGCGTCACCGATCTCTGCCGCAAGGGGCCCGTCGCCCGGTATATCTGGAACGTCAATGACCGTGGGCGGAGTCGCTGGGTCGTCCCGTTCGGCGCCTCCGGCGAGCCGGACAGCCCGCACTTTCGCGATCAACTGCCGCTCTGGACCCGTGGTGAGCTGATCCCGCTCGTCCTGGACTGGACCGAACTGATCGAGGAGTGACCCCATGAGGTTCCGCGCCGAACTGCAGCGCACCGGCGGCACGACCACCGGTTTCGCGGTGCCCGACGAGATCGTGACGGGGCTTGGCGGTGGCGGCCGGCCCAAGGTCGTGGCCACCTTCCACGGCTTCACCATGCGCTCGACCATCGCCAGGATGGGCGGCAGCTACTGGCTCGGGGTGAGCGCCGAGCGCCGTGCCGCCGCGGGAGTGGAGGGCGGCGAGGTCTTCGACGTCGACGTGGAGCTCGACACCGCGCCGCGCGAGATCGAGATGCCCGGTGATCTTCAGGCCGCGCTCGACGCCGAGCCGCGGGCCCGCGACTTCTGGTCGACGTTGTCGTTCAGCAACCAGCGCTGGCACGTCGACCAGCTCACCTCGGCCAAGACCGACGAGACCCGGGCCCGCCGGCTGGCGAAGTCCGTCGGGCTGCTGCGGGAGGGCAAGGCACGCTAGAGAGGCCGGTACGCCACCTCGGGGTCGAGCAGGCGTACCCATGCGGGCCGCCACGCCTGGCCGCGGGCGGCCATCTCCTCCTGGAGGTTCGTGCGCCAGGGGCCGGAGACGCCGTCGTCGGCCCACCACTTGGGCCACGAGTCGTAGCGGCGCTCGATCAGCACGTCGGTGGCCGTGGTCTGCACGCGCAGGAACAGCCAGCGGCCGTAGCGCGGGTCGGCCTCGGCGCGGCGCAGACGGCGTACGAGATCACCCAGCTCCTGAAAGGACGCGAAGCGTGCCTCGCCGGGGCGCTCCAGCGGCGGGTGCTTGCCGGGCTGCGCGCTGAGGCTGGTCGCGTCGGCGTAGACCAGGGCCGTGCACCGGCCGTCGCCGTGCGGGGAACGATCGCGCATCCACGCCGCCAGCGCCTCGAGCTCGTCCGTGGCTGGCGGCTCGGGGCGGGCCAGCTCGGTCGCGTCCTGCATGGCCGACCACACCAGGCGGTCGTGCTCGCCCTGGCTGAGCTTGCGGACCCGGCGCATCGGCGGCCGCTCGCCGGGAGCGATGCGCGGCGGCCGGTTGCCGGCGGTGATCCCGCCGCGGTCGGCGCAGGCCAGCGCGGCCCGCAGGTCGAGCGCGGGCTCGGTCAGGCGGCCGAGCAGCCGCTCGAAGGCCGGGCCGGTGACCTGGCCGCGGACCGCCGCCGACAGCAGATCCTCACCGGCGGCGCGGACGTCGTCGCGCTCGGCCGGGCTGCGCAGCTCGTACTGGCCCCACTCGGCGACGATCTCGGCCAGCTCGGTCAGCGTGTTCTCGTTGCTCAGCACGGCGCCGACCGTCTGCACGAGCCCGTCGCTCACCCCGTCGCGATAGCGGGTGCGCGACCAGCGGCCCTCGGCGTGCCACACCACGAAGCCGAGCGCGTCGGTCTCGGCCAGGGCGGCCAGGTCGTCCCAGGGCAGCCAGTCGGGGGCCCCGGTGAGCAGGTCGATCGGCGGATCGGCGTCGGCCGTGCCGCTGTGGTCGCGGTCGTAGCCGAACAGCACCGCGCGGGCGCCGTCGAGCAGCGCGAGCCGGGCCCAGCTGCCCCCGTGATCGTCGTGGTGGGCGCCCCGGTCGTCGACGAACCAGACGTCGTCGTACCCGATGCCGGTCAGGCCGGCGGCCAGGGTCGCCCATCGGGTCCAGAGCAATCCGGGCGCGGGCAGGTCCACGTCGGTCAGCATCCGTCCACTGTGCCAAACGTGGCCGAAGCGATGTCACCCCCCTTGCCCTATGCGAAAGGTTCCGGACCGGACGGTCTGCGCTGTGAAGATCACTTAGCGTGCATCGACCCTCTACTATGCCGGGGGTCATTCCCGTCAGAAGGGTCGTTCCGTATGCCTCTGAAGACGCACCGACTACTCACCGCCACGCTCGCGGGCGCCATGGCCGCGGGCACCATCGCGGCCCCCGCGCTGGCCGGCGGCCACAGGACCGGCGTGGACGCCGTGCCCACGCCCAAGCTCGGCTGGTACAAGTGCTACGACTACGCCGAGTGCGCGACCGTCCAGCTGCCGCTCGACTACGACAACCCGCGCGGCGCCACCACCGAGATCGCCGTGCTGCGGGTCAAGGCCAAGAACCAGTCGGCCAAGATCGGCAGCCTGTTCGTCAATCCGGGCGGGCCGGGCGGCTCGGCCACCCAGTTCGCGCTCGCCGCGCCGTACTGGCTCACCGATCCGCTGCTCCAGCGCTTCGACGTCGTCGGCGTCGATCCGCGGGGCATCGGCGCCAGCGAGAACGTGCGCTGCTTCAAGTCCGTGAAGGACCAGACCGCGGTCCTCGACCTCATGAACGTGCCGTTCCCGGTCACCGAGGCCGAGGAGAAGGCGTACGTCCAGGGGTCGAAGCTTCTCGGCAAAGCCTGCTCGACCACCGGACGGCCGCTCACCGGCGCCGCCTCCACGGCCGAGGTCGCCCGCGACATGGACGTCATCCGCCGCGCGGTCGGCGACAAGAAGCTGAACTACCTGGGCTTCAGCTACGGCAGCGCGCTCGGTCAGTACTACGCCAACATGTTCCCCGACCGGTTCCGGGCGCTGGTCGTCGACGGCGTGCTCGACCCGATCGCCTGGGTCGGCAACACCCGGCAGGTCATCGACGACCGGCTGCGCTCCAGCAACGGCTCGTACAAGGCGCTGATCGAGATCCTGAAGCGCTGCGACAAGGCGGGCGAGGCCAAGTGCGTCTTCGCCGAGGGTGATCCGGTCCGGCACTTCCGGCAGATCGCCGAGCACCTGAAGAAGGAGCCGCTGGCCCTGCCGGACGGCGAGGGCGGCACGATCCAGGTGACGTACGCGGTCTTCATCAGCGCGATCCTCGGCTCGCTCTATCAGTTCGACGCGGGCGAGCAGGTCACCGCGATCGCCGATCAGGTGGGCGACGCCATCGAGGGCGGATCACCGGCGGCGCTGGTCAAGCGGGTCAAGGACGCTCGAGCGTCGCGGCAGTACGACTTCCCGTACGACAACGGCGCGGAGGCCGGCACCACGGTCATCTGCACCGACGGCCGGTTCCCGGCGAACGCGGCCGACTGGCCGCGGTACGCCGACCGGCGTGAGGCCGCGGCGCCGTACTTCGGCCGGTCCTGGGGCTGGATCGACAGCCCGTGCGCCCACAAGACCTGGACCGTGCGGGACGAGGACGCGTACACCGGTCCCTTCACCCGCCGGACGGCGGCGCCGGTGCTGGTCGTCGGCAACTTCTGGGACCCGGCCACGAACTATCAGGGCGCGGTCTCGTCGAGCCGGCTGCTGCCGAACTCGGTGCTGCTGTCGAGCAACAACTGGGGACACACCGCGTACGGCTCGGGCGTCTGCGCCACCACGGCGATCGACACCTATCTGCTGACCGGCACGCCGCCGGCCCGCGGAACGGTGTGCACCGACGCGCCGCAGCCGTTCCAGACTCCGGTGGCCACCATGGCCGCCGGGCTGGCGGGGAAGACGCGGCCGCCGATCGCGGCGCCGCTGCCGGACTCGATCCTGATTCCGGCCAAGCTCTGATTTTCTCCACGTGATGGGGCGGCTCTCGGGCCGCCCCATTGCTAATGCCAGCCGCTTCGGTCGCGGGTGTCCGCGACCTTGCCGGCGATCGACGCGACGAGGATGACCAGGAAGAAGAGCGCCAAGAAGAGTTCCATGCATTGAGCATCTTCTTGTTCTCGGGCGGCCGACAGTGGCAGATATGCCATGCATCTTCAAAATCCTGCCAAGCGGCCGTATGCTGCGTCACATGCTGCGTAACGTGGCCGTGATCGCCCTCCCCGACGTCGCCCCGTTCGAGCTCGGCGTCCTCTGTGAACTGTTCGGCTACGACCGCTCGGCCGAGGGCCTGCCCACCTACGACTTCGCCGTCTGCTCG
Organism: Actinoplanes sp. NPDC000266; assembly: GCF_042899005.1. Classification (NCBI taxonomy): domain Bacteria; kingdom Bacillati; phylum Actinomycetota; class Actinomycetes; order Micromonosporales; family Micromonosporaceae; genus Actinoplanes; species Actinoplanes sp. NPDC000266. The sequence continues at coordinate 486,965 of NZ_JBIAZI010000007.1, forward strand.
ATCGACGGCAGTCCGGTGCCCAGCCGCTCCGGCTTCGACGTCGCGGTCAAACACGACCTTTCCCGTACGGCCGCGGCCGACCTGGTCGTCGTGGCGCCCTTCGACAACCCGTACTTCGCGCCGCCGCCGGCCGTCACCGACGCCCTCCGCGCCGCCCACGAGCGGGGCGCCTGGGTGATGAGCGTGTGCACGAGCGCGTTCGCGCTCGGCGCGGCCGGCCTGCTCGACGGCCGCCGCTGCACCACCCACTGGCTGCACACGGCCCGGCTGGCCCGGCAATATCCGTCCGCGATCGTCGACCCCGACGTGCTCTACGTGCAGGACGGGCGCATCCTCACCAGCGCCGGCACGGCCGCCAGCATCGACGCCGGCCTTCACCTGATCCGCCAGGAGCACGGCAGCGCGGTCGCCACCATGCTGGCCCGGCGCATGGTGGTGCCCCCACACCGCGAGGGCGGCCAGGCGCAGTACATCGAGACGCCGCTCAAGCCGGTCGAGTGCGCGACCATGCAGCCCGTGCTGACGGCGGTGATGGAGACCCTCGACCGGCCGCACACGGTCGACACCATGGCCGGGATGGCCCACATGGCCCCGCGGACCTTCGCCCGCAAGTTCCGGGAGGAGACCGGCGCCACCCCGCACGACTGGCTCACCGGCCAGCGCCTCCTGCTCGCCCGCCGCCTGCTCGAAGACTCCGACCTGGGCGTCGACGTGATCGCCGACCGGGCCGGCTTCGGCAGCGCGGCCACCCTGCGCCACCACTTCGCACAGCGGCTGAGCACGACGCCGCAGGCGTACCGGGGAACGTTCCGGTCGTCACAGCCGGTGTGAGCGGTTGCCGGCGCGGGCAAACGCGGGTCATGGCGAAGACTCCCGGCCCCACCCTGTTCGTGCTCTTCGGAGCCACCGGTGACCTGGCACGGCGGATGGTGCTGCCGGCCTTCTACACGCTCGCGATCGAGGGCCTGCTGCCCGACGACTGGATCCTGGTCGGCAACGGGCGCGGCGACGTCTCCCACGAGAACTTCCGGCAGCACGTCCACGACGCGCTGACCGAGTTCGGCCCGGCCCCGGCCAAGGGCCCGTGGAAGGAGTTCGCGTCCCGGCTGCGCTTCGCGGGCGGCGGCTTCAACTCGGACGACCCGGGCAGCCTGCTGGACGTCATCTCCGAGGCCCGTTCCGTCCTGGGGGCCTCCACGCAGATCGTCCACTATCTGGCGATCCCTCCGGTGGCGTTCCCGGACATCACGGAGGCGCTCGGGAAGCACGGTCTCGCCGGCGACGCGCGTGTGGTCTACGAGAAGCCGTACGGGACCTCGCCCTCGTCCTTCCGCTCCTTGAACCGGCTCGTGCACCGGGTGCTGAAGGAGGAGCAGGTCTACCGGATCGACCACTTCCTCGGCAAGGAGGCGACGCAGAACCTGCACGTGGCCCGCTTCGCGAACGAGGCGTTCGCCGCGATGTGGAGCCGCGAGCACATCGAGAGCGTGCAGATCGACGTGCCGGAGACGCTGGGCGTGGAGGATCGGGCGGCGTTCTACGACGCGACCGGGGCGGTGCTGGACATGCTGGTCACGCATCTGTTCCAGGTGGCGGCCGAGGTGGCGATGGAGCCGCCGGCGAGCCTGGGGGCGGCCGACCTGCAGGCGGCCCGCGAGAAGGTGATCCGGGCGTTCCGCCCGATCGACCCGGCCGAGGTGGTGCTGGGCCAGTACACGGGCTACAAGTCGATCAAGGGCATCAAGCGGGGCTCTCGTACGGACACCTACGTGGCGGCGAAGCTGTGGATCGACAACCCGCGCTGGCGAGGGGTGCCGTTCCTGCTGCGCACGGGAAAGAGGCTGGCCGAGAGCAGGCAGGTGGTGAGCCTGGTGCTGAAGAGGCCGCGGGGCCCGTTCAGCGAGTTGCCACCCCAGTCGAACGTGCTGACGTTCGATCTGGCGGGCGACGGCGCGATCGACTTGTCGCTGCTGGCCAAGAGGCCCGGGGTGGCGCTGGGAATCGAGCCGGGAAACGTGCGGCTGCCCTTGGCCGAGCTGCCGGACGCGGAGCCGCTGCCGCCGTACGTCCGCCTGATCCACGACGTGCTGACGGGGGACCGCTCCCTGTTCACGCGTCCGGACGGTCTGAGCGCGACGTGGAAGGCGGTCGGGCCGTTGCTGGAGTCGCCGCCCGCGCCGGCCGCCTACGCCCAGGGCTCGTGGGGCCCGGCCAAGGCGCGGAAGCTCGCCCCCTGGCTGCTCGGCGCCTGACCACCGCGCCGCCCGAACAGCGCCCGCCCTCCCAGGGGGACCCCCGTCCAACGGAGCCATCCTGCCGAAAACCGCGGGCTCGTGGGCACCCTGTGGACAACCCGCAGAAGCCCACCCGAAATGTCTTCAGGCTGAACTTGTCAGTCTGGACTGAAGACATTACGGTGGGAGTCATGACAGATATCCCGGACTCGGCCACTCACGCGGCCACCGAGGTGCGGGTGGTCTTCAGCCGGCTGCGGCGGCGGCTTCGGGAAGTGGCGAAACTCGATGAGCTCACGCCTTCGCAGACGTCGGTGCTGAGCCGGCTCGACAAGGGCGGCCCGGCCTCGTCGTCGGCGCTGGCCGCGGCCGAGCAGGTGCGTCCCCAGTCGATGGCGGCCACCATCGCGGCGATCGAGCAGGCCGGGCTCATCATCCGTACGCCGGATCCGGCCGACGGGCGCAAACAGCTGATCTCCCTGAGCGCGCTCGGGCGCGAGCGCATCGGCGTCTCGCGTCAAGCGCGCGAGGAGTGGATGGCTCGCGCGCTGGCCGACGACTTCACCGAGGACGAGCGCCGGACGATCATCGCGGCGCTCGCGCTGCTCGATCGTCTGGCCGATCGATGACCGTCGCTACTGTCGATAGATCCGAGACCGCTTTTGATCGGCGCCTGATCGTGCCGATGGTGCTCGGCTCGGTGCTCAACCCGATCAACTCGTCGATGATCGCGGTGGCGCTGGTGCCGATCGGGCTGGCCCTCGGCGCTCTTCCCTCCGAGACCGCCTGGCTCGTCTCGGCCCTTTACCTGGCCACCGCCACCGGGCAGCCGGTCGTCGGAAAGCTCGTCGATCGCTACGGGCCGCGCCATCTTTATCTGGCCGGCAGCGCCCTGGTCGGCATCGCCGGCGTTCTCGGTCTTCTCGCCCCGAATCTGGGCGTGCTCATCGTTTCGCGGGTTTTTCTCGGGCTCGGCACCTGCGCCGGATATCCGGCCGCCATGTATCTGATCAGGAGCGAGTCACGCCGTACGGGAAAGGACAGCCCCGGCGGAGTCCTCACCGCTCTCGCCGTCTCGGCTCAGACGATCATCGTCATCGGGCCGACCCTCGGCGGGCTGCTCATCGGCCTGGGCGGATGGCGCTCGATCTTCGCGGTCAACATTCCCCTGGCGCTCGCCTGTGTCGTCTTCGGCCTGCTGCGCATGCCGCGTTTCGCCGGTGCCGCGCCGGCCACCCGGCTCGACTTCCTGGGCATCGGGCTTTTCGCCGGGACATTGACGGCACTGATGCTCTACCTGATGGATCCGGCGCTGAACGACCTCTGGCTGCTGGCCGTCATGGCCGTGTGCGCGGGCGGTTTCGCCTGGCGGGAGCTGCGCGCCACCGACCCTTTCCTCGATCTGCGCGTCTTCGGCGGCAACGGGCCTTTGATCGCCACTTATGTACGGGCTCTGCTCGCTCAAACAGCCTCATACGCCATTTTGTACGGCTTCACGCAGTGGCTCGAAGCGGGACGCGGCCTGAGCGCCTCGCACGCCGGTCTGGTCCTGCTGCCGATGTCCCTGTTCGCCATCGTCATCTCGGGTGTCACGGGGCGACGGAAGGCGTACCGACCGAAATTGATCGTTGGTGGTCTGGGTCAGCTCGTGGTCAGCGTCCTGATGCTCACCCTGAACGCGGACAGCCCGCTGTGGCTGCCGGTCCTGGTGACGCTGATCTGCGGCCTTCCGCAGGGCCTGAACAACCTCGCGAACCAGAATGCCCTCTACTACCAGGCCGACCCGTCACGCATCGGCGCCGCGTCCGGCCTGCTGCGCACGTTCAGTTACCTCGGCGCGATGGTCTCGTCGGCCGCCACCGGCATCTACTTCAAGCACGGCGCCGACACGGCCGGCCTGCACGGGCTGGCGATCTTCCTGACCGTCGTGGCCGCGCTGATGCTGATCCTCGTCCTGGCCGACCGCTCCCTGTCGCGGGTCGGCTCCGGTTCCCCCTCCTGAAAGGCACCACCATGCCCGTCACCACCCTCGACCCGAAGACCGCGCTCGTCGTCGTCGACCTGCAGCGCGGCATCGTCGCGGCGCCGGTCACCCCGCACGCGGCGGCCGACGTGGTCGCCCGCACGGCCGCGCTGGCGTCGGCGTTCCGCGCGAAAGATCTTCCGGTCGTTCTCGTACGAGTGACCGGCCGCCCCGACGGCACCGACTCCCTGCGGGCCCGCACCGACGCCGCCCGCCCGGCCCGCCCTCGCCCCGAGGGCTGGGACCAGATCGTCGACGACCTCACGACCGGTGACGACATCATCGTCACCAAGCGCAACTGGGGTGCCTTCTACGGAACCGACCTGGACCTTCAGCTCCGCCGCCGCGGCATCACCCAGGTCGTCATCACCGGCATCGCCACCAGCATCGGCGTCGAGTCGACGGCCCGGGCCGCCCACGAGCACAACTACCAGGTCACCATCGCCATCGACGCGGTGAGCGACCTTGACCCCGACACCCACCGCAACAGCGTCGAGAAGATCTTCCCCCGCCTGGCCGAGACCGGCACCACGGCCGAGATCCTCGACCTGCTGGCGGCCTGAGACTCAGGGTTCCGCCGGCGGAGGCTCGAGCCGGATCTCCCCATCGAGGCGCCAGCCGCGCGGCCACACGTGAAGGGCGTCCGGCTGGCGAACCTGAGCGCCGGAGAAGATGGACGGCTCCTCGCGCGGGAAACGGGAATGCCGGAAGGTCACCTGCTCCTCGAACGCAGCCGTTCGGAATGTCACCCGCCCGCGAACGTCGCCTTCTTGAACGAGGCCGGCCCGCCGAACCGGGCATCGCGGAACGTGGCGTCGGCGAACTCCGCGCCCGGAAAGCTGGCCCAGCCCTCGAAAGAGGCGGACTGGAAGTCGGCGAATCCGGCGAAGGCCGCCTGGCTGAACTCGGCGCGAGAGGCGAAGGCGGCATCGGCGAACGAGGCCGATCCGGTCACCGAGATCCTCCGGAAATCCGCCTCGGCATCGAACATCGCGTCGGTGAACCCCCCGGCGACCCTCTGTCGGTCACAACCGCATAGTGACGTAGCGCCGCACCTCCTCGGCCGAGGCGGCGCTGGGCACCCCGGCCGGTAGTAGTGGGCGGTCCACCATCACGACCGGGATGCCGTGCTCGCGGGCGGCGGCGAGCTTGGCGTCGGGGCCGCCGCTGTCCTTGGTGACCAGGACGTCGATCCGGTGTTCGGTGAGCAGGCGGCGCTCGCTCTCCAACGTGAAGGGACCGCGGGCGAGGAGAGTTTCCAGGCGCGCGGGCATGGGCGGGGCCGGCGGCTCCACCGAGCGGGCCAGGAACCAGGCGTCCACGCCGGCGAAGGCGGCTATGCCCTGGCGGCCGGTGGTCAGGAAGACGCGGCGGCCCAGCCGGGGGAGCAGGGCGGCGGCGCCGGGGAGATCGGGTACGCGGTGCCAGTCGTCGCCCGGGCCTTCCGTCCAGCCGGGGCGGCGCAAGGCGATCAGTGGCACGCCGGTGGCCGCGGCGGCCGCGGCGGCGTTCGCGCTGATGCCGGCGGCGAAAGGGTGAGTGGCGTCGACCAGGACGTCGATCCTCGATGTCCGTAGATAAGCGATCAATCCGTCTACGCCGCCGAAGCCGCCGATCCGGACCTCGCCCGGAGGCAGGAGAGGGGCCGAGGTCCGCCCCGCCAGCGAGGTGATCACGGTGTGCGCGGGATGCAGGGTGGCGGCCAGGGCCCGGGCCTCGGTGGTGCCGCCGAGGATCAGGACTCTCGGCATCTTGTCGTGGAGTAGAGGTGGCTGTCGGGGAACTGGTCGGCGGTCAGGGCGGGACCCACGACGATCACCGCGGTGCGCTTGATGCCGGCCTCCTTCACCTGGGCCGCTATGCCGGACAGGGTGCCGCGCAGGATCTCCTCGTCGGGGCGGCTGGCCCGGGCCACCACCGCCACCGGGCAGTCGGGTCCATAGGAGGGGATCAGGTCGGCCACCACCGCCTCGATGCGCTGGACGGCCAGGTGCAGGACCATCGTGGAGCGGCTGGCGCTCAGCGTGCGCAGGTCCTCGCCCGGGGGCATGGCGGTGGCTCGTTCGGCCGTCCGGGTCAGGATGACGGTCTGCGCCACCGACGGGACCGTCAGCTCGCGGGCCAGCGAGGCCGCGGCCGCGGCGAAGGCGGGCACGCCCGGAATCACGTCGTACGGAATGCCGGCCGTGTCGAGGCGGCGCATCTGCTCGGCCACCGCGCTGAACACCGACGGGTCGCCCGAGTGCAGGCGGGCCACGTCCTGGCCGGCCGTGTGGGCGGTGACCATCTCCTCGATGATCTGGTCGAGGTTCAGGTTCGCCGTGTCGACCTTGCGGGCGCCCGGCGGGCACGCCTCCAGCAGCTCCGGCGGGACCAGGCTGCCCGCGTAAAGGCACACGGGCGAAGCCTCGATCAACCGCTGCCCTCGTACGGTGATGAGGTCGGCCGCGCCCGGACCGGCGCCGATGAAATGGATCATCGGGTCACCGACCAGATGGTCACCGGCATCATTGCTCTCCATCCCGTGAAGCCGCCCACCGGCGACGCCCGATTGATCGCCACCCGGGTCATCTCACCGCCGTGTTCGGCGTACGCCGCCGCCAGGAACGCCTCCGACTCGACGGTCACCGCGTTCGCCACCAGCCGCCCGCCCGGCCGAAGCACGGCCAGGCACGCGCCGAGCACCCCGTCGCGGGTCAGCCCGCCCCCGATGAAGATCGTGTCCGGCGCCGGCAGCCCTTCCAGCGCGGCCGGAGCGCTTCCGTGAACCACGCGCAGTCCAGGCACACCCAGCGAGGCGGCATTTGTCGCAATCGTCGACACCCGCGCGTCGTGCGACTCGATGGCGATGGCCCGGCACGACGGATGGCTCCGCATCCATTCGATCCCGATCGACCCCGATCCCGCTCCCACGTCCCAGAGCAGGCTGCCCGGGGCCGGCGCCAGGACCGACATGGTCACCGCCCGGATCTCGCGCTTGGTGAGCTGGCCATCCGAGACGTACGACGAATCCGGCAACCCAGGCGCAAGAGACGTCGCCGGCCCGTCACCGCAGTCGATCGCGACCACGTTCAACGCGTCGATACCGGAAATGTCGGGAATCCTCGGGATGGGGGCGCGGGGTTCGGGGCGCTGGGAGGGGGTGGCGCTGGATTCGAGCCGCCGGGAAGGGGCGAGGCTCGGCTCGGGCTGAGGGGGAGGGGTGGCGCTCAGCTCGGGTGGCTGAGGGAGCGTGACGATGGTTTCGGCGGGGCCGCCGAGTTGAGACAGCACGGTGAGTGTGGCCTCTGAAAATCCCGCGGATGACAGCAGCCCGGCCACGGCGGACGGGGTGGAGGCGTCCCTCGACAGGACCAGGATCTTCCGTCCGGGGTTCAGGGCCCGCCGCAAGACGTCCACCGAGTCCGTGACCAGGCTCACGACCTCCACCGCGGCCAGCGGCCACCCCATCCGGGCCGCCGCCAGCGACACCGACGACGGGTGGGGCAGAACGCGTACGCGGGAAGCCCCCAGCAATCGCACCAGCGTCGCCCCGATCCCGTGGAACATCGGGTCGCCGCTCGCCAGCACGCACACCCCCGGGCCCGTGTGCTCCTCGAACAGGCCCGGCAGGGCCGGTACCAGCGGAGACGGCCATGCGACACGGGTGGCCGCCACCTCGGAGGGGAGCAGGTCCAACTGGCGCGAGCTGCCCAGGATCACCTTGGCTCCGGTGAGCGCGCTCCGGGACGTACGGGAAAGGTCGTCCCACCCGCCGGCGCCGATGCCGACCACAGTGACCAGGTCGGGGTTGCCGTCGCGCATGCGCCGAACCTATCGCGGCGCCACCTGGCGAGATTTTCCGGATCCGGTTGAGCGATGGCCGCGCCGGGTGCGTACAACCCCCCGACGGCTTGTCGGACCGCTGAACGGGTGAGGACTATGGCGCAGGGACCCCCCACGTTCCAACAGCGCTACGCGCCGGACGAGGACGAGCAGTACTTCGCCGGTCTGCGTGGCGTGCCCGAGGCGGACGACCCGTGGGGCGCGCAGGACGACGATCCGCGCCTGTCCGGCGGCTACGGCGTGCGGGAGGTCGACAACTGGCTGCCCGACGACGAGTTCCGCCGCAGCGACATCCTGATCGAGTCGCAGACCGACCCCACCGGCTGGAAGACCAGCGGCTCGGTGCAGCCGCCGATGGACGACGAGCGCCCGCCGGCCGAGGCCGTCTCCGGCAACCGGCTGCTCACCGTCCTTCTCTTCTTCTCCGGGCTCGCCACCAGCGTCGCGCTCTGGGTCTTCGACACCCAGCCGGGCGCCGTCAACGACACGCCGACGCTGATGCTCGCGGCGGGCCGGATCACCGGGCTGATCGGCGGCTATCTGCTCTTCGTCCAGCTGCTCATGATGAGCCGCGTCTCCTGGCTCGAGGAGTGGGTCGGCGCGCGTGACCTGCTGCGCTGGCACCGCTGGCTCGGCACCTCGCTCGTGGTCTTCGTGCTGGCCCACGTCGTCTTCATCGTCTACGGCTACGCGCTCACCGGCGACGCCGGCGTCATCGACCAGGGCTGGACGATCATCACCACGTTCCCGGAGATGATCAGCGCCACGGTCGCGACCGGCCTGCTCGTGCTGATCAGCCTGATCTCGATCCGGGCGGCCCGCGCCAAGTTGCCGTACGAGCTGTGGCACTTGATCCATCTTTCCGGCTATCTGGTGCTGCTTCTGGGGTACGGGCATCAGGTGGCCACAGGCGCCGACCTGAGCGGCCGCTTCGCCTCGGTGTTCTGGCCCGGCCTGGGCGCTCTGGTCATCTCGGCGCTGGTCTGGGGCCGGCTGATCGAGCCGCTCTGGCTGAACGTGCGGCACCGCTTCGAGGTGGCCGAGGTGGTCGGCGAGGCCTCCGGCACGTTCTCGGTCTACATCGGCGGCAAGAACCTGGAGAAGCTGCCGGCGCAGGCCGGTCAGTTCATGCGGTGGCGCTTCCTGACCCGTAACGGCTGGTGGCAGTCGCACCCGTTCTCGCTGTCGGCCGCCCCGAACTCGCAGTGGCTGCGGCTCACCGTGACCGCCGTCGGCGGGCACACGTCGCGCCTGGCCACGATGAAGCCGGGCACGCCGATCTGGGCCGAGGGGCCGTTCGGGGTGTTCACGGCCCAGCGCCGTACGCGCCGCCGGGCCCTGCTGATCGCCGGCGGCAGCGGCATCGCGCCGATCCGGGCCCTGCTCGAGGACATGCCGCCGGACACCATCGTGATCTACCGGGCGTCGCGCCCGGACGAGCTCGTCTTCCGCGGCGAGCTGGAGGACCTGGCCGAGCAGCGCGACGCCTGGGTCCGCTACATCGTCGGCTCCCGCAACGATCCCGGCCCGAAGCGCCTGTTCACCCCGGACGGCCTGCTCGGCCTGGTGCCGGACGTGAGCCGTCGCGACGTCTACCTGTGCGGGCCGCCCGGCCTGGTCGGTGCGGCCGTGGCGACCCTACGCGAGCTGGACGTCCCCGACAGTCAGCTGCACCTGGACCCGTTCGAGTTCTGAGGAGTTCTTCCGATGCGACGTAGTACCGCGGCAGCCGTCGGCACCCTGACCGGTGCGGCACTGATCATCGGGGTCCGGTTGAGCGTGCAGCCGCCGGCGGCCCCGGTGGCCGCCCCGCCCGCCGTCGACCTGGCCGGTGGTACGCCCACGCCGGCCAAGCCGAAGCCGTCGGCCTCAGGAAATAAATCGGACAAAGCGGCCACACAGAAGCCGAAGTCGGGCCTGAAGGACGGCGTCTACAAGGGCAAGGGCGCCACCAACCCGTACGGCACGGTCCAGGTCTCCATCCGCATCGAGGACGGCGAGATCACCGGCGCCGACGCCACCTATCCGACCACCGCCGACAGCGCCACCATCAACCCGCCCGCGGTGGCCGCCCTCAAGCAGGAGACCCTCGGCGCCAAGACCGCGAAGGACGTGGCCGCCGTCTCCGGTGCCACCTACACGAGCAAGTCGTACGCCGAGTCCCTCCAGGCAGCGCTGGACGCCGCAAAGGCGTAGGGTCACGCTCTGTGCGCCACGTCGAGCATGTGATGGGTACGACGGTCAGCATCGAACTGACCCCCGATCGTCCCGACGACGAGCTCCGCGCCCTGATCGCGGACGTCTGCGGCTGGCTGCACGAGGTCAATGCCCGTTTTAGCACGTATAAAGCGGACAGTGAGGTGTGCCGCTTCCGCCGGAAAGAGATCACTCACGCCGAGCTGTCGCCCGACATGCGCCACGTCCTCGACGCCTGCGCCGACCTGTGGCGCGATACGGACGGTTACTTCGACGCGTACGCCACGGGACCGCTCGACCCGTCGGGCTACGTGAAGGGCTGGTCGGTCGAGGTCGCCTCGGCCCGCCTGCTGGCCAAGGGCTCGGCCAGCCACTACATCAACGCCGGGGGCGACATCCGGATGCGCGGCCACCACCCCGACGGCGGCCCGTGGCGGGTCGGCATCCGCCACCCGTGGGAGGCCGACAAGGTCAGCTGGGTGCTGGCCCTGACCGACGGCGCGGTGGCGACCTCAGGCACCTACGAGCGCGGCGACCACGTCGTCAACCCCCGCACCGGCAAGCCGGCCCGCGGCCTGCGCTCGGTCACGGTCGTCGGCCCGGATCTGGCGCTCGCCGACGCCTACGCCACCGCCGCCCTGGCCATGGGCGAGCCCGGCATCGCCTGGCTGGCCAGGCAGGCCCCCGCCGGCTACGACTCAGCCGTCGTCACCGACGACGGCCGCGCCTTCAGCTCGGCGAACCTCCCAGCCGCCGTCTGACCGCTTAGATGTCAGGGGCGGAGGCCAGGAGCCATGCGAGCGGTTGAGGTCCCGCGGGGTCAGGCTCATACTCCGCCGCTTCGTTGAGGACGTGCCGGTGCACGGTGGCTCCACCGTCACGCTCGACGATCCAGTACCGCGGGATGCCGGCCTTCGCGTATTCGGCCTTCTTGACGATTCGGTCGACGATCTCTGACCCGCTGGAGACCACTTCGACGGCTAGGAGAAGTCCGGACGTGCCGGCGTAGCTTGATCGGGCACGACGTGGTGGCATGCCCCTCGCCCACACCGTCAGGTCCGGTACGCGGCCACCGCCGACGTCGATGCCGCAGTCAGCAGCGATCTGTTCGGCTTCGTAGCCGTGGTTGGCGAGCCAGAGAATCATGCGCATCACCAGCAATGCATGTTCCGGGTCGGCGGGGGGCATGACCGACAGAACTCCCTCAGGACTCAACTCGTACCGATGGTTCTCGTCAGCAGCTGCCATACTCGCGACGTCGTTCAGGGTCACGTGCGTCGGCATACTCGCGCCGAAGGCTTGAGCGCTCACCTGTGCCCCCTCTGCGGTTCCGAAAGACTATGCACGGCCCGATTGTCGTCTCCAAGCTACCTGCCCACGCGCTTCGCAGGTAGCGCGTCAGCCCTGGCTGGGCGGATCCGCGGGCTGCTGTCTGAGGTCGCCGATCGCTGTGCCCAGGTCGCGTTCGACGCCGTCCGGCTGCTGTAGGCCGTTCTTGAACAGGAGCTGGACGAACGGGCGGTGTTCGGGGCGGCCGGCCGTCGCGAAGTACGACTTTAAACCCTCGGCCAGCTCGGCGTCGGGTGGCAGGGTGGCCACGTCGACCAGCTTCTTGATGCCGGTGACGGCGACCTTGTCGAAGGCGGCGATCCGGCGGGCGAAACGGTCGGTGAAGTCCTCGACTTCGGCGTCGGCGACCACCCGGTTGACGTAGCCGTAGTCGGCGGCCAGCGCGGCCGGGATGTCGTCGCCGCCGAGGAGGATCTCCAGGGCCCGGCCCCGGCCGGTCAGGCGGGCCAAACGAGCCATCGCACCGCCGCCGGGCACCGCGCCGACGCCGACCTCGAACTGGCCGAAGACCGCCTGGTCGGAGGCGAAGCGGATGTCGGTGGCCAGGACGAATTCGCTTCCCGCGCCTCGGGTGCGGCCCCGGATTTCCGAGATCGTGGCGATCGGGAGCCGGCTCAGCCGTACGAAATTGTCGAGGTAGGGGTGAAAGCCCGTGGGGCCGGGCTTCATGGCGACGACGCGGTGGGTGTCGGACAGGAAGTCCCAGTGGGCCATGAAGTAGCCGGGGGTCTCGCTGCGGAAGACGACGACCGTCAGCGCGGGGTCGTTCTCGATCTCCGTGATCAGCGCGGCCAGTTGCTCGACGGTGTCCGGATCGATCAGGTTCGTGGGCCCGTTTCCGAACGTGACCCGCCAGTACGAAGGTTGGACCTTGGTGACGCGGAACTGTTCCATGACCTCAGCTTGCTTGCGAAAAGACAAGCGAAGACCCGTCAGACTCCCTGGTCGTCCGTCTCCAGGGCGGTGCCCAGTTCGCCGCGCGAGGTGATGCCGAGCTTGGGGAAGATCCGGTACAGGTGGGTGCCGACCGTGCGCGGGGACAGGAACAGCCGCCCGCCGATCTCCTTGTTGGTCAGGCCCTGCGCGGCCAGGGCCGCGATCTGGGTCTCCTGGGCGGTGAGGCGGTCGTCCGTACGCCGTACGGTCTCGCCGGTCGCCCGAAGCTCCTGGCGTGACCGGTCGGCCCAGGCCGTCGCGCCCAGCGCCTCGAAGAGGCTAGCCGCCGCCCGCAGGTAGGGACGGGCGCGGACGTACTGGCGTTCGCGGCGCAGCGCCGCCCCGTACGCGTGGTCGGCCCGGGCCTTGTCGAAGGGATGCGCCGGCAGCACGGCCGCGATGTCGCCGGGCACGTAGTCGGCCGTCGAGTGCCGCAGCCGCAGCAGCGCCCTGGCGTAGACGAGCCCGCGCGTCAGCGCCGGCGACCCGGTGGCCGCCTCCTCGTCCTCGAGACCGCCCAGCAGGGCCTCGAACCGCTCGGCCCGCCCGGCCATGACCGCCGCCTCGGCCAGCGAGCCGGCCGCCCAGAACCGCACGGTCGGGTGATAGGCGATGTCGCCGATGTCGAACAGGCGCAGCAGGTGGTCGAAGGCGGCGGCGCCGTCGCCGGCGGCGAGCGCGGCGTGGCCCCGGACGAACTGGCAGAGGCAGATCATGCCGTGGGCGCCGCTGGGCAGCAGCGCCCGCACGGCGCCGTCGGCGATCTCCTCGGCCCGGGCCTGCTCGCCGCGCAGGGCGGCCGTCATGCCCTGGGCGAGCCGGGCCACGACGGCCCAGCGGGGCTGGCCGGTCTCGGCCGCGAGCCGGACGGCCTCGGCCGCGGCGCCCTCGATCAGGTGGGCGTCCTTGGCGAACACGCCGGCCCAGGCCTCGGTGACCAGGGCCTGGGTGAGCAGGCCGACCCGCCGCTGCGACCGGCTGGCGGTGACGGCGTCGGCGGCGAGCGTCTTGGCCGGGCCGAGCGCGCCCACGGCCAGCGCGGCCCACGCCAGCTGGTGGTCGGGGAGGGGAGCGGCCACGAACTGCGGCAGCGCGGCCACCACCTCCTTGCCGTACTCCAGCGGCACGGCCAGGGCCAGCAGCGCGGCGATCCGCGGATGGTCGGCGCCCAGGCCCGTACGCCCGACGAACTCGACGACCGCGGACCGCACCTCGGCCGACAGCGGCGTGAAGTAGAGCTGGAGCACGACCCCGCGCAGGACCTCGAAGGCGTCGTCGAGGTCGCCCCGCTCCAGCGACCGGCCGGCCGCCTCGAAGTGGGCGAGCAGGCGGATGTTGGTGACCTCGATGTCCCCGCCGGCCCCGGCGCCGGCCCAGTTCAGCCACAGCCGCTCGGCCCGGCTCAGCACCCGGTCGTCGATCAGGGGCGAGACGCGGTGCACGGTCGCGGTGTCGCCGGCGTCGAAGGCCGTGTTCACGGCCCGCAGATAGCGGTAGGCCCGCTTGCCCGGATCGGTGGTCAGCTCGGCCGCCCGCACCCAGGCCACCGCGGTCCCGCGCACCCGGGCCACGCGCTGCATGGCCGCCGCCAGCTCGTCGTCCGGCCCGGTCGCGGCGAAGGCGAGATGCCAGGTCCGCCGCTCGGGATCGTCGGCCACCGCGGCCAGCGCGGCGTGGGCGCCCCGCCGATCGGCCACGTCCACCGGGCGGGTCAGCCGCAGGGTGTGGCCCTCGAGCGTGGCCAGGCGCGCGTCGAGGGCCGGTCGCAAATCGCCGATCGACAGGCCGGTGGCCCGCAGGATCTCGTCGACGTCGTCGCGGTCGTCGACCGCCGCCACCTCCAGCAGCCGCCGGGCCGGCGGTGGCAGGTCGGACACCAGGACCCGGTAGGCCTCGGCCAGACGTGCGGGCTCCCGCAGCCCGAGCGGGTTGCCGGCCGCCTCGTCGATGACGCGGCCGCGCTCCGCCTCCGGCAGATCCGGCGCGACGATGCGGGCCGCGGCCCCGGGCGGCACCGGGCCGATCGGCAGCTCCCGCAGGCCGGCGCCGCGCAGGCGCCGCGCGGTCCCGGCGCCGTCGCGCATGCCCATCAGCAGGGCCAGCTCCTCGCCGGCGAGCCGGCGGCCCACATACGCCAGCGCCTGCCAGCTCTGTTCGTCGAGCCATTGCGCGTCGTCGGCCACCAGCAGCGTCCGGGGGCCGAGCCGGTCGAGGACGGCCAGGGCGACCCGGTAGGCGTCCCGATCGGCGAGCACCTCGGCGACCGGCATCACGCTGCGGAGCATCCGCTCCAGCCCGGCGAAGGGAATCCCGCTCTCGGCGGGCACGCCGGTCACGGTGAGCACCCGCCACCCGCTGGTCCGCGCCGCCCACGCCAGCAGCGCCGACTTGCCGATGCCGGGCGGGCCGGTCAGCACCAGAGCCTGACCGGTCAGGGTCGTGAGCTGAGCCAACTCGCCGTCGCGGCCGATCAGGTCTGACACGATCGAAAACTACCCGTCATGTGACTCAGGGATGACGCAACAGTGCCCGGACATCCGCCCGATCGTTCCCGGCCGACCTACGCTCGGCCCATGACCAGGGCAGTTGTGATGGATGACTACGGGCCGCCGGACGTGTTGCGGCTCGCCGAGACCGACGTGCCCGCGCCGGGCGACACGCAGATCCGGGTGACCGTGCGGTACGCCGCCGTCGGCCCGACCGACCTGGCCATCCGGGCCGGCCATCTCCAGGGGGTCTTTCCCGGCGGCCCGGGCACGGTCCTCGGCTTCGAGGCGGCCGGGGTGGTCGAGAGCGTCGGCCACAGCATCCAGGAAGTCGCGGTGGGTGACGAGGTCGCGGTCTTTCTGCCGCGTCTCGGCGGCTACGCCGCCCTTGCCGTGGCCGACTTCTGGGTGCCCAAGCCGGCCTCGGTGAGCTGGGCCGACGCCGCGGCGCTGCCGGCTTCGGGCGAGGCCGCCGTACGGGTTCTCGACCAGCTCGCCGTGAGCGCGGGGGAGACCCTGCTGGTGCTGGGCGCGGCCGGTTCGGTCGGGCGCGTCGCGACCCAGGTGGCGGTGGCCCGGGGCGTACAGGTTCTCGGCGCCGTTCGTGTCTCTGATTTCGATCTTGTACGCCACTTCGGGTCCACTCCGATCGATTATCAACATTTGTCGGGCAAGGTGGACGCGGTGCTCGACGCGTCGGGCCGTAGCGACCTGCCTACCGCCATCTCGCTCGCCGGCGGCCCGTCGCGGGTCATCACGCTCTCGGACCCGCGCGGTCCCGGGCTCGGCGTGAAGCTCTCCGACGTCGTCCCCGGCGGCGTCGTTCCCGCCCTGCGCGAGGCGATGAGCCGCCTGGCCTCCGGTGAGCTGTCGCTCCAGTCGCAGGTGGTGGTTCCGCTCGCCGAAGCCGCCGACGTGCACCGCAAGCTCGAATCGGGTTCGCTGCGGGCCAAGGCCCTGCTGGAGATCTAGCTCGGCACCGCCCTCATCGCCAGGTCGACCGTGGCGTACAGGCTCGCCCGGCCGACCCCGGCGGCGGCGTGCACGGCGTTGCCCTCGCTGACCGTCATGACATAGCGGGCCAGGGCCGCCGGATCGGTGCCGGCCGGCAGGTCGCCCTCCTCGACCGCGCGGGCCAGGCGCTCGGCCAGGGCGCGCTCGCCGCCCATCCGGCTCGTGGCCAGGAACTGCGCCACCTCGCCGTTGTCGCTGCCGCCGGCCAGGCCGCCCTGGATCGACAGACATCCGGCCGGGCGGTCGGCCCGGGTGAGCGCGTCGGCGTTCGCCCGGAGAAACTTCTCGATCACCTTGTACGCCGTGGGTTCGGCCAGGGCCTGTCTCGCGTACGCCATGTCGTGCTCCGCGTAGCGGGCGACGGCCCGGCGGAACAGCTCCTCCTTGTTGCCGTACGCGGCGTACATGCTCGGCCGGTTGATGCCCATCGCGGTCGTGAGGTCGGTGAGCGAGGCGCCCTCGTACCCGTGCTCCCAAAAGACCTCGATGGCGCGATCGAGCGCCTCGTCGGCGTCGAAGCCGCGCGGCCGTCCCTTTGTCTTCACCGTCACACCAGCCAGTCTACCGCTCGGTACAGAAGTGGGCTACTGTCATTTCATACCGAGCGATACAAAAGTACGAAGGAGGTGGCACCGATGAAGCAGGCAGGACTCTGGAGCATGAAGTTCCGGGACGTGGCGCAGCTCGAGAAGCTCGGCTGGGACACGTTCTGGACGCCCGGCCTCGACGGCTCCGGCGCCCTCGGCAACGTGGCCCGGCTGCTGGCCGCGGCGCCGGAGAGCACGGTCGCCACGGGCGTGCTGAACATCTGGGGCCAGACGCCCCGCGAGCTGTCCGACTTCTACGCCGCCCACAGCGACCGCCTGCTGGTCGGCCTCGGCATCGGCAACGCGGCCGGCGCCGCGGCTCGCGGACAGGACTACGGCAACCCGATCGCGTCGATGAGCCGCTACCTCGACCAGCTGGACATTCCGGCCGAGCGCCTGCTGCTGGGCGCCCTCGGCCCGAAGATGGTCGACCTGGCCGTGACCCGGACCGCCGGCTGGCACCCGTTCCTGGTCACGCCGTCCTATGTGGCCCGCGAACGTGCTCGCGTCGGCAACGGCCCGCTGATCGCCCCGCACCAGGCCGTGGTGGTGGGCCTGCCGCCGGCCGAGTCCCGTGCCCTGGCCCGCGCCCAGATCGGCATGTTCATCGGCTTCCCGGCGTATCGCAACAACCTGCGCCGCCTCGGCTTCACCGACGACGACCTCGTGCCCGGCGGCAGTGACCGCCTCATCGACGCCCTCGTCGCGCACGGCACGACGTCCGACATCGCCGATCGCGTCCTTTCGATGTTGGACGCCGGCGCCGATCACGTGGCTCTTCACGTGCTCGGATCACCGACCCCCACTTTCGCTTCCGTTCTGAAGGAGAACTGATCATGGGACAGCTCGACGGCAAGACCGCCCTCGTCACCGGAGCCACCGCCGGCATCGGCCTCGCCTCGGCCCGCCGCCTGGCCGCCGAAGGCGCACACGTCTTCGTGACCGGCCGCCGCAAGGAAGCCCTGGACGAGTTCGGCGACGGCTTCACCGCCATTCAGGCCGACGTCGCCAACCCCGACGACCTGGACCGCGTCTACGCCGCCATCGCCCAGCACGGCAAGGGCCTGGACGTTCTGTACGCCAACGCGGGCGGCGGCGAGTTCTCGGCGCTGGCCGACATCACGTGGGACCACTACGCCACCACGTTCAACACCAACGTGGGCGGCACCATCTTCACGGTCCAGAAGGCGCTGCCGCACCTGAACGAGGGCGCCTCGGTCATCATCACGAGCTCCAACATCGACGTGAAGGCGGCCCCCGCGTTCAGCGTCTACGCGGCGACGAAGGCGGCGCTGCGCTCCTTCACCCGCAGCTGGGCGGCCGAGCTGGTGGACCGCAAGATCCGGGTCAACGCCATCGCCCCCGGGCCGATCAACACCCCCGGCCTGTCCGGTCTGGCCGGCACGCCGGAGGATGCCGCCCAGCTCTTGAAGGGCCTGGCCTCCGGCGTCCCGATGGCCCGCCTCGGCACCCCCGACGAGATCGCCGACACCGTGCTGTTCCTGGCCTCGCCGGCCAGCGCCTACGTGACCGGCTCGGAGATCTACGTGGACGGCGGCGCCAGCCAGGTCTGACCTTTCTCTCCGCCGGTTGCACTACGCAGTCCATCCGCCCGGGCGGCGCGGTGCGGCTCGCGGAGAAAGCGACAAGGCCGTGTGAAAGGGTCGGGAAGTGCCTACAAACTGGTAGGTAGCGGGTATCTGCAATCCGCAGATTGGGGTACGCAGTCAGCTTCTATAAGTGTGGTGGTTGCTGACTGCGTATTGATCGGCGACCATGGCGGTAGGAGGTCGCCATGGCACATCAGTCCGTATCCCCGGCTTCCCGACCCGATCCGGAAGTCGTCTACTACCCCGGCCCCGGCATCGTTGTGACCAGCCGGCGCGTCGACACCGACCAGGGCCGTTTCCTCGTCCGCGACCTGGGCAACATCTATCGCGAGTACGAGGAGACCCATCTCGCCCGCAAGATCGCGCTGTTCTGCGGCGGCGTCGAGGTGGCGCTCGCCGTGCCGCTGTCCGTGGCCTTCGGCGCGGTCTCCCTGCTCGGCGCCGGCCTTCTCGCCGCCGGTGGCGTGGGCGTCGCGGCGGCGGTCGAGAGCAGGAGCCGTCCTTCGTGGATGGCGCTGGTGGCCGCGCATCGCGGCCGTGCCGTCACGCTCTACAGCACCAACGACCACCAGCGGTTCGATCAGGTGCGGCGGGCGGTGCTCCGGGCGGTCGAGGCGCAGGAGACGCCGACGTGGCCCGCCGTCACCGATCTCACGGCCGTGTCAGGTCGTCCCGCGCTGCCCGCAACATCGCGATCGCATCCTCGCCGGTCCGGCCGTAGGTGAGCATGTCCTGCACGATGTCGCGGAAGAGCGGGGTCCGGCTCATCTGCAACGACGACGCGCCCGCGGCGGCCTCGACGAAGAGAACGTCGTCGTGGTCGGGCGCGTCGAACTCCAGAAGCTCGAAGGTGCCGCCCAGCCCGGAATGGTGAACGAGGTCCAGCGGGGTGATGCCGATGGTGTAGGCGTCGGTGTTCTCCGCCAGCTCGAGCAGATGGTCGAGCTGCCGCCGCAGGCAATCGGGCCCGCCCACCGGCCGTTTCAGCACCGACTCGTCGATCACCGCGACGATGCGCGGAGGCTTCGGCCGGCCGAGTCGCTCACGGAAGGCCTGCTGCCGGTCCATCCGCAGGCGTACCCGGGAAAGCACTTCGTCGTGGTGCGGACTGCGCCGCATCGACAGGGCGGTGATCTCGCGGGCGTATTCCTCCGTCTGAAGCAGCCCCGGGAAGAACAGCAACTGCCAGATGTTGATGACGGAGGCTTCGTACTCGTAGGCGACGAAGCGCTGGAAAGCCCCGGTCAGGCGATGCTTGCTGTACCACTGACGGGCCCGCGACGCCTGTGACAGCCGGGCGAGCGCCGACACCTCCGTCTCGTCCTCGACGGCGTAGTACGACAGCAGGGCCCGCAGCTCGAACGGCTGAACGGTGACCTCGCCGTTCTCGATCCGGTTGAGTTTGGACACCGACCAGCCGGTGTGCTGAGCGACGGTGGCGGCGCTGAGCTCGCTCGCCTCACGCAGGTTTTTGAGGCGGGCCCGCACCAGTTCCCGGGCGACGAGCGGGCCGACCTCAGCCGACTCCGAACCGGACCTAGTCACCGCCACCCCGTTCGTCCTCTCCGAGCCAGCAAAGCGTTGGCCCGGCCCAGCAAAACGCTTGACGCAAACAGCGGAATGCACATTCAGGCGAGTCTATCGCAGTACTGTCGCCATTCCGCACCTGTCCCGCGCGCTTATCCACAAAGACGAATGTCGGGTACTGTAAGTGATCGGCTGGCTCCAACGATGGAGCCTTCGCCCACGAGCGCGGCAAACACCGGCAGCCGCGCTGCGGCCAAGACCTCGCGCACCTGGAGAGCGTCCTACGCGCGGGTTCTTGCTGGTCTACGCGGGAGGCGCGATGACTGACAAGCGCGAGCTCAACTGGCGAACGAGTTCCAGAAGCGGCGGCCCCGAATGTGTGGAGGTCGCCTTCGACGAAGAAACCGGCCAGGTCCACATGCGCGATTCCAAGGACCGCTCCGGCCCGGTGCTGACCTTCGACCGAGCGACGTTCCGTGACTTTATCGCCTCTCTCACGGAAGCCGGCCCACCGGAGCGGTGACACGGTAGTCACAGCTCGCGGCTGATCGTCTCCAGTAAGGATCGCGCGTCGTCGCCGGAGACGGCCGACGCCATCATCGACTCCATGAGCACGCGGCGGCGCTCGGCTTCGGCCTCGTCCAGCACGATCCGGCTCTCGCCGGCGCTCTCGAAGTAGACGGCTTCGTCGCCCCGCGCGTCGCGGTGCACCTCGAAGGGCCCGGCGAGCCCCGGATAGGCGCCGGCGCCGAACGGAACGATGCCCAGATCGACGGTGGGCAGCTTCGCGACGTCGCTCAGGTGGGCGAGCTGTTTGCGCATGGTCTCGCGGTCACCGACCAGGCGCCGGAGCGCCCCCTCGTCGATGAGCACCGAGATTTGCGGCGGCTCCTCGCCTTCCAGCCGCTCGGCCAGGCCCGCGGCTCGTTTCATCCGCTTGTGAACCCGGTCGGCGAGCTCCTGGTCGCCCGGCTCGAGCGAGAGGACCCCGCCGATCATTCCCGCCGCATATGCCTCGACCTGGAACAACCCCGGCACCCAGTTGGTCTGCATGAGGTGGATCTGAACCGAGCCGGCTTCCCGCTTCAGAAGCTCGTCAAAGGCGGCTTGCCCTCGAGCCTCAGGTGAAGTGGTCACGTCGCCGGTCCTCGTCATCGTCAGGCCCCTCATCCGAATCAGCCTAGACCGGTCTGCCGGTGGCTGTCTGCGGTTTGCAGATTACGTACAACGGAGTGGGACCTTAGCGACCCGCGCATCCGGAGTCGACCCCCAACCCACAGTTGTCCGATTTTTGTCCGTTTTCCCCCAAAACGATCACACCCGAGACGGACTACCACCGTCAATCCCTCAGACCCCCGGTCAGCATGGCGGCGGCTCGCCGGCCACAGCGTGCAAGGCGTTCTCGTACGCGCGCCCGACGTCGATCCTGGTGATCTTCCGCAGTGGCCACTCGGTGGGTTCACGATTCCAGGTCGCCTGCGGGCTCACCTCACGGATTCCGACGGTGCGCTTGCGGAACCCGGCGAGACGGCCGATGAAACAGGCATCCGGGATGGACTTCTCCAGATGCAGGGTGACCAGCGGGAAGTGCTCGGCGGTCGACGCGATGACCTTTCGGGCGTCAGTCAGGTCCACGTCCGGTGGTGCGGTGGGTGGCCAGGTGCCCTGCAGTGCGAGCGCCTTGCCGACGAAGCCGCCGGCCGAACCCGGCTTGACGGCAACGACGTCGGCGGATCGCAGCGCGGCGAAGCCGCTGAGCCGGATCCCGTCATCCACGAGGGCCATCAACAGCCACGAGTCGGCGAGTATCACGACATAGCCCTCGAGTTTGTCCGCCCGAGCGATCCCGCGCCGCAGTCGTACCAGCCGGCGTTCACGCAGCGCCCGATCGAGCCGAAAAGCCACCAGCGCTCGCGCCCGAACCTTGGACCCACCCATTGCTAGATCATCGCTCAAGCCATTTGCAAGACGCGGTCGCATCGGAAGCGTCCGTCGCGACCCAAGCGCATCCACCGCACCGTGGGGGTTTCAGGGGGCTCGGCCCCCTGAGCAGACATGACGAGGGCCCCCGGTCCGCGCTTTCTGCGGACAGGGGGCCCCGGCACTCGTGGGCGATACTGGGATCGAACCAGTGACCTCTTCCGTGTCAAGGAAGCGCGCTCCCGCTGCGCCAATCGCCCTTTGGGTACTGCGTACTGCGAGGTGGAGACGGGATTTGAACCCGTGTACACGGCTTTGCAGGCCGTTGCCTCGCCTCTCGGCCACTCCACCGAGCCAGCCCTGCACGTGTCCTGTGAAGGCCTCTCCGAGCGGACGACGGGATTCGAACCCGCGACCCTCACCTTGGCAAGGTGATGCGCTACCAGCTGCGCTACGTCCGCTTGTCTGTCCGGGCCGTTGTCCCGGCGACGGATGAAACATTAGCGGGTCTGCGGGCGCCTTGCCAAACCGGGGTACCCCGGCGCGTCGCGGCACCCCGTTCACCAGGTGTTTCCGGGTTATCCACAGGCCGGGAAACAGGGCAGCGGACGTACGGCCCTCCGGTGTTGGATGGGTCCATGGACTTCCGGCAGATCAGCGCGGCGGAGCGCACGGCGACCATGTTCCCTCTCCAGACTTATGCGTTCATGCCGTCGCCGTGGCCGGAGGAGGAGGTGGCCGCCTATCGGAGGCGCATGCCGTTCTTCGAGTCCACGATCAACATGATCGCCGAGGAGGACGGCGAGGCGCTGGCCTGCGCGGCGGCTCTGCGCATGCGGCAGAACGTGCGCGGGCGGGTGCTCGACATGGCCGGCGTCGCGTCGGTGGCGTCCCATCCGTCGGCTCGGCGGCGCGGCATCGTCCGCGAGCTGCTGACGAGGCTGTTGCGGCAGTCGCGGCAGGAGGGGTTCGCGGTCAGCGCGCTCTATCCGTTCCGTCCCAGCTTCTACGCGCGGTTCGGGTTCGTCGGGATTCCCCGTCACCGCACGGCCAGCTTCGCCCCGGAAGGGCTTTCCCATCTGGTGCGGGCCGATCTGCCGGGCGAGGTCGAGCGGGTGCCGATGTGGGACGGCCATGAGGCGTACGAGGAACTCAGTCGCCGTTTGCTCGGAGAGCGTCACGGGTTCTCGGTCTTCGACGCGGTGCGCAGCGCGGAATTTCGCGAGGAGAAGCAGTGGGTGGCGGTCGCGCGCGTGGGCGGCGAGGTGGTGGGCGCCGTGAAATACCGGATCGATCGGTACGGCGGTGAGCTGAGCGGGTCCGACCTGCTGGCCACGGGGCCGCTCGGGCGGGCGCTGCTGCTTCAGTACTTCAGCCGGCATGTCGACCAGGTGTCGCGGATCGTGGTGCGGGTCGGCGCCGACGACGTGCCGGAGTTGTGGGGGACCGACTTCTCGGTGACCACCGAGGGCCAGGTGAATCATCCGCGCCGGGGCGGGGCGATGGTGCGGGTCCTCGACATGGAGGCGCTGACCGGCGCGGCGGCCGGTGACGGCGATGTGACGGTCGAGATCCCCGAGGACGAGCATGTGGGCGGCGTCTGGCGCCTGACCGGCGAGGGCGGCCGGTTGTCGGTGACGAAAGGCACGTCGGAGCCGTCGGCCACGTTGACGGTGGGTGGTTTCAGTGGGCTGCTCTACGGCGTGCTCGACCCGGTTGAGGTGGCGGTTCGTGGCCTGGGGCGCGTCGACGGGGCGGCGATCGGGTCGCTGAGCAGTCTGTTCCCGCGGCAGATGCCGTACATCTGCGCGGACTTCTGAGAGGGGTGGCTGTGCGGAAGGGTTCGATCCTGTCCTACAAGTCCGAAGACTCGGTGCTGAGCATCTATTCGAAGGGTTCGGTGCTGTCGATCGGCTCCACCGGCTCGGCGTTGTCGGTGGGTTCGGTCGGCTCCTTCGGCTCGATCCTGTCGATCGGCTCCTGGTTGTCGGTCGGTTCGGTGCTGTCCGCTTTGTCAGTCGGCTCGGTCTTGGCGTGGCGCGCTCGAAAGGCGGTCATGAAAGCGGGCGAGCACTGACAGCCGGCCATGAGAGTGGGCGCGCTAAGAGCAGCCGCGCGGGGGCGTGCCCGCCGGGTAGGCGGCGTGCGGGCAGCAGCCGCGCGGGGTGGCGCCCGGTCGAGCGGCGTGCGGGCGGCAGCCGCGCGGGGTCGCGCCCGGTCGAGCGGCGGGCGGGCGGCAGCCGCGCGAACGGCAGCCGCGCGCTGAGAGCGGGCGCGCGCTGAGAGCGGGCGCGGGCTGAGAGCGGGCGCGGGCTGAGAGCGGGCGCGGGCTGAGAGCGGGCGCGGGCTGAGAGCGGCCGCGGGCGGCAGGCGCGCGCCGAGAGCGGCCGGCCGGGGTCGTCCCCGCCGGGGTCGTCCCCGCCGGGGGCGGCGCGCGGGCAGCAGGCGCGCGCTGGGAGTGTGCGCGGGCAGCGGCGCGCAGGGTTGTGCCCGCTGGCGGCGCGGGAGCAGGAGGCGCGCGCGGAGAGCGTGCGCGCGGGCGGTGGCGTGCGGGCGGGCGACAGGCGCGCGGGCGCGCGGGCTCTGAGAGACGGGCGTGCGGGCGCGCGGGCGCTGTGAGCGGGCGTGCGGGCGGCGGGCGCTGTGAGCGGGCGTGCGGGCGGCGGGCGCTGTGAGCGGGCGTGCGGGCGGCGGGCGCTGAGAGCGGGCGTGCGGGCGGCGGGCGGCGGGCGTGCGGGCGGCGGGCGCTGAGAGCGGGCGTGCGGGCGGCGGGCGGCGGGCGTGCGGGCGGCGGGCGGGCGTGCTCTGAAAGCCGGCGGGAACGGCTGAGGGTGGGGGTGGATTCCGGGGGCCGCGTCAAGCGGCGTCCCGCGATGTCGGCTGGGCTGGGCCGGGTCCGGGGGAACACCGTTGCCTGGGCGCCTCGCTTGTGGGCTGTTCCGAGAAATTGAACTTCATGACATTATCGTTACTTGCCAGTAACGTAGGTCACGTCGGAGAGGGGGCGGGCCTTGATCTATGGGGTGCAGGCGCCGCGCCGCCGCGATGCGCAGCGGAACCGTCAGGCGATCCTCGAAGCGGCCAGTGATCTCATGACCGGGCGGCGTGATGCCGTCGGTATGCCGGAGATCGCTCGGCGGGCCGGGATCGGTCAGGCCACTCTCTATCGGCATTTTCCCGATCGGTATGCGCTGACCTCGGGTGTCATCGCCTTTCAAGTCGAGCGCCTCGAAGTGTGTGTTGACGCCAACCGGCAGCAGCCGGGTGCGTTTCGGCCGCTGCTCGGTGCTGTTCTGAGCTCCCAGGTCGCCATGCGGCCGCTCGTTCATCTGGCCCGGCGGCTCGAACCGGCCGTGCAAGGGCGGTATCTGCGCCAGATCGTCGGGCTGCTCGCCGGGCCTTTGCAGCGGGCCCAGGAACAGGGCTTTGTGCGGCGTGACCTCGTACCGGCCGATCTGCTCCTGCTCTTCGGAATGGTCGAAGGGGTGGCCGAAGGCATGATCACCGACGAGCGGGGCGGGGTCGGCGATCATGCCGCGAAGGCGATCGAGCTGGCTTTAGACGGCCTCATGCCCGTGCCATGAGCGCCATAGCGCCGCGTACGGGCCGCCGGCCGCGACCAGCTCGTCGTGCGTGCCCACCTCGATGATGCGGCCGTCGTCCATCACCACCACCCGGTCGGCGTCGTGTGCCGTCTGGAGGCGGTGGGCGATTGCTATGACCGTACGTTCGTGCAGCACCGCCGCCAGCGCCCGCTCCGCCGTGCGGGCCGCCGTCGGGTCCAGCAGGGCCGTCGCCTCGTCCAGGATCACCGTGTGCGGGTCGGCCAGCACCACCCTGGCCAGCGCCAGCTGTTGCGCCTGCGCTCCGTCCGGCGGCTCCTCGCCCAGGTCGCGGTCCAGGTCGTCGGCCCAGTCGGCGCCCACCGTCTTCAGCGCCCGGCGCAACTCCTCGTCCGGCGCCGCCACCATCAAGTTGTCGCGCAGCGTCTCCCGGAAGACGTGATGTTCCTGCGTCACCAGCACCACCTGGCGGCGCAACTCGTCCGGCGGCAACTCCGCCACCGCCACCCCGCCCACCGTCACCGAGCCCGCGCCCGGGCGGTCCACCCCGGCGATCAAGCGGCCCAGCGTCGACTTGCCCGCGCCCGACAGACCCACGATCGCGAGCCGCTCGCCCGGCAGCACCGTCAGGTCGACGTCGTGCAGGACGTCACGACCCTTGTCGTACGCGTACCGGACGTTCCGGACCTCGATGCGGTCGCCCTCGGGCAGTCGCGTCTCGAAGCGGGGCGCCGGGATCTCGGCCAGGCCCTCGACCCGGGCGAACGACGCGCTGCTGCTCTGCAACTGCTCGATCCAGATCGTGATCGCGTCCAGTGGCCCGACCAGCTGCCTCAGGAACAGCACCGCCGCGCTCACCGTTCCCAGGCTGACGTGGCCGTCGATGTAGAGCAGCCCGCCCACCAGAAGCACGAGCACGCTCGGCAGCGCGTACGAGATCTCGACCGACGGGAAGAAGAAACTCCGCAGGCCCAGCGTGGCCAAGCGGGTGCGGCGCGTCTCGGCGATCGCCGCACGGCCCGCCGCGAGGCGGCGTTCCGCCAGGTCAAAGGCTTCGATGGTACGGGCTCCGGCCGTCGTCGCCGCGAGTTCCTCGGCCAGCTGCGAGTTGGCTTCGCCCTCCCGGAGATAGGCCGGGCGGGCCCGCCGCAGATACCAGCGGGTCGAGAACCAGATGCCGGACAGCCCGATCAGGCCGATCACCCCGAGCAGCGGGTTGAGCAGCAGCAGCGCGGCCACCAGGAAGACGATCTGGACAAAGCTGATCAGCAGGGTCGGCAGGATGTCGCGCAGTGTCGTGGCGACCGCGTCCACGTCGGTGGTGCCGCGGGCCGCGATGTCACCGGCCGGCACCCGCTCCACCACCGAGGCCGGCAGGGCCAGCGAGCGGCGCAGGAAGTTCTCGCGGATGCGGGCCGCGGTGCGTTCGCCGAAGCGGTATGCGATCGCCAGGGCGTACCGGGAAAGAATGGTCTGAAAGATCGCGCAGGCCAGGACCGCCGCGGCCAGCTTGTCGACCGAGCCGGCCCCGCCGCCGCGGGTGACCTCGTCGATGATGCGGCCGAGCAGCCACGGACCGGCCACGCCGGCCAGCGCGACCAGCGAGTTGAGGGCGAGGATGACCACGACGGACCGCCGGTCGAGCGCGATCAGGCGCAGCGCCGCCCGCGCCACCGTCCGCTGATCGGCGACGGGGAGCACCGAGCTCATTCGTCGTCCTCCTCGCCGAAGACGCGGGTCACCAGCGCGCGATATCCGGGTTCGCCGGCCAGCAGGTCGCGATGGGTGCCGGAGGCGGCGACCCGGCCGTCGACCAGGTAGTGCACGACGTCGGCCCGGTCGAGCAGCACCGGTGACGTGGTGGCGACGACCGTGCCCCTGCCCCCGCGCGCCTCGGCGAGACGTTCGGCGATGGCCGCCTCGGTGTGCGCGTCGACGGCGGAGGTCGGCTCGGCCGCGAGCAGCATTTCCGGATCGGCGTGGACCGCGCGGGCCAGGCGCACCCGCTGACGCTGCCCGCCGGACAGGTTGCGGCCGGCCCACTCGACCGGACGCCCGAGATCGTCGGCGACGTCGTGGGCGACGGCGGTGTCGATCGCGGCCCGCACCTTCGCGTCGTGCGGCTCGTGGCGACCGGCGACCACCTCGCGCAACTGGCCCGCGAACAGGTCGGCGTTCGGCTCGGTGACCAGGATCCGCTGCCTGATCAACGGCTGGGAGATCTCGTCGAGCCGTACGCCACCCCAGGTCGCCGCGGTCGGCCCGTAACGCCCGAGCCGGTCGATGACCGCGGCCGCGTCGGCCGGACGGGAACCGGCGAGCGCGGTGAACCGCCCCGGATCGGCGACCACACCGGACTCCGGATCGTGCAGCACGGCCGGCCCTTCGGGCGTCGCCTGCCCGGCCGGGTCGTCGACCGGGATCCGCAGGAAGTTGACCACCCGCCGGGCCGCGACCAGCCCCCGCGTGACGTCGAACGAGCAGAAGATCAGCACGTTGACCGGGATCACGAGCATGGCCGTATATCCGTACACCGCGACGAGTTGCCCCGCGGTCAGCTGCCCCTCGGCCGCGAGCCGGGCCGCGAGCCAGACGACGACGGCGAGGAACACGACCGGCAGCCCGTCGCCGAGCGCCCCGATCCAGCTCGACGGGCCACCGACCCGGTAACCCTGCTGTCGCAGACGGCCGGACTCACGCTCGTACCTCCGCAAATGGGTTTCCTTGCCGCCGAGACCGTTGAGGATCCGCAGGCCGCCAAGCACGTCGACCAGGCGGGCGTTGAGCTCACCCTGCCGTTGCCGATATCCCTGCGAGGCGCGCTGGCTGCGTTGCAGCAGCGGCCCGACGAACAGCGCCAGCACCGGCACCCCGGCCAGCACGACGATCGCCAGTGACGGCGCGGTCCGGGACAGGAGAATTGCGACCACGATGTACGCCAAGGTGGCCGCGACCCCGACACCGCCGACGTTCATGGCCCGCCCGATGGTCCACACATCCGAGATGCCGATCGTGACCACCTCGCCGGCGGTGACCCGTCGCGGCAGCGCCGACCCGAGCCGCGTCGCATGCGTCATGACGAGATCGGCGGTCCGCAGCGCCGCCGCCATCCGCAGTTTCGACATGCTGCGGTGCCGCATGATCCCCAGCACCGCGCTGGCCACACCGACGACCAGAACGGCCGCCACCCACCCGATCAGCACGCCCGGCTGACGTGCCCCGAGCCCACGGTCGATGGCTTGCGAGATGAGGTACGGAGTGGTCGCCAGGCTGACGAACCACAGCGACCCGAACATCGCCCCCAACCCGACCCGTCCCTTGTGCTCCCGCCCCAGCCACCACAAAAACCGTCCCGGTCCCCGTATCTCCACGTCGGCCACTCTGCCCCAGAGCGACCCTCGATCGCTGCCCGTTTTCAGTCGATGTGACAGGTGCCGCGCGTTCCCACCCGGCCCGCCTGGACCGAGATGTCGCTCG
This sequence comes from Actinoplanes sp. NPDC000266, assembly GCF_042899005.1. Classification (NCBI taxonomy): domain Bacteria; kingdom Bacillati; phylum Actinomycetota; class Actinomycetes; order Micromonosporales; family Micromonosporaceae; genus Actinoplanes; species Actinoplanes sp. NPDC000266. Next base: position 515,713 of record NZ_JBIAZI010000007.1, read on the forward strand.
ATTAAGGTGGTCCCAGGGGATCCGAAGGCGCGACGTGGATGCCCGGAAGTCCCTGTGCATCGTCAAGGGGCGTCCGGGGACTTATGGTGACGGCATGCGGATCGTTGTCATCGGTGGCAGTGGGCACATCGGCACGTTTCTCGTGCCGCGGCTGGTGCGGGCCGGGCATGAGGTGGTCAATATCAGCCGGGGGCAGCGGAGCCGCTATGTGGACGACCCGGCCTGGGCGCAGGTGCGTCATGTGGCCGCCGACCGGGAGGCCGAGGACCGGGACGGCACTTTCGCCGAGCGGGTCGTGGGGCTGCGGCCCGATGTGGTCGTCGATCTCATCTGCTTCACGCTCGAGTCGGCCACGGCGCTGGTCGAGCGGCTTCGCGGTGAGACCGGGCACCTCGTGCACTGCGGGTCGATCTGGCGGTTCGGGCCGAGCCTGAAGATTCCGATCACCGAGGAGAACGGGGCGCCGCCGATCGGGGAGTACGGGGTCGGCAAGGCCGCCATCGCGCGGATGCTCCAGGAGGAGTCGCGCCGGGGCGGGCTGGTCACGACGTCGCTGCATCCGGGGCACATCGTGGGGCCGGGCTGGCATCCGGTCGGGCCGCTCGGCAACCTCGACCCGGACGTGTGGCGCAAGCTGTCGAGCGGGGAGCCGCTGGAGATTCCGGGCATCGGCGCCGAGTTCATGCACCACGTGCACGCCGACGATGTGGCGCAGGCCTTCGAGGCCGCCGTCGCGCGGCGGGAGGCGGCCGCCGGCGAGGACTTCAACGTGGTCGCGCCCTCGGCCCTGAACGTGCGCGGCTTCGCTCAGATCGCCGCGTCGTGGTTCGGTCAGACGGCGGAGCTTCGCACCGTGACGTGGGAGGCGTTCCGGCGTACCACCGAAGCCGAAGCCGCACAGGCCAGCTGGGAACATCTCGTGCGGAACCACTACTTCAGCATCGACAAGGCGCACGCGCTGCTCGGCTACGCGCCGCAGCACGAGCCCGAGGACGCGGTGCTGGAATCGGTGCGCTGGCTGATAGAGCACGGGCAGCTGGACGTCGCCGGCCCGCTCAAGATCTGACCATGGACCGGGTGATCGAGACCGACGACCGCCTGCTCGACCTGATGGCCTCGGTCATCGCCATCCTGACCTCGCCCGCCCCGCGGGAGCCGGACGCTCTCGCGGTGCCGATCGGGCAAGGTGAGGAGTGGCGCCTCCGGCACGCGATCCACCTCTGGGAGACGTCGCCGCGGACCCGCCACCTGCTCATCGCCAACGGGAACCCGGCCGAGCAGACGTACACCGAACTCTCTTCCGATTATCTGCGGACCCTGGGCCTGCGCCGCCTCGAGGGGGTGCGCGTCCAGGCCGAACCCGCCCCCGACACGGGACTGCAGGCCGCCTGGATCGCGACCCGGGCCGCCGAACTGGGCATCGGGGATCTCGGGCTCGTGGTCACGCCGTACCACCTGCCCCGGGTCTTTCTGACCGTCCTGAAGGCCTTGAGGACTCCGATCCCGTTGCATCCCGTCCCGGTGCCTGTGCCGCCGCACGAGCGGATTCCCGAGACCGGCGCCACCTCGTACGACCTCGTCCCGGGCGAGATGCTGCGCATCCTCGAGTACGCGGACAGAGGCTGGCTCGCCGGCCCGGCCGAGCTGCGCGAATACTTGATGGCGCGGTGATCGGCCGACCGGCAGACTGCTGGCCATGGCGAAGTACCTGTTCTTCTGGGGGCACCAGCCCGAGGCCGACGGCCGTCCCGGCGCGGGGTGCCTGAGCCAGTGGTGGCCGTCGCCGTTCGAGGTGGACGGGGTGCGGTTCGCCACGGCCGAGCACTACATGATGTGGAGCAAGGCCGTTCTCTTCGGCGACCAGGAGATGGCCGGGCGGATCCTCGCCGCCGACCATCCGCACGCGGCGAAGAAGCTCGGCGGGCGCGTCACCGGCTTCGAGCAGCAGACCTGGAACGACCAGCGTCTGCCGATCGTCGTCGCCGGCAACCTCGCCAAGTTCGGCGCCCACGACGACCTGCGCGACTTCCTGCTCACCACCGGCGACCGGGTGCTGGTCGAGGCCAGCCCGCTCGACCGCGTCTGGGGCATCGGCCTGAGCCGCGACGACCCGCGGGCGCGGGACCCGAAGCAGTGGCGCGGCCTCAACCTGCTCGGCGTCGCCCTGACGCGGGTCAGGGACGAGCTTGCTCGTACGAGCGGGCCACGATCTGCCGCAACGACTCCTGGTCGGCCTGGTCGACCCGCTTGAGATAGAGACAGCCCTTGCCGGTCTTGTGAGGGCCCAACTTCTCGAGCAGGTCCTCGTACGCCTCCAGATAGCCGGTCAGGTAGATCGAGGTCTGCCCCTTCCGCGGCGAGAAGCCGATCGCGGCCACGTCGCCCTCCCGGCCCGAGTCGTAGCGGTAGTGGCGTGAGCCGAAGCCGATGATGGCCGAGCCCCACATGGCCGGCGGTTCGCCGGTCACCTCGGCCATCAGGGCGACGAGCAGGCGGGCGTCGCGTTGGCGCTGGTCGTCGTCGATCGTGTCGAGGAACGTCGCCACGTCGGTCATCGCCGGTCTCCTTCGGGTCGGTGGAAGTGCTCAGATTCTCGCTCCGGCGGCCGAACCCAGTCACTACCGAACGCCCTCCGGAAGGACCCCCCATGAAGCGCCGACTTGCCGCCGTCACGGTTGTTGCCTCGATGACGGCCCTGTCGATGTCCGGTACGGCCCTGGCCGCCCCGAGTCACAAGGCCAAGCCCCCGGCGGTCCAGGCCGCCAAGGACACGGACCGGGACGCGATGCCGGACGCGTACGAGAAGGCCAACGGGCTCAACACCCGTAAGAAGGACGCGGCCGGTGACAAGGACGCGGACGGGCTGACCAACCTGGCCGAGTACAAGGCCGGCACCAGCGCGGACGACGCCGACACGGACGGGGACACGCTGCCCGACGGTTACGAGGTCAGCAAGAAGCTCAACCCGAGGAGCAACGACGCCAAGTCGGATCCGGACGCCGACGGGCTGATCAACAAGACCGAGCGGATGCTGGGCCTCAACCCGCGGTCGGCCGACACCGACGGCGACGGGATCAAGGACGGCGACGAGGACGCCGACGGCGACGGCGTGGTCAACAGCAAGGACGCCAAGCCCAAGGTGTACGACCGTCCGGCCCGCGGCAAGAAATCAGCCTGATCTTCGTGGCGTAACCCGCAAGCTCTATCGTCTGCGGCATGACGCGCATCCTGCTGATCTCGGGCAGCACCCGCGATGAGTCCCTGCACAACGCCGCGCTGCGTACCGCCGCTCATCTCGCCCCGGAGGACATCAACGCCGGCCTGTTCGAGGGTCTGCGCGGCCTGCCGGCGTTCGTGGAGGGCGAGCAGACCCCGCACGACACCGTCGTCCTGCTGCGTCACCAGGTGCGCATCGCCGACGCGGTGCTGTTCAGCACGCCCGAGTACGCGGGGTCGATCCCCGGCAGTCTGAAGAACCTGCTCGACTGGCTGGTCGACGAGAACCTCCTCGACGGCAAGCCGGCCGCCTGGCTCTCGGTGGCCCACGCGGGCGAGGACGACCTCGCCCGCGCCACCCTGGAGGCCGTGCTCACCCACGCCAACGCCAAGATCCTGCGGGCGGCCTGCATCCGCATCCCGCTCGCCCCCGAGGCGGTCGACCGCTACGGCTTCGTGGCCGATCCGCTGCTGCACCAGGCCCTGAGGGACGCCCTTCAGGGCCTGGCCCGGGTGCTGGCGATGAGCGCGAAGCCGGCCCGGCCGTCCTGGCAGACGTACTCGAGCGTCTTTCCGGTCATCGAGCGCCGCGACGGCCCGCTCACTTTCTGACCCCTCTTACTTTTGGGGGAATCAAGTGACGGGCATTTGACCGTACGGGGTGTCAGCTCCCGATCAGCACCCACCCTGGGGTGTCCCCATCGCCCTTCGCGAAGGCGCACCCATGTTTCCTTCACTTTCCCGTGGCCCGGCATGAGCGATTTCGAGCGTGCCCACCCGCGGCAGGCGCTCGCCGACTTCGAGCTCGGGGCGAAGCTGGGCGAGTCGGCGGCGGCCGAGGTGTTCCGCGCCCGCAACCGCACGTTCGGCATCGTGGTGGCCCTGAAGAGGTGGCGGCGGCCGTTCGCGCCGGCCACCCAGAGGGCGTTCGACGAGACGTGCCGGGTGCACTACGAACTGTCCGAACACCCGAACGTCGTCCGCCTCCTCTGGGCCGACCTGGCCGGCGACCCGCCGTGGCTGGCGACAGAGTTGCAGCAGGGGTCGCTGGCGGAGCTGTTGAGGCGGGGCCCGATCCCGCCGGCCCGGGCGTGGCGGATCGCGGTGGATGTGCTGAGGGCGCTGACCGCGGTGCACCATCGGAGGCGGCCGCACGGAGCGCTCAAACCGGCGAACGTCCTGGTGTCGGCGGAGGGGCGGGCGATGCTCCGCGACCTGGCGCCGGCGACGTCAGCGGTGCCGGACGTCGGATTTCCGGTGGCGGTGCCGGACATGCAGGCGGTGGGCGCGCTGATCGCGGTGTTGTTCCCGGACCCGCCGCCGGCGGTGCGGGCGTTGCTGTCCCGGCCGCCGCGCACGGCGGAGGCGTTTCTGGCCGCGGTGGAGAGCGCGAGGGGCGACGGCCGCGAGCCGTACGTCGAGAACGCCGGCCCGTTCCGAACAGGCCCGGCGGCACAGACGAGCCGGGCGGGTGCGGCTGTGGGGGAGGGCAGCGCGGGCGCGCAGAACACCGGCGCCTATGACGCTCCGCGCCCGGCCGAGCCAAGCGACCTGCCCGCGAACTTGCACACGCCGGCACCGGCCTCGCGCCGCGAGAACGCCCGGCCTTATCCAGAAAAGTCACCTCAAACGGGCGTGGGGCCGGCGTCGGGGGATGGCGCTGGCGCGGCGGGCGCTTCCGCCTCGGGGGGTGGGGTTCCCAGGCAGAGCGGCGGCCCAGGTGGCGCGTCCGGGCTGGGTGGTGTTGCGGTGCCGGGCGACTTGTCCGCGCACGGCGACGTTCCCGCGCAAGGCGACATTTCTCCGCAAGGCGACAATTCGGCGCAGGGTCGCGCTGCCGCTCGGGGGAGTGCATCCGGGCATGGTGGTGGTTCGGGGCGGGGCGGTGTTGCTTCGCCGGATGGCGTTCCGACGCAAGAAGGTGCGACTGCGCAGCGGGGCGGCTCCGGGCACGGGAGTGGTTCCGGCTGGGCAGGTTCTCCCGCTTCGGGAGCCGCGACGGATGCCGGAGAAGCCGCAGCTTGGGGGACGCCTCCGGTGGGTGCGGGCTCGGCGGGGACGGCCGTTGAGGCTTATCGGGGGCCGGAAGGGGCTCGGCGTAGGCGCCGGTGGGTGCGTGTTCTGGTTGTCGCGGCCGGGGCTCTGGTGGTTGCGGCCCTGGTGGCGGTCGTGATGGCGTACGGGAAAAGGAATGAAAGACTGCCGGGGCCGGCGCCTTCGGTCGAGCCGGCCCCCAGTCTGGTCCGGTCCTAGGCGGCGCCCTTCGCGGCGGCCGTTGCCCGTTCGGCCAGGCGGCGCAGGAGCGGGGGAGTGTCGTACGCGTCGAGCTGCACCTCGATGAAAGCCAGCCGGTCCGGGTGGTCGGCCGCGCCGCGCAGGGCCTTGTCGAGCTCGGTCGGCGTCGCCGCGTGGTGATAGTCGGTCTCCGGGCCGGTCAGGCCGGCGACCAGGGCGCGCCAGTTCCACGGCGTCACGTCGTTGTAGGCGGCCTGCGGGCTCTGCAACGCGCGCTCGATCGTGTAGCCGCGGTTGTTCAGCAGCAGGATCACCGGGCGAAGGCCGGCGGCGGCGATCGTGCCCAGCTCCTGAATGGTCATCTGGGCCGCGCCGTCGCCGATCACCAGCACGGGGCGGCGGTCCGGGTCGGCCAGGCCCTGGCCGAGCACGGCGGGCAGGGCCCAGCCGATGGAGTTCCAGATCGGCTGTCCCACGAACGTCGTGTCGGCCGGCAGTCGCAGCGACAGGGCGCCCCAATAGGCGGTGCCGGTGTCCGCGATCAGCGCCATGTGCTCGGGCAGCCACTCCTCCAGCGCCCGCCACAGCCCAGCCTGCGTCAGCTCATCGCCGACCGCGTCAGTGAGACCGGCCCCATCAGTGAGACCGGCCGCGTCAGCGAGACCGGCCGCGCCAGGGACAGTGCCCGCGCCAGGGACAGTGCCCGCGCCAGGGACAGTGCCCGCGCCAGGGACAGTGCCCGCGCCAGGGACAGTGCCCGCGCCGGGGACAGCGCCCCCGTCAGGGAGGCCGGCCGCGCTCGGGACGCTGCCGTCGGTGGAGATGATCCGCGAGGGCAGAGACGCGGCGGCGAGTGCTGCCACGACGGCTTCCACCGCGTCCGGGAACAGGACGTTCTCGAAGCGATGGCCGCCCACCCCGGAGGCGGTGGCCGAGGTCCACACCGTTCGGTCGTCGATCGGGCGGGCCGAGAAGAAGCCGGTCAGCTCGGCCGTCTGTACCGAGCCCAGGTGCACCACCACGTCCGCCTCGTCGACGGCCGCGGCCGGGGCCGCGTCGAGCATCGTGCCCGCGTAGTCGCCGCGGTGAAGCGGTGTTCCCTCGTCGATCACGCCCTTGGCCGCCAGCTGGGTGACCATCGGCAGGCCGAGCCCGGCGATCCGCGGACCGAGCCGGTAGCGCGCCGCCAGCTGGCCGACGACCAGCACCGGTCGCTCGGCCCCGGTCACCACCTCTTCGACGGCCGCGCTGAACGCCCGTACGGCAATCGGATCTGAAATGATCTTGAGAGGCTCGCGCAGGGGCGCCGCCGCAATTCGGTGGAGCGCCAGATCCTGCGGCACGCTCAGATAGGCCGGCTTGCGTTCGCGGCGCGCCGCCATGACGACCGCGTCGATCTGTTCGCCCGCGCGGTCCGCCGTCAGCACCTCGGTGGTCACGCTCATTTCGGCGTACGCCCGGTGGAAGTGCCCGAAATCCCCGTCGGCCAGTGTGTGGTGGACCAGCGCGCCGGCCGCGACCGTGCCGGTGCGCGGCGAACCGACGATGTGCAGCACGGGCGCGTCCTCGGCGGCGCTGCCGGCCACCGCGTTGATCGCGCTCAGCTCGCCCACCCCGTACGTGGTGATGAGCGCGGCCAGGCCGCGGCTACGGGCGTACGCGTCGGCGGCGTATCCGGCGCCGAGCTCGTTGGGCGACCCGGTCCAGCGCAGCCCGGGCACCTCGGCCAGGCCGTCGAGCAGGTTGAGGTTGAAGTCGCCGGGCACGCCGAACAGGTGGGACACGCCGGCCTGACGGAGCCGCTCGCCCAGGTACGCGGCGACGGTCACCGTGGAGGCATAGTCGATCATGAGGACGAGCCTTGTGCCTGTTGCGCATCCTGCACAATGTGATGTCTCCTGCTTGTGCGTTCTGCTCAGCCCGAGCGGCCGACATGGGGAAGGATTGCGCACGATGCGAATCTTGGACGCCACCGACGCGCGGATCCTGCTCGCCCTGGACGAGGATCCCGACGCCACCGTCGTGGCCCTGGCCGACCGGCTGAACATGTCCCGCAACACCGTCCAGGCCCGGCTGCGCCGGATGCGCGAGTCGGGCGCGCTGGGCGCCTACTCCCGGCGGCTCGACCCGGCCGCCCTGGGCTATCCGCTGATGGCCTTCATGACCCTGTCGCTGAGCCAGCGCGAGGGTGACCGGGCGGCGCAGCAGGTGGCCCGCATCCCCGAGGTGGTCGAGATCCTGGCCACCACCGGCGACGGCGACCTGCTGGTGCGGGTCGTGGCCCGGGACACGGCCGACCTCTACCGCATCACCAATCTGATCGTCGCGACGCCGGGCGTGGTGCGGACCTCGACGTCGATCGTGCTCCACGAGGTGGCGCCGAGCAGTCTCGACGGCCTTCTCCTAACGGTACGTAATGTGGACCGTGGCGCGTAGAGTGGGTCCTTGTGGCCGTTGATCTCCAATGACGGAGATCAATGACCTTTCCGCATCGGAGAATTGAACAGCGTGGTTTTCGAGCGGTAATCGGGGCCTGGACCAGGAGTAATGCGCAACGTGCGTAGTACTCGAAGGCCATAACCGCCTGCTGGATCGAGGGCGATTTCGTGCCGGTGATTGCAAGTTGCACACCAAAACGGGCACGGAGGGCATCCGGTAGATGAATTGGCACATTCAATCGGCGCACACGCATTGTCATGACGCGCTCACTCTTCGTACAGTGATGAGCACAGATCATCGATCAAGATGAGTGCGACAAGCGGGCCGACCTGGCGGCGGCCTGCGGGGGAGCCGAACATGCTTATCAAAGTCATCGACCAGATCACCGATGCAGAGCAGAACCAGGCGATGTGGACCATGTACACGGACGCCTTCGAGGAGTTGAATCACCTCGCAGTCCAGCGTCACCTGATGTACAAGTCGGAGTTCGACGAGGTAATGGCGGACGCACGCGTGGGCAAGTATCTGGCCCTCGACGACGATGGCACGATGTGCGGCGTCGCCACCTACACGAACGATCTCAACGCGGTTCCGTTGATCGCTCCCCAGTACTTCGAACGGCATTGGCCGGAGCACTACGCGGCCCGGAAGATCTGGTACATCGGATTCGTCGCCGTGAGTCCGCATGCCCAGGGTCGTGAAGCCTTTTCCCAACTGGTCGAGCAGATGTACCACATCGCCTCGGCCCAGAACGGGCTCGTGTGCTTGGACATCTGCAACCACAACGACGAGGTTCGCCGCATGTCCCGAGTGTTCCGGATGATGGTCAGCCGGCTCTCGGACAACATGAAGTTCACCCGGATCGACCAGCAGTCGTACTGGCTCTACGAGTTTCCGGCAGCCGCGTAGCAGCTCGGCAGGGGGCACCACTGTCAGTTCATAGGCAACCTCCACATGGACCACAGCGGTGGTCCGCCGGGAAGCTCGATGACTGACCGGATCCGGTATCCGTGCCGGAGGTAAAGGTCCCGGTTACGCGGGTCGTTCGCCTCCAGATACGCGGGAATGCCGGCCTCGTCGAGTCTGGCGTGATGGCGGTCGAGGAGCGCACTGCCGATCCCACGGCCCTGGTTCTCCGGATGGACGGCCAGGAAAGCCAGATAGTGGTGGGGATCGGTGGGATGGCGCGCCTCGATCGCCGCGTCCAATTCACAGCTTCGGTCGTACGCCGGTCCGGTCACCTCCTTCATACGCTGCTCATAGTCGAGCGGCGGCGGGATCATGGCGGTCAGGGGAAACCACAGCGCCACTCCGGAGACGCGGCCGGTGTCGTAGTCCGAGGTGGCGTACACCTCGCCGTACCGGACGGCGTGCTCGACGAAGATCTCGAAGTAGCGCGGGCTGTCGCGCCGGCGCACCTCGGCGCCGGGGTGCAGCCAGCGGGCCACCGGCCCGTCCCACATCGCCGCGGCGACGAGGCCGGTGATCTCCTCGACGTCCACGGGTGCGACGTCGCGGATCACCAGTTCCTGAATCGCGTAGGTCATGACTTCCTCTCGTTTGTTTCAGGGGAAGGGCCGGTGGCTGTTCAGTAGGGGTAGCCGCCGCGGGCGCCGACCGGGTCGGCGTGCAGCGAGCGCATGAGGGCCTGGGTCTCGGCGGCCACACTGGACCGGTTGTCGGAGCCGCGGCCGATCGCCGCGTACACCTCGGGGCGGGCCGCCCGCATGATCAGGGCCCAGACGATGCCGACGAGGCCCACGGCCAGGTAGCAGACCGGGATGAGCCACTGGAACGGCGAGTCGCCGGAGACCTGCAGAAGCTCACCGAAGCCGATGCAGGTTGCCGCCAGCACGACCGTGAGCAGCAGGAACGCCAGTCCGGGGGCGAAGTATGCGCGCCAGATGTTCTCCCCTCGCCGCTTGTGCACGAAGAACGCGATGACCGCGGCCGACGCGGCCCACATGAGGATGAGGACGCCGAGCCCGCCGATCGTCGTGAGCCACGCGAACACGTAGACCAGCGGGTCGGCGCCGGCCAGGGCGTACGCGCTGAGCACGATGATCGCCAGCACGCTCTGGGTGATGGAGCCGAGGAGCGGAGCGCCCGTACGCGGGTGGGTGCGACCCCACGCCGCCGGAAGGACGCCCTCGCGGCCGAGTGCGAACTGATAGCGCGACACGGCGGCGTGGAAGGCCAGCAGAGCCGCGAAGACACTGGTCAGGAAGAGGATGTAGCCGAGGTCGACCATGACCTTGGGCAGATGGGGCCCGACCAGGGTGAAGACCAGGTCGGTGCGGTGCTCGGCGGCCTTGGCCGCGATCTGATCGGGGCCGGTGTTCACCGACATGGCCCAGGCCGAGATGGCGCACAGGATGCCGGCCAGCAGCACCGCGATGTGGGTGGCGCGGGCGATCGTGCGCTTCGGGTCCTTGGCCTCCTCGGAGAGCACCACGGTCGCCTCGAAGCCGACGAAGCCGGCGATGGCCAGCACCAGCAGCACGCCGACGACCGGGGTGGCCAGCGGCGCCGGCGAGAACTGCGAGAAGGTGATCTCGCCGTTCGCCGGGTTGCCGACCATCACGAGGTCGTAGATGAGCACGATGCCGATCTCCAGCACCAGCAGGACCGCCAGGACCCTGCCGCTCAGGTCGACCCACAGGAGGCCGAGCACGGTCACCGCGGCCCAGGCTCCGACCGCGCAGGCGTACCAGGGAACGGAGAATCCCAGAGCCGCGAGGATGCCGGAGGCAGCCGAGCCGAAGAGCCCGAAGAGGCCGATCTGCATGAGTGAGTAGGCGGGCAGGGCGACGAAGGCGGCGCCGACGCCGACCATCCTGCCTAAACCGTGACTGATGTACGAGTAGAAGGCGCCCGTGTTCACGATGTGCCGGCTCATGGCGACGAATCCGACGGTGAACAGGGACAGCAGCCCCGCCACCACCACGTACGCGATCGGGACGGCGGTGCTCCCGATGATCGCGTAGATCGTGGTGATGGACCCGATGATCACGGTGAGCGGTGCGGCTCCCGCGACGCCGAAGAACACCACAGACGGAATGCCCAACCGGTTCTTGGCCAGCGCCTGTGTGACGATGTCCGGCTCTGCGGGTTTCGTACGCTCCATCAACATCCTCCCGGCCCAATGGTCGTGATTGTTAGGCCGGAGGTGATGGCGCCCGACGCCGCTCACCGTCGGCCGACGGTCAGCACCGAGCCCACGGAGGTCTCGGTGATCTCAACGAGCTCCCGAAGGTCGCCCGGCAGTGACCCGACCGCACTCGGCAGCGAATGGAACGCGTGCCGGTGCATCTCGAAGTCGTAGAGCACGTGTCTGGTGAGGCCGGTGGCCGCCACCAGTCCGATGAGCACCCGGTCGCTGGTGCTCATGCCGATGCCGCGCACGAGCAGGTTGGCCAGCCGGGCCGGAGCCCAGGCGGCCGCGTTGCGCTGGGCCGCGGTGTTCGGCATGTACAAGGTCTCGGTGGAGAGCATGCGGCGACGGGTCACGGCTTCGACCGCGCCGAGGCGCGACAGCCGCTCGCCGACCCGGATGGCCGCGTCCTGCGAGAGGAAGGCCAGCCACACGCGTACGTCCCGGTGTTGTGGTTGTGCGATGAGAAGGTCGAGGATGTCGTGTGCGAGCGCGTCCGTCGGAGGATGCCGGTCGAGGATGACCAGATCTCCGTCGGTGATGCCGATCCGTCCTTCGAGGACCAGCTCGCCGAGAAGAGCGGCGGCCAGGCCCAGGCCGGTTGCGCGTGGATGGAGACGGGACCGGCCGGTGCGGTCCTCGTGTGCGATCAGGAAGTACTGGTCAGCCAACACGCCGCCACGCCCCTTAGACAACGTCTTGATGTGTGGGTCTTGTCTGCTTTTGCTCGTGAAGATCACTCTGTGTGCAGAAAGGTATGACTCGATGTGCTCCGCATCATGTACCCGACAGCAAGGTCATGACAAGAAGTACTAGACTTTTTGTGGAGTCCTCCTTGTTTGGATCACCAGCACGGCGGCCGTACTATCGGCTCATCAGGACCGAGGGAGTCCAGGTGTCCGTTGATGAAGGACCCACGCTGCGCCGTCGTCGTCTGGGGGCGGAGCTGAAACGGTGCCGCGAGGCCGCCGGATTGACGCAAGAAAATGTGTCGCGTCATTTCGAGTGGCACGCCGCCAAGGTGACGCGGATCGAGACCGCGCGCGTCGCCGTGACCCCGCGCGACGTGAAGGACCTCCTGACGCTGTACGGCGTGGGCGACCAGGAGTACCGCGACGCGATGGTGGAGCTGGCCCGCCTCTCGCGCGAGCGCACGTGGTGGACGGACTACCGGGACATCATGCGCCCCGGCAACTTCGTCGGCCTGGAGGCCGCGGCCGCCTCGATGCGCTGCTGGGAGCCGGTGCTGGTGCCCGGGCTGCTGCAGACCGAGTCGTACATGCGCTCACTGATGGAGGCCGGCCGCACCAACGACACACCCCAGCACATCGACCGCCGTGTGAAGTTGCGCCTGACCCGGCAGGGCCGGCTGCGGGCCGACCGCCCGCTGGAGCTCGAGGTCGTCATCGACGAGTCGGTGGTCCGCCGCATGGTCGGCGGCCCTCGCGTCATGAATGAGCAGCTTCGGCACCTAATCGAGGCCGCTCAATTACCGAATGTGACGTTGAGGATTCTGCCGTTCCACGCCGGCGAACACACGTTCCTCGGCGGATCAGCAGCCCTTTTGGAGTTCCGGGAGACCACCCATTTGGATGTTGTCTATCTTGAAGGTCTTGCGGGAGACTACTACGAAGAGCAACCATCCGAGGTTGCCCGTTACCGACAAGAGTTCGAGCGATTGAGCGCTATGGCGCTCGACCATCGCATGACCATCAAGATGATCGAGAGCCTGCTCGTCGCCTAGGGCTCCCCGAGACAACCGCATATCCGAAGGGGGGTGCTTGAATTGCTCACGCACCAGCTCGCCGATGCCGCCCAGCTCGCCCACGCCACCTGGCGCAAGGCCAGCCGTAGTAATGGCAACGGTGGCAACAACTGTGTCGAAGTCGCCTTCCTCGACACGAGCGTCGCCGTCAGGGACAGCAAGGACCGCTCCGGTCCTGCGCTCCTGTTCACCCAGGCGGAGTGGACCGCCTTTGTGGACTCAGCCAAGGAAGGCGAGTTCGACATCAATTCCTGAGGCTAGAGACTAACCATAGGCACGGACCGATGGGAAGTGCCTACGCAAAGTCAACTTCTCAGCAATGGGGCCCGCGGCTCCGCTCACCGGGAGTCGCGGCGCCCTTACTCTGCACAGTTGCTATTTCGATCCAGCAAACGCGAAGCTCCTTCGGGTGAATCCCCTCGTCGGATCCGCGACATAGAACGGCCCGCCCCCGCCTGGATCCGTCCGGCCCGCCGTTTCGTTCCGGCCCTTTTGGCCCATCAAGCCTCGCGCCGGCAGGTCGCGCTTCGGCCCCGCCCGGCCCGCTCCGATTCCGCCCGGCTGCTTCGGTTCCGCTCGGCCTGCTCCGATTCCGCCCGGCTGCTTCGGTCCCGCTCGGCCTGCTTCGGTCCCGTCCGGCCTCCTTCGGTCCCGCCGCGCCCAACCTCTGCTGCTTCCGCCGAGCCCAAGCCGGCTCCTTCCACGTGGGCGGCCGTGCCCGCCAGGCTGCTCGCTTCTGGCCCGCAGCGCCGTGAACCGACTGCTTAACCAGCCCGACGGGCCTGAACCGGCTACTCCCGCCGACCCGATGGGCCTGAATCGACCGCTCCCATCCGGTTCGGCGCGCAACGAACCGACCGGATCCATCGGGCGTGCTGAGCTTGGCCTGCTGGGCTGGCCCTACCCGGCCTGGCCCGCCCGACTCGGCCCAGCCCGCCCGACTCGGCCCAGCCCCACTTCGCCCGGCGTTGCCCGCAGTCGTTGGCCGACTCGGTTCTGTCCGCCCGCTCGGTTCTGTCCGGCCCGCTTAGCCCGCTTGGCCGCTGTCGGTGGCGTGCTGCTCGGTCGTTGTTGGTTCGGGTCGGTCGTTGGCTTGGGGCGTACCTTTGCACGGGTGACTGATCTTGAGGGCATCCTCCTGTTCGCCGGCATTCCGCTCGCCGTCGTGGGCCTGATCTTCGCGCTCGTCTTTCTGACCAGTGCCAAGCCGAGCCGCGAGCCGATCACCAAGCCGGTCATGGACGAGGACTCCGGCGAACCGCAAGCCTAGGCCGTTGCCGCTTGATCGCGGGGGTTGTCCACAGGCCGCGGGACTGTCCACAGGGGCCGTCTGACCTCGCGTTTTTGCGCCACATTTGGTGGTAGAACGGAGGCCCGTAGGGAGGTACCCCAGGGTTGGGCGTAGTGAGTGCTGGCTTTGCGGAGCCGCGCGGGATTCCGACGAGTCCGTTGGCGTAGGGCGGCGTTGTTGCTGGTAGTCGGCGTGGGAGCCGGGTGATGGGGTGCGTCGGCGACCACGGTCGGTTGCCGGAGTTGTTCGCCGCGCAGCGCTTGCCGGATCGCGGTGGCCTTTTGTGCCGCAGCTGTTGCGGGGCCGCGTGTCGCTTTCGGCTCCGGAGAGCCCGAGACGTTCGCGATGCCGGGCCGCCTCCGACGGATTGACCGCGAACACCGTGTATCAGCTTTTTCCGGGCCTTCGGGGCCACCAGCGGCCTCGCAGTGAGGCTAGGACGATCAAGCCGCCTGCCAGTAGAGCCAAGCCCAGGACGCTGGCGGTGGCCAATGGGCTGCCGCTGAACGGGACCGGGTCGGGGATGGGGTCGGCCCAGTACTGCTCGCGGGTGGGGACTATGGCCGGTGGCGGGGTGATGACCGTTGGGGTTGGGTTCGGCACTGAAGGGTCCGGGGTCGCTGGGGTGCTGAGCTGTGGGAGCGCGCCTCGGGCGGGGACGGCTGTGGTCGCCAATGGCGCGGGGACGGCCGGACCTGCGGGAGGCGGCTGGGTGACGCCCAAGCCGGTGGCGCCCAGCTGCGCGGTGCTGGGACCGGGAGCGTTCTGCCGCGCGGTGGTGTTCTGCGGGGTAGCGCCTGGTCCGGCGGCGTTGGGCTGCGTGGTGCCGGAATTGGTGGCGTCCGACTGTGCGGAGCCGCTCCCGTTGCCGGGGCTGCCGGCGTTTGGCTGGGCGGGACCGGGCTGGGCGGGACCGGGCTGGGCGGGACCGGGCTGGGCGGGACCGGGCTGGGCGGGACCGGGCTGGGCGGGACCGGGCTGAGCGGGACCGGGCTGAGCGGGACCGGGCTGAGCGGGACCGGGCTGAGCGGGACCGGGCTGAGCGGGACCGGGCTGAGCGGGACCGGGCTGTGTGGTGTCGGGCTGTGTCGTGTCGGGCTGTGTCGTGTCAGGCCGGGCTGCGAGGGTGAACGGGCCGAAAGCTGTCGCGGTGATGGCGCCGGGGGCGGTGCCGTAGGCGTACACGCGCTCGGTGGATGTGGAGGGAGCGCAGGTCGTGGAAGCGCCGGGGGCCAACGTGGTGACGCCACAGAGGGCTCTTCCCAGGCGGATGTCGCTCAGGGTTTGGTTGCCGCTGTTACGGATGCGGTAGGCGGTGGCCTCTGCGGTCACGGTCAGCGATGGGGCGGCGGTCACGATGGGTAGGTCGGCGGTGATCGGACCGAAGAACAAAGGCTCGGTGGCGTACGCCTCGGCGGTCACGATGTTGGTCAGGGGGGCGCCGGCGTCCACGTCGTCCTGGGTCACTGTGTACGACGGCGCGTCGCACAGCATGGTGGCGGTCGGCGCGAGCGTGGGAGCAGGGCAATTGGCCGGGCCCGACAAAGTGTCCGTGACGATGATCTGGTCCAAGGGCTCCGTGCCGTCGTTGGTCAGGCGGTAGCGGAACGGAACCGTGTCACCGGCGGCGGCGGGAGAGCGTGGGCCCTCGACCGCGATGGCCAATGAGGTGCTGTCGTGGCTGGCCGTGATGGTGGCCTTCTTCTCCTTGTCCTCCGTCGAAACGGTCAACGACAGCGGGCCGGAGATCAGGGCGGTGGCGGTCAGGTCCAGATGCGCCGCCGCGCCCGGTGGGATTTCGGGGACCGTCCACGTGCCGTCGCTGTAGGCGCCCACGTCGGGCGTGCCCGCGGTGATGGCCAGACCGGAGGCTGGCCGGACACGGACGGTCGCGGCCGCCGGGGCGTCGGTGTCGTTGCGTACGGTCGCCTGGAAGCTCGCTGTTCCGTCGCGCGCGACGCGTGGGGTGCTGGTGGTGACCGTGAGGTTCAAGGGGCGGTCGGCCGGTGGCGTGTCCGCCGGGGAAGGTTCGAAGCCGATCACGTTGTCGCGTGGGGTCAACTCGTCGGTGGTGCTGGATGCGGTCACCGTGACGTCGTCGTGGGAGTCGACGGCGGTGACGGTCATCGTTCGGGACTCGCCCGGCGGCAGGGTGGGGTAGGAGCACTCGGCGGTGGTGCTGGTGACGGCGCACGTGCCGCCGGGAGAGGTGGCCGAGACGGCGGTGGCTCCGTCGGGGAGGGCGGCGGTCACCTGGGCCGACTCGGCGGGGCTGGGGCCTTTGTTGCCGGTGGTGATCTCGTACGTCGTCACGGGGCCGGCTTCGGAGGTGGCGTCGACCGTGAGATCCGCGGCGGGGGCGATCTCGGTGCCTACCGTGTTCGAGGTCGAGGTCAGTCTGTCGCCCGAGCCGGTCAAGGTGGTCGCGTATTCGGCGGTCGTCCTCGTGCGGAGCGTGGTGCCGGCGTTGTCGGGGGCCACGCGGACCTCGTACGTCCGGGTGTGGCTCTCGCCCGGGCGCAGGATGCCGACCTCGATGGCGGAGGGGGCGTTCGTGATGGTCGTGGACCGAGCCGGGTTGCCGCCCGCGTTGCGCGTCGTGACGACGTACGACAGACGGTCCTTGACCTTGGCCTTCGACTTGCTGACGGTGGTCGTGGTGACCAGGCAGGCGGGGGTGCCGAAGGCGACGGCGTCGATCGCGGTGGGGCCGGTGGCGCGCAAGGCGAAACGCGTGGTGGTCTGGCCCTCGGGGACCGTGTAGGCGCCGGCGTACGTGGCCCAGGCGGCCCGGTCGCCGCTGATGACGTCGCCCTGCTGCTCGAGGTGGCCTGTGGCTGAGCCGGCCAGGACGGTCAGGGTGCCGCCGCGGTGGCGTAGCTCCCAGTGCAGAGTCTGGCCAGGGGTGGTGGTCACGTCCTGGTGGATCGTGCCGGTGGTGAGCTCGGCGTGCTGGCCGTCGTCGTGGCGCAACAGTGCCTGGCCGCCCTCCCAGCCGGGGAGAGGCACGGCGGCGACCGAGCCGTCGGCGATCAGTGGGGACTCGAAGTCGCCGTTGCGGAGCGCTACCGGGGAGGCGCAGGTGCTCTGCGCGGCGCCCACCGGACGCTGGTCCAATGGATCGGCGGCTCCGACGACGTACAGGACGGCGGCCATCATGATGACCGCCATCCACCGGGAAAACGCAGCCCAAGGCACATCAGCACGCTAACCGGGGGTTAGGTACCTTTCGGGCTGTATCGGCAAAATCAGACGCGGCCGAAGTCCTGCGTCCAGTACGGTGCGCCGCCCGACGTGTAGGCCACGCCGACCCCGACCGCGGTGTTCGCGCAGTTCAGGATGTTCTTGCGGTGGCCCGAGCTGTTCATCCAGCCAGTGACGACCTGCTGCGGGGTGCGGTAGCCCCAGGCGATGTTCTCGGCGGCGGCGCCGTTGCGCGGGTAGCCGGCGCGGACCTCGCGGGTCACGAAGTTGCTGCCGTCCGAGCCGGTGTGGCTGAAGAAGCTCTTCTTGACCATGTCGGTGCTGTGGGCGCGGGCGGCGGTGGTCAGGCGGGCGTCGGTGCGGAGGCTCTTGCAGCCGTTCTTGACCCGCTGGGCGTTCGTGAGCTTGACGACCTCGGCCTCGTACGCGGCGGGGGTCGTCGGCGCGGCCTGGGCGGCCGCGAAAGCCGGGGCGCCGAACAGCGTCGGGATGGCGGCGAGGGCGGCGGTGACGACGGCGCGGCGGACGAAACGCTTCAAGAGGTGGCTCCTTCTTTCGATCGGCTGTCGCCAGTCAGATCGGGGAGCCGGAGCGCGGATGAAGCAGCGGAACCGGGAAGCAACCTGGGGCAACCCAGGTGCTCCCCGGCACCGCAAAACTGGATCAGAGGGTCAGGGTCCAGGTGTTGATGTAGCCGGTGTCGGCCGAGTAGACGTCCTGCGCCCGCAGCTTCCAGGCGCCGTTCGCGGCCTCGCTCGACAGGTTCTTGGTGTACGTGGTCACGATGTTGTCCGCGCTGTCCGAAGACGACGTGGCCTTCAGGGCGTACACCGTGCCGTCCGGCGCGACCAGGTCGAGCTTCACGTCACCGCGGTAGGTGTGCACCACGTTGACCGCGATGGTCGAGGTGGCCGAGGCCGACCGGGCGCATCCGGCGATCGTGATCGTGCTGGTCACCGCGGAGCCGGCGTCGGGGATCGTCACGTCGGTGGCGTTGGTGCCGGTGCAGCCGGTGGTCGGCGGCGGGGTGGTGGTCGGCGGGGTGGTCGGCGGCGTGGTGCCGCCGGTGCAGGTCGGGTCGGCCGACTGGGCCGGGACGCTGACGGCGTCCCACGCGGCCTTGACCGTGTTGAACTCGGTGCAGCTGCCCGTGAACAGGTTCTTGGCCGCGGTCAGCGTCCAGGTGCGGTACTTCAGGTACGAGGAGCTGGACGTCTTCATCAGCATCGCGTTGTACATGATCTTGATGGCGTTCTGGATGCCGAGGCCGGTGACCGTGCTGCCGTTGCAGGTCGTGCTGGCCGGCTGGCCGTTGCCGCTGGTGCCCTGGGCGAGCAGGTAGAACCAGTGGTTGCCGGGGCCCGCGGCGGCGTGCACCTCGTCGCCCGGGGTGCTGCTGGAGTAGCAGTTGTCGTCCCCGGCCAGCGACGGGTTGTACATGTACCGGATCGGGCCGCTGCCGACCAGGTTGACCTCCTCGCCGACCTGGTAGTCGGGGGCGTCGTTGGGGTTGTTGATGTACCACTCGGTCGCGGCGCCGATGGTGTCGGCCACGAACTCCTGGGTGTTGCCGTTCGAGATGCCGCCCGGCGTGTAGTCGTCGATGCCGTGGCCCAGCTCGTGGCCGACCACGTCCGCCGAGGAGATCCACTGGCCGGCCGTGTTCTTGCCGATCTGGATCTGGGTGCCGTCGTAGTACGCGTTCTGGTCGTTCAGGCCGACCCGGATCGGCCAGGCGCCGCCGCTGCCGTTCTGGCCGTTGCGGCCCAGCCACGCCGAGAGCATCGCGTACTGCTTCTGCGCCACGTAGAAGGCGTCGACGCAGCCGGTCTCCTTGTTGGTGCCGGTGCCGTTGCCCCAGACGTTGTCACTGCCGCTGAAGGTCGTGTTGTTCGCGGCGTCCTGGCAGCGGATCGTGGTGTGACTCGGGTCCTGCAACGTGTAGGTCGAGCCGGACTGCGTGGTGTCCAGCGTGACCGAGCCGTTGATCCAGCCGGTTCCGGTGCCGGAGACGTCGGTGACGTGCTCGTACTCGCGCAGCACGGCGCCCGAGGCCGCGTCGACGTCGACGGTCAGCCGGCTCGGCCCCTCGGCGCTGGTCCCCTTGACCGTGGTCTCCCAGGCCAGCTTGCCCGGCTTGTTGTCGAGGGCGACCACGACGAGCTTCGTGCCCTCCACCTCGGTCACCGTCTTGAGCTGCGCCCTGGCGATGCCGGCGGCCGCGGTGTCGGCCAGCTGGGGCACGGTCGAGATCTCGCCGATCGGCTGGGTCAGGGCCACCGACGTGTACCTGGTGGCGCCGGCCGAGTCGGTGACCACGACGAAGTCGCCGCCGATCACCGGAAAGCCGTTGTAGGTGCGGTCGTAGGCGACGTAGTTGAAGCCGGCGGAGCTGTAGACCTGGCGCCGCTGGAACGTCTCGTTCGGGCTGGCGGCCAGGACCGCGGGGCGGGAGGCGACGAGGGCATCGGCCTTGGCGGCGGCCGACTGCGGATCCTGTGGGACGGCGGTGGCCGGCTGGGCGACGGCGACCATGGCGGTGGCGGCCAGGGTTCCGGCGGCCGCCGCCATGATCAGGGGGGTTCGACGTTTCACGCGCGTACTCCTTCAGGGGTGACTTGTTGAAGGACGCTAGGCATCGATGGTCGTCACCGAATCAGGGAAAACCCTTGCGCCGGTCATTCAACAATTTCTTTCGGTGACGCCCTGAGCGCTGGCAGTGACTGTCGTGGTGGGGCATCATGGCCGGACAGCGTCCCGTCAGGAGTGTGTGATGACCTCACAACTCGAGTTCGCGGCCCGATCCGCGTTCGCGCAGGTGCTGAACGCCTGGCGTACACGCAGGGGCCTCTCCAAGAAGCAGCTCGCCGCGTCGATGGGCTACCACCCGTCGTACATCAGCCACGTGGAGAGCCTGCGTCACCACCCGACCTTCGAGTTCGCCTGCCGCGCCGAGGCGGTTCTGGCGAGCGGGTCCGAGATCATCGAGGCGTACACGGGCTGCCGGCAGGCCACCGGTGAGCTCGAGCCGGCCGCCCGCTCCGGCTATGAGCCGAGCCAGATGCTGCCGGCCACCATCGTCATCGAGGACGAGCTGGCCACCCTCACCTACACCGACGACTGGTACGTCTGCCGGGTCGAGCGGCTCGTCCGCAACGTCGGCGACCGCCCGGTCACCACCTGCCCGGTCCGCATCGACGTCGACCGTTTCCCCGATCAGCCCGGCGTTTCCCGGCGTCTCTACCAGGAGAAACCGCTACGCCTGGCCGATCTCGACTTCGCGGCCGCGGCCGGCGAGGAGCTTATGGACGTACGCGTCACGCGCACCAGCGACGCGTATCTGAAACTGGCCCTCGTGTTCGGCAACGCGCGCGCCCGGTTCCCCCTCTACCCGGGCGAACAGACCCGGGTGGCCTACTCGTACCGGGTGCCGGCCAGCCAGTACGGCCAGTGGTTCCAGCGGGAGGTCCGCTTCCCGACCCGGGCCCTGACCGTGTCGCTGCGGCTGCCGGAGTCGCTCGGGGCCGAGGTGGGCGCCGAGGTGCTGTCGTACGCGGGCATCAAGTCGTACACACCGACCGTGGCCCACGCCGACGACGGCACGGTGCTGCACACGATGCGGATGCGGGAACTGCTGCTGACCAGCCAGGTGCGGCTGCGCTGGCGGTTCGCGGCGCCGCGGTCGTCAGCCCCACGGGCGGCCTGAGCCGCGGTACTGCGACAGCGGGATGACCTCGTCGCCGGCCGGCATCCGGTCGGTGTAGAAACGGCCCTCCAGGTGGTCGATCTCGTGGCAGACGTGGCGGGCCAGCCCGCCCGTGAACCGCGTGATGACCAGGCCGCCGTCGAGGCGCCGGTGCTCGACCTCGACGCTGAGCGGCCGGTGCACCCGGCCGCGCACGTCGAAGAAGCTCATGCAGCCCTCGTACTGCACGTCGTGGCGCCGGGACTCGTCCACAATGCGGGGATTGAGCAGCACGATCTCGCTGCCGCCGGGATCGGCCGGGCGGATCACGGCGGCGGCGCGGTCGATGCCGATCTGCGGCGCGGCCAGGCCCATGCCCTTGGCGAAGACGTGCGCCCGGGCGACCCGGTCCATCGCGGCGAGGACCCGGTCGATGACGCGGCGGGCCTGTGCGGCCTCGCGGGGGAGATCGAAGGGACGGGCCGGTGTGCGCAGGGCGGGATCGTCACGCTGGAGGATGCCGATCGCTGCCATCCGGTGGGCTGGGGTGAGTTCTTTGGAAACCACGAGAACCCCTCGGTTTCGGTCGTCGAACCCATTGATACATGGGGACGAGCTGAAAACCGCATGAACGGTCGTGAATGAGACCGTGAATGAAGGAGAGGACTCAGCCTGCGGTTTTACGCCCTCGGACGGCCCACGCGGAGGCGGTCAGCGGGATCTCGCCGGTCTCCGTGACGGGCAGGCGTTGGCGCAAATCGTCGCGAATCCGACGCCTTTCCGAGTCGCTCAAACCGGCCAGATAGGCCGGGGCGGGACCGGTGGCGCCGAGGAACGGGGTCCAGTAGTCGTCGAAGCTGGCGAAGACGGTGGGGATCTCGATGGCGCGGGTCCGCACGCTGGTCAGGCCGGCGTCCGACCAGGCCTCACGTAACGCTTCCTCGTGACAAATCGGAAATCTCCGGCTCTCGTCGCGATCGGGTGCGGCCGCGGCGTCCCAGAAGTGCCGCATCATCGGCATTCCCGAGGCGTAGTTCCAGACGTACGCGGCCACGACCGCCCCGGGCGCGGCGACGCGGGTGAACTCGGCGACGGCGTGGGCCGGGTCGGGCACGAAGTTGAGCGCGAGGCCGCTGACGACGGCGTCGAAAGAGCTGTCGCGCAGGGGGAGCGCGGCGGCGTCGCCGGCCACCCGGGTGGCGTCGAGGGCCGACCTCAGGAATCCGCGCGACGGGTCGAGGCCGATGACATCCGCCGGGCCGGCCGCCATGATCGCCGAGGTGAGCGCGCCCGTACCGCATCCGGCGTCGAGCCAGCGGCGGCCGCCCGGGACGCCGAGCCACTCGACGAAGAGCGGGGCGACCCGGCGGCTCCACCGCCCGACGTACGCCTCATAGGCGTCGCCGGCCGCCCAGATGTCGCCGGTCATGGGGTTGAAGGTAGGGCATCGGAGGGGCGAGGAACAGTCAGATCTGGCGGTCCCGGCCGGCGAAGAAGCCGGCGATGATCTGGGGGATCATCAGCAGGAGGACGAACGTCAAGGGGGCCCGCCAGCCGTTCGTGTGGTCGTGGAGGACGCCGACCAGGATGGGGCCGGGGATGGCGAACAGGTAGCCGGTGCTCTGGGCGAACGCCGACAGCTTCACCACCGTCGCGGGAGTGCGGCCGCGGAGGGCGATCATCGTCAGGACCAGCGGGAACGCCGTGTTCACGATGCCCAGCAGGATGGCCCACAGCAGCGGGGCGGCGGCCGGGGACCACCACAGGCCGCCGTAGCCGGCCAGGCCGAACAGGCCCAGGACGACCGCGATCCAGCTCTGGCTGCGGACCCGGCCGGCCAGCGACGAGAGCAGGAAACCCAGCGGCACGCCCAGGAACGAGGTCACCGCGAAGTACACGCCGGCCCGCTCGGCCGAGATGCCGGCGTCGCGGTAGATCTGCGGCAGCCAGCCGATGATGACGTACGCCGAGGTCGACTGCATGCCGAAATAGACGGCCAGCGCCCACGCGACCGGGTGGCGGGTCACCCGTACGACATCGGCCTTGTGGCTCTCGGGGTCGGGAGCGAACGGTTGCCGGGCCAGCGGGAGCCACGCCGGCACGGCCAGTACGGCCACCGCCGCCCAGCAGGCCAGGCCCAGGCGCCAGTCGTCGCCGAAGACGCTCGCGGTCAGCGGCACCGTGGTCGCCGCGGCCACGGTCGCGCCGATGTTCAGCGACACCGTGTACAGGCCGGTCATCGTGCCGACCCGATCCGGGAAGTACGCCTTCACGACCGACGGCAGCAGCACGTTCACCACCGCGATGCCGGCCAGCGCGACCAGGCTCAAGAGCAGGAACAGAGCGGTTCCGGGCGCGTACGGGCGGACCGCGAGCCCGGCCGCCAGCACCACCATGCCGGCGAGGATCACGCGGGCCGGGCCGAAGCGCCGGGCCAGCCGCGGCGCCAGGAAGCCGACGCCGGCGAAGCACACCGCCGGCACCGAGGTGAGCAGTCCGGCCACGCTGGAGCTCATGCCCAGCCCGGAACGGATCTCGCTGAGCACCGGGCCGACGCTCGTGACGGCCAGCCGCAGGTTGACCGCGGCCAGCAGCAGGGCGGCCACCGCGATCAAGCGGCCCTTGGTGGAGCTTTGTGTCAGGTCTTCCTCGGCGGTCACCACTTACCCATCATCGACCGCCGGGCCGGGCCGCTTACGCCCGGTCCTGCTCCTGTTCCACCTGCTGGTTCCATTCGCGCTTGGAGGACTGCCAGCCGTCCTCGTTCATGCCGCGCCGCCAATATCCCGAGATCGAGAGCTGATCCATCGGGATGCCCCGCTCGACCTTCAGATATTTCCGCAGGTCCTTGACGAAGTTGGCCTCGCCGTGAACAAAGGCCTGCACATCGTCGCTGGGGAACTCGAGACCTCGTACGGCCTCGATCAGCAGCTCGCCGGGAGCGCGGCCGGCCCGGTGCAGCCAGGTGATCCCGGCCTCGGTCTCGATCTTCTGCTCCTCGTCGGGGCCCTCGACCTCGATGAAGGCGGTGACCTTGGCGCCCGCGGGCATGCCCTCGAGCGCGGCCGCGATCGCCGGGAGGGCGCTCTCGTCACCGGCCAGCAGGTGCCACCCGGCGCCGGCGCTGGGCGCGTAACCACCACCGGGGCCCATGAACCGGAAGGGGTCGCCCGGCTCGGCCCGGGTCGCCCACGGGCCCGCGATGCCCTCGTCGCCGTGCACCACGAAGTCGACCCACATCTCGGGGACCTCGGGCAGCCACTTGCGGATCGTGTACGTCCGCACGACCGGCCACTGCTCGCGCGGGAAGCCCTCGCGGATCGCGGCCATGTCGAACGGCTCGGGATAGGTGACGCCGTCCGCGGGGAAGAGCACCTTCACGTAGTGGTCGGTGCACCTGCTCGCGTCGATGGCCCTGAGGGCGTCGCCTCCGACCACCACGCGGACCATGTGCGGGGTGAGCTGCTCAACCCGGGTGACGACCGCCTCGGTCGCCGCGCGTGCCGGCCTGTTCGCCATGTCGAACCTCTTCCTTGGGCGTCCGGTTGGTAAGGCTACCCTCAGTTGCTGAGTTCGGGATCACTGATCCCCGCACGCTTAGGTTTTCCGGTCATACGCACAAAGGGGCGGCCCGCACTTGGCGGGCCGCCCCTGTTGCTGCTGTCGGCACTTACTCCCAGGTGGTGCCCGGACGGCGGCGGCGGGTGAAGGCCATGATCGCCATGCCGGCCAGCAGCAGAACCGCGGCGCCGGCGATCGCGGCGAACGTGTTGCTGCCGGTCAGGGCGAGCAGGCCACCCTGCTCCTTGGTGGCGCTCTCGGCCTGCACCTGGGCGACCTGCTCGGCCACCGGGGCCTTGTTGCCCGAGTTGAACTGGCCGTCCTCGCCGTTCGAGTAGGTGTAGTCGGTGCCGCCGGCCGCCGCGGCCGGGGAACTGCTGGTGGCGCGGGGCTTGGGCGCCGCCTTGGTGGTGGGCTCCTGGGCGGGAGTCTCCTCCTGCTCCGTGGTGCCGTTCCCCGAGCCGGAGTCGTCGGTGCCGGAGTCGCTGCCGGTTCCGGTCCCGGTGCCGGAGCCGGTGGCGGGCTTGGTCGTCGTGGCCGGCTTGACCGGGGCCTTCGTGGTCGGCTTGGTGGCCGGGGTGGTCGGGTCCGGCGTGAAGTCGTCCTTGGTGTCGGCCGGCGTGCCGGGCGGAGCCTGCGTCGGGGCCTTCGTGGGCGGCTTGGTCGGGGTCACGCCGCCGCCATTGGTGCCGTTGCCGCCACCGTTGTTGCCGCCGCCCGTGTTCCCGCCGTTGTTCCCGCCGCCGGTGTTGCCGCCGTTGTCGCCGCCGCCGGTGTTGCCGCCGTTGTCGCCGCCGCCGGTGTTGCCGCCGTTGTCGCCGCCGCCGGTGTTGCCGCCGTTGTCGCCGCCGCCAGTGTTGCCGCCGTTGTCGCCGCCACCGTTGTCGCCGCCACCGTTGTCGCCGCCGCCGTTGTCGCCGCCGCCGGCGGCGTTGCGGACGGTGATGCGGATGGCGTCGATGGCGGGCGTCTGGTTGGCGCGGACCATCATCGGCACGCGGTGCGAGCCGTCACCGGCCCACGAGGCGCACTGCGCGGTGCCCTCGGTCGGCACGCCCGGCACGGTGATGCTGACCTCGTCCGGCGTGGCGCTGCCCCGGCTGTCCTCGGTCGCCACGAAGAACGCGGGAACCGGGTCGGGCGCGGGGGCCGCGTTCGTGTTCTCGAGCATGCGGCACGCCGTGTGGAAGTGGCCGCGCACCAGGCCGTCCTGGAGCACCGAGCTCTCCACGTAGTACCCGCCCTTGCCGGCCGCCAGGAAGCGGTCGCGGATCAGGTTGCGGGTGCTGATCTTGAGGGTGAAGGGTGTGTTCGGCGCGACCTGCTGGGGCGCGTCGGTGATCAGCAGGGACGGGTTGTTCGCCGCCTCGCCGACCTCGCCGAACTCGGTGGAGACGCACCGGTTGCCGTTCTGGAAGCCGTCGTGCGGAGTCAGGTTGCTGTCGACGCACGTGTCGGTGAGGATCACCTGCCCGTTCACCACCTTGCCGGCCCCGCTGCCCTCGGGCCGGTCGTTGGTGGCGGCGTTACCGATCTGAGCGAAGGCGACCGCCGCGCCGGCGGCGGTGATGACCGCGCCGACCGCGAACAGCCGCCGGTTGCGTCCCGACGGCGTGGCGGCCGCACGGCGGTAAGCAGACCTGCGCATGCGCGATACCTCATCTTCCCGGAAATCCACCCGGCGACAATTCCCACCGGCACCCAGACGGTAGGAGCGCGCCCGCTGAAACGCAATTCCGATGAGGAAGTTGATGGATTCTTATCCGGGAATTAAAGAAAAGATATGCGACCGCCCTCGAACCCCGGACATCCTCCGAACGGATGATGTCGAGGGTTCACCAAGATCACACAAAAGTTTGCTGACCAGTGCACATTCCTCAGCGTCACTGGATGGTCCCACCGTAGGGCCCGAACCTGAGAATAGCCTCGGAATGTTACGGCGAAGCCATCCTGAGTGACTATTCACCCGGCCAGGCGCCGCGTTCGCGATAAACATTCCGCAGGATTTCCGGGCGGTCGGTCATGATGCCGTCCACGCCGAGGCCGAGCAGCCGGTCCATCTCGGCCGGGTCGTCGACCGTCCATACGTGGACCTGGAGGCCCGAGCGGTGGGCGGTGGCGACGAACCGGCGGTCGACCACGGTCACCGGGCCCTGCCGCGCCGGGACCTGGGCGGCTGCGATCGACGGGGGCAGCTTCAGCCGTACGCCCAACAACGACGCCAAGCGCAAGCGGGCCACCGAGGCCGGGCCCATCGATGTCGCCACCGCCGGACCGGCCAGAGCGCGCAGCCGGGCCAGGCGGCGGTCGCTGAACGAGGCCAGCAGGACGCGCTCGGCCGCGCCGGCGCGCCGGACGGCCGCGACCGTGGGATCGGCGCCGGCGTCGGCCTTGACGTCGATGTTGAAGCGGATCGTGGGCCAGGCGTCGAGGACCTCGTCCAGGCGGGGGATCGCGGCCGCGCCGCCGATCCGCACGGTCCGCAGATCGGTCCAGCTCAGGGCGCCGATCCGGCCCTCGGTGCCGGTCAGCCGCAGCAGTGACGAGTCGTGGAAGACGACGGGGACGCCGTCGGTGGTGGAGTGCACGTCGGTCTCGACGTAGCGGTAGCCCAGGGCGACCGCGCGGGCGAACGCCTCGGCCGTGTTCTCGTCGCCCTCGGCGGCGCCGCCCCGGTGGGCGAAGGCGAGCGGGGTCGGGGCGTCCAGGAACGCGAATCGGCGCACGCACCACAGCTTAGGAGCCGGGGTGGGCTAACCGGCCGACTGCCTCCCATTAGGGACAAATAGTCGAGACTCGGGCCCGCGGCTCGGCGTGCTGCCCTACTTTAGGCCACGTCCCACTTGGGGCAAATCATCCGATTTGGAGCGCAGAACCGTGTCTTCTTCACGTTCCACGAGAGTTGTCCGGGGAGGTCTGGTCGCCGCCTTCGCCCTGTCGATAGCGGCCGCCCTGTCCCCGGCGGGCGCCTCCGCGGCGTCCGACGATCCGTTGATCGACTACGAGACCTTCAAGGGCGCGTCGTCGACGCTCGACCGCAACGGCAGCGCCGACCTGATCTGGTCGTCGGGCGGCCGGGTCGACCAGCGCGTGCTGCGGCTCACCGCCGGCGGCTACAAGCAGATGGGCTCGGCCTGGGCCACCCAGAAGCTCGACGTCACGCGGTCGTTCGAGTCGACCTTCAAGGTCTATCTGCACCACGGCGAGCCCGGCGCCGACGGCGTCGCCTTCGTCGTGCAGTCGAAGGGCCCGCGCGCGCTCGGCGGCTGGGGTGGTGGCCTCGGCTACCGCGGTATCAAGCCCAGCGTCGCCATCGAGTTCGACACCTGGCAGAACACGAACGACCCGAGCAGCAACCACCTGGCCGTCGTCATGGGCGGCAACCCCGACTTCCAGGCCGACACGGCCGAGTCGGGGATTCCGCTGTACGGCAAGCCGTTCTCGGCCCGTGTCGTCTACGACGCCGACGAGTCGCTGCTCCAGGTCTACGTGAAGTCGCTGAGCGCGGGCTCGGAGGAGCAGCTGGCGCTCGAGCACGAGGTGAACCTGGCCGACGAGGTCGAGGAGTCCGGCGCGTGGGTCGGCTTCACCGCCGGCACCGGCACCGCCCTGTCCAAGCAGGACGTCTACTCCTGGTCCGTCGACGGCGCAGGGGCCTGACCGAAGAAGAAACGCCGGTGCCGCCGGGCGTGATGGCGGCGCCGGTGTCCCCGGCAATCGCCACCGAGTCCTTGGAGAGAAGTCATGTCTACGGTCCCCTACGTCCGCCCCGAGGCCGGGACGGGAACCGAGCTACCGCCGCCGGTGGTCGTGCCCGCGAGTGAGCCCCTGGTCAGCGTCATCATCCCCGCCCTCAACGAGGCCAAGAACCTGCCGCACGTGATGGCCCGGCTGCCCGAGGTCGACGAGGTGATCCTGGTCGACGGCGGGTCGACCGACGACACCGTCGAGACCGCGCGCCGGCTCATGCCCGGCATCCGCATCGTCACGCAGAACCGCAAGGGCAAGGGCAACGCTCTGGCCTGCGGTTTCGCCGCCGCCACGGGCGACATCATCGTCATGATCGACGCCGACGGGTCGACCGACCCCAAGGAGATCCCCAGCTTCATCGCGGCGCTGCGCTCGGGCGCCGACTTCGCCAAGGGCTCGCGGTTCAGCGGCAGCGGCGGCAGCGCCGACATCACCCGCCTGCGCCGGGCCGGCAACCGCTGCCTGAGCCTGATGGTCAACATCCTGTTCCGCACCCGGTACAGCGACCTCTGCTACGGCTACAACGCCTTCTGGTCGCGCTGCCTGGACGTCTTCGACCTGGACAGCACGAGCCCGGTGCCGGTCAAGAGCCGCGACGGCCGGCTGTGGGGCGACGGCTTCGAGATCGAGACCCTGCTCAACCTGCGGGCGGCCCGGGCCCGGCTGCGCATCGTCGAGGTGCCCAGCTTCGAGCAGCAGCGCATCCACGGCGAGAGCAACCTGAACGCGCTCACCGACGGCCTGCGGGTGCTGCGGACCATCGCCCGCGAGTGGCCGCGCCGCCGTGCGACCGGCGCCCGGCGCGCGCCGGAGCGCACCCGGTGAGGATCGGCGTCGTCACGAACGCCTACCACCCCGACATAGGCGGGGTGGAGACCCACGCGCGCCGGCTCTGCGCCGCCCTGGTCGCCGCCGGTGACCAGATCGAGGTGCTCACCCAGCACGCCGCCGGCTCCGAGGAGGAGATCGACGGGGTGCTGGTCCGCCGCTTCCCGCTCACGGTCGCGGCGGCCAACTACCGTTTCTCGCTTCCGCTGTGGCGGTGGCTGCGGCGTCACGCCGGGCGGTACGACGTGTTGCACGCGCACAGCTACCACGCGCTGGCCGCGCTGCCGGCCGCCCTGACCAACAGCACCCCGCTGGTGTTCACGCCGCACTATCACGGCACCGGGCACAGCCGCCTGCGGGCGGCGCTGCACCCGATCTACCGCCCGGTCGGCCGCCGCATCGTGGCCCGCTCGGCCCGGATCATCTGCGTCACCCGGGCCGAGCGGGAGCTGCTGATCAGCCACTTCCCGGAGGCCCGGGACCGGATGGTGGTGGTGCCCAACGGCACCGATCCGGCGCCGGTCGCCGAGACCGAGGCCGGTGAGGGCACCTCGATCCTCTGCGTCGGGCGGCTGGAGCGCTACAAGCGGGTCGACCGGGTGATCCGGGCCATGGTCCACCTGCCCGAGGACCACCGGCTCGACGTGGTCGGCTCGGGGCCCGCGGCCGACGAGCTCGAGCAGCTCGCCCGCCGGATCGGGCTCGGCCCCGAGCGGGTGGCCTTCCACGGCCGGCTGCCCGGCGACGCGTTCGCCGGCCGGATGGCGACCGCGGCCGCGCTGGTCTCGGCGTCCGAGCACGAGGCGTTCGGGATGGCCGTGGCGGACGCGCTGACCGCCGGCATCCCGACCGTGGCCTCGTTCATCCCGGCCCACCGCGAGCTGGCCTCGATGGCCGGGCCCGGGGTGCCGCTGTGGCTGGTCAACCCGGACGACGAGGTGGCGCTGGCCGAGGCGATGGTGACCGCGGCCGAGGCGGAGCGGGCCACGCTCGGCCGTAACCCGCTGCCGACCTGGCACGACGTCGTCGTGGCGACCCGGGAGGTCTACGCCGCCGTCGCCCCGCCGGTCCGGGTGATCCAACAGGCCGGCCGATGACCCTGACTCTTCTGGCCCGCTCCGGCGAGCGGACGCGCCCGGCGCCCGCTCCGGCGAGAGGCCGGCCGGAGCTGTGGTGCGCCGCCTCCCTGACCGTCGCCGGCGTGGCCGGGGCGGCGCTGCTGGTGGCCGCGAACCGGGCCGCCGAGTGGGACCGCGGCTCCCAGTTCGGCCTGTTCTGGCTGGGCATGCTGGTCTTCACGCTGCCCGCCGTGTGCTGGGCGGTGCGCCGGGCCACCGGCGCCCGGCTGCGCGTCGCCGTGCTGGCCGGTTACGCCGGCTTCACGTTCCTGCCCAAGCTGCTGCGCAACCCGTTCGGGCCGCTCTACCACGACGAGTTCGCCCACTGGCGGCAGAGCAAGGAGATCCTGCTCGACGGCCGCCTGTTCGAGCAGAACCCGATCGTCAAGGTGGTCGGCGACTTCCCGGGCCTGCACTCGACGGTGGCCTCGGTCAGCGCGCTGACCGGCATCTCGGTCTGGCACGCGGCGCTGCTCGTGCTGGCCGCCGCCCACGTGCTCGTGGTGCTCGGCGTGACCGTGCTGGCCGAGGAGATCTGGCAGGACGGCCGGATCGCCGCCGTGTCCGCCGTCATCTACAGCCTGAACAGCTCGTTCCTGTTCTTCGACACCCAGTTCGGCTACGAGTCGCTGGCGATCGCGCTGCTGGTGTGGACGCTGGTGGCGCTGCACCGGGCGATGCGCGGGCCGGCCCGCCGCTCCCGGGCCGGCTGGGCCGCGGTGACCGTGATGCTCTCCGGCGCCACCATCGCCACCCACCACCTGACCGCGATCGCTCTGATCGCCGTCATGATCATTATCTGCCTGGTGGTCACCGTCCGGGCCGTGCGCCGGGGCACGCCGGTCGCGGTGCCGATGACCGCGTGGGGGCTGACCCTGGCCGCGGCCGCGCTGGTGGTGGCCTGGCTGGCGCTCGTCGCGCCGCGCACCACCGGCTATCTCGACCCCTATCTGGCCCGCGCCCTCGACCAGATCGCCGGGATGGCCGGCGACGGCGGCGGTGGCGGCCGGACGCTGTTCCGCGAGTCGATCGCACCCTGGTGGGAGCAGGCGGCCGCGTTCGGCGCGCAGGGCCTGGCCGCGGTCGCGATGGCGGCCGCCGCCCTGCGCCTGCGCCGGGGCCACGGCACCGAGCCGGTCGCCCGCAGTGGCGCGCTGGCCATGCTCGTGCTCGGCTCGTTCTACTTCCCGGCCGCCCTGCTGATCCTCACCCCGTCCGGGGCCGAGGGCGCCCGGCGGTCGTGGGCGTTCAGCTATCTCGGCATCGCGCTGGTGGTCGCGCCGCTGGTGGTGACGCTGCTCGACCGCCCGGTGCGCAAGCTCGGCAAGGCCATGGCGGCCGGCCTGCTGCTCGCGGTCTGCGCGGTGGCGGCGGTCGGCAACACCGCGGCCGGGATGAACCCGTCCTACCGCTTCCCGGGCCCGCCGGTCTTCGGCTCGGACACCCGCTCGTCCATCCCCGAGGTGCGGGCCGCGTCGGCCTGGCTGCGGGCCACGCAGGGACGCGAGCTGCGGATCGTGGCCGACCGCTACTCCGGGTTGATCTTCGGCTCGTACGGCGGGCAGAACCCGGTCACCGGCTCGGTCACCTTCCCCACGTACGACCTCTATCTCACCCAGCCCGGCCGGCCCGCCCCGAGGCAGCTGATCCAGCAGCTCAGCGCATGGCGGTTCGGCTATCTGATCGTCGACAAGCGGATGGCCCGGGAGGTGCCGGAGATCCAGATCTACTTCGAGACCAACGAGCCGGTCCCGCACGACGGGCGCCCCGCGTTCACGCTCGGTCAGCTGACCAAGTTCGACCGCACACCGTGGACCATCAAGATCTACGACAGCGGCAACATCGCGATCTACCGCTTCGACTTCGCGCGGGCAGGACGATGACGACGTTCCGGCTGCTGGCCGCCGGCTCGGCCGGGCTGCTCCTGCTGGCGTTCGGCAGCGGTCTGCCTGTGGTGTTCCCGCTGGTCCTGCTGGCCGTGCTGCTCGTCCTGGGCGAGCTGTGGCTGCGGGCGCTGGCCGCGGAGACCATGCCCGCCCTGGCCCGCCTCGGCCTGGCCACGGCGGCCGGGCTGGTCAGCCTGCCGTTCACCGCGATCGCCCTGCACGCGGCGGGTGTGCGCATCCGGGCCGAGTCGATCACGGCCGGGCTCGCGGTGATGCTGCTCGTGGTGACCGTCGTGGTGCTGATCCGCGAGCGGACGGGGAAGGTGGCGGACGATCCGCGGCTGGCCCGCACCGCCCTCGCGGTGGCGATTCCCGGTGTGCTCACGCTGATCGTGGGGGTGGCGGCGGTTCAGATGTACGCCCGGATGCCGCACCCGCCGGAGCCGGGCTACACGAGCCTCGCGCTGAACGGCTGGGCCGGTGACGTCACCGGCCCGGTGCGCATCCCGGCCGGCGGCCTGATGCTGCCGCTGAGGGTGAGCAGCGCCGGTTCGCCGCCGGCGGTGGCGCCGCTGCGGGTGCGCGTGGGCGAGCGGTTGGTCTCGGCCCGCCCGTTGCGCATCGCGGCCGACACGACGCGGGCGGTCGAGGTCTTCGTGCCGCCCCCGCCGGCGGACGGCTGCCTGCACCGCGTCGAGGTCAGCCTCGGCGCCACCAGCACGGTCCTGTACGCCCGCGGAGCTGTGAGTGGTCGAGGGGCGGGCGGCGCGTGCTGAAGGCGGTCGCGCGGGACTCGCTGGCCCGTAACAGTGTGCTGATCATGGGGAGCACGGTCGGCACGGCCGGACTCGGTTATCTGTACTGGCTGCTTGCCGCTCGGGAGCTTCCGCAACCGGCGATCGGCACCGCGACCGCGCTCATCTCGGTCGCCACCGTTGTCAGCATGGTGTCCAATCTGGGTGTCGGGCACATGTTCATCCAGCGGCTGCCCGGCGCCGGCCTGGCCGCCTGGTCGCGGATCGTCAGCGCCGGGCTGCTTCTCGGCTGCTCGTCGACCGCCCTCGCGGCATTCCTGGCGGCGGCCGTCCTGCCCGCGATCGGCGCCAACTTCGCCTTCCTGGCCGGCGCCGGTGGGGCCCTGGCCCTCATCGTCACCGCGGTCGCGCTGACCGCGTCGACGCTGCTCGACTACGTCTTCATCGCGCACCGGGCCAGCCACGGCATGCTCGGGCGCAACCTCGGGGTGGCCGTCGGCAAGGTGCTCACGCTGGGCGCGCTGATCTGGTCCGGGGTCGGCGGACCGGCCGCGGTGCTTCTTGCCTGGACGGTGCCCTCGGTGGCCGTCACGGCGTACACCCTGGGGGTCAGCCTGACCCGGCTGCGACCGGGAGCGAAACTCCGGGGCGCCGGGATCGGCGCCGAGCTGCCGCACGTGCGGAGCTCGCTGACCGGGCACCACCTGATCAATCTCGCCCAGGCCGGGCCCAGCGCGCTGCTGCCGGTGCTGGTCACGGCCCGGCTCGGCGCCGAGGCCAACGGGCACTTCTACGTGGCCTGGATGACCGCCTCGGTGCTGTTCATGGTGTCGCCCGCGGTGGCCTCGGCGATGTACGCCGAGCGGGCCAACCGGTCGGCGGCCGGCCTGCCCCGCGCCGCCCTGGTCGTGCTGGTCGTCATCGGGGCGCCGGCGCTGGCCCTGTTCACCTGTGGAGAGGAGATCCTCGGCCTGTTCAGCGCCGGCTACGCGGCCGAGGGTGAGCTGCTGCTGCGGATCCTCGTGCTGGCCGCGATCCCCGACGCCGTCACCAACCTGGCCGTGGCCCACTGGCGGTCGCTCGGCGAATATCGCCGCTGCCTGCGGCTGAACCTGCTGATGGCGCTCATCTGCCTCTGTCTCACCTGGCTCTGGCTGCCCGGCACCGGCATCGAGGGCGCCGGCATCGCCTGGCTGGCCGGGCAGTGTGCGGGCGCCGTCGCGGTCGCCGTCATCGCCTTCCGTCGTCGTCCCCCTGGGAGGAACGTTGAAGATCCTGCACCTGTCCAACCTGTACGCGCCGATCATCGGCGGGCTTGAGCGCAGCATCGCCACCAGCAGCGAGGAGCTGGTCCGGAGGGGGCACGAGGTCACCGTGCTCACCCTGGCCACGCCGCGCGCGGCCCACGACGAGCAGATCAACGGGGTCCGGGTGCGGCGCGTCCGCAGCGTGGCCAACACCGTGCTCCCGGGCATGAACGAGGACGCGTCCAAGCCGTTCCACCCGACCACGGCCGACCCGCTGACCATGGCGGCGATCCGCTCGCACCTCAGCGCGAACCACTACGACGTGATCCACAGCCACGACTGGCTGATGTACAGCTATCTGCCGCTGCGCTTCGGCCGCCTGGGGCGGCCGCACGTGCACACCGCGCACGACTTCGGGCTGACCTGCGTCAAGAAGACCTTCACCCGGGACGACAAGACCTGCGGCGGTCCCCGGCTCGGGCGCTGCCTGCCGTGCGCCTCCGGCCAGTACGGCCGCCCCCGCGCGGCCCTGCTCACCACGGCCCTGCGGTCGCAGCGGCACCGGGGCATCGACGCGCTCACCGCGATCTCGCCGGCCGTGGCCGAGGCCCTCTCGCAGGCCCGCGTCCCCGGCGACCGGCCGGTCAAGGTGATCAGCAGCCTCGTGCCGGACGGCCTCGACGAGCTGGCCCGGCGCACGCCCCGGCCGTCCTGGCTGCCGGACCGGCCCTATCTGCTGTTCGTCGGCGCGCTCGGCCCGCACAAGGGCATCGACGTGCTCTTCGACGCCTACCAGCGGCTCGGCGACGACAAGCCGCCGCTGGTCTGCGTCGGCACGCCCCGGCACGACACGCCGCCCATCCCGGACGGTGTGATCGTGCGGCACAACGTGCCCCACCACGAGGTGATGGCCGCCTGGCACGGCGCCGCCGCCGGCGTCGTGCCGTCCCTGCTCGAGGCGATGGGGCAGGTCGCGGTCGAGGCCCTGCTGGCCGGGGCCCCGCTGATCGCGTCCCGGACCGGCGGCCTGGCCGACATGATCCGCGACGGCGAGACCGGCCTGCACGTGCCGCCGGGCGATCCGGTCTGGCTCGCCGCCGCCATCGTCCGGGTGCTCACCCAGCCCGGTCTGGCCGGCCGGCTGCGGGTGGCCGGTCACCAGCGCGGACTCGACTACACCGCCGCGCGCGTCGTCCCGCAGATCGAGGAGGTCTACCGTGAGTGCGTCCACGCCTGAGCCCACCCGCGTCGTCGTCGTCGGATCCGGCTGGCGGTTCCTCTCCGGGATCAGCTATTACACCTGCCGGCTCAGCAACGCGCTGGCCGGCCGCTACGAGGTCGGCGCCATCCTCATGCGGCAGCTGCTGCCGACCCGGCTCTATCCGGGACGGTCCCGCGTGGGGCAGCGCCTCAACGACCTCGACTACGCCGACGGGGTGCGCGTCCTGGACGGGATCGACTGGTGGGCCGTGCCGAGCCTGATCCGGGCCGTGCGGTTCCTGCGCTCGTTCCGGCCCGACGTGCTGGTGCTGCAGTGGTGGACGGGGACGGTGCTCCATTCCTACCTGGTGCTGTGCTTCGCCGCCCGTCTTCTCAACATCAAGATCGTGGTCGAGTTCCACGAGGTGCAGGACACCGGCGAGGCCGCGCACAAATGGGCCTCGCTCTACTGCCGCAAGCTCATCAAGCCGCTGCTGCGCAGCATGGACGGCGCGGTGGTCCACTCGCGGTTCGACCGGGTGGCGCTGCGGCAGACGTACGACCTCAGGGGCGTCCCGGACGAGATCGTGCTGCACGGGCCGTTCGACCACCATGTGGTTCCGGCGCCCCGGGCCGTCGTCCCGGAGCGGCGCCGTCTGCTCTTCTTCGGCACCATCCGGCCGTACAAGGGCCTCGAAGATCTGATCGAAGCCTTTGCTCTGCTGCCGGACGACTATGAGCTCACCGTGGTGGGGGAGACGTGGGAGGGCTGGACGCTGCCGGCCACGCTGATCGCGGAATCGCCGGCCGCCTCCCGCATCACGTTCGTCAACCGCTACGTGACCGACGCCGAGGTGGACGGGTTCTTCGCGGCCGCCGACATGGTCGTGCTGCCCTATCGGCGCAGCTCGGCCAGCGGGCCGCTGCATATCGCCATGAGCCACGGGTTGCCGGTCGTGGTCACCGCCGTGGGCGGGCTCGTGGAGGCCGCGGAGGAGTATTCGGGGGCTGTCTTCGCGCCCGCCGCGTCCCCGTCCGCCCTGGCCGCGTCGATCCTGAAGGCGGCGGAGAAGACGGGAAGGCGGCACACCGACCCCTCCTCGTGGGAGCGGTCGGTGGCCGCCTTCGAGCGCCTGTTCGCCGAGATCGGCGTGGTTCTGGTGCCTCAGGACGCGGTGATCACCGCGTCGTCGAACCAGACCGTGCCCTTGTTGTCGCCCGATTTGATGTGAACCTGCATGCTGGCCGAGCCGGCCGGGGCGACACCGTCGACCGCCAGCTTGGTCCAGCCCACGGTGCCGTTCGGCAGCCAGTTCGAGGCCACGCCGCCCAGCCACTTGTCGTTGATGTCGAACCAGCTCAGCGCGACCTGGGTGGTGCCGGTGGTGGCGTTGCCCCGGGCCCACACCTCGGCGTGCCACTTCTGGTTCGACTTCACCGGCGTGACCGGGGAGACCCGGTAGGACGGCGAGCCGGCCGCGGTCTTGCCGGTGTTGGACATGGTCACCGACCACTGGCCGGTGCGGCGCACCGTCTGCGTCTTGGTGGCCAGGCCCAGCTCCGGCAGGTACTCGCGCCACGGGCTCTGCCCGGCCGGCAGCTCGAAGCTCGGGTCCATCAAGCTGGCCGGCATGGCCTGGTTGGCCCAACCGGCCTTGACCACGGCGGCGGCCGGCTTGGCGGTGCCGTCGAGACGGAAGAGGCCGTAGTAGTACTGCCCGGGCAGCTTGGAGACGGCCGAGGTGGGGATCGAGCCCTGTGCCGAGTCGGTCAGGGTCCACGGCGCGACCGGCACGCCGGCGATCTCGGCCGCCTCGAACACGCGGCCCAGGAAGGCCGCCTGCTCGCCCTCGGTGTTCTGGAGGGTGTTCAGGCCGGTCTCACCGATCACCATGGGTGCCGGGGCGACGGTCGCCTCGGCCTGGTTGATCATCGCGAGCGCGCGCTCGGAGTTGCCGTAGAAGTGGAAGTCGTAGTAGTCGATGGGGCTGGCGGCCAGCGCCGTCTTGATCTTGGCCATGCCCTTGGCGCCCTGGCCGCCGTCGACCGAGAACGTCAGCGGCATGGTGGGGAACGCGGAGCGTACGGCCGGAACGATCTTCTTGGCCCAGGCCACGGCGGCGGCGTTGTCCGGGTTGAACTCGTTCTGGAGCTCGACCGAGATGATCCGGTTGTCGTTCTTGTAGGGCGCGAGCAGGGTCTTGGCCCAGGTGATGCTGCGGTCGACGTCGGTGTAGCCGTCCCACCAGTCGAACAGCGTGAACTTGACCGACATGCCCCGGGCGCCGGCCATGTCGACGAACTGGTCGAGCCGGTTGACGTAGGTGGCCGACGGCGTGGGCCAGCCGAACGTCGTCGGGAAGACGATGATGCGGATGTTGTTCGTGCCCAGCGTGGCCGCCTTGGCCAGATCGGCGTCGATCTTGGCGGCGTCCCAGCTGGTCCACATCTTCGACCAGCCGGCGGCCGACGGGTAGTAGTTCAGGGTCTTGGCGTTCTTCACCGCGTTGAGGCGGCTGGCCAGGGTGGGCACGGACGACGTCGTGGTGGCGGCCTTGGCAGTCGTGGTCGTGGTCGTGGTCGTGGTCTTGGTGGGGGCGGCGGCCTTGGCCGTGGTCTTCGCGAAAGCGGCGGAGTCGACCAGGCCGATGCCGAGCAGCAGCGACGAGGCCAGCACGGCGGCGCAGTGGCGAGGGGAGATCACTTAGGTCGTGCCCTTCAGTCAGACGAATCGAGGCGGAAGTGCCCCTCAATTCGGCGGACCGCGGGCCGGGTGTCGAAGAGTGCCGATTGCATCGCGGTTGCTCCGCGGTGCAACCCGGTTGTCTGGCCCCTTTCGGTCAGACGGGGTAGTGGCGAGGCGTGTATACGACCGTCGTGCCGTCGCCGCGGGTCACCGCGCGGGTCTGCGACGACCCGACGATCAGCAGGCAGCGCATGTCGATCGAGGCCGGGTCGAGCTCGCCCAGCGTCGTCACCCGCACCGACTCGTCCGGGCCGCCGACGTCACGGCCGACGACCACCGGCGTGCCGGCCGCCCGGTGCTCCAGCAGCACCTCGCGGGCCCGCACCAGCTGCTCCCGGCGGGTCTGGGAAGCGGGGTTGTAGAGGGCGATGACCAGGTCGGCGGCGGCCGCGCCGGCCAGGCGGCCCTCGATCACGGGCCACGGCTTGAGGCGGTCGGAGAGCGAGATGACGCAGAAGTCGTGGCCCAGGGGAGCGCCGGCCCGGCTGGCCACGGCCTGGGCGGCGGTCAGGCCGGGGACGATCCGGACCGGGACGTCCTTCCACTGCGGGTCCTCGGCCACTTCGAGCACGGCGGCGGCCATGGCGAAGACGCCGGGGTCGCCGGAGGAGACGACCGTGACGCGGCGGCCGCGCTTGGCCAGATCGAGGGCGAAGGCGGCGCGCTCGGCCTCGACCCGGTTGTCGGAGGGGTGCAGGGTCTGGTGCGGTCCGGGTACCACGCGTTGGAGGTACGTCACGTAGCCGACCAGGTCGTCCGCTTCGGCCAGGGCCGCTCGTGCTTCCGGGGTCAGCCAGCGCGGATCGCCGGGGCCGAGGCCGACGACAGTGACCTGACCCGCTTTTTCGGATTTGTCGCCCATAAAAGCTGAGGCGGCGGGGCTGGGGAGCAGAGCCAGCGAGAAGTACGGCACGGTGGCCGGATCCACGTCGGCAAATGGGGCGGAACGCTCGCGGTCGGTGGTGGCGCGCTCCACGTACCAGGCGTCGCCGAGCCGGCCCGCCCGCTCCAGCGCCTCGCGGACGCCGTCGAAAGTGCGGCCCAGCTTCATCACCGCGGCCGACTCGGTGCCGGACAGGCGCGCGGCCAGTTCGGCCGGCGGCAGCGTGCCGGGCAGGACGGTCAGGGTCTCGTCGCGCTCCATCAACGGGCGGCCGAGGACGGCGCTCGCGGCGCTCACCGAGGTCACGCCGGGCACCACCTCGGTCTCGTAGCGGTGCGCGAGCCGCTTGTGCATGTGCATGTAGGAGCCGTAGAAGAACGGGTCACCCTCGGCCAGCACGACGACGGTGCGGCCGGCGTCCAGATGAGCGGCGAGACGGGCGGCGGCCTCGGCGTAGAAGTCGTCGATCGCGCCCTGATAGCCGCCCGGATGGTCGGTGTCCCCGGTGGTCACCGGATAGATCAGCGGCTCCTCGATCTGCTCCTCGCGCAGCAGGGAGGCGGCGATCGCCCGGGCGTTGCTGCGGCCGTGCCGCGCGGCGTGGTACGCCACGACGTCGGCCCCGGCGATCAGCCGGGCCGCCTTCACCGTGATCAGCTCGGGGTCGCCCGGCCCGACACCGACACCGAAAAGCCGTCCCGCCATGCTCACTCCGCCTCCGAGGCCAGCGCGTTCACCGCGGCCGCCGTCATCGCGCTGCCACCACGGCGGCCGCGCACGATCAGATGGTCCAGATCGGACAGCGCCAGCGCGTCCTTCGACTCGGCGGCCCCGATGAAACCGACCGGGATGCCCAACACGGCCGCGGGCCGCGGAGCGCCACCGGCGATCATCTCGAGCAGCCGGAAGAGGGCGGTGGGCGCGTTGCCGATGGCCACCACCGAGCCCTCCAGGCGGTCGAGCCACAGATCGAGGGCGGCGGCGCTGCGGGTGGTGCCCAGCTTCTCGGCGAGGGCCGGCACCGAGGGATCGCGCAGGGTGCAGACGACGTCGTTGCCCGCGGGCAGGCGCTTGCGGGTGACGCCGGAGGCGACCATCTCGGCGTCGCAGAGGATCGGGGCGCCGTCGAGCAGGGCCTCACGGGCGGCCGAGGCGACGTTCGGGCTGTACGCGATGTCCCGCGCCAGATCGACCATGCCGCAGGCGTGGATCATTCGCACGGCCACCCGCGCCACATCGGACGGAAAGCCGCCGAGATCGGCCTCGGCCCGGATCGTGGCGAACGAGCGCCGGTAGATCTCGGCGCCGTCGCGCTCGTACTCCATCAGATCCTCCTCGCCGGCGCGATCGCGCCGAACGTCTCGCCGGTCGGTTGCCGGGTCACGGCATAGCCGGCCGGGGTCGCCTCCACTCGCACGTGTGCCCCGGACGGGCTGCCGCAACCCCGGGCGCAGCCGATCCAGTGCACCGGCAGGCCCTCGGCGAACTCGCCGGCCGCGGTGGCGTCGGCCCGGACATCGGCCAGGGACTTGGCGCAGCCGGGACGGCCGGCGCAGGCGGTCACACCGGTCCAGCGGGAGCCGGCGGTCGTGGGCAGGCCGGCCTCCTCCAGGTGGCGCTGCCAGCGGCGGGCGGCCTCGGGGGTCAGGTCGGGGACGACGACGCCGCGGGCGGGGGTGACGACCAGGCGGCGGGCGGTCGTGAGCAGTTGGAGAGCGTCGCCGCCGAGCATGCCCAACGGGACGAGGGCGCTGACCGCGACCAGGCCGCCGGGCTGCGGGAGGATGCCGACGGCGGCCGGTTCGGGGGTCCGCGTCACGGGGTGGGGCGTGCCGGGGGCGCCGAGCCGGGCGGCCACCCGGGCCGGGCCGCCCGGCATCTCGTGCAGGCGCCAGGCGGTGACGTCGGCGCGCTCGTCGAGGAAGGCGCGGGCGGCGGCCAGCAGGGTGCCGACCACGGCGGTCGCGGGAACGCGCAGGCCCGCGTCGTGGCCGGCGAGGAGGATCGCGAACGTGGCGCCCCCGGGAGCGGCGTCCCGATCGCGGCCGGCCGGCGCGGCGGCCTCCGGGACGGCGGCCAGGTCGGCGCTCAGGGGGACGTCGCCCAGGGCGAACAGGAAACGGCCCGGGAGGGCGGCCAGGGCCGGGTCGGCGCACAACGCCCGGTCGAGGTCGGTGACCAGGGTGCGGAGGGTGGCGTCGGCCAGGGGCGGGGCCGCGATGTTGCGTACGGTCTCGTGGGTCCACGAAGGCAGCAGGCCGGCGGCCGCCAGATGGGTCGCGAGGGCCGTCGGATCCACGTCGTTCAGGGCCCTGAGCTGGAGGTTCGCCCGGGACGTGAGCTCCACGGGCCCGATCTCGCCCAGCGCCGCGAGCTGGGCGCCGGTGAGCATGCCGCCGGGCAGCCGGACGCGGGCCAGCGGGCCGTCGGCGGCCGAGTGCAGCCGCAGGGCGCCGGGGCAGGCGTCGACCTTCGTCTGGCGGATGGGGGGAGGCACGGCCCGGATACTACGTTCGAGCACCGATGTGCCCGCATCCTCGGGTCGGGATCGTCACACCGCCGGACCCTCCTTGACGGCGGGTGGGAGCGCCCGGAAGGGTGGTAGGTCACGAGCGGCGACGCCGCGGAGGAAGCCGGTGTGAATCCGGCGCGGTCCCGCCACTGTCACCGGGCCTCACCGGCCCGGGAGCCAGGAACTCCGGTCGCCGTGGATTCCTACGACCCGGGGCGCGGACCCCGAGGGGAGCGCGCGTGTTCCTGTTGCTGTCGACCTCCGACACCGATCTGCTCAGTGCCCGGGCCAGCGGCTCGGCCTGGCGTCCGGCCAACCCGGCCCGCACCCAGGTGAGCGACCTTCCGGCCCTGCTCGACGGTGTCGAGCTCGTCGTGGTGCGCATTCTCGGCGGGCGCCGGGCCTGGGAGGAGGGGCTCGACGCCCTGCTCGCCGGGCCGGTCCCGGTGGTCGTGCTCGGCGGTGAGCAGGCACCCGACGCCGACCTGATGAAACTCTCCACCGTGCCGGCCGGTGTGGCCGCCGAGGCACACGCCTATCTGGCCCAGGGCGGGCCGGAAAACCTGGCGTCGGTGCACGACTTCCTCTCCGACACGGTGCTGCTGACCGGCCACGGGTTCGCGCCCGCGCAGGCCGCGCCCGAGTGGGGGCCGCTGCCGCGGGAGACCTCGGCCGAGGGGCCGGTCGTGGCGGTGCTCTACTACCGCGCCCACCACATGGCCGGGAACACGGCGTTCGTCGAGGCGCTGTGCCAGGCGGTCGAGGCCAAGGGCGGGCGGCCGCTGCCCCTGTTCACGTCCTCCCTGCGTACGGCGCCCGAGGAATTGCTGGTCGAACTCCGCAAGGCGGACGCCCTGGTCGTGACGGTGCTCGCGGCCGGCGGCACCAAGCCGGCGACCGTGGGCGCGGGCGGCGACGACGAGGCGTGGGACGTAGGGGTCCTGGCCGGGCTCGACGTGCCGATCCTGCAGGGCCTGTGCCTGACCAGCAGCCGGGCCGCGTGGGAGGAGAGCGACGACGGGCTGACCCCGCTCGACGCGGCCACGCAGGTGGCGATTCCCGAGTTCGACGGGCGGATCATCACGGTCCCGTTCTCGTTCAAGGAGATCGACGAGGACGGGCTCTCGGTCTATGTGGCCGACCCCGAGCGGGCCCTGCGCGTGGCCGGCATCGCGGTGGCGCACGCCCGGCTGCGCCACGTGCCGCCGTCCGAGCGGCGCATCGTGCTCATGCTGTCGGCGTACCCGACGAAGCACTCGCGCATCGGCAACGCGGTCGGCCTGGACACGCCGGCCTCGACCGTCGCCCTGCTGGCGGCGATGCGGGCCAAGGGCTATCAGATCGGGGACTTCGGTCAGTACGACGGCGACGGGCTCATTCACGCGCTGATCGCGGCCGGGGGTCAGGACCCGGACTGGCTGACCGAGGAGCAGCTCAGCGGAAACCCGGTGCGGATTCCGGGTTCGGCGTACGCCTCGTGGTTCGCGACCCTGCCCGACGGCCTGCGCTCCAGCATGGAACAGCACTGGGGCCCGCCGCCGGGCGAGCTGTACGTGGACAACGGCGACATCGTGCTGGCCGCGCTGCGCGATGAGAACGTGGTGGTGATGGTGCAGCCGCCGCGCGGGTTCGGGGCCAACCCGGTGGCGATCTACCACGACCCCGACCTGCCGCCGTCGCATCACTACCTGGCGGCGTACCGCTGGCTGGCCGACGACTTCGGCGCGCACGCGGTGGTCCACGTGGGCAAGCACGGCAACCTGGAGTGGCTGCCGGGCAAGAACGTGGGCATGTCGGCCTCGGACGGCACCGACGCGGCGCTGGGCGACCTGCCGCTGATCTACCCGTTCCTGGTGAACGACCCGGGCGAGGGCACCC
Organism: Actinoplanes sp. NPDC000266; assembly: GCF_042899005.1. Lineage (NCBI taxonomy): Bacteria > Bacillati > Actinomycetota > Actinomycetes > Micromonosporales > Micromonosporaceae > Actinoplanes > Actinoplanes sp. NPDC000266. Next base: position 559,066 of record NZ_JBIAZI010000007.1, read on the forward strand.
AGGCCAAGAGGCGGGCCCACGCGACGCTGGTCGACCACCTGATCCCGCCGATGGCGCGGGCGGAGTCGTACGGGGACATCGCCCGCCTGGAGCAGCTGCTCGACGAGCACGCGACGATCGCCACCCTCGACCCGGCCAAGCTGCCGGCGATCCGGGCCCAGATCTGGACGCTGATCGAGGCGGCCCGGATGGACCACGACCTCGGCCTGTCGGTCCGCCCCGGCGACGAGGAGTTCGACGAGTTCATCCTGCACATCGACGGCTGGCTGTGCGAGGTGAAGGACGCGCAGATCCGCGACGGCCTGCACATTCTGGGCGCGGCGCCGTCCGGCGAGGCCCGCGTCAACCTGGTCCTGGCCATGCTGCGGGCCCGTCAGATGTGGGCCGGAAAGGTCGCCGCCCTGCCGGGCCTGCGCGAGGCGCTGGGTCTGCGCGACGGCGCGTCCACCTGGGAGACCGACCGGATCGAGACCGTCGCCCGTGGGCTGGTCAGCGCGATGGAGGAGGCCGACTGGCCCACTGACGCCGCCGCGATCTCCACGATCGTGGAGGCCGCGCTTGCTCCGCTGGACGCCACTGCTCCCGAAACCGATATTTCAGAAATGTCCGAAGTGGGAGCGCTGGAGAGCGGAAAATCGGGCGGCGCGGCGGACGTGAGCGGCGTGAGCGGCGCGGGCGGCGTGGGCGGCGTGGGCGGCGTGGGCGGTGCGGGCGGCGTGGCCGACGTCAGCGGTGTGCGGGCGGTGCTGGAGTTCGCCGCGACCGAGGTGGTGCCGCGGCTCGATCGGACCACTGATGAGCTGGGCAATCTGCTGCACGCGCTGGACGGTGGCTATGTGCCGGCCGGGCCCAGTGGGTCGCCTCTGCGTGGGCTGATCAATGTGCTGCCGACCGGGCGGAACTTCTACTCCGTCGACCCCAAGGCGATTCCGAGTGCGCTGGCCTGGGAGACCGGGCAGGCCATGGCCGAGTCGCTGCTTCAGCGCTATCGGGCCGACTACGGCGACTGGCCCCGGTCGGTCGGGCTCTCCGCGTGGGGGACCAGCGCCATGCGTACGGCCGGTGACGACATCGCCGAGATTCTGGCGCTCATCGGGTGCCGTCCGGTGTGGGATCCCGCCTCGCGGCGGGTCACCGGGCTCGAGCCCATCGAGCGCGAGGAGCTGGGACGGCCGCGGGTCGACGTGACCGTGCGCATCTCCGGGTTCTTCCGGGACGCCTTCCCGCACGTGGTGGCCATGCTCGACGACGCCTTCCGGATGGTCGCCGAGCTGGACGAGCCGGACAACTTCGTCCGCGAGCACGCCCTCGCCGACCAGGCCCGCCACAGCGACTGGCGCCGGGCCACCACCCGCATCTTCGGGTCGCGGCCGGGGGCGTACGGCGCCGGGATCCTGCCTTTGATCGACAGCCGCAACTGGCGTGACGACAAGGATCTGGCCGAGGTCTACGCCGTGTGGGGCGGCTTCGCCTACGGTCGCGGGCTCGACGGCGTGCCGGCCCGGGACGACATGGAGAACGCCTACAAGCGGATCGACATCGCGGCCAAGAACATCGACACCCGCGAGCACGACATCGCCGACTCCGACGACTACTTCCAGTACCACGGCGGCATGATCGCCACGGTGCGGGCGCTGACCGGTAAGGCGCCGGCCGCGTACGTCGGCGACTCCACCAACCCGGACGCCACCCGGACCCGCAGCCTCACCGAGGAGACCGCGCGGATCTTCCGGGCCCGGGTGGTGAACCCGCGCTGGATCGCCGCCATGCGGCGGCACGGCTACAAGGGCGCCTTCGAGCTCGCCGCCACCGTCGACTACCTGTTCGGCTACGACGCGACGGCCGGCGTGGTCACCGACTGGATGTACGAGCAACTGGCCGCGACCTACGTGCTCGACCCGGAGAACCAGAAGTTCTTCCAGCAGTCGAACCCGTGGGCGCTGCACGGCATCACCGAGCGTCTTCTCGAGGCGGCGAACCGCAACCTGTGGGAGTCGCCCTCGCCCGAGACGCTGAGCGCGCTCCAGGAGCTGTACCTCGAGACCGAGGGCGACCTCGAGGACGCGTAGTTCCGGAACCGTCACCTCATTCACAGGTTCACCTGCGTCGATCCGGGTCGGGAAGATCAGAAAGCGCTTCCCGGCCCGCGACCAGGCATTGACAGCAATTGAAACCCCGGTTCAGAGTGGCGTCACAAAGAGCGCTTTCACACGGTGTCCCCGCACCGGGAGAGCGCATCCCCCCATTCTGGAGTCGCCCCATGACATCCCCAGTCCTGGAGAGACCGTTCCGGGTCGCCGCCCTCGTGGCGGGCCTCGTCGGCCTGTTCGCCGCCTATCTAGTCGCCACCGTCCAGCCGGCCCGCGCGGCCGAGGTGCTCGTGTCGCAGGGCAAGACCGCCACCGCGTCGTCCACCGAGGCGGCCGGCGCCTATCAGGCCGCCGAGGCCGTCGACGGCAACGCCGGCACCCGCTGGGCCAGCGCGTTCACCGCCAGCCAGTGGTGGCAGGTCGACCTCGGCGCCACGACCAGCGTCTCGCGCATCGCGATCAACTGGGAGGCCGCGTACGCCAAGGCCTTCACCGTCCAGTTCTCCACCAACGGCAGCACCTACACCCAGGCGTACGCCACCACGACCGGCACCGGCGGCCAGCAGAGCATCGCCGCCACCGGGTCCGCGCGATATGTCCGCATAAATCTGACGGAACGGGCGCTCTCGGCGTACGGCTACTCGTTCTGGGAGTTCCAGGTCTTCTCAGGTGACGGTGGCCCGACGACACCTCCGACGACCCCGCCGGCCGGCACCACGCGGCTGCTGTCGTACAACAAGCCGGCCCAGGCCAGCACCTGGCAGAACGACGTCAACTGCAACCCGTGCAGCCCGGACAAGGCGTTCGACAACGACCCGGCCAGCCGCTGGGCGACCAGCTCGACCAACGGCTGGGTCGACCCCGGCTGGATCTCGGTCGACCTCGGCGCCACCGCCCAGATCAGCCAGGTCGTCCTCCAGTGGGACCCCGCCTACGGCCGGGCCTACCAGCTGCAGACCTCCAGCGACAACGCCAACTGGACGACCTTCTACTCCACCACCACCGGCGACGGCCTCAAGGACGTCATCAACGCCACCGGCACCGGCCGCTACGTGCGGCTCTACGGCACCGCCCGCAGCAGCGCCTACGGATACTCGCTGTGGGAGTTCAGCGTCTACGGCACCGGTGGCAACCCCACCACGCCGCCGGCCAAGCCGGCCGACCCCACCTTCCCGGCCACCCGGCTCGTCTTCTCCGACGAGTTCAACGGCGCCGCCGGTGCCAAGCCCGACCAGGCCAAGTGGACGTACGACCCGGGCGTCCCGCAGAACGGCGAGATCCAGTACTACACGCCGAACAGCGAGAACGCGCAGATGAACGGCCAGGGCTCACTGGTCATCGAGGCCCGGAAGCAGGATTACCAGGGACGGCAGTACACGTCGGCCCGGATGAACACGAGCAACAAGTTCCACGTGCAGTACGGCCGGGTCGAGGCCCGCGTCAAGGTGCCGAAGGGCAACGGCCTGTGGCCCGCCTTCTGGATGATGGGCGCCGACTTCCTCACCGGGCGCCCGTGGCCGTACAACGGCGAGATCGACATCATGGAGGTCCTCGGCCGCAACACCAGCGAGGCCTACTCCACGCTGCACGCCCCGGCCTACAACGGCGCCGGCGGCTACGGCCAGAAGTACGCCACGGTCGACCTGTCGCAGGACTTCCACACCTGGGCGGTGGAGTGGGACAGCAAGGGCATGCGCTTCCTGCTCGACGGCAACCAGGTCTTCTACGCCAGTAAGGACACCGTCGAGAACACCCGCGGCCCGTGGATCTACGACCACCCGTTCTACGTGATCCTCAACCTGGCCGTCGGCGGCGACTTCCCCGGCCCGATCGACGCCAGCACCCCCTTCCCGTCGCAGATGCTCGTCGACTACGTGCGGGTGTACCAATGAGGTGGGCGGCCGCGGCCCTTCTCGCCGCCTCTCTTCTGTTCGTGCCCGCCAGCGCCAGCGCCGCCGACGCCTTGATCTCCCAGGGCAAGCCGGCCACCGCCTCGTCCACCGAGTCGGCCGCCTTCCCGGCGTCCAACGCGGTCGACGGCAACCTGGGCACCCGCTGGTCCAGCGCCTTCAGCGACCCCCAGTGGCTCCAGGTCGACCTGGGCGCCACGGCCACGATCTCGTCGGTCGTGCTCAACTGGGAGTCCGCGTACGCCCGCGCCTTCAGCGTCAAGGCGTCGGCCAACGGCTCCACCTGGACCACGCTCTACAGCACCAGCGCCGGCACGGGCGGCCGCCAGGCGCTGACCGTCACCGGCAGCGGGCGCTACGTGCGGCTCGAGACGACGGCCCGCGCGACCCAGTGGGGCGTCTCATTGACGGAGTTCCAGGTGTACGGCAGTGGCGGCGGCACGACGCCGACCATCCCGCCCGGCGCCGTCCGGGTCGCCGAGTTCCTGGCCGACTGCCCGTTCAGCCACCGGCTGCCCGACGACCCGATCATCTTCCCCAACCTGCCGGGCGCCTCGCACATGCACAGCTTCTTCGGCAGCGAGGTGACCAACGCGGCCACCACCACGCAGGACCTGCTCAACGCGAACAGCAACTGCAACCCGTCGATCGACAAGTCGTCGTACTGGATCCCGACCCTCTACAACGGGAACACCCCGGTCGAGCCGACCACCGGCATCTTCTACTACCTGGGTGAGGGCGTGCGCGACGACCTGATCGCGCAGACCCAGCCGTTCCCGCTGGGCCTGCGGATCGTGGCCGGCAACGCCAAGGCGACCGGCCCGGCCGACAACACCATCGCCCGCTGGTCGTGCCTGCACGCGGGCGAGGTGGGCTCGTCGCCGAACTTCGTCACCTGCCCGGCCGGCACCATGCTGGAGTCCTACCTGGACTTCCCGCACTGCTGGGACGGCCTCAACCTGGACTCGGCCGATCACAAGAGCCACATGGCCTATCCGGTGAACAACGCCTGCCCGGCCAGCCACCCCGTGGTGGTGCCGAAGCTGCGCCAGGTCATGCGGTACCCGATCAACGGCAACCCGGCCAACTTCAGGCTCGCCTCGGGGGCCGGCTACACGATGCACGGTGACTTCTTCAACGCCTGGCCGGTGGACGAGCTGGCACGGCGGGTCAACGACTGCATCCGGATCATCGTCAAGTGCGGCACCGACGGACGTCCGTGAGTATGGGCCGGGGTGTTATAACGAACGCCATGACACCCCGGCCCCGCCATCCGACCATGGACCAGGTCGCCGAGGCGGCGGGTGTCTCCCGGGCAACGGTGTCCCGCGTGATCAATGGCGCCACCAGCGTGGACGCCAAGATCCGGGAGGTGGTCCAGCGGGCCATCGCCGAGACCGGCTACGTGCCCAACGTGGCCGCCCGCAGCCTGGTCACCCGGCGCTCCAACTCGGTGGCCCTGGTGATCAGCGAGCCCGACCGGCCGGACAACCACTCGTTCCTCAACCGCATCTTCACCGACCCGTACTTCGGCCGGGTCACCGCCGGGGCGACCGGCGCCCTGCGCCCGCACGACATCCACCTGGTGGTCATCCCGACCGACTCCACCGACCACCACCAGGTGATGCGATATCTGCGTCAGGGTCACGTGGACGGCGTGCTGCTGATCAGCAGCCACGAGCAGGACACGCTGCCGCGCCAGGTGCACGAGCTGGGCATCCCGGCCGTCGTATCGGCCCGGCCCACCTCGCCCATCGCGGTCAGCTACGTCGACGTCGACCAGCGGCTCGGCGCCCGGCTGGCCGCCGACCGGCTGCTGTCGCTGGGCCGCACCCGGCTGGCCACGATCAGCGGCCCGCTCGACATCCCCAGCGGCCTCGACCGGCTGGAGGGATTCCGGGCGCACCTCGCCGGACGGGACGTGCCGTCCATCGAGGGCGACTTCACCCGGGCCGGCGGCGAGGCCGCGGCCCGCCGGCTCCTCGAGGAGCACCCCGACGTGGACGGGCTCTTCGTGGCCAGCGACCTGATGGCCGAGGGGGCGCTGCGGGCGGTGCAGGACCTGGGCCGCCGGGTGCCCGGGGATGTGGCGGTGGTCGGCTTCGACGACTCCAGCGCCGCCCTGGACTGCCGTCCGCTGCTGACCACCGTGCGGCAGCCGGTCGAGGAGATGGCGGCCGAGATGGCCGAGGTGCTGCTCGCTCAGATCGCCTCGCCCGGACGATTGCCGCGGTCCGTGACTTTCCACCCCACTCTGGTCGTACGCGACAGCGGGTAACCACAGAGCGTCCCCGGCCGGTAACGTACCGTCCCATGGGGAGCGAACCGACCGCCGGGGCGCTGCTCGCCGCCGGGAACGAGGCCATGCTCGAGGCCGCCTTCCGGACCGGCGACTTCCTGCCCGCCCGCCAGATGCTGGAGGCCGCCCGCGACCGTGCCCGCGCCCAGCGGGAACGGGTCGCCGAGGCGACCGCCCTGACCCGGCTGGGCATGCTGGCCCACTTCGCCGCGATCTCCGGCGACCTCACCCGCGCCGACTGGGCCGGCGAGCAGCGGCTGTTCGCCGAGGCGCTGCTGATCCAGCGCGAGGTCGACGACCCGGCCGGCGCCGCCGAGTCGCTGTTCGGGCTGGGCCTGGTCCACCAGGTGCTGCGCGGCGACTGGGGCACGGCCATGCCGTTCTACACCGAGGCGCTGACCCTGGCCGAGCGCTACGCCGACGAGATGGTCCGCTCCGAGGTGCACCGCCACATCGGCTTCTTCCACGTCTTCGTCTCCGGCGACACCGAGCGCGGCCTGCGCCACCTGCGGATGTCGCAGGTGCTGCGCGAGCGCTACGGCGATCCGCGCCGGGTGGCGACCGGCACGCTGGCTCTGGGCGAGGCGGAGATGGCCGCCGGCAACCTGCCCGAGGCCCTGCGGCTGCTGCGCGAGGCCGTGCACCAGGCCCGCATGGCCGGGCTCAGCGCGCAGCGCGTGGGCTGGGCCGAGCACGCCCTGCACGACGCCGAACGCGCCGTCGCCCTCCCCGACCGGGGGGCATAGCGCGCCGATCATGATTGGACGGCCCCGATTTGGGGCATGCTGGCCGGGTGCGTCGATCTTTGGCAGCGCTGGTGCTGATGGCGGCCCTTTCCGGGTGCGCCACCGTCGGCGACCAGGAGGACGCCGCCGCCGGAGTCGCCACGCGGCTGCTGAGCGCGGTCGAGGCCGGCGAGGGCGACGCGGCGTGCGCGACCCTCGCGCCGGAGACGGCGAAAACGGTCGCCGAGGACGAGCCGTGCCCCGACGCGATTCTGGACAAGAGCCTGCCGCGCCCCGGAACGGTCGTCGGGACCTCCGTCTACGGCCAGTGGGCACAGGTCAAGTTCACCGACGACACGGTCTTCCTGGCCGCCTTCCCCGAGGGCTGGCGGGTGGTGGCGGCCGGGTGCACCCCGCAGGCCTCCCGGCCGTACGACTGCACCGTGGAGGGCGGCTGACATGCGCGCGCTCTTCGTCCTGCTGCTGCTGATCGTCGGGGCCGGCCTGGCGTACGTCATCACGCTCGGGGTGTTGCACCGATGAAGCGGTTCCTGCGGGAGAACGGGATAGGGCTCGTCTTCGGCGTGCTCTTCCTGATCGTGCTGGTCGGGCAGGCCTTCGCCGGGCTGGCCCAGTTCAACGACGCGCAGCGGGCCTCGGGCCTGCCCGACATCGCGTTCTGGCGCTACGTCACCTCGGCCAGCTTCGGCGTCGACGTGGCCGAGAACTGGCAGTCCGAATATCTCCAGTTCTTCCTGTTCATCATCCTGACCGTCTGGCTGCTCCAGAAGGGCTCGCCGGAGTCGAAGTCGCTCGACAAGCCCGGCCGCGAGACCGACAAGGACCAGAAGATCGGTCAGTACGCCACACCCGAGTCACCGAAATGGGCCGGCGTGGGCGGATGGCGCACGACGGTCTTCTCCAACTCGCTCGGCCTGGTGATGGGCCTGATCTTCGTGGGCTCGTGGCTGGCCCAGTCGATCGCCGGCGTCGCCGCCTTCAACGAGGAGCAGCTCAGCGAGCGTCAGGACCCCGTCTCCTGGGGCCGCTATCTGCTCGAGGCCGACTTCTGGAACCGTACGCTCCAGAACTGGCAGTCCGAGCTGCTCGCGGTGGCCTCGATGGCCATCCTCGCCATCTTCCTGCGCCAGCGCGGCTCCTCACAGTCCAAACCGGTCGGCTCCCCGCACGACGCCACCGGCGTTGAGGGTTAGAGGTCCTTGATCAGCTGTTCGGAGACGACGGGCAGGGCCAGCCGGTCGGCGAACTCCTCGGCGCCGTGGCTCGAGGCGGAGACCAGAAGACCGATCTGGGGTACGCCGTGACGCGCGACCGTGGCCTCGGCGGCGGCCACCATCTCGCGGCCCAGACCCTTGCGGCGGTACGGCTCGTCGACCGACAGATAGAGGACGGTGCCGCTGCCGGGGCGCGCCGGTGACGGCTTGGTGATCCAGATCCAGCCGACCGGGCGGCCGTCGGCGATCGCCGTGTGCAGCCCGTCCGGGCCGAGCTCGGCCGCGCGCCGCCGGGCCCGTTCCGGGCGCTCCCGGACGAGCACCATCGGATCGGCCGCGACCAGCTCGTCGAGGCGCCGCTCCTGCTCACCGGGCGTCATCGGCGCGAGGGTCACCGAGCTGGCCGTCTCCGCGGCGGCGCGGGCCCGGATCTGGGTGAGCATGCGATAGCCGAGGCGGCGGTAGAGGCGCCGTGCTCCGGTGTTCCGGCCGAAGACGTGCAACCCGACCCGGCCGACCCCGCGGGCGGCCAGCTCGGTCTCGGCCGCGCGCAGCATGGCGCTGCCGTAGCCGTGCGAGCGGTGCTCCTCGGCCACCTCGATCTCGGAGATCCAGGCCATCGTCTCGAAGGTGGTGCCGGGCAGCGAGAGCCAGAGGAAGCCGACCTCCTCGCCGTTCACCACGCCCTTGCAGAGCAGCTGGTCGGCGGTGTCGACGCCGTCGGGCAGCAGGGAGCGGGTCTGCCGCTCGGACTCGCGGGCCGCCTCCTCACGGGTGAAGCCGTGGTGCTCGGCCAGGGCGTCGGCGAACAGGGCGGTCATGGCCGGCATCCGGCGGTCGAGGTCATCGGCGGTCAGCGGGAGGAGTTCGATCGTCATCTTTGTTGTCCAGCCTTCGTCGGATGTACGACGGATCGATCGCGGTCTGTTCTGTCGGCTCTGTGACCGATGTTAATTTGACGGCCAGGAGCACGACGGTCACAGGGGGCGGCCTTGACCGATGACTCGGGTTTCCACGGCGTGATAGGCATCGACGTCGGCACCAGCTCGTGTGCCGTGTCGGTGTGGGACGGCACCAAGCTCGTCGTGGTGCCGTGCCCCGACGGCACGCCCACCATGCCCGCGGCCGTCGGCCAGGACGGCACCGGCCAGGTGGTGGCCGGGCTGCCCCCGGCGGCCGACCCCGAGACGGTCATCGCCGGCATCAAGCGCCAGCTCGGCAGCGGCGACCGGGTCCGGTTCCGCGGCCGCACCTATCAGCCCCGCGAGATCTGCGCCTTCCTGCTGCTCGAGCTCAAGCGCCAGGCCGAGGTGTTCGTCGGCGGGTCCGTGCACGACGCGGTGATCACTGTGTCGGCCGCGGCCGGCGAGGCCCAGCGCCGCGCCCTGCGCGAGGCGGCCGGCCTGGCCCAGCTGAACGTGCGCCGCCTGGTCGAGGACCCGGTCGCGGCCGCGATGGCGCTGGCCGCCGACGCCCGGCCGGGCATCTACGCCATCTACGACCTGGGCGGCGGCACCTTCGACGCGTCGATCGTGCGGATCGCGCCGGGCACGGTCGAGGTTCTCGGCAGCGCCGGCGACCCCCGGCTCGGCGGCGACGACTTCGACGCGCGGATCGTCGAGTTCACGCTGCGGCAGATCCGCGAGCGGCACCACGTCGATCTCAGCCAGGACGCGAGCATCCGGCGGCGGATCCGCTGGGAGGCCGAGATCCGCAAACGGGAGCTGTCGGTCACCGACACCACCACCCTGGAGCTGCCGCGGCTCACGGCCACGGTCAGCGCCGCCGTGCCGCTGACCCGGCGCGGCTTCGAGGCGATGATCGAGCCGGACGTGCAGCGCTCGCTCGACCTGCTCACCGAGGCGGTGGCGGCCGCGCACGCCGCGCACGGCATCGGCTGGGGCGACATCGACCAGGTGGTGCCGGCCGGCGGCTCGTCGCGGATCCCGATCGTCCGCGAGCGGCTGGCCGGCTATTTCGGCTTCGGCCCGTCCGGTATCCGCGACGACCTCGACCCCGACGAGCTGATCGCCCGGGGCGCCGGCCTGGTGGCCCGCGACTACGAGCCGGCCCAGCTGTTCGAGGGCTCGCCGGTCGGGCTGCTCAGCGCGAGCCTGCGCCTGCGGGCCGAGCTGGCCGGCGCGCCGGTGGTCCCGTCGGCCACCGGCCCGCCCGAGGCGACTGGGCCGCCCGACCTCTCCGGCCCACCGGCCGAGACCCCGGCCGACTTCCGGCCGGCCGCGGTGGCCGCCTATCTCCTGCTGATCTCACCGTCCCCGTCCCCCGACGGCGTCCTCACCCCACTGCGCACCGCCTACCTCGACTTCATCGCGGCCGTGCACGCGGCCGCCCCCGACGCGCGCCTGTCCGAGCTCGGCGAGGCGCTGACCTCCGAATACCGGCGCAGCCAGGCCGCGGGTTAACGTTGCCCGATGTTGATCAGTTGCGGCGCTCCGGTGGCCGGGGCGTGGGCCGATCCGGTGTCGCTGACGGGCTTCGCCCGGCGGGCCGAGGAGCTCGGCTACCACGGGCTCTGGGCCTTCCAGCGGCTGCTGGTCGGCGAGGGGCAGCGGCTCGAACCGGTCTATCACCGCGTGCTCGACCCGCTGCTCGCGCTCACCTGGGCCGCCGCGCACACCACGTCGATCCGGCTCGGCGTCGCGGTGATCAACATTCCGTACGTCTCGCCGGCCTACCTGGCCAAACAGGCGGCCACCCTCGACGTGCTGTCGGGCGGGCGGTTCGACCTGGGCCTCGGCACCGGCTGGTCCGGGCCGGAGTTCACGGCCACCGGCTCCGATCCGCGCCCGCGCGGCGAGCGCATGACCGAATACCTCGAGGTGCTGCGCACCCTCTGGACCGGCGAGGTCGGCTCGTTCGACGGCCGGCACTACCGGGTGCCGCCGAGCGTCATGGCCCCGCGGCCGGTGCAGCCGGGCGGGCCGCCGGTGCTGCTGGGTGGCACGGCCGACGCCGCCCTGCGCCGGGCCGGCCGGGCCGCGGCGGGCTGGGTGAGCAGCAGCCGCGCCAGCTTCGAGCAGATCGCCCGGGGCGCCCAGATCGTGCGGCGGGCCGCCGAGGAGGCCGGGAACGACCCCGGCCGGGTGCGTGTCGTGGTGCGCGGTGTCGTCCGGCCGGGGGAGCGCCACGACGACGTGCCGCTCTCCGGCGACTGGGAGCAGATCCGGGCCGGCGCCGAGCTGTACGAGCGGGCCGGTGTCACCGAGCTCTTCTACGACCTCAACTGGGACCCGGTCATCGGCGCGCCCGGCACGGACCCCCGGGTCGCCGCCGAGCGGGCGGAGGAGATCCTGACGGCCCTGGCGCCGGGGGCCTGACGGCGCGGGTACCTCCCGGAGAGGTCATACCGTCGCGCGATGACGGACATCGAACTCGGTATTGGCCCGCGAATGGCTACCCGATTCGTTATCGGAATGGCCGCCGTCTCCGTATGAGCTTCTTTCCATGGTCTACGCGGCGTGACCCGGGAGCAACGGAGATCACCCGCGATCCCCGTCCCGCTGGCCGGGATCACCGTCGATACGGTCCCGTCTTCACACATGTACCGAAGATCTTGCGCCGCCAGGCCCCGATGGCCGGAGGAATGAACGGCGGCGAAGGCCCAAGATCGACACTCTCGCGAAACTGTCGTGAAACAGCGGTCTGTTGCATCCTGATCGAGAGTTCCATAACTTTGCGCAACAGTACGATTGCCCTCTGGCGTTCCAAATCGGACATAGGAGGCAAAGATGAGTGTCGTTACGGGGGATTTGCCCGCTGGAGTAGCAGTTCTGCCGTACTACCGGTTGGACCGGATGTGACACGGGCCATCCCGGGCTTTCAGCGGGCCGTTATTCATTCGATGCGTCAACTCATTTCCTACGGGCCAGTTCCGAAGTACCTTGCCAACCGCAGCATCCGAATACCTCTCACGCACGGCGCATGTGAGGTGTGTCGTTCGAAGGAGGTGACCGACGCGTGGAACCGCTGATCGAGGAAGCCGAGTTGTCCCGGACACCGGCCTCGACCGATCCCATGACGGCCGCCGCGGGTGATCACGAGAAGAAGGTGACCACCCGTCGCAAGTCCCCGACGCAGATCGCCCTCGCGCGCCTGCGCAAGGACAAGGTGGCGGTGATCTGTGCCAGCATCTTCATCTTCTTCGTGCTCATCGCGATCTTCGCGCCCCTGCTGGCCAAGCTCGAGGGGCAGAGTCCGACCGAGTACCACCAGGACCTGATCGACCAGTACGGCTATCCGACGATCGCGCCCAACGGTGAGCACTGGTTCGGCGTCGAGCCGCGCCTGGGCCGCGACCTGTTCGCGCGCTTCGTCTACGGCGCCCGCCCGTCGCTCATCGTGGCCGGCTCGGTCACGATCATCACGACGGTCATCGGCGTGGTGGTCGGCCTGCTCGCCGGCTTCGTCGGCGGCTGGCTCGACCGGATCATCTCCTGGGTCATCGACTTCGTCCTGAGCCTGCCGTACCTCCTGTTCGCCATCGCCGTCCCGGCCGTGCTGCTGTCGGTGTTCGTCGGCACCTCGGAGGACGTCGCGGCGGACGACGTGGCCTCAGCGCGTTTCTACTCGCTGATCATCGTGCTCTCCTTCTTCGGCTGGGCCAGCCTGGCTCGACTGATCCGTGGCGAGGTGCTCTCCCTGCGTGAGCGGGAGTTCGTCTCCGCGGCCAAGGTGCTCGGCGTGCCGACGCACAAGATTCTCTTCAAAGAGCTGCTGCCCAACCTGGTGGCGCCCATCGTCATCTCGGTCTCGATGGCGCTGCCGACCTACATCGTCACCGAAGCCGGCCTGACCTATCTCGGCGTCGGGCTCACCGAGCCCACACCGTCCTGGGGCCTGACGATCGCCGCAGCACAGAATTTCTACCGGGTCGACCCGCTCTACCTGTGGATCCCGGTAGCGGCCATCACGATCCTCGTGCTCTCGCTGAGCCTGCTCGGCGACTCGATTCGTGACGCATTCGATCCCCGCACCCGACGGTGACGTGGTGACGCCCAGTATGAGAAGAGGAGAAATGGCAAGGCGATTTAACGTTGCCGTGGCGGCCACCGCCGCCGTGGCGCTCGGCCTGGCGGGCTGCAGCAGCCCGTCGTCGAACAACGACTCGTCGAACGGCGGCTCGTCCGACGCGGGCAAGATCACTCAGCAGGCCAACGCGCTCGACCCGAGCGCCAAGGGCCCCGCGAAGGAGATCGAGGGAGCCCGCAAGGGCGGTGTCCTGAACATCCAGGCGCAGACCACGCCGAACACGTTCGACCCGACGGACATCTACTACGTCGACTCGAACGAGATCGGCAAGCTCCTGTTCCGTACGCCGACCCAGTTCGACATCCGTGACGGCAAGCCCACCCTCGTCCCGGACCTCACCGACCTGGGCACCCCGTCGGCCGACAAGCTGACGTGGACCTTCAAGATGCAGCAGGGCATCAAGTACGAGGACGGCACGGACGTCAAGGTCGAGGACCTGGCGTACGCCATCAAGCGGTCCTTCGCCCACGACATCTTCGTCAACGGCCCGACCTACCAGCTGTCCTACTTCAAGGACGGCGACAAGTACAAGGGCCCGTACAAGGACGGCGACACCTACTCCGGTGTGGAGACCCAGGGCACCGACACCCTGATCATCCACCTGAAGACGCCGTTCCAGGACCTGCCGTTCTACATGACCTTCCCGATGTTCACGCCGATCCCCAAGGCGAAGGACACCCGGCAGGACTACAAGAACAAGCCGCTGTCGACCGGCCCCTACAAGTTCAAGTCCTACGCGGCCGGCACCTCGCTGGTCCTGGAGAAGAACACCAACTGGGACGCCAACACCGACCCGGCCCGCCACCAGTACCTGGACGGCTACAACTTCCAGTGGGGTGTCGACGCGGTCAAGTCGCAGACGGCCATCCTGAACAGCAACGGCCAGGACGCCAACGCGATCAACTACGACGTCCTCGACGCCACGCTGATCCCGCAGCTGGCCAGCAAGAAGGCGCAGCTGGTCCAGGGCGAGAGCCCCTGCACGATCGTGTGGCAGCTCGACAGCCGCAAGATCCCGCTGGAGGTCCGTAAGGCGATCGCCAAGGCGTACCCGAACGACCAGATCTGGAAGGCCGCGGGCTACAACGACTACGTCGCCGAGCCGGCCAGCACGGTCATGCCGCCGTCGGTCCCCGGCTACGAGAAGTACACCCCCGTCGCCGACCTGACCGGCACCGGCGCCGGTGACCCGGCCGCCGCCAAGGCTATGCTCGAGGCCGCCGGCAAGGCGAACTTCGAGGTCAGCTGGTACTACGACAACCAGAAGCCGCAGACGCAGCAGATCAGCCAGATCCGCGCCGACGCGCTCACCAAGGCCGGCTTCAAGGTCAAGCCGATCGGTGTCGCCACCGCCGACCTGCGTACCAAGAAGGGCGACTACGACGCCCCGGTCAACATGGGCCAGAGCCCGGCCGGCTGGTGCTCCGACTGGCCCGCCGGTGGTTCGTGGTTCCCGGTCCTCTTCCGCTCGCAGAGCATCGACGAGGGTCAGAGCTGGGGCATGCTGAGCGACCCGGCTCTCGACAAGGAGATCAACGACGTCGCCAACCTCCCGGCCGACCAGTCGACCCCGAAGTGGGCCGCCCTGGACAAGAAGGTCATGGAGCAGTACATCGCGATCCCGACGTACTACGACAAGCTGGCCGTCGTGCAGGGCACCAACGTCGGCACCACCCTCGGCGACCCGACCATGGGCATGCCGCTGTTCGGCTCGATGTACCTCAAGAGCTGACGTAGCACCTGAGCAGTAGGAACTGGTAGTACCCCGGGGTGGTCCGGTCCGCTGATCCGGCGGACGGGACCACCCCGGGCGCAAAATCAAACCCGGCGTTACCGGCGCCGATGAGAGAACACCGGGAAACCCACCCGGCGCCGTGACGAAAGAGGAGCAAGCGGTGCTGCTGTACATCTTGAAACGCGTCCTGAGCGCGATCTCCGTCGTGATCGTGACGCTGGTGGCCAGCTTCGCGTTGTTCTTCCTGGCGCCGACCGACCCCGCCGGCGTCATCTGCGGCCCCCGATGCACGCCCGAGCGCGTCGCCGACATCGAGGCGAGCCTCAGCCTGGACCAGCCGCCGCTGGTGCAGATCGGCCAGTACATGAAGGGCATCGTGGTCGGCCGCGACTACACCGCCGGCGGAACCACCCAGCACTGCGAGGCGCCCTGCCTCGGCTACTCCTACACGCTCGGCCAGCCGGTCACGAAGCTGCTGGCGGCGGCGCTGCCGGTCACCGTCTCGATCGTCGTGGGCGGCGCTGTCGTCTACCTCATCGTGGGCGTCCTGGCCGGAACGATCGCGGCCCAGGTGCGCGGCACGACCCTGGACAAGGCGGTCGTCGGCACGACGCTGTTCGTCCAGTCGATCCCGTACTTCGTGGTCGCCCTGCTGGTCGCCCTGTACGCCACCTTCCTGCCCGACTCGGGCTATCACCCGTTCTTCGACAACCCATTGACCTGGGCCAGCGGACTGCTCGCGGCCTGGCTGTGCGTGGGCCTGACGAACGCGGCGGCGTACACCCGATACTCCCGGGCCTCGATGATCGAGACGCTCGGCCAGGACTTCGTCCGCACCGCGACCTCCAAGGGCATCAGCCGCCGCCGTGTCGTCTACCGGCACGGCCTGCGGGCCGGCCTGACCCCGGTCGTCACGATCTTCGGCATCGACCTCGCGTTCCAGCTCACCGGCGCGATCTTCACCGAGAGCATCTTCGGCCTGCCCGGCCTGGGCCAGCTCACGCTGCGGGCCTTCGGCCAGTACGACCTGCCGGTCCTGCTGGGCGGTGTCCTGGTCGGTTCCGTGGTACTCGTGGTGATGAACCTCGTGGTGGACATCGCGTACACCTTCCTCGACCCCCGGGTCCGGCTCGGATGACCCCGAACCGCCCCCTCTCCCCACCCCGCAGCACGAAGGCGGCAGTATGAGCGACCAGACGATCCCGGGACCGACCACGGTGACCCGGGGTGCCCGCACCCCCGGGACGAACGAGGAGCCCTACCTGGAGGTCAGCGACCTCCACGTGCAGTTCCCGACGGCCGACGGACTGGTCAAGGCCGTACAGGGCCTGAGCTACTCGGTCCCGCTGCGCCGCACGCTGGCCATCGTCGGCGAGTCCGGCTCCGGCAAGAGCGTCTCCAGCATGGCCGTGCTCGGCCTGCACGACCGCCGCGTCGCCCGGATCACCGGCTCGATCAAGGTCGGCGGCCGCGAAGTGGTCGGCATGTCCGACAAGGAGCTGGAGAAATACCGCGGCGGTGACGCCTCGATGATCTTCCAGGACCCGCAGTCCTCGCTCCACCCGTACTTCACCATCGGCGACCAGATCATGGAGTCGTACCGGGCGCACCACAGCGTCAGCAAGCGCCAGGCCAAGGACCGCGCGATCGACATGCTGGGCCGGGTCGGCATCCCCAACCCGCGCCGCCGCGTCGACCAATATCCGCACGAGTTCTCCGGCGGCATGCGCCAGCGCGCGATGATCGCCATGGCGCTGGTGAACGACCCGAAGCTGCTGATCGCCGACGAGCCGACCACGGCGCTCGACGTGACCGTGCAGGCGCAGATCCTCGACCTCATCGCCGACCTCCAGCGCGACTTCGGCTCCGCGGTCGTCTTCATCACCCACGACCTCGGCGTCGTGGCCGAGGTGGCCGACGACATCCTGGTCATGTACGCGGGCACGGCCGTCGAGCACGGCCCGGTCAACAAGATCCTGGGCGAGCCGCTGCACCCGTACTCGTGGGGTCTGCTGGAGAGCATCCCGGCGCTGACCGGTGAGCCGGCCCCGCTGCACCCGATCCCCGGCTCCCCGCCGAGCCTGCTCGCGGTGCCCAGCGGCTGCCCGTTCCACCCGCGGTGCGAGTTCAAGGACCGGGTGCCGGACGACCTGTGCCGCACGCTCAAGCCCGAGCTGATCTCGCGCACGGCCGACCTGGGCCGCACCTCGCGGTGCCACCTGAAAGACCCCGACAAGGTCTTCGAGACCGACGTCCTGCCCCGGCTGCCTTAGGAACCGTCACCATGACCACTGCCACCACCACCGAGAAGTCCGGCGTCAAGTCGGTTCCGGGTGCGCCGCTGCTCGAGCTCGACAACGTCAAGATGCACTTCAAGACCAAGGGCGACGGCCTGCTGTCGCGCGGCACGAAGTGGGTCCAGGCCGTCGACGGGGTCAACCTGACCCTCAAGCCCGGTGAGACGCTGGGCCTGGTCGGCGAGTCCGGCTGCGGCAAGTCGACGACGGCCCGGCTGATCACCCGGCTGCTCGAGCCGACCGCCGGCGAGATCCGCTACCAGGGCGTCGACATCGCCCACATGAACGAGCGGAAGCTGCGCCCCTACCGGCGCGAGATCCAGCTGATCTTCCAGGACCCGTACTCCTCGCTGAACCCGCGGCACACCGTCGGCACGATCGTCGGCACGGCGCTGCGCACGCACGACATGGTCGACAAGAAGGGCGAGCTGGCCCGGGTGCAGGAGCTGCTCGAGCTGGTCGGCCTCAACCCGGAGCACTACAACCGCTACCCGCACGAGTTCTCCGGCGGCCAGCGCCAGCGCATCGGCATCGCCCGCGCGCTGGCGGCCCGCCCGAAGATCATCGTGGCCGACGAGCCGGTGTCGGCCCTCGACGTGTCGATCCAGGCCCAGGTGATGAACCTGCTGGAGAACCTCCGCAAGGAGCTCGGCATCGCGTTCGTCTTCATCGCCCACGACCTCGGCGTGGTGCGGCACTTCTGCGACCGGGTGGCGGTCATGTACCTCGGCCGGGTGGTCGAGGAGGCGCCACGCAACGAGCTGTACGAGGCGCCCCAGCACCCGTACACCCAGGCGCTGCTCTCAGCGGTGCCGGACATCGCCGTGGTCCGGGGCGTGCCGCCGAAGAACCGCATCCGCCTGGTCGGCGACGTGCCGAGCCCGGTCGACCCGCCGTCGGGCTGCCGTTTCCGCACCCGCTGCTGGAAGGCACAGGACATCTGCGCCACGAACGACCCGGCCCTGGAGGAGAAGGCCCCGTCCCAGCACGTGGCCTGCCACTTCGCCGAGCCCCCGGCCGAGTCGATCATCGCCGAGGCGGTCTGAGCAGTTGTCCGTCCCACCGTCCTACCCGCCGTCCTCCCCGCCGCCCTTCCCGCCGGAAATGTCCGGTGTGGGGCGACCGTCGTGGGGAGGGCCGGGCGCTGGAAGCTTCCCGCCGGAAATGTCCGGTGCAGGGCTGCCCGCGCGGGGAGGGGCGGGCGCTGAAAGCTTCCCGCCGGAAATGTCCGGCATGAGGTCGGCGTCGCGGGGAGGGCCGGGTTCTGAGGGCTTTCCGCCGGCGGGGCCCGGTGTTGAGGGCTCGGCCGGTAGCGGTGGCAGCCGGGTTTACCGCACGCGGGCGCATCGATGGCGGCAGCGCACGCTCTTCGCGCTGGCGGCGTTCGGGCTGCTGCTGGTCGGCTATCTGATCGGGCGCTGGCAGGACTCGTCGGCGCCGGCTGTTGCTTTGCCGCCTGTGCCGTCAGCTTCGGCGGACAGGGCGGGCGAGGCGTCGGAGGCGGCCGAGGAGCCCGCGCCGACCACCAGCCCGCCGCCGGTGCCGACGGTCTATCCGACTCTTCAGGCCGAGGCGGCCGACGAGAAGGTGGGGATCGAAGCCCAGGACACCGAGGATCAGGGTGGTGGGCAGAACGTCGGCTGGATCGCCAACGGGGACCGGCTACGGTTCGACGACTTCAACTTCGGTGAGGTGCCGGCGACCAAGGTGGACGTTCGGGTCGCCACCGACGCGGCCGACGGCGGGCGCATGGAGATCCGGCTGGACAGCCCGGACGGGCCGGTGATCGGCACGATGCGGGTGACCCGCACCGGTGGGTGGCAGACCTGGCGTACGGACGAAGTGACCCTCACGCCGACCACCGGGCGGCACACCGTCCACCTGGTGTTCGCCCGGGACGACGGCAGCGAGTTCCTCAACGTCAACTGGCTGCTGTTCGGGCACTGAAAGGCCCTCAGACGGCGGTGACCGCCACCTTGCGCGGCTGCGCCTTCTCGGCCACCGGGATGTCCAGGATCAGGACGCCCTGCTCGTAGCGGGCCTCGAGCCGGTCGGTGTCCAGCGTGTCGGAGAGGAACACCTGACGGCTCACGGGGCCGGCCGGGCGCTCGGCGACGATCACGTCGGCGTCCTCGCCGTCGGCGCGGCGCTTGCGCTCGGCGCGGACGGTCAGCACGTTGTGGTCGACGGTGATGTCGATGCCGGCCGGGTCGACGCCGGGCAGGTCGATGTCGATGAAGAAGTGGTCGTCGATGCGGTAGGCATCGAGGCGCGCGCCGGAGCTGCGGGTAGCAGTGTCGAACACGCGAGCGGTGAGCCGGTCCAGGTCACGAACCGTCGCGCTACTGAGCAACATTGGTGGTTCCTCCAGCGGAACTCTCATAAAGGTTGAGCGTTGTGCGCTCAAGTCTGAATGCGACAACAGAGATTCTCGTCGCGGAATTCCCCGAGGAACATGACCGGCGTCACGATCGGACGTAAAGCTTCGTTACATTCCGTTGTCCATCCGAAGAAAACCAACGAATATCGACACCCTGCGTGACGTATTCGAACAGGTGTTCTATGCTCTCGGCGTGGCCATCCTGCACGCCGACCTCGACGCCTTCTACGCGTCGGTCGAGCAGCGCGACGACCCGGCCCTGCGCGGCCGGCCGGTCCTGGTCGGCGGGGGCGTGGTCCTGGCGGCCAGCTACGAGGCCAAGGCCAGAGGCGTCCGTACGCCGATGGGTGTGGCCCAGGCGCGGGCGCTGTGCCCCGGCGCCGTCGTCGTGCCGCCGCGCATGAGCGCCTACTCGGCGGCCAGCAAGGCCGTCTTCGAGATCTTCCGTGACACCACCCCGCTGGTCGAGGGCATCTCCATCGACGAGGCGTTCCTCGACGTGAGCGGGCTCCTGCGGGTCAGCGGCACCCCGCGCGAGATCGCCGGCCGCCTGCGGGCCGAGGTCCGCGAGCGGGTCGGCCTGCCCATCACGGTCGGCATCGCGGGCACCAAGTTCCTGGCCAAGGTGGCCAGCGCCGTCGGCAAGCCGGACGGGCTGCTCGAGGTGCCGGCCGGCGGCGAGCTGGCCTTCCTGCACCCGCTGCCGGTCGAGCGGCTCTGGGGTGTCGGCCCGGTCACCTCGGCCAAGCTGCGTGAGCGCCACATCGACACGGTCGGTCATGTGGCCCGGGTCGGCGAGGCGGCCCTGGTCTCCCTGCTCGGCGCGGGCGCGGGCCGCCATCTGCACGCGCTGGCCCACAACCGGGACCCCCGGCGGGTACGGGTCGGTCACCGCCGCGGCTCCATCGGGGCGCAGTGCGCGCTGGGCCGCCGGCCGCGCCCGTTCACCGAGATCGAGGCGACCCTCGACGCGCTGGTCGACCGGGTCGCCCGCCGCATGCGGGGCGCCCGGCGGGCCGGCCGCACCATCACGCTGCGCCTGCGCTTCGACGACTTCGGCCGGGCCACGCGATCGCGCTCGCTGCTCAAGGCCACCATGCAGACCCGCACCATCGCCGGCACGGCCCGGCAGCTGCTGGCCGAGGCCCGGCCGCTGATCGACACCCGCGGCCTGACCCTGGTCGGCGTGGCCGTGAGCAACCTCGACGGCGACGGCCACGTGCAGCCGTCGCTGTTCGACGACACGGACGACGACGGTCTCGACCTGGCCATGGACGCGATCCGCGACCGCTTCGGCTCGTCGTCGCTGACCCGGGCCGCCACCATCGGCCGCCAGCTGGGCCCGTCTGTGCCGATCCTTCCCGACTAAGCGGCGGTGATCCGCGCCGTGCAGTACTGGTTCCACAAGTAGACCTTGTCGCTGCCGCCGGGCCGCAGCGTCAGCGGGCCGCCGCCCTCGGGAACCGTGCCGAAATCGAGCTGCCCGCCGGTCGCCGCGTCGTGCAGCGTGAAGTCGCAGCTCTTGTTGCCGTGGAAGTCGATCACCTCGATCGCGACCGGCCCGGAGACGTCGAACGCGTCGGTGTCGCCCAGCGTGCTCTGCACGAAGGGGACAGCGGCGTGGCCGGCTCCGGACTGGAGGGTGGTCAGGCAGCCCGGGTCGTTCACCGACCAGTTGAAGGTGCCGTCGCGCTGGATCTGGAACGCCATCGGGGCGTAGACGGCCGTCGGCAACGCGATCGGCTGGCCGCTGTCGTTGTGGACCATGGTGACCGTGCAGCCCACGTCGTTGCCCTGGATGTTGTCGCGGATCAGGAGCCGCCAGGGCGCCGCCGCCTCGAAGTTGCCGGCGGGCAAGGGGCCGTCCTGGGCGTACGACGCCGGATCGTCCGAATCGTTCAGCAGCAGCGCGGTCACGGCGGCGGCGGTGACGAGCACGGCCACTCCGGCCGCGTACACCCAGCGGCGGCGGCCGCTCGGCTTCGACGGCTCGGCCGGGGCGGCGGCCGGCGGGCGCACCTCCGGGATCGGGCGGCGGCTCCTGGCGACGTACAACTCGCCCTGCATCTCGATGTCGCGGCTGGGCGTCTGATGCGGCGTGCGCTCGCGGACGCGGTCGAAGACGTAGTCGTAGAGCTCGTTCAGGGACACCCAGCCGTCCTGGTCGCGGTCGGCCTCACCGGTGGCCAGGCCCTCCACGAGCGCCGACGTGAAGACCGACGGGCGGCTCTGGTTGTCGGCGAGCTGGTCGCCCTCGAAGGCGTACTCCATGGCGCTGGAAGCGGTGATGACCGCCCGCCCCCGGCTGCCGCCCGGGAAGTTGTCGAGCACGTCGACGTCGCCGGCCGCGCGTACCCGCACGCCCCGGCTGAACGCGCCGCCGTAGCAGCAGTCAAGCAGCAACACGACACTGCGCGACCGGCTCGCCCGCATGCAGCGCTGCACGAAGTCGGCCGAGACGGCGGTCGAACCGAGCCGGTTGGGCCGGGTGTTCGTGGTCGCGAAGAACAACTCACCCGACTCGCCCTTGAGCCCGTGACACGAGAAATGCAGCAACAGGACGTCGTCGGGGCGGCTGTCGGCGAACAGGTCCTCGATCCGCTCCTGGATCACGTAGGCCGGTTCGTTGCTCACGACCCGTACATCGAAATCTCCGATGTTGGGGTCTCCCAGAACGTCGGCGAGAGCGGAGGCGTCGGCGGCCGGCGCGAGCAGACGGCGGAAACCCTCGTGCTCGTACGTGTCGTTGGCGACGATCAGGGCTTTGCGGCTCATGTCTCGCCCCGGTGCTTGTGCACGAAAAGGTCGATGAGCCGCTGCTGCTCGGCCTCGCTCGCCTCGGAGATCTCCAGCACGTCGCCGCCCAGCTCGAGCCGCACGGTCCGGCGGGTGCCGTCGCCGCGCCCCAGCCAGCCGCGCACCACCGAGACGACCTCCTTGAGACCGGTGGCCGAGTTGCCGAGCATGACCAGCAGGGCGCCCACCGCGCCCACGTCGATGGCCCGGGCGCCGGCCGGCGGCGCCTCGGCCGAGGTGAGCCGGCGCACGTCGTCCACGTCGAGGAGCCCGATCTGGTCACGGACCTGGCCGGTGAGCAGGTCGAGCCGTTCCGCGTCGGCGCCCTCCTCGGCCAGGTAGAGCCGCAGGTCGTCAGTCAAGGCGTCCACCTCCCTCAGACCAAGATGCACCCCAGGTGTGCGGCTGGGAACCGTCCGAAAGTCGACCCCGAGAGGCGTATCTCCGGCGCGGCTACGGCACACTTGCCCAGGTGCGGAAAATCTGTCTGATCGGGATCGGCGCCGGCGACCCGGACCACCTCACCCTGCAAGCGGCCAAGGCCATCGGGCGTACCGACGTCTTCTTCGTCCTCGACAAGGGCGAGGTCAAGCAGAGCCTGGTCGACCTGCGCGAACGCATCATCCGCGGCTATTCCAAGCCCACCCGCAAGATCGTCGAGGGCCGCGACCCCGACCGCGACCGTACGCCGGCCGACTACGAGGGCACGATCGCCGACTGGCGAAGCCGCCGCGCCCTGGTCGTGGAGGAGCTGATCCTCGAGCACCTCAAGGATGACCAGCAGGGTTCGCTGCTGGTCTGGGGCGACCCCGGTCTGTACGACTCGTCGATCGCCATCGTCGAGGAGGTGCTGGCCCGGGGCAACGTCGAGTTCGAGTACGAGGTGATCCCCGGCATCAGCAGCGTGTCGGCGCTGGCCGCGAAACACCGGGTGCCCCTCAACCGGGTCGGCCGTCCCTTCCAGGTGACGACGGGCCGGCGCCTGGCCGAAGGCTGGCCCGAGGGAGTGGACGACGTGGTGGTGATGCTGGACGCGCAGCAGGCGTTCACGGCTCATCCGGACGCTCAGATCTACTGGGGCGCGTACGTGAGCACCGCCGACGAGATCCTCCGCTCGGGGCGGGTGGCCGACGTGGCCGATGAGATCGTCAAGACGCGCCAGGAGGCTCGCGATCAGCACGGCTGGATCATGGACACGTACATCCTGAAGCGCGACGCTTAGCCGGTGACCGATCCCTACGCGACCTTCGAGGACCGCGTCGTCGCCGAGTTCGGCGACGGCCATGATGTGGAGGGCATAGCGGCCCGCTACGGCCTGACCGTCGCTCAGGTCTACGCCATCGTCGAGCGCGAGGTCGGCCCGGCGGCCCCGCCCGCGTATCCGCCGCCGCCTCCGGGCTACTACGCTCCCCACCGCGCTTCGCGCGAGACGGCCGCCGCCGGGTTATTACGGGCCGCCGCCGCAGTCCCAGCCGTATCCGCCGCCGGGTTACCACCAGCCACAGCCCTATCCGCCGCAGGCCTATTACGCGCCGCCGCCTCCGCCGCCGGCCGGGTATCACCCGCCCGGCACCCCCGCCTGGGTGCCTAATGTGCTCGACGAGGACGCCATCGTCGCCGAGTACGGCGACGGGCACGACCTCGACGCGATCGCCCACAGACACGGCATCACCCCCGACCAGGTCCTCCAGGTGGTCCAGCGGGCTCTGGGCTGACCATCCACTATGCTGCGAATCACTCGGCGAATCCGTGCAGATGCCTGACAGAGGTGCGTATGGCGAGCGGTCTCGATCCCATGGTGCAGCGCCGGCGCCTGCGGGTGGAGTTGCGCAAGGCGCGTGAGGCCGCGGGCCTGTCCCAGAAGGAAGTCGCGCCGGAGATGGACTGGTCCGATTCCAAGCTGATGAGGATCGAGGCCGGTGCGGTCGCCATCGCGGTGAATGATCTTCGCGTGTTGCTCCAGCTTTACGGGATCACCGACAAGGAGCGGATCGATTCGCTGATCGCGATGGCCCGGGCCGCCAAGGAACCGGCCTGGTGGCGGCCGTACTGGGACACGGACACCATGACGACCCACTTCGCCAATCTGCTCAGCTACGAGTCGGCGGCCTCGATCATCCGCAATTACGAGCCGCTGCTGATGCCCGGCCTTCTGCAGACCGAGGACTACGCCCAGGCGACGCTGGCCGAGATGGCGCCGCAGGCGGCCGACGCGGTCTCGGTGGGGCGGGTCGACAATCTCGTCAGCCTGCGGATGAAGCGTCAGGAACAGCTGAGTTCCCGAGCGGATCGGCCGGAGCTCTTCTTCGCGCTCGACGAAGCGGTGCTCTATCGGTGGGTCGGTGGCCCGGGCACGATGCGCCGCCAGCTCGAGCGGCTCGCGGCCACGCTCGAACAGCCGGACGTCACGATCTGGATCGTTCCGTTCAGCCAGGGGCTCTATCCGCGCATGCGAGGGGCGTACGCCCTGCTCGAACTTCCCTCGGCCGACGAGAGCGAGGACATCCTCTACCTCGAGGATCCCCGGGGAGAGTGGCTGATCCGGGACGACATCGAGGAGGCGGCGAGCTATCTGGAGGCCTTCTGGGGCATCGAGCAGGTCGCGCGGAAGAACGAGGACGCACTGGTGCTCGTGGAGCGCGCGGTCGCGAGCCTCGACCGGTCCTGAAGTTCGGCGTCCGGGCGGACAAGCCGCCCGGACGCCAGGTCATGCCCGCGCCGGAAGGTCGAACTCTCCGTCGTTGACGCCGCCCACGAAGGCGGACCACTCGCTCCGGGTGAAGGTGAGGACGGGTCCACGCCCTTCCGCCTTGGTGTCACGCACGAGGATGACCTCTTGATCGGCCTGGTAGGAGACCTCGACGCAATTCCCGCCCGCGCTGCGCGTGCTCGTGCGCCATTCACCTGAATTCATTGAAGATCACCTATGCTTTGAGGGTCGCCGAAGGTATTGCTGAATGCTGTCTTGCGGTTACAATAGGCTCGGGCGTCGAGGCTTGTACGCCATTTGGCGGATAAGCCTGATGGAGTCAAGTCATAACCCGCGTGTGAGTTAACCGCGCAAGGGTACCGCCGATGGGCTTCGCTGTCCATTTTCGGAATTGAAGGAATCTCACGATGTTCGTGTGGTGAGATAGTGGACTACGAAATTCTGCTACCTGGCAGATTGCCGTTGGCAGACCGCCATGTCCGATATGCCGCCGAGCGTCGTGCCCACGGCAGGCCGTCGGGCTGCAACTCGGCTGTTGCAGGCCTCGGTCAGGCGCTTTGCGACCCGGCGGGGCGACGCCGGTCCGTATGCGATCGTCAATTGGACGCCCGGCGAATGGCCTTTCATCGGCCGGTGAAAGTCAGAGCGCCATAGTGCAAGCGGATACTTGGCAACTAAGGATCGATCTCGCATACTGATTGCGGATCCGCTGCCTCATGACTCGACGGCAGTGCCAACATTCGAGGCGGCTACCTCGAATCAGGCCGGATTGTCCGCTTTTTGCGACGGGCAATCCGGCCTTTGTCGTCGGATGATGATTTGTGGCTGGAAAGTCCTTGTGATTCTGGGGCACAATTACCGAGTGTCAATGATCCTTCACTTTTGGGCGTGAGTGGAAGATCTAATTCGACCGGGGGAGGAGGTGCTACGGATGCGCAAAGATTTCATGGACGTCGTGAGAGAGGCGATCGGATCGTGGCCCGCAACATTTCGCCTCTGCTTGATTCTCGTGGTAGCCGCCACGATCACGATGTACTACTTCGTCATGGGGGTGCCGGACCTGCCGGGTCTCATGAGGTAGCGGATCCGAGAAGAGCCCCGTCCCAGCGGCAACTGGGCGGGGCTCTTCGCCGTCAGTGGGCCAGGCGGTGGAACAGGCGGGGGGCCATGGTCAGGCCGGCCCAGATGATCAGGGACAGCACGCCCAGGACCAGGGCGCTCGCGCTGGCCGCCATGCCGATGGCCGGGGCGGCGATCATCATGGGCAGGGCCCGTACGGCGACCGCGCCACCCAGGGCCCGGACCGACGCGCTGTAGGCCAGGTCCCGGGTCAGGGTTCCCGGTGACGCCTCGGCGGCCACCCGGGCGTCCATGTCGCCCTCGAAGGCGGTTGTCGCCAAGCCGGCCGCGAACTGGGCCAGGAGCACGAACGGGGCGTAGACCGGGGCCAGGATCCAGCCCGCCAGCATGCCCAGGCCCCACAGCGACCACCGCAGCACGGCCGGCAGGCCCAGGCGTTCGATCCAGCCCACCGCGCTGTCGGCCAGCAGCGTTCCGGCGCAGAAGGCCACCGCCGCCCCCGCCACCCAGCCGCTTCCGTACAGCTCCTCGGTGACCGGGACCGCCAGCAGCGACGGGCCGGCGGCGATCAGCATGACGCCGCCGCCGGCCAGCATGAGGCGGGGCATGGGCAGGCGCCAGCCCGGTTTGGCGTGACGGCCGCGGGACGGGGAACGGGGGAAGACCGAGCCGGCCGGGATGATGCGGGCGCGGCGGGCGATCAGCATGACCGGCAGCAGGGTGCCCAGGAAGACGACGAAGACCGCGTGGAGCAGCCAGCCCGCCGGGCGGCCGTCCGGGCCCGACGGCAGCAGGGCGGCCAGGGCCGTGCCCGCCGCCTCCACGCTCACGATGCAGATCACGAAGCGGGTCATCGTGCGCGGCGACGCGTCCACCGCCGTCACCTCGGCCCGCAGCCCGGCGTAGCCGGCCCAGGCCGCCGTGTGCATGATCAGGATCAGCGCCGCCACCAGCCAGGCCGGCAGGCCCGCGACCACGCCGAACAGGACCAGGAAGCGCATCGGCAGCTCGACGCCGGCCGCCGTGCGCAGCAGGGCCCGGCCGTTCAGGCGGCTCGACAGCCAGCCCGCGGCCGGGGCCGACAGCACCGTGCCGACCAGCATGGCCGCGTTGTAGAGGGCGGCCTCGCCCAGCCCGCCCCGGGCCGTGCCCATGAGCACCACGAAGGTCCAGCCCAGGGCCATGCCGAACGAGTCGACGACGCCGGTGACGAGCAGCTCCCGCAGACGGCCGGCCCGGCGCAGACCGCCGGGGCCGGTGGCGCGGTGGGTGCCGCGACGCCGATCAGCCAGCAGCACGGGCGCCCTGGACGAACAGCTGTCCGGCCTGCTCGGCCGGGACCGGGCGGGAGAAGTAGTAGCCCTGCGCGAAGTGGCAGCCCATCTCGCGCAGCGCCTCGAGCTGGACGAACTCCTCGATGCCCTCGGCCACCGTGTCCATGCCCAGGCTCTTGCCGAGCTGCACGATCGTGTCGGCCAGGGCCGTGTCGTCGGTGAGGGCGCCGAGGCGTTCCACGAACGAACGGTCGATCTTCAGCGTGTCGACCGGGAAGCGGCGCAGATAGGCCAGCGACGAATATCCCGTGCCGAAGTCGTCGATGGCGAGCGTGACGCCCAGCGCCTTCAGGCGTACGAGCTGCTCGAGATTGTCGTCCGTGTCGGTCATCAGGACGCTCTCGGTCATCTCCAGGCACAGCTGGTCGGCCGGCATGCCGGTCTCGGCCAGGATGCCGGCGACGACCTCGACCAGGTCGGTCCGGTCGAACTGGCGCACCGAGACGTTCACCGCCATCTTCACCGGGCGGCCGCCCTCGGCCGACCAGGCGACGGCCTGACGGCAGGCCTCGCGCAGCACCCAGCGGCCCAGCGGCACGATCAGGCCGGTCGCCTCGGCGATCGGGATGAACTCGGCCGGCGGGATCAGGCCGCGCGTCGGATGCTCCCAGCGGGCCAGCGCCTCGAAGCCGATCACCTCGCCGGTGGCCAGGTTGATCGTCGGCTGGTAGTGCAGGTGCAGCTGGTGCCGTTCCAGCGCGAGCCGCAGGTCGGCCTCGAGCTCGAGACGGGCGACGAGACCCGAGAGCATTTCCGGGTCGTACGTCGCGTAGCCGCTCCCGCCGGCCGACTTCGCCTTGTACATGGCGAGGTCGGCGTTGCGCATGAGCTGCTCGGCGCCGTCCTTGGCGTCGCCGAGCATGTCGGCCGAGGCCAGGCCGATGCTGGCCTGCACGTGGATGTCGCGGCTCTCCCCGCCGAACGGCGTGTCGAGGGCGTCGATGATCCGCTGGGCGACCTGCTCGGCCTCGTCGGCGTCGCCGCCGGGAGCGGTGATGATCAGGACGGCGAACTCGTCGCCGCCGAAGCGGGCCACGATGTCGGCCGAGCGCACCGAGGACCGGAGCCGGTCGGCCACCTGCACCAGGAGCTGGTCGCCGGCCAGGTGACCGAGGCTGTCGTTGACCTCCTTGAACCCGTCCAGGTCGAGGAAGAGCACGGTGACCTCGCCGCCCTCGGCGCGGTGGTGCAGCGCGTCGCTGACCCGCTCCCGGAACAGCGCCCGGTTGGCCAGCTGGGTCAGGGCGTCGTGGTACGCCTCGTGGACGAGCTGGTCCTGAAGCTCCTTGCGCTCGCTGATGTCGCGGGTGTTGAGCACGAGCCCGGCCACGCTCGGGTCGCTGAGCAGGTTCGTGATGGTCATCTCGGCCTGGCGGACCCGCCCGTCACGGTGGCGGACCACCAGCTCCAGCACGGTCGTCGCGTACGGCCGGCCCGCGACCTGCCGCAGCGCCTGGGCCAGCCGCAGGCCCGACTCGGGGTCGAGCATCTTGGTGAGCCGCCGGCCGGTGAAGACCCGGGCCGGATAGCCGAAGACGCGCTGCACCGACTCGCTCTGGTAGAGCACGTCGGCCTCGGGGCTGACCACGGTGACGACGTCGGAGCTGTGCTGCACGAGCGCGTGGAACCGCTGCTCGCTGGCGAACAGCTCGGCCGTCCGGTCGGCGACGCGGGCCTCGAGCGTACGGGTGAGGTTGCGGTTCTCCCGCAGCGTGAGCAGTTGGCGCCCCACGATGAGCAGGATCAGCGCGGACCGCGTGTACGCCACGAAGAGGTTGCTGTGCCCCGTCTTGGCGTACCAGATCACCGAAGTCAGAAGCGCGGCCAGGACGGCGACGTACGGCAGCAGGATGCCGACCGGCTGGCCGTTGTCGGTCCCCTCGTCGTCACCGGCCGGCGACGACGGCTTGACCGCGGCCAGCAGGATCAGCAGGAAGCCGGCGAACCAGCCGATGTCGGTGGGCCCGCCCGAGCTGTAGCGGTCGACCAGCTGGAGATAGGCGTAGGCGATGTCGGACACCGCGAAGGCCGAGATGCCCGCGCCGACGAGCGCGAGCTGAGCGAACGTACGCCCGTGCCGTCGCTGCTGGGCCAGCATGTACAGCACGATCGTGATCGTCACGACGTCGCCCAGCGGATAGGCCAGGCTGATGTAGAGCGCGAGCCCGCTGCCCCGGCCGTTCTCCAGCAGCGGCGACACCACGAATATCCAGGCGATCAGCACGAGCGAGCAGGCGACCATCAGACCGTCGATGACGCTGCGGACCCGGTTGGCCACACCTTGGGCGCGGCTCGGCAGCACCAGCAGGCCGATCGGGGTCAGCAGGGTCATGCCCAGATAGCCGATGTCGCCGGCCGACGGGAACGGCATTTCGTCGGCGCGCGCCATCTCGAGATAGGTCCAGACGCCCTCACCGAGGCCCCAGCTCAGTACGCCGAGCCCGATCAGCCCCCAGCCGGCGCGCATCCGCCCGCTGAACGTTCGGGCCCGCCCGAGACAGGCGACGGCGGCCAGCACGGCCACGGCGCAGAGCCCGAAGTTGGAGACCGTACTCGTCACGTCATCTCCTCCGATGCCCACGCCGAGGACCACGGCCAAGACGGCGACGAGCGCGCCGGTCAGCGCACACGCCGCATACCAGCGGCGCGTAGCGGTGCTGCCTGCCATCTGATCTCCGGGTGTCGGCGGTGGTCGTACTCCGGAGATCGGGCCGTGGGCGCGTGCCTTGAAGGTTTCGGCTGAGGCACGGCTGTGTTCTCGGGTGCAAATCGGGTGCAAGGCCTTCTATACGATGCCCGGCGTGACCGAACCTTCTCCCCTCCCGCCCCGCCGGCCACTCCTGATCGCGGTCGCGGTCCTGATCGCCCTCGCCGGCATCCTGGCCGGAGCGGCCGGCGGCGTGGGCTATCTGCTGTACGCGGGCTTCGAAAAACCGGACGTGAAGGCGTACAAGGTGACGGTCTGGATGAAGCCGGAGGTGACCGAGGCGCAGAAGGCCGACATCCGCGCGCAGCTGGAGCAGCTCCCGCACCAGACCGGGATCGAGTTCACGAGCAGCGCCGACTCGTTCGCCGACGCGAAGGACCTCTACAAGGACCGGCCCGAAATCCTGGAGGCCCTGACCCCGGAGAAGATGCCCCAGTCCTTCCGGCTGACCACGGAGAGCGCCACGTTCGACTGCGGCTCCCTGCCCTCCATCCGCAAACTGCCCGGATACAGCGACCTCCAGGTCGCCCGCACGGCCTCCAGGAGCGAGCCACCCGCCATGATCGCCTGCTACTAGGACCCCCTACGCTGCCCGGCGTGACCGAGTTCCCCACCCCGCAGCCGTACACGCCGCCCGGGCCCGCGCACTTCAGCACCAGGGCGATCGTCTTCGCGGTCGCCCTGTCCGCCCTGCTCGTGGGTGCGGCCGCCGGCGCGGGCGGCCTGCTGCTCGCGGGCTTCCGGGAGCCGGTCGAGCACAAGTACACCGTCACGGTCTCGATGCGATCGGCGGCGACGGACGGGCAGACGGCGGCCGTCCATGAGCTGCTCGAGCGGCGTCCGCACGAGGGCCCGATCGATCACCAGACCAGCGCCGAGGCTCTGGCCCTCGCGAGGGAGGTCTACAAGGACCGTCCCGAGGTCGCCGCCGCCGCGACCATCGACAACGTGGGCCAGTGGTTCACGGCCACGGTCACGAGCGCGACGTTCGACTGCGGATCGCTGCCGTCCGCCCGTACGCTGCCCGGAGTCACGGGGGTGCGGGTCGTCGTGGACGGCACGGAGAGCATGCCGGCCGCACTGATCGACTGTTACTGAGGTTCAGAAATCGGCGGGCAGGTCGAGGCCCAGCCCGAGCCAGTTCGCCAGGTCCTGGATCTCGTGGAGGACGGCGGTGTCCGTCGCACTGGAGAAGGGCGTGTCCTGGTGGACGGCGTCCACGCGGAGGACCCGGTTGCGGTGGTCGGCTGTGGCGTCCACTTTTCCGATCAGACGGTCGCCTCGGAGGATGGGCAGGGCCCAATAGCCCCATTTGCGCTGGGCGGGTGGTTTGTACATCTCCAGGGCGTAATCGAACTCGAAGAGGTCGACCATGCGCTTGCGGTCGAAGATGAGGCGGTCCAAGGGGGAGAGGAGCGCCGTACGCCCGGCGAAGGGGAGATCGAGGTACGCCGGATCCACCCGCCACGTGCCCCGCACGCCCTTGACGGTGGCGGGCTCGCCGGCCTCGACGCCGCGGCGGGCCCGGAGCAGGCCCTGGGAGTGGAGCAGCCGTTCGTCGCGGATCCTGGTGGCCTCGGGCTCGGGGACGGTCTCCGACGGGTAGACGCGGTGGGCCAGGTCCCAGAGCTTCTCGCGGCCGTCGCGGTCACCGATGGCTATCTCGCCCCGGGAGGCCAGGCACTCCAGCAGCATCGTCAGGCTCCGGTTGTTGTTCCAGCCGGAGGACGACCAGGGGACCTTGCACGTGTCGGGGAGCTCGGACTGGGGGAGCGGGCCGCCGTCGTCGAGGCGGCTCAGGATGTCGCGGCGGCAGTCGGCGTTGGCAGCGACGAAAGCGTGGGCCCGCGGATGGCTGAACTGGTCGTCCGGGTCGTCCCAGGCGGACATGCGGGCCTTCAGAAGCGAGATGTCGGCGTACGGCCGGATCATGCCCTTGAGTTCGATGAAGGTGCGGTCCTCGAGGGCCTCGGTGAGGTGTTCGGGCCGGTACGAGGCCCCGAGACGGCTCCAGGCGATCAGGTCGGCGCTGGGCGCGACGGCGCTCGTCTGGTCGTACTGGAGAAGGGTCAGATGTTCCACCAGTTCGGAAAGCCCGCGAGGGCGGTCGCGGGTGAGGAACTGGGCGCGCACGGCTATGCGGCGCGCCTCCTGACGGGTGAGAACTATCAAGCGGCGACCCAGCCGTAAAGGTGTTCCACCTTTATCGAGCAGACCAGGCGGCCGTCGGTGACCATGGCGCGGCGGAAGTCGTCCCAGTCGGGGTGCTCGTGACCGGTGATCAGGCGGTAGATCTCGATCAGCTCCTCGACCACCGGGTCGTCGAGCCGCCAGGCGACCGGGCTCAGCTCGGCCGTGCCCTCGCCGACCGCGTAGCCGTGGCCGTCGGCGGCGGTCACCTTGACGCTGACCCGGGGGTCGCGGCGCAGATTGTGAACCTTGGCCAGGCTGGTGCGGGTCGAGAAGCGGACCAGGCCGGGCAGGGCGATGTAGCTGACGTCGGACAGCTGCGGCCGCCCGTCCTTCTTGATCGTCGCGACGGTGCCGAGCTTCCCCGTGGCGATGACATTCCACAGCACGTCATCAGACATGTTCTGACCTTAAAGGGAGGCGAGCCAGTCGCGTGCCTCTCCCGGCGAGCGCAGCAGAATCGTCTCGGGAAAGTCCGGGTGGGCCTGCCACTGGCGCATGCGGGCGCGTTTGCGGCCCCACGACCGGAAATGGAAGTACAGGAGCGAATCGCGGTCGAGGAGAAGGTTCCGGAACGATTCCCGGTTGCCGTTGCAGATCTCGGTGCGCCGGATCACGCGGGTCAGCGAGCGCCGCACGAGCCGGCCGAAGGAGACGTGGCGCGGCATGTCGAGACCGACGATCAGATCGGTTCGCGACAAGACGATATCGGCCCATTTCATGTACGCCGCGTCGATCACCCAGGCGTCGGCGGCGCACACCTCGCGAATGCGGTCGCGCTGAATCTCATCGGGCACCTCCACCCAGCCCGGCTCCCACATCAGGTCGTCGATCGAGTGGTACGGAAGGCCGAGGCGCTCGCCGATGCGGGCGGCCATCGTCGATTTGCCGGCGCCGGTGACGCCGTACACCAGAATTCTCTTCATCCCGCCAATCCGTCCTCGAAAGCGATGATCACCAGCTGGACGCGGTCGCGGACACCGAGTTTGGCGATGGCCCGGCTGATGTGGGTCTTGGCGGTCAGCGGGCTGATGACGAGCTCGCGCGCGATCTCCTCATTGGACAGGCCGGCCGCCACCATGCGGACGACCTCACGCTCCCGGTCGGTCAGCACGGCCAGCCGGTCCTCGCCCTTGGCGGCGGCGACCGGGCGGTGGCTGAACTGGCCGACCACCCGCCGGGTGACGCTGGGCGAGAGAAGAGCGTCGCCCGCGGCCACGACCCGGACCGCCTGCCGAAGGCCGTCCGGGGCGATCTCCTTGGTGAGGAAGCCGCTGGCACCGGCGGCCAGCGCGGCGAAGACGTACTCATCGGTCTCGAAGGTCGTCAGAATGATGACCTTGGTGTCCGGGTTGTCGGCGAGCACGGCCTTGGTGGCGGCGATGCCGTCCATGCCGGGCATCCGGATGTCCATGAGGATCACATCGGGCTTGAGGGAACGCGCGCTGCGAACAGCCTCGTCACCGCTGGAGGCCTCACCGACGACGTCGATCTCCTTGTCGCGCCGAAGAAGGCTCCGGAAGCCGGCCCGCACGAGGTGCTGGTCGTCCGCGAGCAGAACCGAGATCGTCATCGTCCCCTCCAGCTGAATCATGTCGTGCCGAGCACCCGCCCGTCATCCACATTCCCCGGTTGTCCACAGGCGCTCGGCGGGCGCCGCCGGATTTTGCGAGGATGGCCCTGTTGGATGGGGGTCCCCCTGGGAGGGCGGGGTCGGCTTCGGTGTCACGCGGTGAACGGGATCGTTGCCCGGACGGTGAAGCCGCCCCTGCCGGCGCCGGCCGTCAGCGCCCCGCCCAGCGCCGCCACCCTCTCGCGCATGCCGGCGATGCCGTTGCCGTCGATCACCGTGTCGGCCGCCGTGCCGTTGTCCTGCACGTCCACCACCACGCTGGCCGGCGCGTATCGGACCGTCACCGCCACCCGGCTCGCCCCCGCATGCCGCACCGTGTTCGTCAGCGACTCCTGCACGACGCGGTACACCGCCGTCGCGACCGGCGCCGGCACCAGCTCCCGCTCACCGAACTCGTTCAACGACACCGCCAGCCCGGCCGACCTGACCTGCTCCGTGAGCCGTTCCAGGCCTTCGAGTCCGTCGGCCGGTTCGCCGATCGCCGGTGCCGCGCCCTCCCTCAGCACGTCGACCAGCGACTTGAGGTCGGTCATGGCCCGTCCCCGCACCTCCTGGGCCAGGCGCAGCGACGAGCGCGCCTCGTCGGGGTCGCTGTCGAAGGAGTCCAGCGCCACGTTCAGGTGGACGCCGACCACGGCCAGCGTGTGGGAGACGACGTCGTGCAGGTCGCGGGCGATGCCCACCCTCTCCTCGGCCCGGCGGCGGCGGGCGTCCAGCTCGCGTTCGTGCTCGTCCTGTTCGAGGCGGTGGGCCACCTCGGTCTGCCAGCGGACCGTGCTGCGATAGGCGGTGGCGACGGCCAGCACCGCGGCCAGCCACAAGGACTCGCCGCCGATGTGGGCCAGGGTCCAGGTGCTGCCGTGTTCCGAGACGACGAAACCGTCCCAGGCGAAGCCGTACGCCAGGGCCGTGCCGCCCGCTATGGCCGCCGTGCGCAGGTGGCCGGCCAGCACGACGGCGATGAGGGCGGCCGTGGCCGGCCACACCCAGCCGGAGTCGACCAGCCAGCTGCCGCGCATCGCGGCGATCGACAGCAGCGAGACGACGAGGACGGTCCGTGGCCCGCGCTGGATGAAGAGGGCCAGGACGGCGAGCCAGACCGCGAGCGACACCGTCATGACCGTGTCGACGTTGCCGCCGGTGATGGCGAGGCCGGCCGGAACGCCGACCAGGGTGAGGGTGGAGGTCAGATATCTGTTCATGGACAGGACGCTATTTTCGCCGGGGGCCCCACCGCGTCGTCCAGCCGCCGTCACCTGCACCGACGCCTCCCGAGTACTTCCGTACGCCGAACGGAGTACCTAAGGTAGCCGGGTGACCGCCGCGGAACTACTGGCCGCCTCCGGCCGCTTCCCGATCGCTGCCGGGCTGAGCGACGCCGAGTTCGGCGCGATCGAGGAGGAGTTCGGGTTCTCCTTCGGCGACGATCATCGCGCGTTCCTGGCCGCCGGGCTGCCGGCGGGCCGGGGCTGGCCCGACTGGCGCGGTCCCGATCGTGCGGCTCTGCGGGAGCGGCTGGCCTGGCCGGTCGAGGGCGTTCTCTTCGACGTCGGTTCCAACGATTTCTGGTACGGCGGGTGGGGCCCCCGGCCGCAGGCGGCCGAGGCCGCCGTCGCCGCGGCCCGCGGCTATCTGCTGACGGTCCCGCGGCTGGTGCCGCTCTACGCGCATCGGTTCCTGCCGGCGGGCCTGTCCGGCCACCCGGTCCTGTCGGTCTACCAGACCGACGTCGTCTACTACGGCGCCGGCATCGAGGACTGGCTGCACCGGGAGTTCGGCCTGGGCTCGGCGTCCCCGGCCGAGCCGAGGGCCACGGTGCCGTTCTGGCGCGATCTGCTCTAGGCCGATGAGTTCCGGCCCCGGCGCCGGTCTGACCGGCATGACGACGACATACACCTTCGACGTGTTCACCAGCCTTGACGGCTTCGGCACGGCCACCGACCCCTCGTGGGGCGGTTATTGGGGCAAGCAAGGGCCGGAGCTGCTCGCGCACCGCCTGGCCCAGTACGAGACACCGCAGCGGATGGTGTTCGGGGCCAACACCTACCGGGCCTTCACCCAGTTGCTCTCGGCCGGGACCGAGGACACCGTGTACGACGCCTGGGTGACCCGCATGCGGAACCTGCCGGCGATCGTCGTGTCGAACACCCTGCAAGGGCCGCTCGACTGGCCGGACGCGACCCTCGTCAAGGGCGATGCCGTCGAGGTGGTGGCGCGGCTGAAGGAGGAGTCGGACGTTCCGCTGCGCTCGCACGGCAGCCTGGCCATGAACCGCGCCCTGATGGCGGCCGGGCTGGTCGACCGGGTGCAGGCGACGCTGTTCCCGGTGGTCACCGGGCGGACCGGGAGCGATCCGATCTTCGCCGGGGCCGCCGACTTCGACCTCGACCTGCTCGAGACCCGGACCCTCGACGGGCGCACGCAGGAGCTGATCTACCGGCCGGCGCTGCGTACCGTGAGCACGCCGGCCAGGTCGACGTCGGCCGACTGACCGCCGTAGCCGCTCTCGGAGATCAGTCGGGCGCCGAAGACGGTGGTCCAGAAGGTGCGCGCCTCGATCAGGGCCGGCCGGTCGATGACCCAGCCGCGGCGGTCGAGGACGTCGAGCAGATAACGCTCGGCCTGGCGGAAGAGGACGGACAGGCTTTGCTGTACGGAGGCGTGCAGCTCCGGGCGCAGCCGGCTCACCGCCATCGCGTGCACCGCGACGGGCACGGCGGGCAGGGCCAGGGCCGTACGGGCCAGGGCCATCCGGAACGACTCCGGTGACCGGCGGCGCAGGCCGATCGGCTCCAGCCGCCGGGCCTGGTGGAGCAGGAGCCGGAAGGCGGCCTCGACGAAGAGCGCGTCCTTGGAGCCGAAGTAGTACGTGATCTGGTGCGGGTGGGCGCCGGCCGCGCTCGCGATGTCGGCCACGCTCACCGCGGCCGGGCCGCGATCGGCGAACAGCGCCTCGGCGGCGGTCAGGATCGCGTCGCGGGTACGGCGGCCGCGTGCACGTGGTGGCTCGGTCATAGTTGTACGCTATACAACTATGACGGATGTTGTGATCACCGGGCTGGGTGCGACGACCCCACTGGGCGGCGATGTCGACGCGCTCTGGCAGGGCATGCTCGAGGGCCGCTCGGGGGTGCGGCGCATCGACGACGTGCTGGCCGGCTACGCCCATCTCGACGAGCTGCCGACCCGCATCGGTGCGCCGATGGCGGTCTCGCCCGACACGGTGCTGGAGCGGGTGCAGGCCCGCCGCATGGACCGCTGCCAGCAGGCGGCGCTGGTCGCGGCCCGCCAGGCCTGGTCCGACGCGGGCACGCCGGGGGTCGAGGGTGAGCGGCTGGCCGTCGTCATCGGCACCGGCATCGGTGGCGTCACCACGCTGCTCGACCAGGACGACGTGATCGAGGAGAAGGGCCCGCGGCGGGTCTCCCCGCTGACCGTGCCGATGATGATGCCCAACGGCGCCGCCGCCTGGATCAGCATCGAGCTCGGGGCCCGGGCCGGCGTCTACACCACCTCGGCCGCCTGCGCGTCCGGGGCCGAGGCGATCGCCCAGGGCGTCCGGCTGATCCGGTCGGGCGAGGCCGACGTGGTCATCGCCGGTGGCTCCGAGGCGTGCATCGCCCCGATCACGGTGGCCGGGTTCGCCCAGTCCCGCACGCTCTCCAAGCGCAACGACGAGCCCGAGCGGGCGTCCCGGCCCTTCGACGTCGACCGCGACGGCTTCGTGCTCGGTGAGGGCGCCGGGGTCGTGGTCCTGGAGCGGGCGGAGTTCGCGGCGGCCCGCGGCGCGCGGCCGGTGGCCCGGGTCGCCGGCTTCGGGGTGACCTCCGACGCGTACCACATCACCGGCCCCGAGCCGTCGGGCGAGGGGCAGATCCGGGCTCTCGAGGCCGCGCTGCGGACGGCCGGCCTGACGCCGGGCGACATCGACCACCTGAACTGCCACGCCACGTCGACCGTGGTCGGCGACGTGGGCGAGGTGGCGGCGATCCGCGCCGCGCTCGGCGACGACGTGGTGCTCACCGCCCCCAAGGGCGCGATCGGCCACCTGGTGGGCGCGGCCGGCGCGGTGGAGAGCATCATCACCGTGCTCTCGGTGGCCGAGGGGCTGATCCCGCCCACCCTCAATCTGGAGAACAAGGCGCCCGAGGTGACGCTCGACGTGGTCACCGGCGAGCCCCGCAAGCAGGCCATCGGCGCCGCCATCTGCAACTCGTTCGGCTTCGGCGGCCAGAACGTGTCGCTGCTGTTCACCCCGGCCTGACGTCGCCGCGCTGTTTCGGGCCGGGCTGTTTCAGCCGGCCTCGCGGCGGGCCTTCGCGCGGCGTTTGCCCTCGTGCATGGCCTGCACCCGGGCGACCGGGATGGTCCGGCCCTCCTCGATCAGGCCCTCGTCCAGCTTCTGGGGCGAGGGCATGGCGGCCGCCCAGTCATGGCCTTGGGCGAGCAACCCGGGTGCGGTGTGGACGGTGAAGTCGGCCGGGGTCACGTCGTCGAGGTCGTCCCAGGCGACCGGGAACGAGACGGGGACGCCGGGGCGGGCCCGGGGGCTGTAGGCGGCGGCCACCGTGGCGCCGCCCGAGCGGGTGGCGTCGAGGAAGACCTTGCCGTGGCGGTCCTCGCGGATGAAGGCGGTGGTGGCCAGCTCGGGGTCGAGGCGCTCGGCGCGGGCGGCGACCGCGCGGGTGGCCGCGGCGACCTCCTCGGCGTCGGCTTTGCCGTCGAGTGGCACGAAGACGTGCACGCCCTTGGAGCCGCTCGTCTTCACCGCGCCGGCCATGCCGATCTCGGTCAGCGCGGCCCGCACAAGGCGGGCGGCTTGCACGGCTTTCTGGAAGCCGTCACCTTCGGGAGGATCCAGATCCATGATCAGGTGGGTCGGGTGGTGGTCGCCGGCGAGCATGAGCGCCGGGTGATATTCGATGGCGCGCTGGTTGCCGAACCAGAGCAGGGTCCGCCGGTCGTTGCACAGCGCGTAGGTGACCTCGCGATGCGACGCCTCGGCCCACACCGCCGTGCGCGGCACCCATTCCGGCGTGTATTTCGGGAGATTCTTCTGCATGAATCTCTCCTGGCCGCGCAGCAGCCGGATCACCGACAGCGGCCGGTCACGCAGCACCGGCAGCATGCGATCGCTGACCGCGTCGAGATAGTCGATCAGGTTGCGCTTGGTGGCGCCCGCACCCTCGTACAACTCCTGATCGAGGTTTGTCAGCGTGACCCCGTCGCGCTCCTCGCCCTTGTCGGCCATGAGGCCATCGTGCCCTACATTCAGCCGAGCTGGGCGATGCCGGCCGCCGGAAGAGCCATGAGCAGGGTGAGTACGACGTAAAGCCCACCCAGTCCGAAACGGCCGTGTTTGGTGGCGAGCGCCGCGGCGGTGAACGGCAACGCGACGATCAGCACGGTGGCCAGGGTGAAGGCGGCGCCGGAATCGGTGATCAGGCCGTAGAGGACCACGAGCGGGACGGCGAACAGCCAGGCCAGGGTGACCGCGATGATCCATAGGTGGAGCGTCGTCCGGCGTACGTCGTCAGCCGGATCTTTGTGCAGGGCGTAAGCCATGCGCGCGGCGAAGCCGTCGACGTCCTCGGTGGTCACGAGACAGAACCTTAGGGCCAAGCGGGGCCGGGCGCTTCGCCCCGATTGGGTGAGAGACCAAACCTTCACCGGAAGTTGGTGCCGGCGGCTTCCCGGCGCGTCTCGGTGGGGGCGCGCCGGGAAGCCGTACCGGCTCAGCTCTTGACCGAGCCGGCCATGAGACCGCCGATGAACCAGCGGCCGAGCAGGACGTACACCACGAGCGTGGGCAGCGACGTGATCAGCGCGCCCGCCATCGAGGCCGCGTAGTCCGGCGACTGCGCGCCGGCCAGCGCGTTGAGCGCGATCGTGATCGGGCCGTTCCTCGTGTTGGACAGGAAGATCGCGAATAGGTAGTCGTTCCAGGCCGACGTGAACTGCCAGATGACGGTCACCACGAAGCCGGGGATGGAGATCGGCAGGATGATCCAGGCGAACGTCCGCAGCAGTCCCGCCCCGTCGACCCGGGCCGCCTCGACGAGTTCCTCGGGCACGGTCGTCGCGTAGTAGTTCCGGAAGATCAGCGTGCAGATCGGGATGCCGTAGACGCAGTGCACGAAGACCAGGGTCGGGATGCCGGGCGGGATGCCGATCGTGGTGACGATGTCGCGCAGCGGGATCATGACGGCCTGGTACGGGATGAACATGCCGAACAGGATCAGCGTGAACACCAGGTCGGCGCCGGGGAAGCGCCAGCGCGACAGCACGAAGCCGTTGGCCGCGCCGATCACCGACGAGATCAGGGCGACCGGGATGGCCAGCTCGAACGTGCGGATGAAGGACGCGTGCAGGGAGTCCCACGCCTTCTCCCACGAGGCGAGGGTCCACGTCTCGGGCAGGTTCCACTGGCTCGTGACGCCGATGTCGGAGCCGGACTTGAAGCTGGTCACGATGAGCACGTACATCGGCATCAGCACGATGATCAGGAAGAGCAGGACCAGCGCGTACTTGACGATCGAGCCCAGACCGAAGGGCCGGCGCGGCTTGGTCCGCGGCTTCAGCGATTCCAGCGCCTCTTGCGGGGCGGCGACGGCGGTCATGCGTTCTTCTCCGCCCGGTTGGTGTAGATCAGGTACGGGACGATGACGACGGCCACGAGCAGCAGCAGGATGATCGAGATCGCCGCGGCCTTGGCATAGTCACTGGTCAGCAGCGTCTGCCAGACGTAGACGGCGGGCACCTCGGTGAGCCACTGCGGTCCCGAGACGCTCATGATCAGGTCGAACATCTTCATCGACATGTGCCCGAGGATGATCAGCGCCGACAGCGCCACCGGCGTCAGCTGCGGGAAGATGACGTTGCGGTAGAGGCGGTAGGTCGAAGCGCCGTCCATCGCGGCCGCCTCGCGCAGCTCCTGCGGGATGCCGCGGAAGCCGGCCAGGAACAGCGCCATCACATAGCCGGAGAGCTGCCAGATGGCGGGCATCGCCATCGCGGCCATGCCCCAGTTCGGGTTGGTCCACCACTTGTTCTCGAGGAAGTCGAGGCCGATCGCGCCGAACACGGCGTTCAGGCCGCCCGCGTTGTCGCCCGTGTTCGGGTTCATCAGCCAGCGCCACACGACGCCGGAGGCCACGAACGAGACGGCCATCGGGAACAGGTAGACCGTTCGGAAAAAGCCCTCACCCCGTACGCCGCGCTCGAGCAGGAAAGCCCAGAGCAGGCCGAAGAACATCGCGCCGACCAGGAACACCACCGTGAAGATCAGCAGGTTCTTCAGCGAGTGGGTGAAGCGGTCGTTGATGTCGTCGGTGAACAGCTTGGTGTAGTTCTCCAGGCCGACGAAACCCTTCGACCCCAGGGCGGTGTGCTCGTCGGACACCGAGACCTTGGTGGTCCAGGCGATCAGGCCGTAGACGAAGACGGCGAGCAGGATGAGCGAGGGGGAGAGCAGGAGCAGACCCGGTCCCCATTGCCGGAGTCGGCGCATCAGGGCTCCTTACTGGGAAAGGCGGGGCGGCTTTTTCGCCGCCCCGCCCCGTTTACCGAGAGATTTACTTCTTGACGAACTGCTGCGCGGCGGAGGCCAGGGCCTTCTGCAGCGCGGCGGCGTCCTGGTTGGTCGAGAACGCGCCGAGGGCCGAGTTGGCCGCGCCCTGCCAGCCCTGCGAGCAGGCCGAGCCGTGGGCGCAGGACGGGACCTGGGTCGCCGACTTCCAGTCGGCCATGGCGGCCTGCTGGTACTTCGGGTAGTCGGTGGGGGCGGCGTCCGTACGGGCCGGGATCGAGCCCTTCTTGGTGTTGAACGCCTTCTGGCCCTCGGCCGAGCCGACCGTCTTCAGCCAGCACTTGGTGCCGTCGGCGTTCTTGGCGCCCTTCGGCAGCACGAACGAGTCGGCGAGCCACTGGAAGGTGGTGCCGTTGCCCGGGAAGGTGAAGTAGCCGTAGTCGGCGAACTTCTTGGCGTCCAGGTCGGCCGCCTCCCAGTCACCCATCAGCTGGTACGCGGCCTTGCCGTCCATGACCAGCTTCTCCGCGTCGGTCCAGTCGAGGGCGTCGCGGTCGGTGTTGGTGTAGGTGAGGAGCTTCTTGAAGTCCTCGATCGACTTGGTGACACCGGGGTCGTTCCAGTCGGTGCCGCCGTTCCACAGGGCGGTGAACTTCTCCGGGCCGAGGTCGGTGATCAGGACCGACTCGAACAGCATCAGCTGCGTCCAGTCCTTGCCGATCGCCAGCGGCGCCTTGATGCCCTTGGCCTTGACCTTGTCGAGGTCGGCGAAGAAGCCGGCCAGGTCGGTCGGGTCCTTGGTGATGCCGGCGTCGGCCAGCACCTTCTTGTTGGTCCAGACGACGTTGGCGCGGTGGATGTTCGCCGGCACCGAGTAGATCTTGCCGTCGACCGTCAGGTTGTCGATCAGGCCCTTGGGGAACGCCTGCTTGAGGCCCCACGAGTCGTAGTCGGCGCTGATGTCCTCGACCTGGCCGGCGTTGATGTAGTCCTGGAGCTCGGCGCCGGCGTGCGCCTGGAACGTGTCCGGCGGGTCGCCCTGCTGGAGCCGGGACGCGAGCACCGACTTGGCGTTCGCGCCGGCGCCACCGGCCACGGCGCCGTTCTCGAAGGTCTGCCCGGCACACGAGGTGCCGAACTGGGCGACCAGGCCGTCGAGCCCGGCCTTCTCACCGCCGTCGGCCCACCAGGTGAAGACCTCGACCTTCTTGGAGCCGGAGTCGCCGCCACTGTCGTCACTGGACCCACAGGCCGTGGCCGTCAGGAGCGCGGCGACACTGACGGCTGCCACCGCAGCCCGTCGAGTGAAGCGCATAGCTGTCTCCCATCGAGATATTGACATCGTTGTCACGCGATTCGGGAGTACGGTGCCGCCTGAACGCACGGGTGTCAACGACTGTTTCCGTGTCGTTACGTGCGAACACTGTGGATAGATGATCGTTACCGTGGTGAACGTTCACCCGACCCTCTTGCAATGATCGATGTCGAAATAACGATGGTGCGGGCGGGGCCGGTATGGCCACTGATCCGTTCGTGGGCGAGCCGGGCCGCCTCCCGCCCGAGCGCGGTCATGTCGTGGGCGACGACGGTCGTCCCGAGCACGTCGGCCAGGTCGAAATCGTCGAAGCCGACCAGCGCCGGCTGCTCCCGGATGTCCCGCATGCCGCGCAGGGCGCCGGTGGTCAGCCGGTTGTTCGTCGTGAAGATCGCGGTGGGCGGAGGATCAAGGGCGAGGAGCTCCTGTACGGCATGTTCGGCGTGCCGGACATCGTGAACATCGGTCCGGACGT
Organism: Actinoplanes sp. NPDC000266; assembly: GCF_042899005.1. Taxonomy (NCBI): domain Bacteria; kingdom Bacillati; phylum Actinomycetota; class Actinomycetes; order Micromonosporales; family Micromonosporaceae; genus Actinoplanes; species Actinoplanes sp. NPDC000266. The sequence continues at coordinate 602,554 of NZ_JBIAZI010000007.1, forward strand.
ACGGCTCCCACTCGCTGTTGCCGGCGGCACGCATAGCTTTGACGAAGCCGTCGATGCGTCCCTTCTGCGGCGCCATCCGCTTGAGGTCGGCGACGAGCGCGATCTTCCGATGCCCCTGGGCGAGCAGATGCTCGCCGGCCGACCGTGCCCCGCCCGCGTTGTCTATCAACACGGCGTCCGCGGCGAGCCCGTCCGGCGGCCGGTCGAGGAAGACGAAGGGAACACCGCGGTTGCCTTCGATGGACAGGTATTCGTGGTCGCTGCCGCTGGGGATGACGAGAAGGGCCCGCACCCGCCGTTCGAGGAAGGCGTCGACGAGGCTCCGCTCGAGGGCGGCGTCCTCGTCGTTGTTGGCGGTGATCAGCAGAAGCCCGTGCTGGCGCAGTTCGCGCTCGATCCCGCTGGCGACGGCCGAATAGAAGGGATTGGTGAGATCACCGCTGACCAGTCCCACCAGGGCCGAGGTGGCACCTCGGCGCAGCTCCCGGGCGATCCCGTTGAGCCGATAGCCGAGCAGGTCGGCCGCGTCGAGCACCCGCCGCCCGGTCGAGGGCGCCACGTTCGGCTCCCGGTTGAGGGCGCGGGACGCCGTCTTGAGGCTGACCCCCGCGAGAGCCGCAACCTGGGTCAACGTCGGCCGGCGCACACTCGCATCGTGGGCGGACATCACGCTCCGAGCCTCTCGACCAGCGGGGACGCCCCAGTATGACATCGACAAAGGTGTGATCCACCGCCCCGAGACCCCCGACTCACCCCACGACCTTCCTGGAGCCCCTCATCCGTCTCTCCGCAGGCGCGCGACGATCTCGGCCGGGCTGAGATCGCGGTCGTTCTCGGGGTCGTCGCCGGCGAGCCGGGTCGAGGCGATGTCGGCGAAGGCGTCCGCCATGGCCGTGAAGAGGTCAGGACTCAGCCCGGCCTCGGCCTGGGTGGCGGCCACCTCCCGCATCTCGCCGACGTAGCGGTGCGCCTTCGTCGCGGCCCGCGCCACGCCTTCGTTGTCGGCCAGCCCATTGCGCGCGAGATCGTCCACCACTTCGTCGAGCACGCCGTGCGCCCCGGCCGTCCGCATGGCCTGCGTGAGCAAGCCCATCAATCCCTTGTAGACGCTGCCCGTGCACATCTTCAGCGCGCTCGCCGCCCCGACCCGCTCACCCAGAACAACCGGCTCGATCATCCCGGCCCACGGCAGCCCCGCCACGATCTCGGCCTCGGGTCCCGACAGATAGACCCTGGCTCCCGGCTTGACGCTGGGCGGCGGCCCCGAGATCGACCCGTCGACCACCCGCAGCCCGCCGAGCTCCCTGGCCACCCGCTCCATGGTCCCCGGCGACACAGCATTGAGATCAGCCACAACCGGCCCCGGCGTGATCGTGTGAAGGGACTCGGCGATCGAGCGGGCGGCGTCGACGGCGGCGGACGGTGGGGTGACCGAGAGGACGACGTCGGCGACGGCCACGGCGTCGGCCAGGGTGGGCAGGATCTCGAGGCCGGCCGCCCCGGCCAGGCGGCGGGAGCGGGTGGAGCGGCCCTCGAGCGTGGTGACGACGCGGGCGCCGCCGCTCAGCAGGGCGGCGCCCAAGCCTGAACCCATGAAGCCGGCGCTGACTATGGCGACGGTCGGCATCGACGGACCCCTCTTCATTGATCACACAGCCGGCTGACAGGTCCAACCTAGTGTTGTGAGTCTTTAAATCGTTGTCAGTGGGTACGTTGGTGGGATGCCGTTGCCGACAGCAGTGCCGATCGTGCTCACTGATGACGAGCGT
>NZ_JBIAZI010000008.1:0-593206 GCF_042899005.1 Actinoplanes sp. NPDC000266
GGCGGCGGGCGGCGGGCGGCGGGCGGCGGGCGGCGGGCGGCGGGCGGCGGGCGGCGGGCGGCGGGCGGCGGGCGGCGGGCGGCGGGCGGCGGGCGGCGGGCGCGGGTCAGCGCAGGACTTCGCCCTCGACGATTTCGCCCTCGATGGCGGCGGCGGGGGTGCGGGTGGCCGGCGGCTGCTGGTCGTCGATGACGACGATGGGGTCGCCGGGGCGTACGCGGACCTTGCGCGGGCCGAACGCGTCGAAGCCGACGAAACGGCTGGCGTAGCGCTCGACGCCGCGGCGGGCCAGCTGGCGGCCCGGCGGGAGCAGGAGCAGCAGGCCGGCCACGGCCGTGATGAAGCCGGGGATGGCCAGCAGCAGGGCGCCGCCCAGGCCGACCAGGGAGCGGATCACCTCGTCGCCCGGCGGGCGGCCCTCGACGGACGCGGCCTGGAAACGGCGCCAGCCCTTCATGCCCTCACGGCGCAGCAGGGCCATGCCGGTCAGGCTCGCCGCCGCGGCCAGCAGGATCGCCCAGCCGCCGCCGATGGCGTGCGCGACCAGGATGAACACGACGATCTCGGCGATCGCCAGCAGTGACAGGCCCGCGGGAAGCAAAGCCAGGCCTCGACGGCGCATAGGGACCTCCGGTGTCAGGCCTCAAGCATGCCACGCCGATGCCCGGTCACGGCCAGGTCGAACCCTCGCGGCGGCTCTTGCCGAACCGGGCCCGCAGCGACTCCCGGCGGGCCTGCACGCCCCACAGGGTGACCCTGAGCAGCTGTTCCTTGAAGATGTTGCCGCTCATCTTGCTGACGCCGTGTTCGCGCTCGGTGAACGTGATCGGCACCTCGGCCATCCGGAAGCCCGCCTTGTACGTGCGCCAGGCCAGCTCGACCTGGAACGAGTAGCCGGTGGAGGCCACCGTCTCGACGTTGATGGCGTCCAGCACCGGCATCCGGTAGGCACGGTAGCCGCCGGTGGCGTCCTTGAACGGCATGCCCAGCGCCATCTTGATGTAGATGTTGCCGCCGCGGGAGAGCAGCAGCCGGTGCAGCGGCCAGTTGTGCACGCTGCCGCCGGGGATGTAGCGGGTGCCCAGCACCGCGTCGGTCTCGCGCAGCGCGTCGAGCAGCTTCGGCAGCTCCTCGGGCGCGTGTGAGCCGTCGGCGTCCATCTCGACGACCGCGTCGTAGCCTTTGTTCTTGGCCCAGGCGAAACCGGCCTTGTAGGCGGCGCCCAGGCCTTCCTTGCCCGCCCGGTGCAGCACGAAGATGTGGTCGTCGGCGGCGGAGATCTCGTCGGCGATCGCGCCGGTGCCGTCGGGCGAGTTGTCGTCGGCGACGAGGATGTCCACCGACGGGACCGCGCGGCGGGTCCGTTCGGTGATCAGGCGGATGTTGTCCGCCTCGTTGTAGGTCGGGATCACCACGAGGACCCGCCCCACCCCCGGGTAGCCTTCCGCCTCGCTCACCGTGCCTCCGCATCGTCGCTGGTCGTGCGCCGGCGGCGTCGTAGGAGAAGCGCGCCGGCCAAGGCCACGATCGCCAGTGCGACCATGACCATCTCGGGCCAATGGCCCAAACGAGTCGCCAGCGTAGTCGTATCGCCCACGTGCATGTCACGCACCATCACCGCGCCGACGTTGAAACCGCTGGAGTCGTACACCTGACCGGCCGTGCCGGCGAAGGCCGACACCCCGACGGTGGACACCATCAGCGCCTCACGGCCGTGCTCGACGGCCCGCAACCGCACCATGGCCAGCTGCTGGCGGGCCTCGGCCTCGTTGAAGGTCGCGTTGTTGGTCTGCACGGCCAGCACCTGCGCGCCGCCCACCACAGTGTCGCGGACGACGTCGTCGTACGCCACTTCGAAGCAGATGACGTCGCCGATGGTCAGGGCACCCGAACGGATGACACCGGGGTGGTCACCGGCGAGCATGTTCTTGACCAGGTCGACCTTGTCGGAGACGAACCGGGCGACCGAGCGCAGCGGCATGTACTCGGCGAACGGCACCGGGTGCCGTTTGACGTACACCTGGGCCAGGTCGGGGCCGGTGCCCGGGTTCCACAGGATGCCGGCGTTCTTGATGTCGGCCGGCTTGTCGGTGCGCAGGACCGTGCCGACCAGGATCGGGGCGCCGATCGCGTCGGCCGCGTCGGAGATCTGCTGGGCGGCGTCGGCGTTGCGCAGCGGGTCGATGTCGCTGGAGTTCTCCGGCCAGACCACCAGGTCGGGTTTGGCGGCCTTGCCGGCGGCGACGTCGAGGGCGAGCTGTTTGGTGGCCGTCACGTGGTTGTCGAGCACGGCGCGGCGCTGGGCGTTGAAGTCGAGGCCGAGACGGGGCACGTTGCCCTGCACGACGGCGACGGTCTGGGTGGGGCCATCGGCCTTCGCGACGGGCACGAGCAACGGCCCGGCGATCAGGGCGGCCAGGGCCGCGAGATAACCGATTGCGGCGTACGACCATCGGCGGCGCCACAGCAGGGCCACAAGCGCCCCTCCGGCGGCGGCCACGGCGAAGGTCACCAGCGGGGCACCACCCCACGCGGCGAGCCGCAGCGCGGGCGCCTCGTCCTGGCTGAAGGCGAGCCGCCCCCACGGGAAACCGCCGAACGGGGCCCGGTCACGGGCGGCCTCCTGGGCCACCCACAGCAGGCCCAGCACGGGCGGCCACAGGGCCCGCCACTTCTCGAGCAGCGGCGACAGCCAGGCGACGGCGGCACCGGTCAGGCCGACGAAGCAGGCCTCGGCCAGCGACAGCAGCATCCACGGCAGCCAGCCGGCCGCGATGCGGGTCCAGTCGAGCAGCGGCACGAACAGCACCGCCCCGGCCAGGAAACCCATGCCGAAGGCGCCGCCGAGACGGCGGCGGTGGGTGGCGACGGCCAGCAGGGCCACACCGGCGGGCGCGAGCCACCACAGGCCGTACGGGGGGAGCGCGACGAGCAGCGCGAGACCCGCGAGCACGGTGAGCGCGTACGCGTACCGCCGCCGGACGGGGCGTGGCGGGTCGGTGTGCGCCGTGACCAGCGGCGCAGCGGGGGGCTGCAACGTCATCTCCACCCGCGAGAGGCTACCCGCAGCCGATAACGGCACGGACGCGAAGAGGCGCGGCCGTTGGAGCGGCCGCGCCTCACAACTGGTTCCGTCTCCTGGACACGGCCGGTGGGGACAGCCGGAGGTCGTGGACACCTTCGGACCGGCCCGCGCCGGGCTGGCTGCCCGCCGGCGTGCCGTTGTCTACTGGCGCCGCTCACTCCCCCTGCCCCACCGCGGTCGCGACCGGTCCGCCGCCGCCCCGCCGACCCCCACCCCCTGGACCTGGCTGAACGCGCGACCCCTGCGAGGACTGCGGGCCAGTGGGCGGAGGAACGGAGCGAACAGAGTCGCTGCCGTGCTCAGGATTCGACGACGGTACGTCGCTCCCCCGCCCCTCTGTCAACCGCCACCCCCGGGCTCGGGCGTGTCGCGTTCCCCGGCGTGTCATGTCCCGTACCCGATCGAGCTACAGGCTGTTCACCAGGGTCGCCGCGACGTGAGGGTGATCATTCGCGAGCAGCCCGGCCGCGGCCAGAACGTACTGCTCGTCGACGACCGTGCGGGCCCCGGACGGGGCGGCCCATCCCCCGGCCGTGTCGGACAGGACCGCGTCCAGCACATATGCGCCGCCGCCGTGCCGCAGCACACCGCCCGAGCCGACCACGAGGCGTACGTCGCGCAGGTCGCGCCCGCCGGTGCGGGGCTGACCGGGACCGGACGAGTGCCCGCGCGCGTGCCGCCGCAGGGCGATCGTGGCGGCCGCCGCGGCTAACCCACGGTCACCGTCTTTGATTCGTGCCAATTTCTCGGTGGCGGCCGCGGCGATCGTGCCGGGGGCGCCGACGGCGACCCCCAGATCGCCCTCCACGGTCCGGGAACGCCAGAGGGTGCCCGCGACGTCCCGGCGGGGGCCGGACTCGCTCTCCGCGTCCGGCAGCAGGGCCGAATACACGTCCGTGGTGGCGCCGCCGACATCCACGACGAGAACGCCGGCGCCGGTGACGTCGGCGAGCAGCTCGACGCCGGCGAGCACGGCGTCGGGGGTGGCGGCCCGGACCAGAGAAGTGAACCGCTTGCCCTTGGACAGCCGCTTGCCGCCGATCACGTGCTGGAGGAACACGTCGCGGATGGCGGCGCGGGCCGGCCCGGGGTCGAGCACGCCGATCTTCGGGAGCACGTTGGAGGCGACGATCACCGGGCCGTGGAGCAGAGCCGCCGCTTCCGCGCGCACGTCGGCGTTGCCGGCCACGACCACCGGTACCTTGATCCGGGCGTTTCCGAGCCGGCGGGCGTTGTGCAGCAGCACGTCGCCGTCGCCGCCGTCGGTCCCGCCGACGAGCAGGATCACGTCGGGACGCGAGGCCCGCAAGCCGGAAATGTCCGGACCGGACAAGGGCCCGGCCGCCACGTGGACGACCTGCGCGCCCGCCGACAGGCCGACCCGGTGCCCGGCCTCGGCGGTCACGAGCGACTCGTAGCCGACGACCGCGAGCCGCAGGCCGCCCCCGGCCGACGAACACACGTACAACGGCGAACCGAGCCCATCGACCGCCGCGACCGCCTCATCCAGCCCGGCCAGAACGTCGCTCGCGGTCGTTGTCGGCACTTCGGCCCGGCGCACCAGGCGCCCGGAGGACAAAGAGATCAGAGCGGCTTTGGTGTACGTCGACCCGACGTCGACGCACGTGACGGTGTCGCTCAATTCTTCGGCGGCACGACGACCGTCCCGGTGGCCGACACGGCGACGATCGGCGTCGCGAGGACCATCGCGCCCGATCCGCCGGTGCCCCGGCACACGACCCGCGACTCGAACTCGATCTTCCGCGACCGGGTGCCCATCTTCACCACGGTGGCCGTGATCTCCAGGACGTCACCGGCCTGCACGGGCGCCTTGAACTGCACGTCGTCGTACGAGGCGAACAGCCCCTCGTCCCCGTCGAGCTGAATGCACACCTCGGTCGCCACATCGCCGAACAGCCCCAGCGAGTACGCGCCGTCGACCAGGTTCCCGGCGTAGTGGGCGTGCGAGTAGGGCACATACCGCCGGTGCGTCACAGTGATCAATTCTGGCTCCCGATAAGCGCGTGAACGAGATAGGAAGCGACCTCGCGCGGGGTCGTACCCCGCCCGAAGATCCGGTCGACGCCGAGCTCGGCCGCCATCAGCTCGTCGAAGCGCGGCCCGCCCACGATCAGCAGCGGCCGCCGGCCCGCCGGCAGCGCCTCCCGGAACGCCGCCGACATGGCCCGGGTGTTCTGCAGATGCGCGTCGCGCTGGGTGACGACCTGCGACACCAGCACCGCGTCGGCCTTCTGCGCGCGGGCCGTCTCGACCAGATCGGGCACGGACACCTGCGCACCCATGTTGGTCACCGACAGCTCCCGGTAGTACTCCAGGCCCTTCTCCCCCGCGATCCCCTTGAGGTTGAGGATCGCGTCGATGCCGACGGTGTGCGCGTCGGTGCCGATGCAGGCCCCGACCACGTTGAGCCGCCGCCGCATCCGCCGCTTGATGACGGCGTTGACCTCCTTGGCGCTCAGCAGCGGATAGTCCCGCTCGACCACCTGCACCTGCTCGGTGTCGACGAGATGACTGACCCGCCCGTAGACGACGAAGAACGTGAACCCGTCCCCCATCGGCTTGGCGTGCACCAGCAGAGCCGGATCCATCCCCATCTTGTTGGCCAGCTGCACGGCCGCACCCTCGGCCCGCTTGTCATGCGGCACAGGCAGCGTGAACGACAGCTGCACCATCCCGTCCCCGGTCGTGTCCCCGTAGGGCCGAACGATGGTCATTCCTTCTCCAAGAGAACACCGACCAGGCGCCAGACGCTGGTCGAGGGGTTGAGCGCGTGATCGGTTCCGGCGGGTTCGAGCTCCTTCGCGCGGGCGACGGCGTCATCCAGCCCGTCCGCGAAGTCCTCGAACCGCAACCGCGTCTTGTCGTACGCCGGCAGGCTCCGCTTGAGTTTCTTCTCCACCGCGCCACAGTTGGCGCAGTAGCCGGAACACGCCGCGTGGTGCAGCAGCAACCAGAGCTCGAAGCACGGGTTGGACACCGCGACATCGATTCCCGACTTCGCGGCGATCGCGACGGCAGCAGTGACCTTGCCACCCTCACGTTCGTAATGATCCACGTCCGTGACGCACCAGACCTGGCCATAACCCTCGGAGCCGTAGACGTCCCGGGCGTAGGTGACGAGTTGGTCCGGCGCACCCGGCTTCTCGACGACATCCATCGTCACCGCGCTCAGCCGGAACCGGCGGGCGAGCCCCTTGAGATACGCGGTCTCGGTCTTCTCAGCGCCGACCACGACAAGAACCGAGCGCCGTGCGGGCCGGATCGACGAGCGGCGGGCGCCCGAGGGACTACGCCGCGGCATCGGGTCGTCCCTCACGGGCGGCCAGCACCGAGTCGACCGCCGAACCGGTGAAGGTGATCGGGACCGCGCCGTAGCTGCCGGCCAGATAGCGCCGCTCCCAGTTCTCGCCCTTGCGCGGATGGAAGTCGGACAGCGGGTAGAGGCGGGAGGCGTTGTCCTCCTTCTCGACGAACCAGATCTCGTCGCGTTTGAGGATTTCGCCACCCAGGCCCGTTCCGAGCAGAGTGGCGTCGTGCGAGGTGAAGATGAGCTGGGCGCCGCGCGGGTTGACCTCGGCACTGCGGAACAGCTCGATCAGCCGGGCGGTCAGTCTCGGATGCAGACTCGCGTCGATCTCGTCGATGGCCAGGACCGCGCCCGCTTCGAGGGCCGAGAGGGCGGCGATCACCAGGTCGGCCCAGGCCAGCGTTCCGTCGGACTGGTCGTCCATGCCCAGACGGGCCTCGCCGCCCCCGTGGGCGAAACTGACCTCCTGTTGCAGGGTGCCCTCCTGCAAGCGGTCCTTCAACAACCTTGCCGGGTCGCCGTCGGCCAGGAGCCGCGCCATGGCGTCGGCGCGGACGATCTCGGCTCGCGCCGGTACCGCCTCGACACCCGAGATGCCCACATCGGCGACCTTGATAAGCTCGACGAACTCCGGGTAGCGCCGCATCGCGTCGAGGAACCGGTCGGTCATGACGCCGGCTGTGCGGGCCCACGACCGGCGGCTGTCCAGCACGCGCAGACCGTCGCGGAACCACCGGTAGACCGGCAGCACCTCCTCCTGGTTCGCCTGCACGGCGGTGCTGAGCAGCAGGGCGTTCGCACGCAGGAGGCTCTTCAGGGCATCCGCCCGGCCCCGGCGTTCGGGCAGTGTCGAACCGAGCTTGACCGACTGCCCCTCCCGCTCGAAGATCACCCGCTCCCGGCCGCGCGGATAGGCGTGCAGCCACTCCTCGGTGACTGCCTCGTCGGTCACCGAGAAGCCGTACACGAACTGGACGCCGTCGAGGATCAGATCGACCGCGAAACCGGATGGCTGCCGTTCGGCATCGGGGTCGAGCTTGAAGGGTGTGCGCGGCACTCCCGACTCGGGCTCCCATGACCGGTACGAATGGTTGACGGCGTTCTGCATCCAGCGCAGGGAGTCCAGGAGGTTGGACTTGCCGGACGCGTTCGACCCGAACGCGGCCGCCACCGGCACCACCGGACCCGGCCCGGTGTACGTCGGCATCAGCAGCAGTTCCTGCTCAGCCTTCAGGGACCGGTGATTACCCACCTGGAAGCTACGCAGCATGACTGACCTCTGCGACATTCAACTGCGGCATTCTGCAAGTAAATCGCAAGATCCGGGCTCTGTGTGGACTCACTGTGCGCTCTCGAGCGCCTCGGTGACCGGGTTGTAGTAGTCCTCGGCGTGCTTGGCGACGCCGTCCAGGCCCTTGCCCCGGTCGGCGGGGCGCTTCATGATGCCGAACGTGCCGTCGGCGATCGCGTCGAGCAGCGTGTTGCTCTCGATGCGCTTGAGCAGGTCGATGGCCTCGGCCAGGACGCCGTGAGCCCGCTGCTGGATGAAACCGCCCGGAGCCGGCACGAAGTCCTCGTGCAGGTTGCCGGCGCCCTGCAGCACGTAGCGCACGTTCTGCAGCGCGATGTCGCGGTCGGACAGCCACGGCGTCACCACAGCCTCGGTCATCATGCCGACCAGCAGGATGCCCTGGCCGGTCAGGGCGCCGACCAGGTTGAAGAAACCGTCGAGCAGGTTGCCGCGGAACACGTCGCCGGTCATGTGCTTGGTCGGCGGCATCCACTTCAGCGGGGCGTCCGGGAACAGCTCGCGGGCCAGCAGCGCGTGCGCCAGCTCGAGCCGGAACGACTCCGGCAGCTCCGGGTTGATCTCGAAGGCGTGGCCGAGGCCGAGCTGCCAGTCGGCCAGGCCCGCCTCGTGGGCGAAGAACTCGTTGAGCAGCTGCGACACCGTCACCGTGTGGGCCGCCTCGACCGCGTCGGCCGTGGTCAGATAGTTGTCCTCGCCGGTGTTGATGATGATGCCGGCGCGGGCGTGGACCTGACGGCTGAACCGCTGGTCGACGAACGTGCGGATCGGGTTGATGTCGCGGAACAGGATCCCGTACATCGAGTCGTTGAGCATCATGTCGAGACGTTCCAGGCCGGCCAGCGCGGCGATCTCCGGCATGCACAGCCCGGACGCGTAGTTCGTCAGCCGCACGTAGCGGCCCAGCTCCTTCGACGTCTCGTCCAGCGCCGCCCGCATGAGCCGGAAGTTCTCCTGCGTCGCGTACGTGCCGGCGAAACCCTCCCGGGTGGCGCCCTCGGGCACGTAGTCGAGCAGCGACTGCCCGGTCGAGCGGATCACCGCGATCACGTCGGCGCCGGCCCGCGCGGCCGCCTGCGCCTGCGGGATGTCCTCCAGGATGTCCCCGGTGGCCACGATCAGATAGATCCACGGCCGCTGCTTCGGATCCCCGTAGCGTTTGATCAGGCGGTCCCGCTCGGCCCGGCGCCGGTCGACGACCTTCAGGCCGTCGTTGGTCGCCCTTCTGGCCAGCCTGCGGGCCGCGGTGGCTTCCGCCTTCTTCGGTGGTACGTCGAATCGTACGGCCCCGGCCGCCGCCTTCTGGGCCAGCACCGTGACGTCGTCGACGCCGGTGGCGCGCATGGCGTGGAACACGGGCACCGCCACCCCGTGCTCGAGCCCCACGTCCGCGCGCACCGCGTCGACGAGGCGGTTCACCCAGGGGATGCCGTCCGAGTCGGCCCCGCGCACCCCGGCCAGGCGCAGCACCGCCCGCTCCACCGACACCGTCGTGTGTGAGCGCGCGAGGTCGACCACGGGCTGCCCCGCCCGCGCCGCGAGAGCGCGCGCCTCGCGCACCACCCGCGGATCCAGATCAAGCTTCCCCGCCATCCTCTTATCCCTTTTCGTAGATCGTCTCGCCGTGCAGAACAGTCCGCCGGCACACCGGGTCAAGATCGCCGGTCAAGGCCGGCAGGCCTTCCCGTACGCCGTCAGGGGTGTCCCAGACCGCGAACGTGGCCGACGCGCCCGGCGCCAGCACACCCACCCCGTCCACGCCGGCCGCCCGCCAGCCGCCCCGCGACGACGCGGCGAACGCGGCCCGCACACTCATCCGGTACACCGGGTTCTGCGGGGCCACCGCCGCCCGCACCATCGCCCACGGGTCGAGCGCGGTCACCGGCGAGTCGGAACCGAACGCCAGCAGCACCCCGGTCGCGTGCATCGCACCGATCGGGTTCGACGCCATCGCCCTTTCCACGCCCAGCCGCTGCGCGTACATCCGGTCCGGGCCGCCCCACAGCGCGTCGAACACCGGCTGCACCGAGGCGATCACCCCGAACTCCACCATCCGCGCGATCATCGCCTTGTCGATCAGCTCGACGTGCTCGATGCGGTGCCGGCCCTCGCGCAACTCGTCCACCCCGATCCGCTTGGCGGCCAGGGCGAAACCCTCCAGAACGGTCTCGATGGCGGCGTCACCGATCGCGTGGAAACCGCCCTGCACGCCGGCCCGCACACAGTCGAGCAGATGCTCGGCCGCCTGCTCGGCGGTCACGAACGCCTCACCGTGCCCGTGGTCGCCGTCCACGAACGGCTCGCGCACCGACGCCGTCCGCGACCCGAGAGCCCCGTCCGCGTACAGGTCACCGGCCGCGCCGACCGCGCCCAGGTCGCGGGCCTTCTCAGCCGCGCCCAGCTCACCCCAGTAGCCGAACACCTTGGGCAGCCCACGCGCCGAGAGCGCCAGGACCGACTGGAAATCGTCCTCGCTGGACGTGCCGGGCCCGCCGCACTCGTGCACGGCGGCGATGCCCTTCGACGCGGCCATCTCCAGGGCGGCCCGCTGGGCCCGCGTCCGCTGTTGCGGGGTCAACGAGCCGAGCGCCACCGCCCGTACGGCGTGATGGGCCTGCTCCCGCACCCAGCCCGAAGCGTCGAACCCGGGCCCTTTCTCCGCCGCCGCCAGAAGCGACGTGCTCGCCAAGGCGGAATGCACCGAGGCCTGCGACAGGTAGACGCGGCGGCCCCCGGCGGCCCGCTCGAGCTCGTCCGCGGTCGGCGGCGTCTGCTCGGCCCCCCACGTCGACTCGTCCCAGCCGTGACCGTGCACCACGGCGCCGGCCGGGCGGGTCTTCGCGAACGCCCGCACCGCGCCGAGAACCTCGCCGGCGGAACGTGTCGCGCTCAGGTCGAGCCCTTCGAGAGCCAGGCCCGTGTCGGTGGCGTGCAGGTGCGCGTCCACGAAAGCGGGCGTGACCACGGCGTTGCCGAGATCCACGGTCTGGTCGGCGCTGGGCGCGTCGTCGCCGGCGCCCAGCCAGGCGATCTTGCCGTCGCGGACCAGCAAGGCGGTGGCCTTCGGGTCGGCGGGAGAGTAGAGGCGGCCGTTTGAGTAGAGGACCTCAGTCATGGGGCTCAGTCTCCCGCGACACGGGCCTCGAAGAGAGACCGGACCGCCGGGACGCGGCGCAGCAGATCGACCGCGAACGCGGCGTGCCCGGGGACATAACCGTTGCCGATCAGCATCGTCACGTCCGCGGCCAGGCCTTCCGCGCCCAGGGCGGCCGCCGGGAAGCTCGTCGCCATCGAGAAGAAGATCACCGTGCCGCCCTCGGCCGTGGCGAGGATCGCACCGTGCTCGCAGCCCGGGACGTCCACGCAGACGACCGTGACCGTCGCTTCCGCGCCCAGCGCCCGCTTGACGGCGGCCGCCACCTCGACCGGGTTGCGCGCGTCGGCGATCACCGCGGCGTCGGCGATGTCCCGCAGGCTCGCCCGCTCTCGGTCGTCGCGGACGATTCCGACAGTACGGGCTCCGGCGAGCCGGGCCGCGGTGAGCGCGAGAGAACCGCTCTTGCCGGCGCCACCGAGCACCGCCACCGTCGGTGTGCCCGGATATTTACGGATGACGCGGTCGGTCAGCGCGGGAGCGCCGCACACGTCGTACACCGCCAGGGCCAGCTCCGGCGCGAGGTCATCGGGCAGAACGCCGACGATCGAGCGGCCGAACAGGATCGCGGTCCCCTCGGCCGGCACCTGCTCGCTGCGGCCGTCCCAGTTCACGAGCCCGTCGGTGATCATCAGGGGGGTCAGCGTGAGACTCACCAGCGTCGCCACCCGGTCCCCCGGCTTCACGCCCAGCGGCGACTCCGGGCCCACCGCGTCGACCACGCCGATCAGCATGCCGCCCGAACCGGTCACCGGGTTGTGCATCTTCCCGCGCGTCCCGACGATCTGAAGAACCTCGGCCCGCACCTTCGCGCCGTCCCCGCCGTGCTTCTCCGACAACTGCCGGAAGCTCGCGGCGTCGAGATTGAGCCGCTCCACACGCACCCGGACCTCGTCCGCGCCGATCTCCGGCCGGGCGTCCAGGCGCCACGCCGCCTGCGGCAGCACCCCCTCGGGCTCCACCACCCGATCGAGTCCCACAGACCCCATCACACCCACCCATCGTAAAAATCAAGGAACCCGGCACGTATCCATACCGTAAATCCTCCGGCCAGACCTTCACTAGACCGAAAATCATCCAGTACGTTGAACTCGGCCCGAACGATCGATCAGGAGGCACCGTTGGACGTCCAGCCTTATCTCTATGAGCGCCGCCCCCTGATCGAGCCGGACTGGACCCGGTTCCCCGGCTGGCGCGACGTCACCACCGCCCAGTGGGAGTCCGCCCAATGGCAGCGGGTCAACTGCGTCAAGAACATCAAGCAACTGCGCGCCGTCATGGGCGACCTGCTCGACGAGCGCTTCTACACCGACCTCGAAACCGACCAGCAGCGCCTGGCCACCATGTCCATGCTGGTGCCGCCCCAGATGCTCAACACCATGGTGCCCACCGGCGAGGTCACCACGGACGCGTTCTACGCCGACCCGATCCGCCGATACATGATCCCGGTCGCCACCGACCGCCACCTCGACTGGCCGTCACACCCGCACGCCACCCGCGACAGCCTCCACGAGCACGACATGTGGGTCGCCGAGGGCCTCACCCACCGCTACCCGACCAAAGTCCTGGCCGAGCTGCTCTCCACCTGCCCGCAATACTGCGGCCACTGCACCCGCATGGACCTCGTCGGCAACAGCACCCCCACCGTCGACAAACTCCGCCTGACGCTGAAGCCGGTCGACCGCTACCAGGCCCACCTCGACTACCTCAAAGCCCACCCAGGCGTCCGCGACGTGGTCGTCAGCGGCGGCGACGTCGCCAACGTGCCCTGGAAGCAGCTCGAGACGTACCTCATGGGCCTGCTCTCCGTGCCCACCGTCCGCGACATCCGCCTGGCCACCAAAGCCCTGATGGGCCTGCCCCAGCACTGGCTGCAGGACGACGTCGTCGAGGGCCTGCAGCGCGTCGCCATCACCGCCCAGCGCCGCGGCGTCAACCTGGCCGTGCACACCCACGTCAACCACGTGAACTCGCTGACCCCGCTCGTCGCCAAGGCGGCACACACGCTCCTGGAGGTCGGCGTCCGCGACGTGCGCAACCAGGGCGTCCTGATGCGCGGGGTGAACGCCACCACGGCCGACCTGCTCGACCTCTGCTTCGCCCTGCAAGGAGAAGCCGGCATCCTGCCGTACTACTTCTACATGTGCGACATGATCCCCAACGCCGAACACTGGCGCGTCCCCGTCTGGCACGCCCAGCAACTCCAGCACGACATGATGGGCTACCTGCCCGGCTACGCGACACCGCGCATCGTCTGCGACGTCCCGTTCGTCGGCAAGCGCTGGGTGCACATGATCTCCGAGTACGACCGCGAGCACGGCATCTCGTACTGGACGAAGAACTACCGCACGTCCATCGAACAGGACGACGCCGAGGCCCTGTCGAAGCTCTACGCCTACTACGACCCGATCGACACCCTGCCCGAGTCCGGCCAGGACTGGTGGCGCAAACAGCAGGCCAACGAGACGGCATGACAGCAGCGGCCCCGGGGAGTGATCCCCGGGGCCGCTTTCCTTCGGAACCCCACAGCGAACTGTGGTCGTCTCGGCCTAGCTGAAGGCGTCGCGAACGTCCTTGCCGGCATCCTTCACGTGCTCGCCCGCCTTCTTCGCGCGCGCCGCCGTCTCCTGAGCCTGGCCCTCGGCCTCGAGCCGCTCGTTGTCGGTCGCCCGCCCCACGGCCTGCTTGGCCTTGCCGGTCAGCTCCTCGGCCTCGTTCTTGACCTTATCGGTGAAACTCATCGTCCCAACCTCCGTGGATGTGCGGTTCTGCCACCAAAAGTGCCCAGGCCCACCGTTCCCCAAACACACGCCCCGGACCTGGCAAGGCCGGCAAGCAGACGCGGCCCGGCAGCAGCGTCAACGTGGTCCGGCTCTCCACCGGGCTCACCCTTCCTCGCCCGACGCTCCCCGCTCGCGCGGTCGAGCCGGCGAGGCCGGTCCACGATGGCCTTCGCCCGCCGAACGAGGCGCGACTTCGAAGTGGACAGGGATGTCGTTGATTCCTTTTTGGGGTGGGCGTGAGCTGTGCTCCTGTGACGAGGCGCACCGCGCGTAGAGCGTCCTAGGATACTGTGATTGTAAGATCGGGTCGTGACTGATCGCGCGGCTCATGCTCAATCGTTCGGACCGGTTGCCGAGGTGTACGAGAGGGGACGGCCGCAATATCCGGCGGCCGCGCTCGACTGGCTGCTGCCGGCCGGGTCGCCCCGGGTGGTCGATCTGGGTGCGGGTACGGGGAAGCTGACCCGTCAGGTGCGGGAGCGCGGGCTGCCCGTCACGGCCGTCGACCCGTCCGAGGGGATGCTGGAGCAGCTGCGCAAGTCCGTGCCGGGGGTGCCGGCCCTGGTGGGCAGCGGCGAGCGGATCCCGCTGCCCGACGGCGCGGCCGATGTCGTGCTGGTCGCGCAGGCCTGGCACTGGGTCGATCCGGTCAAGGCCGTGCCCGAAGTGGCCCGGGTCCTCTCCCCCGGCGGGCGGCTCGGTCTGCTGTGGAACCTGCGCGACGAGCGGGCCGACTGGGTCCGCCGCCTCGGCGAGATCATCAACAGCCCCGAGAACGACCGCGACGCCACCATCGGGGCGCCCTTCGGGCCGGTCGAGATCGAGCGGTTCGAGTGGACCGAGCTGATCGGCCCCGAACGGCTCATCGACATGGTGGCCTCCCGCAGCTATGTGATCCTGCTGGCCCCGGACGAGCGCGCCGCCCTGCTGACCGAGGTCCGCAAGCTGATCGCCACCCACCCCGACCTGGTCGGGCGCACGGAGTTCCAGCTTCCGTACGTGACCGAGTGCGCCCGCGCCCTCCTGCCCTCGTGAGGCTGCGGCACGGGGTCCGGGCCATCCTGCTCAGCCGCGACGACCGGATCCTGCTGTGCCGGCATCTGCTCGCGGACGGCACCGGCGTGTGGACGATGCCCGGCGGTGGGATCGAAGCGGGCGAGACGAAACTCGAGGCGCTCCGGCGGGAGCTGATCGAGGAGGTCGGCTTCGTGGTCGACGGCGAACCGCCGCACGTGTGGCATCGCGAGGTCATCGGCACGCCCTACTACCCGGGCTACGACGGGGCGGTTCAGGACTATTACCTCGTACGGACGGACGAGTTCACGCCCCGGGGTGAGCTCGCCGCGGCCGAAGGCATCACCGCGATCCGCTGGTGGAGCCTGCCCGAGATCACCGGTCATCCCGGCCCCGACCTGTTCGGGCCGCGCACGCTGGGCGGGCTGCTGGGCGACCTCCTGACGGGTGGGGTGCCGCCGGAGCCGGTGAGGCTGTGACGGCGTACACACCAAAGGTCTTGACTGTCACCAAATGACCGGCCGGCTCGTCCGTCAGGCGTGACTCTTCGAAGCAAGCGCATCGCGGCGGGCGTGCTCGCCTTCCTGGCCGCCGTCCTCGGCGTGTGGGCCGGCGGATTCCCTCTGTCCTTCTACAACGACTTCCCGATCAGCGGCTGGCAGTGGGTGTCGTTGCTCGGGCCGTACAACGAGCATCTGACCCGTGACTTCGGGGCGACCATGCTGGCCCTGCTCGTCTTCACCGTCTGGGCCTGGCGCACCCCGACCGTCGAGAAGCTGCGCGTCACCGGATGGGCGTGGCTGCTGTTCTCCGTCGTGCACATGCTCTGGCACCTGCTGCACCTCGGCGTCTTCACGACCGCGCACAAGATCGGCAACGTGGTGGCGCTGGCGCTCATCCTGCTGCCGGCCGCCCTGCTCGTTCTCCCGGACAAGAACATTAAGGGGCATTCCTGATCCGTACGCCCACAGGCCCGGCAAACATCGAGGCATGTACACACTTCTCGCCCTCCTGATGGTGGCCGCCGGGCCGATCCCGGCGGCCCCCGCCTCCGCAGTGGACTGGCGCGCCTGCGGCACCGAACCGCGCGCCGAGTGCGCCACCCTGACCGTCCCGGTCGACTGGTCACGGCCGCGGGCGGGCACGTTCGGCCTCGCCCTCGGCCGGCTGCCGGCCACCGATCAGGCCCATAAGCTGGGCACGCTCGTCTTCGGGCCGGGCGGGCCGGGCGACTCCGGCGTCCACCGGGTCACCGAGGACGCCGACCGGTTCAGCAAGGAGATCCGCGCGAGGTTCGACATCGTCAGCTTCGACCCGCGCGGGGTGGGCGGCAGCGCGCCGATGACCTGCGATCCGGCGCTGATCGACGCGGCGCCCGACCCGGTGCTGACGTCGCAGGCCGACTTCGACGCGACGGTGCGCTACAACCGGGAGCTGTGGGCCGGCTGCGCGCGGCGGACCGGGCCGGTGTGGGACCACGCGGACACCCTCAGCACGGTCCGGGACCTCGAGGCGCTGCGCCAGGCGCTCGGGGAACGGCAGCTGACCTTCCACGGCAGCTCGTACGGGACGCTGCTCGGGCAGCAGTACGCCTCGGAATACCCCGGACGCGTACGGGCAATGGTCCTGGAAAGCGTGACCGACCACAGCAGCCGCACCACGACGTCGTTCCTCGCCGCGCAGGCGTGGGCCTTCGAGGACGCGTTCGACGACTTCCTCGCGTCCTGCCCGGAGTGTTCCGAGCCGTGGCAACGGCTGTTCGCCGATCCAGCCCGAGGCGGAATGACGCGGTTCGACCTGGTCGCGATAACCCACAAGATGATCAAGGACGGGGGGTACGAGAGGCTGGCCGGCCTGATCAAATCGGGGCAGGGGCAGCACGTGGGCAATCTCGGGGTGGCGATTCCGGCGTTCTGCGCGGACTGGTCACTGCCGGTGCGCTCGTACGCCGATTACCGGCGCGTCCTGAGCACGGTGTCGAAGGTCGCGCCGGACACGCACTTCCCGGCGCAGACGTTCGCGCTGACCATGTGCCTGGGCTGGCCGCACGTGACGAACCCGCAGCACGACCTCACCGTGCGCACGGAACGGCCGATCCTGCTGCTCAACTCCCGGCACGACCCGGCCACCGGCCTCAACTGGGCCCGGAGCGTGGAACGGCAGCTCGGCCGGCACGGCGTGCTGGTCACCTACGAGGGGACGGGCCACGGGTCGTACTCGCTCAGCGACTGTGTGAAGGGCATCGCCGACGACTATCTGATCAACCTGAGGGTGCCGGCGCGCGGGGTCAGCTGTCCACGCTGACGTCGGGCATGCGGGGCGGGCGGTTCTCGTACGGCGTGGAGAGCACCACCGTGGTCCGCGTGGTGACGTTCGCGGCGGTGCGGATCTCCTGGAGCAGGCGCTCCAGGTCGGCGGGGCTGCCCACCCGTACGAGAAGCATGTAGAAGTCCTCCCCCGCCACCGAGTAGCAGGAGTCGATCTCGGGCAGGTGCGCCAGCCGCTCCGGCGCGTCGTCGGGCTGCGACGGGTCGAACGGCCGGATGGCCACGAACGCGGTCAGGGGCAGTTGCAGGGCCTCGTAGGACACCTTGGCCGTATATCCCGAGATCACTCCGCGCTGTTCGAGGCGCCGCACCCGCTGGTGCACCGCCGACACGCTGAGCCCGACCCGCTCGGCCAGATCGGTGTAGGACAGCCGCCCGTCGACGGTCAGGGCGCTCACGATGGCCCGGTCGATCTCTTCCACGGCCGCCACCCTACCGAACGGCCAGGCCGCCCCGGCTCGATCCGAGCCGTCAGCCCGCCATGGTCCCGGCCCAGCGGCGCAGCCCCGAGTCCGGGGCGGTGGCGCTGTAGCGGCGGAACTGGTCCCGGGCCTCCGAGCGGCGGATGCCGGCGATGATCGTGGGCGGGCGGTACCAGGGCAGCTCCGGGCTGACCGGCCACCCGGCGGCGACCGCGGCGCCGCCGTCGGCGGGCGACTCGAGCGCGTAGTAGACGTCGTCGACCTTGAGAGCCATGGCGGCGCCCATCTCGACCACGGCGCCGATCGGCAGCTCACCTCGCGCGAGCCCGTCCTCGGCCACATCCAGCGCGGCCTTGACCAGATCGTCCGGCGTCATGGCCGGGACACTATTGCATCCGGTACCGGCTACGACATGGTCGATTCCGGCACGCTGGGCTCTGTCCCCGATCACGGCGGCGCACCGGATATCGAGGCGGCGCGGCGGGGGACGGGCCGATACGCTGCCGCGGTGAGCTTCGAGGTGGGGCGGGTCATCACGCGGAGCTATGTGCGCGGGTGCTGGCACACGTGGGCCCAGGCCATGCGGGTCGTCGCGGATGACGGCGACGGGCTGCTGCTGTGGCAGCCGGTCGGCGGGGATCTCGCCACCATCGTGGACGCCGACGGGAAGACCGGGCACGACCTCAGCCCGGCCCGGATGCGGGAGCCGCGGCTGACCACGCGGACGTGGCAGCACGCCGACGTGCTCATGCTGATGCGGCCGGGGGTGGCGCACTCGGTGTGGTGGATGTTCGCCGGCGGGGTCTTCGACGGGTGGTACGTCAACCTGGAGGCGCCCTTCACCCGCACCGGCGACGGGGTGCGGACCACCGACTCCGTGCTCGACATCGTGGTCACGGCCGGGCGGGCGTGGGAGTGGAAGGACGAGGACGAGTTCGAGGGGCACGTCGGTGATCCGCTCTACTACGACCGCGCCGGAGCCGACGCGATCCGGGCCGAAGGGGATCGCGTGATCAAGCTGATCGAGGCCGGGGACTTTCCGTTCGACGGCACCCACACCGCGTTCCGGGCCGGGGCCGGCTGGGCCATCCCGCGCCTGACCGGGGAGGTCTCGTGACGGGCTTGGCCGAGGGCAACCGCACGAGCTGGAACCTCATCGCGGGCCGGCGGGACGGGATCGCCGTGGAGCGGCTGCGCGACGGGGCCGTCACGCTCGCCGATTTCGAGGTCGAGCTCGCCGGTGACGTTGCCGGGCGGCGGGTGGTTCAGCTTGCTTGTTCGTACGGGGACGAGGTGCTCTCCTGGAGCAATCTCGGGGCGCACGCCGCCGGGGTGGACATCTCCGACGTGGCGATCGGCCGGGCCCGGGCCCGCGCGGCCGCGGCCGGGATCGCGGCCGAATTCCGGCGGGCCGACATGCTCGATCCGCCGGCCGACCTGGCCGAACTGGATCTGATCCACCTGAGCTGGGGCGCGATCTGCTGGGTTCCCGACCTCGCCGCCTTCGCCCGCATGATCGCGGGCCGCCTGACGAAGGGCGGCGCGGTGCTGCTCTGTGACCACCACCCGGCCTGGGAGGTCCTCGCGGTGCGGGAGCCGGGGCGGCTGGCCGTGGCCGGCGACTACTTCGGGCGCGGGCGCCCCAACCGGGCCCAGGACGACGCCAAGAAGCCGCAGGGGGCGCGCGGGCACGCCGGCGCGCCCGAGTTCTCGATGTTCGTGTGGCCGGTCAGCGACGTCGTCATGGCCCTGATCGGCGCCGGGCTGCGGCTGGACGCTTTCCGGGAAGGCCCCGAGCCGTCGCTCTACGCGGGACTCGGGGAGGCCGCCGGGGCGCTGCCCGCCATCTACGTGATCAAGGCGAGCAAGCCCCTTTCGTGAGGGCGCGGCTGATCACCATGCGCTGGATCTGGTTGGTGCCCTCGACGATCTGCAGCACCTTCGCCTCGCGGAACCAGCGCTCGGCCGGGTGGTCGGCGACGTAGCCGGCGCCGCCCAGCACCTGGACCGCGTCGGTCGTCACGCGCATGGCGGTGTCGGTGGCGAACAGCTTCGCCTTGGCCGCCTCGATCGAGAAGGGACGGCCGGCGTCCTTGAGCCGGGCCGCGTGCAGTAGCAGGGCGCGGGCGGCCGAGATCTGCGTCGCCATGTCGGCCAGCATGAAGCCGATGCCCTGGAACTCGCCGATCGGGCGGCCGAACTGGACGCGCTCCCGCGCGTACGACGTCGCGTAGTCGAGGGCGGCCTGGGCGAGGCCGACGGCGCAGGCCGCGATGCCGAGCCGGCCCGCGTCGAGGGCCTCCATGGCGATGGTGAAGCCGGTGCCCTCGGCGCCGACCAGGCGGTCGGCATCGGCCCGGCAGTCCTCGAGGACGATCTGGGCCGGAGCCGAGGAGCGCAGGCCCATCGTGCGCTCGGGCTTCTGCGGCTGCAGGCCGGGAGTGCCGGCGTCGACGAGCACGCAGGAGATGCCACGGGGGCCGGGGCCGCCGGTACGGCAGAAGACGTTGTAGAAGTCGGCCTGCCCGGCGTGGGTGATCCAGGCCTTGGTGCCGTCCAGGCGCCAGCTCTCGCCGTCACGCGCCGCCTTGGTGGTCAGGTTGGCGGCGTCGGAGCCGCCGGCCGGCTCGGAGAGGCAGTACGCGCCCAGGAGCTCGCCGCCGAGCATGTCGGGCAGCATCTTGCGCTGGCGCTCGCTGCCATGGGCGTACACCGGATAGCAGGAAAGGGTGTGCACGCTGACCGACTCGGCGATGGCCAGCCACTCGCCGGCCAAGATCTCCAGGACCTGGACATAGACCTCGTACGGCTGAGCGGCGCCACCCACCTCCTCGGGATAGGGCAGCCCGAGCAGGCCGGAGCGGCCGAGCGTGCGCAGCACCTCGCGGGGGAACTCGCCGCGGGCCTCGAAACCGGCCGCCTTTCCGGCCAGCTCGCGGGTGGCGAGCTCGCGGGTCAGGTCGAGCAGGTCGTGGGCCTCGGGCGTGGGCAGGAGCCGGTCTACCGTCACATCCGCCAGCTTAACTAACGTTAACTAAGGTTCGCGATACCCTATTGTGGCCTCGTGAAGCCTCTGCTCGCGGTCGACGCTCCCAGCCTCTACTTTCGCGCCTTCCACGGCATTCCGGAGAAAGCCGCGCAGACCAGCGCCGGCGAGCCGGTGAACGCGATCCGCGGGTTCCTCGACATGCTGGCGCAGCTGATCCGCACGAGGCACCCCGATCGGGTGGTCTGCGCGCTCGACGCGAGCTGGCGGCCCGCGTGGCGGGTGGCGCTCGTGCCCTCGTACAAGAAGCACCGGGTCGCCCACGGCGACGTCGAGGAGGTCCCGGCCTCGCTCGAACGGCAGATCCCGGTCCTGCTCGAGACCCTGGCCGCGGTGGGCATCCCCGCCTTCGGCGTCGAGGGGTACGAGGCGGACGACGTGCTGGGCACTCTCGCGGCCACCCAGCCGGCCCCGGTCGAGGTCGTCTCGGGCGACCGCGACCTGTTCCAACTGGTTGACGATTCACGTGAAACGCGGCTTTTGTACTGCGGGCGGGGCGTGGCCAAGCTCGAGGACGCCGACAACGCGCTGGTGGAGAAGAAGTACGGCGTGCCCGCCCGCTGGTACGCCGACTTCGCGGCCATGCGCGGCGACCCGAGCGACGGCCTGCCGGGCGTGCCCGGCGTCGGCGAGAAGACGGCGGCCCGGCTGATCGCCCGCTACGGCGGGGTCGCCGAGATCCTGGCCGCCCTCGACGACCCCGAGGCCGGCTTCGCCCCGGGCCTCAAGACCAAGCTGGCCTCGGCCCGCGACTACCTCGACAAGGCGCTGCCGGTCTGCAAGGTGGCCCTCGACGTGAAGCTGCCGGAGTTCGACGCGCGGATGCCGCGCGCGCCCAAGGACCCGGACGCGCTGCTGGCGCTGGCCGAGCGCTGGAACCTGGCCGGCTCGGCCCGGCGGCTGGTCGACGCCCTAGCCGCCGGCTGACAGCTGCCCGGAGACCGTGAGGCCGGCGTCGGTCGTCAGGTCGTTGTCGGAGAGCACGGTGACGTCCGGGAACCGGCGGTGCAGCGCCTCGCGGACGGCCTCGCGGCACGACTCCCGGGTGAGGACCACCGGCCGCGGTCCGGGCCGCACGCGGTCCAGGGCCCGGCGCAGCTCGGCGGCGCCCTCGGGCGTGCCCGCGGCCTCCTCCAGGCCGGGGTCGATCAGGTGGACCGCGAGGGTGGCGGCGCCGCCCTGCGCCCCGGCGGTGATCTGCCGGGACAGGCCGGCCCGGATCCGCGACATCCACTGCTCGCGGGGCACCTCCTCGGTGATGCAGCGCAGTGTCAGCTCCAGGATCAGCCGCATGTTCAGGATCGACACCCGGTCGCGCAGCAGATCCTGGAGCACGGCGATCAGGTCGTCGACCGCGAGGAACTCGTCCGCGGCCCGGATCAGCGCCGCCCAGGCGTTGCCCAGCGAGTGCATGATCTCGCCGGCCGACCGCGCGGTGAGCAGGCGGTGGGCGTTCGCACGCAGCGCCTCGGCCAGGCACGCCACCAGATAGCCGAGCGGATCCCACGTGGTCAGGCCGGCCGCCTCGAGCATCTCGGCGTGCCCGGCGGCCACGATGGAGGCCGGCCGGCGGGTCTCCGGGTGGATCGTGGCCGTGGCCGCGACGTTCAGCCTCGTCAGCTCGTCCGGGGTCCCGTTGACCAGCACGGTGCCCTCGGGCAGGCCGAGACGGGGCGCGAGCATCACGCCGGCGACGCTGAACATGAATCCCCCGGGGCGTAACTCCCCGGCCCGGAGGAGCTCAAAGGGCGGCGGGGGCAGGCCCAGCTCGGGGAAGAGGGCCTCCCGGGCCGGCGCGAACCGGCCGTCCGGTGTGACCCCGGCGGAGAGCACTCGCAGATAGCGCGGCTCGACCAGGACATACACGCCGTCGAGGAGGGAGGGTTCCGCACCGAACGCGGCGCGGTGCACGTGCCCGAGCCACTCGGCGAGCGCCTCCTCCGGCACGGGCCGCGGGCCGAGCCATCGATCGAGCACGCCGGCCGGGTCGGCGCCCGGCGGCACGGCCGGCTCGCCGAGCACGTATCCGAGCGTCTCCAGCGCCTCGGCGGCGGCCACCGGCACCTCGGCGCCGCCGGCCGTGATCTCGATGAGCGGGCCGGGCCCGGCCGCGGCCGGTGCCAGGCGTACGCCCTCGCCCAGCCGGGCGGCGGCGCCCGGGCCGGCCGCGGCGAACAGCCGGGGCGTGAGGCGGATCAGCACGCCGGTCACGGCCGCTCCCCCTCGGTCCGGGTGACCACGAAGCCGTACCGGGCCCGCAGGACGTCGGACAGAGCCTGACGGGCGGTCTCCCCGAGGGTGATGATCCCGAGCACCGGCCCGTTCCCGTCCAGCGCGGCGTCGATCCAGTGCTCCAGGTCGGCCCGCTCCTGGTAGTGGTCCTCGACCGGGCCCGGCCAGGACACCGACTCCAGGACCTCCTCCAGCTCGGCCGGCAGCCGGTGCCAGCGCCCGTCGAGGTGGCGGCCCGGCAACGACCCGGCCAGCGCCTCCCGCACCGTCCGGCGCATGTCGGGGAGCGGGGCCGTGAGATCGGCCGCGGCCAGGATCGCGGGCCCGTCGCTGATCGGGAGACCGTCGTCCAGCATGGCCTGCAGCAGCCAGGTCAGCCGCAGCCGGTCCCGGGTGTCCAGTGTGCCGCCGCCGGCGTCCCAGGACGGGAGCAGGAGCTCGGTGACCTCCTCGGGGCCGACGAAGCCGCTGAGGCGCGCCCGCAGCACCAGCTCCAGCCGGTGGATCAGCATCTGCTGCACGTCGAGGGAGTCGCCGGGGAGGATCGTCCACACGCCGGGCTCGCCGGTCAGCGGATGCACCGGCGAGTGGGTCTCGCCCGGACCGGGCGGTTCGAAGCCGGCCGGCACGGCGTCGAAGCGCTCGTCCGGGTCGGCGTACCCGGAGAAGGCCCGCAGCTCGTCGATGAGGACGGCGACCTCGCCCGGCACGAAACCGGTGTTGCCGCGCAGCCGGACGCCGGGCACGGTCACCCCGGTGCTCACCCGGATCCGCTCACGCATGGCCGGGATGAGGGTGTGCAGGAAGACGCCGCCGTCCTGCTGCGAGTCGACGTACGGCACCAGGTTGTCGGCCACCTCCAGGACGATCGGGGTGACCACCGGGATCAGCTCGGTCTCGCCGTCGGGCACGAAGGTCAGCCCGATCAGCTGCTCCAGCCGGGTGTCCAGGTCGCGGCGCAGCGCGTCCGCCTCGAGCCGGACGGCGGCGTCACCGGCCGCGGCCTCGGTCAGGGCGTCGTCGAGCAGCCAGAAGTCGGCCACCGTGCCGATCCGGCTGGCCAGCCCCTCGCGCAACGGCCGGTGCCCGTCGGCGACGGCCAGGGCCTCGCGCAGTACCCGGGCGGCGCCGGAGGCGTCCTCGCCGAGCTGCCGGACGGCGAGCCGGGCCCGGGCGTCCTGCCGCGACCGGATCACCCGGGCCGCGAACGTCTGCTCCTCGGCGATGTCGGAGGGCGCCTGCCCGATCTCGGCCAGCGCGTGCTGCCGGCGCAGGTCCACGATGGACCGGGCCTCGGCCCGCCGGCGCCGCGGCGGCCCGGACCGCAGCACCACGAAGTCGGCCTCGCGCGACGGCGGCCGGTCGCCGCGCGGCCGCGGCGGGCCGGCGGTGAAGACGTGGTCGAGCACGGCGCCGCCGGCCGCGCCCGCCACCGACACGGCGACGTCGCTGGTGCCGACCAGGATCTCCAGGCGGTCGAGGACGGCGGCGGCGACGGCGGTGGAGCCCTCCGGATCGCGCGGATAGTCGAGGGCGCCGCAGAGCTGGTCGATCGACTCGGTGATCTGGCTGACCCGGGCCCGGCGTCGCATCCGCAGCAGGGCGACACCGGCCCAGAGGGGGGCGGCGCCGGTCGGCACCGGCAGGTCGGCCGCGGCGAGCCCGGCCACCCCCGGGGTGCTGCGGGCCCGCAGCTGCTGAGGGCCGAGCACCGCCAGCCGCAGCCCGGCCCCGGGACCGCCGGCCAGGACCGCGCAGAGCAGATCGAGGTCGCGGCGCTCGGCCGGGTCGGCCGCCCGCGCGAACAGCTCGGTGATCTCCAGCTGGGACGGCTCGGGCCCAGGCTCCGGGGGCCACGACGCCGGGTCGGGGACGGCACCGGTCACTCCGAACAGCTCCGCCCACCGCGCGAGCAACTCGTCAGCGCTCACCGGGCGCCTCCCCCAGGGCCGCCAGCTGCTCGCGCACCTCGGCCCCGGTCGCCTCGAGGTCGTCGGCGAGGGCGGCGAAGACCTCGCGCAGCACCGGATGGGGCTCGGCCCGTTCGGCCGGGCCCAGCACCCCGGGCAGCAGAGCCAGCAGCGCCTCCCCGGCGTTCACGGCGCGGCGGAACGACGGCGCCGCCGCCTCGTGCCGCAGGCGGGCGCAGCGCTCGGCGAGCGCCCGCTCCTCGGCGAGGAAGGAGCGCAGCGCGCCGTCGGCCCGCCGCGCCTCCGCCTCGCCGGCCGACGGGGTCAGCCGGGCCCGCCACAGGTCGCGCAGCTGGATGGGGCGCAGCCCGTCGCCGCGGTCGGCGCCGTCGCGCACCGGGAACTCCTCCGGCTCGATCTCGACCGGCGCCTGGCGCCCGGCGTCCACCCAGGACGTCAGCTGCTCGCGCAGCCGGCCGAGGGCGGCCAGCCGCAATCCGACGGTGCTGCCCGGCCCGGACAGGTCGTCCAGCCCGGCCGGCTCGTCGGTCTCCCGCTCGATCCGGGCCCCCAGATCGCCCCAGAGCGCGCTCGCCTCGCCGGGCCAGGCCGATCCGCCGGGCACGCCGGCCAGCCCGCCGAGCCGCGACCGGACCCGGTCGTGCAGCGGCCCGGTGGCCCCCTGGGCCATCCGGTTGCCGTAGATCGCCGCGTCCGGGCCGAGCGCGCCGGACGCGGCATCGGTCAGCAGGCGGTCCACCGCCCGGTCGGCGAACTCCTCGCCCTCGGCCGCGCCGAGCCAGGCCCCGCACTGCAGGACCACCGCCGCCTCGGCGTGCGAGAGCCGGCGGCCGTCCTCGAGGGCCCGCTCGTCGCGCAGCAGGGCCCGGGCCTGACCGAGCTGCCCGTAATGGAACAGCTCCCGCGCGATCTGCAGCCGCTCCGAGGTGTCGCGGGCCTCGGCCGACGCCCGCGTCAGGCACCGCAGGCCCTCCTCGTGACTCAGCGCGGTCATCGGCGAGCCCCGGCGGACCACCGCGACGGCGACCAGCTCGGACACCCCCTCGGCCTGCTTGGCCAGGCGCTGCAGCAGCTGCTCGGCCTCGTCCAGCTGGTCGTCGCGGCGCAGCAGGCCGTACGCCAGGACGGCGTTGCGGAAACCCAGCTCGCTGAGCTCGAGCACCCGGGCCCGCACGGCCTCGGCGACGCGGGCCAGCTCCGTCTCGGGACCGTCCGGCCCGTCCGCGCCGGCCGGGGCGCCGATGTCCTGCAGGGCCTCGGCCAGCTCGAACAGCGGCCCGAACTCGTCGTCCGACTCGCGGGCGGCGATCGCCGCCAGCCGGACGGCGGCGCGGGGCAGGCCCTGCCGGCGCAGGTGCCGCATGAGCTGGAAGACCGCCCGCGGGACGTATTCGCCGCGCAGCGCCTCGATCCAGGCGTCCAGGGCGGACGGGATCTCCCCCACGGCGGACAGGGCGTTGCCCCGCGGGTACGGCTCCCATCCGGACAGGCCGGCCGGGATGAGTGCGAGGTCGCCGGTCTCGCTCGCGATCCACACCCGGATGTCGGTGGTGTCGTCGTCCGGCCCGGCCTGGTCCAGCGCGGCCCGGCCGGCGGTGACCGCCTCGGGCGTCATCCGCAGGACGATGTGCGGATCGCCGCCGGTGAGCCAGGTGAAGGCGTAGAACCGCAGCCGGCTGATCAGGAAGCGGGCCCGTTCCGGGGCGGTGTCCAGGGCCCGGCGCAGGTGCGTGTCGGCCTCGGCGTACCGGCGCCGGCGGAAGTCGAGCTTGCCCAGCTCGACCTCGACGACCCAGTTGCGCACCGGCTGCCACTGGAAGGCGTCGACGAGCGCGAGGAACCGGGCCAGCTCGGTCTCGTCCAGCTCGCCGCCCAGCTCGCCGGCCCACCGCAGCGCCGCCTCGTCGAGGACGGCGCCGGGCTTCGGGGCCGGCCCGCCGCCGATCGCGGCGACCATCTCGGCCCGGTACGCGTGCGCCGGCCACGGCGAGCGGCGGTAGAGCTCCTCGGCCCGCGGCCACTGGCCGAGCCGTTCGGCGACCGTGCCCAGCAGGTCGATCGAGAGCGGGTGGGCGGCGCCGGGATCGCGGGACAGGACCAGCTCGCGGGCCTCGTCCACCGCGCCCAGGTCGGCCAGGGCCATGGCGTGGAAGTGGGTCAGGGGCAGGAACGGCGGCCGGCCCGGGTCGGTGGCCCGCAGCATCGCGGCCGCGCGGACCGGCGAGCGGGGCAGCACGACGAGCGCGTGCTCGGGTGGGAGGGGGCCGTCCCGCTCCAGGATCTCCGCGCCCCGGCGGCGATAGCCGTCGAAGGCGAGGAAGACGCCCCACGCCCGGTCCGTCGCGCCGGGCCGCAGCCCCTTGTAGATCCGCTGAGCCTCCTGCTCGATCTCGGTCGCGCCGCTGACCCGGCCGAGCCACCACGTGTACGCGGCCACGCACACAGCCTCGGCCGTGACCTCGGGCGCCCGGGCCAGCTCGCGGGCGCTGGCCAGCCACCGCCCGGCGTCGGCCGTGGCCAGGAAGTCGCCGTACGGGCCGGTCACCGCCCGCCCCCGGCGCGCGGCAGGGCGAGGTTGACCAGGCCGCCCGCCACCGGGAACAGGGCACCGAGGTCGAGTTCGGTGTAGCCGAGCACGGGCAGCCGCGTGTCGAACTGCCACAGCAGGCGGGCCAGCGCGTAGCGCAGGGCCGGATCGGTGACCAGCACGACCGGCCGGGCGCTCTCGTTCTCGGCCTTCTCGCGGGCCCGCACCACCTCGTTGTTGAGGGCGGTGGCCTCACCGCGGCTGACCGCGAGCGCGGTGTCGCGTTCCTGGGGCACGACCCGGTCGGCCAGGGTCTGCTCCAGCTGCTCCTCCAGCAGCAGCGTCGTCACCTGCCCGGCGTCGTCGGCCACCTGGGCGCAGATCTCCGTGCTGAGCAGCTCGCGCACCTTCTGGGTGAGACGCCGGCCGGGCTGCTTGTCGGCGAGCCAGACGAGATGCTCGATCACCGCCGACAGCCGGGCCGCGTCCAGCGGCACCTCCTCCTCGACCAGGTCGACCAGCACCTGGGCCAGCGCGGACGGGTTGACCGGGCGGACCCGGGCCGAACCGGTCGCGGCGGCCGCGTCGAGGCGTACCCGGTTGAGCATGTCGTCGGTCAGCAGCATCCCGAACGAGCGGCGGCAGCACTCCTCGAGCCAGTCGACCACCGCCTCGTCGAAGGCGCGCACCCGGTACGGATATCCGGCCCGGGCCACGTCCTCGGGGGCCAGCCAGAGCACCCCGCCGCGGCCGGTGAGGTCGGACGAGTCGAGCGCGGTGTGCCCGCCGCGGGAGGTGAACTGGCGCCAGCGGCGCTGGTCGACGCAGACCTGGCCGGGGCGGAACAGGTTGGTCGCCATCCGGAAGCGCGGTGAGCGCAGCTCCATCTCGCCCGGCCGGCACTCGCCGGCGATCAGCCGCAGGCGCGGCACCCGGATGCCGAGCCGCGCCCGCAGGCCCCGCGTCCAGTCGGCGAGCCGGTCCTCGCCGGTCTGCGCCCGCAGGTCGCCGGCCACGACCAGGGCCAGGACGGCGCCGGCCGGGAGGGCGGCCCGCTCGACGACCCGCCGCCCGGCGAGCCGGGTCTCGGGCGCGGCGTCGCGCAGCCAGCCCTCGGCCAGCTCCGGGCGGCGCAGGTCGGGGGCGCCGCGGCGGACCTGCTGGTCGGTGTCGCCGGACAGCGTCTCGGCGGCCCGGTCGAGGAGCCGGGTGAGCACGCCCCGCTCGCTGCCGCAGGCCGTGAGCACGAAGTCGACGGCCCGGCCGGGCAGCCGGCCGGTGTCGCCCTGCGCGCGCACCAGCGCCTCCCGCAGGACCGCCTCGACCAGCCCGCCGCGGTACTCGGCCGCGTACAGCGGCTCCGCCGCGAGCGCGGCCACCTGCTGGCGGATCGTGGCCGCGCCGGCGTCCTGCCCGTCGAGCACCAGCCCGGTCAGCACGGACCGGGCCTTCGGGGTGACCGTCTCGACCAGATAGGCCAGGACGGCGGGCCGGGTCTCCGAGCTGGCCCGGTCCATCCACTGCACGCACAGCTCGACCCGGCGGCCGACGTCCTTGAACAGCTCGCGGAACGTCTGCCGGCCCAGGTCCTCGTGCACCAGCGCGGAGAGCACGAAGCACTCCATGGCGGCGTGGCAGAGCCGCTCGCGGGAGTCGTTGTCGGCCTCGCGCAGGAACAGCAGATGGAAGTAGGGCGCCGTCTTCGGGTCCCAGCGGGTGGTGCGCTCGAGGACCTGCTCACGGCTTTCCATCAGGACGCGGACATCCTCGGCCGGGAGCAGCTGGTGCGTCTGGTCCCATTCACGGGCGTACGCGGCGAGCCGGTCCAGCGCCCGCCAGGCCGGCGGCGTGCCGGTGCGCCGGCGGCGGATCTCCGGGTCGGCCCCGATCCGGGCCATGACGTTGCGCAGCAGGTGGTCGCGCAGGTTGGCGTGGAAGAACTCGACGAACCGGGCCGGGTGGCCCGCGTACGGCCGCACGTGCAGGGTCCGCCCGACGAAGCCGAACAGCCACAGCCGCTCCAGCACGCCGTCCGGGCCGAGCTCGTCGGCGCGGCGGGTCAGCTGCGCGTCGACCATCCGCAGCCGCCACCACACCTCCTCGATCCGGACGATCTCGGTGCGGGCGTGCGCCATCGCCAGCAGCACGTGCCAGTCGAGGTCGTCGCGGGCGGCGGCCCGCAGGTCGAGCGCGAACAGGTTCTCCCAGGGGCGCAGCTCGTCGAGCTCGGCCGGGCCGATCTCGCCGTGCGGCCGGGCCGAGAGCAGCTGGATCAGCGACAGCATGGTGTTGAGCGGATGGCCGTCGGCGAGCAGGGCGAGCCGCTCGGCCGCGTCCCGGTCGAGCGTCAGGCCGGAGGAGACCAGCTGCTCGTCGCGGCACCAGGTGACGACCCGGTCGACGAAGTCGATCCGCTCGTCGCGGTCCTTGATGCTCTGGAGCACGTTGAACTCGAGGCCGCAGGCCCCGGCGGTGCGCGAGGAGCCGAGGAAGTCGGGCAGATATTGCTTGCGGGAGGCCACGAAGACCCGTACGCCCTCACCGGTGCCGACCGTGCGCAGCAGCTGGATCAGGTCGCGGGAGATGGTCGCGAGCCGGGCCGGCTGGGGCCGGTCGCCGGACTCGAAGGTGCGCTCGAGCTGGTCGATGAAGACGGCGATCTCGTCGAAGCCCGGATCGGCGGCGCGCAGCACGGTCACCGCGCCGGCCAGGAACGCGCCCAGCTTCACCGCGGCCGGGATGGCGGCCAGCTCGGCCGCGGCGGCCGTCCCGAACCGGGCGGCCACGGCCGACACGGTCTCCTCACGGACCCGGTCCTCGATGTTGTCCCAGGACGAGCTGGGGGCGTCGACGCGGTACCAGACGGCGATGCGGTGCGGTTGCAGGGCGATCTGGTCGTGCACGTAGCGCAGGAAGCAGCTCTTGCCGGTGCCGCCGGCGCCGGACAGGTAGAGGTGGAACCGCTCGGCCGGGGTGGTGCGGGCGGCCAGCTCGTCGCCCGCGTACTCGTCGGGGATGCCCTCACGCCGGTTGAAGTACCAGCCCTCGGAGGCGACCGAGCGCAGGTCCATGAGGTGCGGATAGGCGGCCCGCTCGACCTCGTCGTAGCCGGCCGGGAACAGCGGCAGGCCGACCCACGACCACGAGCTCCACAGCAGAGCCCGCCGGCCGCCGCGGGCGTCGCGCGCCTCGAACGCCCGCCGCACGAGGTCGTTGCGCACGGCGGCGACCACGCAGGGCAGGGCCCGGCGGCCCGCCTGCTCGCGCAGGGCGCCGGTGAGCGCCGCGGTGTCGCCGGCGGCCAGGTCGTCCGGGGCCAGGCTGACGAACGGCACCCGGTCGAGCAGGGCACCGACGGCGGCCGGGGCCGCGCCGAAGGCGACGACGGCCCGGGTCACGCCGTCCATGCCGGCCGGTGCCAGGTCGCCGGTCAGCAGGATCTCGGGCCGGGCCGCGGCGTCCTCACCGACCGACGGCGGCCCCTGGTGGGGGCGGCCGGGCAGGCCGCGGTCGCGGCCGGCGCCGGCCGGCATGAAGTAGTGCCCGCCCGCGGCCACGGTGACGAACTGCTCCCCGGTGTGGGCGACGAGGATCGCGGGGTGCAGCTCGGCCAGCAGCGGCCCGTGGCCGCACCAGGCGACCGGCTGGTCCGGCCCGGCCTCGGCGACCCGCTCGAGCACGGTCCGGAGCCGGGGCTCGGCCGTGGTCATCTCGGCCCATACCTCGGCGCCGGCCCGGACCAGGTCGTCGAGCGACGGGTCGGCGCCGGGGCCGCTGACCGCCGCCACCGCCCGCCGGATCGCGGCCAGCCGGCCGGCGGCCAGGGTGACGGTGAGGTGCCGTTCGGTCCGGAGCAGGTCGGCGTCGGCCAGCGGCTGGTCGGCCGACTCGACGGCCACGATCACCGGGAAGCGGGGGCGGGCGGCCTCCGCGGCGGCCGGCGGCGCGGGAGCCGGCGCCGGCGCCGGCGCGGTCAGAAGCTCGCCGGCCAGTCCGGGGTTCTGCTGCGCCGCCATCCGGACCAGGTGGTCGAGCCGTCCGCTCTGCGCCGCCGCCTCGAGCAGGCTGGAGACCGCCAGCTCGACCGAGCGCAGCACCATGCCGTGCGTCGGCAGCCCGGCCAGCTTGGCCAGCAGCACCAGCCGGTCGACGCCGTCGGCGCCGCCGTACGCGTCCTGCACCAGGTGGAAGAGCCGCTGGTTGCGCGGATCGTTCCAGTCGAAAGGCATCACACCCCCGTCCGGGACAGCGCCTCGGCCACCCGCTCGATGCGCCGGCCCTGGTTGCGGTGCTCCGTGACACCGCCGCCGGTGGCGGTGACGTAGCGGTGGTGCAGCGCGACCAGCCGCCAGCTCTCGTCGAAGACCGGCGAGCCGGACGATCCGGCCTCGGTGTCGGTCCAGTACTGCACGACGTCCTCGTCGACGTGGCGTACCTCGTTGTGGATCATGCCGATCTGCTTGGGGCCGCCGTGCGGGTGCTGGATGACGTACACCCGGTCGCCGGCCTTCACCGGAGGGCCCGACCCGGTCAGCGGGATCACCGGGGTGCCCGGTGGCGGGTCCATCTCGATCACGGCCCAGTCGTGGTCGCGGCCGCCGCGCACCGAGCCGGGCTCGCCCGGCACGACCTGATGTTCGAGGTCGGCCCCGCCGAAGGTGCGCTCGTAACCGAACCAGGCCTCGACCGCGTCCGGCGGGGCGTCGCCGTGGGCGCGGTCGAACAGCACGTGGTGGTTGGTCAGCACGAGCCGCCCGGCGATCCGGAAGCCGGTGCCGACCGTGCGCCTGCCGGCGGCCGAGGTGACCAGCAGCCGGCACACCGCGGCCGCCAGATCGGCGCCGTGCCGCAGGAAGGCCACGTCGAGCAGTGTGGGCTCGGCCAGGATCCGGCGCTCGTCGCCGGGCGCCCCTTTCCAGTCGAGCGGCCCGGCCGCGGGCACCACCGGCGGGGCCGGGCCGGTCAGCTCGCGGACCCGCTCGGCCACGGCGGCGTCGCCGCCGTCGGCGATCACCCGCAGCAGCGGGCGCAGCCGGTCCTGGTTGCGGCTCTTGACGAGGATGTCGGCCCAGACGACCTCCATCGGCGCGTTCCAGTTGACGGCCGACAGCTTGACCCCGGCCTGCCGCAGCAGCACCTCGGCCTGGGTGTCGCGGTAATAGGTGTCGGCGAGCAGCGCCCAGAGGTCGCGCGCCTCGGGGCGCGACAGGTCGAAGGGAAGTGTGTCGAGGAAGTGGTCCACGATGAACACCGCCGGGGCCGAGAGGTCAGAACTACCTCATACTCGGCTCCGCGGGCTGCCGCTGTCGAGAGCCGGACAGCACGTCGAACAGCGCGGCGGCGAGCGCGACGGCCACGAAGGCGACGGTCAGCCACAGCGCGCCGCGGAACGCCGAGCCCCAGTCGCCGCGCGAGTCCGCGAGCCGGGCGAAGAACAGCGCGCCGACGGCGGCGATGCCCATCGCGGTGCCGATCCGCTGACCGGTCTGCAGCACCGCGCCGGCGCTGCCGGCCCGGGCCACCGGGACCTCCGAGAGCGACAGGTTCTGGTTGGGGCTGATCACCAGGCCGCTGCCGAGGCCGGCGATCAGCAGCGGCAGGGCGGCCGCCGCGCCCCCGCCGCGGCCCTCGACCAGGGTCAGCGCCAGGTCGGTGGCGGCGAGCCCGGCCACCACCATGACCAGGCCGAGCACGACCAGGTGGCGGCCGTAGCGGTTGACGAAGCGGCCGCTGACCGCCGCGCCCACGGCCGAGCCGAGCGCGAACGGGGTCACGGCCAGACCGGCCAGCAGCGCGCTGTAGCCGAGGCCGCTCTGCAGATAGAGCGTGTAGATGAAGAAGATCGTGGTGAAGCCGGCGAAATAGAGCAGGCCGATGAGGGCGCCGAGCCCGTACGACCGGACCTTGAAAAGACTCAGCTCGACCAGCGCCGTGCTGTGCCGGCCGAACCGCCGCTCCCAGACGACGAACAGCGCCAGGATCACCGCGCCGGCCACGGCCAGCAGCCACTTCGCGTTGCCCTGCCACTCGCGCTCCTGCACCAGCGGCAACAGGATCAGCACCACGCCCAGGCCGAGCAGGCCGACGCCGACCGGGTCCAGGCTCTCGCTGGTGCGGCCGCTCTTCTTCGCGGGGATCCACAGGCGGCCCAGGACGACGGCGACGATGCCGATCGGGATGTTCAGGTAGAAGATCCAGCGCCAGCCCTCGGACTCGCCGATGCCGGCGATCAGCAGGCCGCCCAGCAGCGGGCCGACCGCGGTGGAGATGCCGACCGTCGCCCCGAACAGGCCGAACGGGCGGGCCCGCTCCTTCGGCTCGAACATCTCCTGGATCAGGCCGGTGATCTGCGGGTTCATCACGCCGGCGGCGGCGCCCTGCACCAGCCGGGCCACGATCAGCCAGAGCGCGCCGGTGGCCAGGCCGGCCGCCGCGCTGGCCAGGGTGAACAGCACCAGGCCGGCGATGAAGACGTTGCGGCGGCCCCGGGCGTCGCCGAACCGGCCGGCCGGCACCAGCAGCAGGCCGAAGGTCAGCGCGTAGCCGGACAGGACCCACTGCAGCTCACCCGGGGTGAGCTGGAGCTCGTCGCGGATCGAGGGGAGGGCGACGTTGACGATGCTGACGTCGAGCAGGGTCATGAAGCCGGCCACGAGCGCCACGGTCAGGGCGCGCCAGCGCTGGGGATCCGATGTCACTGGTTCACCTTTCCCGTCTGGAAAGGGCCATAACCGTGGATCTAGTGTGTCCCCCATGACGTCGTTCGCGGTGATCGGGTCCGGGTGGCGGGCCGAGATGTTCTGGCGGCTGGCGGCCGCGCTGCCCGACGTCGAGTGCGTCGGCGCGGTCGTGCGCACCCCGCGTGACCTGCCGGTTCCCACGTTCGGGTCGCTGGAGGAGATCCGGCCCGACTTCGTGGTCACGGCGGTGCCGTGGGAGGCCAACCCGGACGTGATCCTCCAGGCCGTGCAGCGGGGCCTGCCGGTGCTGGCCGAGACCCCGCCGGCGCCGGACGCGGCCAAGCTGTTCGCCCTGTGGCAGCTCACCGGCGACACCGGCCTGGTGCAGGTGGCCGAGCAATATCTGCTGGTGCCCGCGCACGCGGCCCGGCTCGAGGCGGTCCGCGCCGGCCTGATCGGCCAGCCGACCCAGGTGCAGGTCTCCTCGACACACATGTACCACGCGGTGTCGCTGATCCGGGGCTATCTCGGCCAGGGCCGTGGACCGGTCACGGTGCGGGCCTCACGCACCACGGCGCCCCTGGTCGATCCGCTGACCCGCGACGGCTGGACCGACGCGGCCGAGCCCCGCCCGGCCACCACCACGATCGCCACCCTCGACTTCGGCGACGGGCGGTCCGGGCTGTACGACTTCACGGACAATCAGTGGCACAACCAGCTGCGCTTCCGGCGGATCCTGGTCCGGGGCACCCACGGCGAGCTGCGCGACGACGAGATCGTCCGGCTGGCCGGGCCGCGCACGATCGTGCGCACTCCCCTGGTCCGCCGGCAGACCGGCTACGACCTGGATCTCGACGACTTCGACACCGACACGATCACTTTCGGCGACCGTGTCCTGTTCCGCAACCCGTTCCCCGGCCGCCGCTACAACGACGAGGAGATCGCCATCGCCACCCTGCTGCGGCGGATGGCCTCCTGGGTGCGCGGGGAGGGCCCGCCGCCCTATCCGCTGGCCGACGGCGCCCACGACCACCTGATCGCGCTGGCGATCGAGGAGGCGGCGGGCAGTGGTGAGACGGTGACCGTTGACGCCCCTCCGTGGATTTAAGCTAAAGCATCGCCACTCGATCCCGATGGGATCCGGGACGGCGCAAGCCAGCCGTCCCGCGGAGCCGATCGGAGGGCGGATGACGACGCGAGCCGCTCGCGTGGGCTTCTGCGCGTGGATCGTCGCGCTGACCGCCCTCTATTACGCCTTCCCCGGCGGTCACCTCTACACCTGGGCCCTCATCGGTTACTCCAGCGCCGCCATGGTGCTGCTGGGC
Organism: Actinoplanes sp. NPDC000266; assembly: GCF_042899005.1. NCBI lineage: Bacteria > Bacillati > Actinomycetota > Actinomycetes > Micromonosporales > Micromonosporaceae > Actinoplanes > Actinoplanes sp. NPDC000266. The sequence goes on from NZ_JBIAZI010000008.1 coordinate 35,164, forward strand.
GCCCGGCTCAACCGGCCCGGGCACCGCCTGCCGTGGTATCTGATCTCGGCCGCGCTCGCCTTCTTCACCACCGGCGACACCTGGTACAACCTGATCGTCGCGCTCGGGCACACGCCGCGCTTCCCCGGTCTGGCCGACCTGTTCTACCTGCTGGTCTATCCCCTGCTGACGGCCGGTTTCCTGCTGTTCGTCCGCTATCGCGGCACCGGCAGCAACCGGGCCGCGCTGCTCGACTCGCTGGTGCCCACGGTCGGGCTCGGCCTGCTCTCGTGGGTCTACTGGATCGCGCCGTTCACCCGCTCGCACGACCTGTCGCTGCTGGAGAAGCTGGTCTCGATCGGCTATCCGCTCGGCGACGTGCTGGCGCTGGCCATGACGCTGCGCATGCTGACCGGCCCGGGCCGGCGGCCCCGGGCGCTCACCGCGATCGGCGTGGCCATCGTCGGCCTGCTGGTCTCCGACATCTTCTACGGCCAGTCCCAGCTCAACGCCGACTGGACGCTGGGCGGGCCGGTCGACTTCGGCTGGGTCGTGTTCTACGCCGTCATGGGCTACACGGCGCTGATGCCGTCGATGCGCGAGCTCACCCAGGAGCAGCCGGCGCAGGCCAGCAGCGACATGGGCACCCGGCGCATCGTGTGGATGGCCGCCGCCGCGCTGATCGCGCCGGTGGTGCTCTACATCGAGTGGATGCACGGCCGCGAGATCGAGGCGGCCCGGCAGGGCGTCGTCGACGCTCCGGTGATCGCCGCCGCCGCGGCCCTGATGTTCCTGCTCGTGCTGGCCCGGGTCAACGGGCTGGCGAGCGCCCAGCGGCAGGCCCGGTCCCGCGAGCGCGCGCTGCGCCAGGCCGGCACGATGCTGTTCTCGGCCGCCACCGAGCAGGACGCGGCCCGGGCCGTCCGCGACGCCGTGGCCACCCTCATGCCGCGGGACTTGCCCTACCGGCTCAGCCTCACCGGGGACGCCGGCGACGTCGAGCACGTGCCCGGCCTGCGCCTCATCACCGCCGGCTCTCTTCCGGCCGGGGTGCCTTCGCACGGTTTCGACCATTTCCTGTACGCCACCATGCCGCTCCCGGGCACCGGACGGCTCGGCGCCGGGCTGCTCGGCGGCGACGGCGCGGTGCTGCGCGAGCTGCTGCCCTCGTTCGAGGCGTACCTCGCCCAGATCGAGGTCGTCATGCAGCGCATCGGCCTGACCGGCGAGGTCAACCGGCGCGAGAGCGAGGCGTACTTCCGCACGCTCATCCAGAACGCCACCGATGTCATCCTCATCGTCGGCGAGGACGACCTGATCCGCTACGCGAGCCCGTCCGCGGCCACCGTGCTCGGCCACCCCGACCTCGAGGGCACCCCGCTGGCGGCGCTGATCGCGGTCAGCCACCACGAGGCGATGCGCGAGATCCTCGGCGGCCTGCGCGACGGGCAGGGCGAGCTCGACGCCCCCGACCTGGCCGTGCTGCGGGCCGACGGCTCGCTGCTGCAGGTCGAGTGCACCGGCCGCGACCTGCGCGACGACCCGACCGTGCGCGGCGTGGTGCTGACCGTCCGCGACGTCACCGAGCGCCGGCGCCTCGAGAAGGACCTGTCCCACCTGGCCTTCCACGACGGCCTGACCGGACTGGCCAACCGGGTGCTGTTCCGCAACCGGCTCGACGAGGCCTTCGCCGCCGCGTCCGAGTCCGGCCTGACCCTGGGCGTCCTGTTCCTCGACCTCGACGACTTCAAGGAGGTCAACGACACCCTCGGGCACGCCGTCGGCGACGAGCTGCTGGTCACCGTGGGCCGGCGCATCGACGAGATCATCGGCACGTCGGGCACGGCGGCCCGGATGGGCGGCGACGAGTTCGCCGTCCTGGTCGCCGACGACCCCGAGGCCGTCGCCGCCCGCCTCGTCGAGGCCCTGGCCGTGCCGGTCGAGGTCGGCGACGGCCTCGGCGGCAGCCACATCGTCAGCGGCGCGGCCAGCGTCGGCGTGGCCACCAACGGCGACGCCGATTCACCGACCGAGCTGCTGCGCCACGCCGACCTCGCCCTCTACCAGGCCAAGGGCGCCGACAAGGGCACCTGGCAGCGCTACCGGCCGGAGCTGCACACCGAGATGGTGCAGCGCCTGGAGACCCGGGCCGCCCTGCACGAGGCGATCGACGACAACCAGCTGCGCGTCATGTACCAGCCCATCGTCGACCTGCGCACCGGCGAGATCGTCGCGGTGGAGTCGCTGGTCCGCTGGCAGCACCCGGCGCGGGGGCTGCTCGGCCCGTACCACTTCATCGAGATCGCCGAGGAGAGCGGCGCCATCGTGCCGATCGGCGGCTGGGTGCTGCGCGAGGCCCTCGCGCAGCTGGCGGCCTGGAAGGCGGCCGACCCGCAGACGACACTGCGCTACGTCAGCGTGAACGTGTCGGCCCGCCAGTTCCGCACGCCCGGCTTCGTCGACCAGGTCCACCAGGCGATCACCGAGGCCGGCGCCCGCCCCGAGTGGCTGCTGCTGGAGATCACCGAGAGCCTGCTGCTGCGCGACGCCGACCAGGTCGCGGCCGACCTGCGCACGCTGCGGGCCCTGGGCGTGCGGATCGCGATCGACGACTTCGGCACCGGATATTCGTCGCTGAGCTACCTGCGGCAGATGCCGGTCGACGTGCTCAAGGTCGACAAGTCGTTCATCGACGACATCCTCGGCAGTGACCAGCAGCGGGCCCTGGTCGACGCGATCGTCACGCTCGCGCGGAACCTGGACCTGGCCGTCGTGGCCGAGGGCATCGAGGACGCCGGGCAGCGGGCCGCGCTGATCGGCATGGACTGCCCGTACGGCCAGGGCTACCACTTCTCCAAGCCGGTGTGGCCGGACGAGATCCCGGCCCTGGCCCACGACGCGAAAGCTTTGGTTTCGTCCCCGGCGCGAGGGTAATTCGGGTTATTCGCTGGCGGTCATGGGCGACGGCGGTGCAGGGTCGAGGCGTGCTGGAGAATCCCGTGTGGGCCGCCCTCTCCGGGCCGCAGGCCTGCTTCGCCGAGGCGTCCGGGGACGCCGTCCGCTATCAGCCCGAGTTCTCGCCCTTCGCCGCGCTGTCCGACCCGGACGACCCGGCGGCCTGGCGTGACCTGGCCACCCTCACCGACCGGGCGCTGCTCACCGGCCCGTCGGTCACCCCGCCCACGGGCTGGGAGACGACCGGCGTGACCACCGGCGCGCAGATGGCCGGGCACGGCATGACCGGCGTGCCCGACGAGGAGGCGGTGGTGCTGACCGAGACCGACGTGCCCGAGATCCTCGACCTGATCGAGCGCGCCCAGCCCGGCCCGTTCGGCAAGCGCACCGTCGAGCTGGGCCGCTATCTGGGCATCCGGCACGAGGGCAAGCTGATCGCCATGGCCGGCGAGCGCTTCCAGCTGCCCGGCTGGACCGAGGTCAGCGCCGTCTGCACCGACCCCGACTTCCGGGGCCGCGGCCTGGGCGCCCGGCTCACCATGGCCGTCGCGGCCGCCATCCTGGAGCGCGGCGACCTGCCGTTCCTGCACGTCAGCGCGGAGAACGTGGGAGCCATCCGCCTCTACGAGCGGCTCGGCTTCCAGGTCGACCACGAGGTGGTGTTCGCCGCCGTCCAGCGCTCACTCGCCTAGGGCGCCGTCCGGGTCGGGCGTGGCGCCGCCATTGTCGGCGAAGCGGTCCTTGAGGTCACCGATCCGCTGGAGCACGTCGGCCAGCTCGCCCCGCACCCGCGCGAGCCGGTTCTGCTCATCGTGCGGCAGCCCGCCGCCGTGGTCGTGGCTGACCAGCGTCGACTCGGCCTCCTCGAGCTCCTCCCGGCGGGTGTGCAGGCGGTTCAGCTCACTGGCGTACTCGGTCTGCGTGATCTTCTCTGGTTGCATGGCCGTCGTTTCCCCAGAAACGACGGCCCCGACACGCGACCCGCGCCACACCTAAGCCTTGCGGTCGGCCCGCTTGTTGGCCTTCTGGATGGCTTCGACGAGCTCCGGCTTGGTCATCCGTGAGCGGCCGGTGATCTCGAGCCTCCTGGCCACCTGCATCAGATGGTCCTTGCTGGCGTTGGCGTCGACCCCGCCGGCCGTCTCGGCCCTGGTGCCGCGCCCGCCGGCGGCCTTGGCGTCGCTCGGGCCCTTCTTCTCCTTGGGCTCCCAATGGTCGCCGACCTTCTCGAACGAATGCTTGACAGCGGAGAAGGCCGTACGGTGGGCCCGCTCGCCCTCGCCGTACTGCTCGACGGCCGAGTCGTGCGTCGCGGCGTACGTGTCCTGTGCTTTCTTCGGCGAGCGCTTCAACGTCGCCGGCATGTCCTCGCGTGCTGGCATGTTCCCGCAGTTCCCGGCACACGAGGTCGCAAACCGTCCTACGCTGAAACGTGTCGGACGGTGAGTTCTGGACGTACACCGGGCTGCTGGGGTTGAGCGGCCTGGTGCTGCTGGCCCTGTGCGTGACCGGTCTGGGTCAGTCCGGCTTCCTGCGCGGGGTGGACGCGCTGCTCGGGCTCGGCTTCCTGGGCTACGCCGGTTATCTGGCGCTGGCCCGGCCGGACGACCCGTTCACGTTCTACTACATCTTCGCGCTGCCGGCGCTGGCCGTGATCTACGCGATGGTGTGCCTGCGCCGGGTCATCAAGCTGCGGCGCCTCGCGGCGAGGTTCGTCCCTGACCCGTACGCGGGCGAAACCGGCGACGCGCACACGGAGAGGGCGCCGTTCCCGACGCCGCCGAGCCCGCTGTCGTCGCCCGCCCCGGAGGCTCCCGCCGCACCGCCGCCGTCGTCACCGCCGGCGCGCCGGGGCCCGATGCCGTCCGGCCTGCCGAACCGGCCCCCGTCGGAGTCGGAGCGCCCAACCCGCCCCTCCGGCCTGCCGGAGCCGACGCTGTCACCCACGCCGCCACCCTCGCCTTCACCGTCGCTTTTATCCACGCCGCCGCCTTCACCGTCGCTCGCGCCGCCGCCTTCACCAACGCCCGCGTCATCGCCCATGCCGCCGCCGGAACCTTCTCGGCTCGCGCGGTTGCCTGAGGCCGAGCCGCCGCGCCGAGGGCTCCCGTCCGGACAGCCCTCAGCCGGACCGCCCTCAGCCGGACCGCCCTCAGCCGGACCGCCCTCAGCCGGACCGCCCTCAGCCGGACCGCCCCCAGCCGGACCGCCCCAAGCCGGACCGCGCCGGCTGGAGCTGCCGTCCGGGACCTCCGTAGAGCCCTCTTCCGAACCTTCGCGACTGCCCAACCATGCCGGATATTCCGGGTTTGCCGGGTCAGTCGGCCCGACAGGGCCAGCCGGGTCTGCCTCGGCGGCCGGGCCGGCCTCAGCGGCCGGGCCGGCCTGGGCGGCTGGGCCTGCCGGGCCCGCTTGGGCGGGCGGGCCCGCAGGGCGTTCTTCCGGCCGGCCGGAGATCGCGCCGCCCGACTACGCCGGGCGTCACTCGGTGTCCTCGGAGACGCCACCGCCTCCGGACCAGCGGAACGCCGCCGGGACACCGCCGCACCCGGACCAGCGGAACCCCGCCGGGACACCGCCTCAATCCGGTGACCGGAACCCCACGGATCGGTTCCCCCAGTCGCCCGGGTACGCGCCGCGGACGTACGAGAACCGGCCTGAAGGCGGGCGGCACCGGGCGGCCGAGCCGGACGACTCGAATTTCGCCTGAGCCGCGGCCGGTGGCAGATTGGTCGCCATGGACTACCGCCGGACCTTCCGCGCCGCCGCCGTCACCTTCGTCGACCTGGTCTCCCGTGTGCCGGCCGAGCGCTGGGACTCCCCCGGCCTCGGCGAGTGGACCCTGCGCGAACTGGTCGCGCACACCGCCGGCTCGGCGCTGCGCCAGGTTCCCGGCGTGCTGGGCGCCCGCGCCGAGACGGCCGTCGTCACCTCGCCCGAGGCGTACTGGACGTTCGCCCGGTCGGTGCCGGCCGACGTCTACGCCGAGGCGGTCGCCGCCTCCACCACACTCGCCCGGCAGGCCGCCGCCGAACTCGGCGACGCCCCGGCCGGGCTGATCGGCGAGCTGGCCGGGCGGGCCACCCAGGCGCTGGCCGCCGCCGGTGACGACGACGTGGTGTCGACCGCGGTGGGTGGCATGCGCGTCCGCGACTGGCTTCCCACCCGTACGTTCGAACTGGTGGTCCACGGTTTTGACGTCGCCGCCGCGGCCGGTCTGGAGGCGGCCTTCCCGCCGGACGCGGTCGCCGAGGCCACCGCGCTCGCGGCCCGGGTCGCGGCTGCGCTGGGTGACGGTCCCGCGGTACTCTTCGCCCTCACCGGCCGCGCGCCCCTGCCGAAAGGTTTCTCCGTCCTCTGATGTCCACTTTCGCGCTCGCCGGCCGCCGGGTCGTCCTGTTCTCCGCCGTGTACGCGGCCCTCGTGGTGATCGTCCAGGCCGTCAGCCTGACCGTCGTCACCAGCGGCGCCACCGATCCGACCTCGGTCGCCACGACCGCGTCGGTGCTGCTCGTGGGCAGCGTGGGCGGGCTGATCGGCGTGGTCTGCGTGCTGGTCCTGCTCATCTCGGTCACGGTCTGGGTGATCGCGGCCCACCGGCTGGCCCCTTCAGGTCCGGGCCTGGCCGGCTACGGGGGCCTGGCGCTGGCCACGGTGCTGATCGTCCTGGCTTACGTGCTGCCCGCGCGCATGCCGACCGTGACGACGATGGCGGTCACCGAGACGGCTCTGCGCCTGGGCGCCGTGGCCGTCCTGATCGGGGGCGTGCTCTCGGTGCGGGTCCGGATGCGCCGCCTCACCGGCGAGGTCACCCTGGGCGCGCGGCAGCCGCTGGTCACCGCCGACGACTGGGACGCCTCCAAATGGGACCCGACGGTCATGCGCGAGATCGACCGCCGGCGCCGGTCCTAGCCCTTCTCGAAAAAACCGCGGAGCCGGTCGGCGTACGGCCACCGCCGCTCCGCCTCGACGAAATCCGGGTACGGCGAGGAGCCGTACAACTCGTCGCCGAAGTAACGCGGGAACACGTGCGCGTGATAGTGCCAGGCATCCTGATTGCCGGCCGGCTCGTTGTGCTGCCGCACCGAGGTGCCGTCGCAGGCGTAGACGTGCCGGAGCGCGATCGCGCACTCCCTGACCAGATCATGCACGGCATGCCCGTACTCGCTCGGAAGCTCGTAGAGGTTTTCGTGGTGGGCGTTCGGAACCACCAGCAGATGCCCGTGGTTGCCCGGCCACCACCGCGGCGACACGAACGCCGTCGCCTTCTCGGTGCGGCGCACGATGTCGCGCTGCGTGTTCACCCGGCGCTCGTCCTCGCCGCCACCCACCAGCCGGCAGAACGGGCACACGTAGCCGTCGGGCTCGTGCCGCGCCATGAAGCTCTCCACCGGCTCACCTCCACCATGGACATTATCGGTCATGCTGATCCGATGGGGCTGAGCTGGCTGAGCGAGCCGACCGTGAACGCGTTGCGGGCCGGCTTGCGCGCGGTGGCGCCGGAGCTGGCCGCCGGCGCGATCGTGCCGCGCGGCCTCGAACCGGACGACGACCCGCAGTGGCGTGCGGCCAGCGCGGTCGTGGACGAGCGGTTCGTGGTGAAGTTCGCCTGGGCGGAGCCGCCCGCGAGGCGGATCGTCAGGGAGGCGCGGCTGATCGGCGCGCTGCGGGAGACCGCGCCGTGGATGCCGTTGCCCGTGGTGACCGTGGCGTCCAGCGATCCGGCGATGCTGGTGACGCGCCGGGACGCCGCGGTGCCGTTCTTCGGCGTACGTCACCTGATCCCGCCCTCCGCCCTGACGGCCGTCGCGGCTGATCTCGCCGCGTTCCTGGCCGGCCTGCACGCGCCGGAGGTGCTGAAGGCGATCGCCGGGACGACGCCCGAGCCGGCGCCGCCGGCTTCGACCGGCCGGCTGAGGGACCGATTCGGGCCACTGGCCGGAGCGCGGGAGCGGGTGTCGCGGTGGTGCGACTGGGCCGACCGGGTGCTCGCGGAGCCGGGGCGGACCGCCCTCGTGCACGGCGACTTCCACGGGGACAACCACCTCTGGGACGCGGCGCGGCTGCGCCGCGTGGTGGATTGGGAGACCGCCGGACCGGGCGAACCCGAGTTCGACTTGCGGTGCCTGCCCGGCGACTGCGGCCCCGCCCTGTTCACCGCGACCGTCGCCGAGTACGAGCGGATCTCCGGCACGACCCTGAACGTGGACCGCATCATGGCGTGGCACTTGCGCACGGTCCTCGGTGACGCGCTGTGGCGTACCGAAGCGGGAGTCCCCTTGCCGGACCACCGAACACCGGCCCAGTGGGTCGAAGACCTGGAGGCCCGGTTCGCAGCCCTCGGCGCACCTGGCTAAGTCGGCTATCGGCGCTTTTCTTGAACGACGGCGTGCGACTGCACGATGCTGACGACTCGGTGGTTCGTCACCCACAGTCGTTGGGAGTGGGTCATGGTCGACCCGTTGAGTCTGGCGGCTCTTACCGCTGCCGTGCTGACGCAGGGAATCGGGTTCGTCTACAGCCAGGCGGGCGAACTGCTGCGCCGCCGCCGCGAAAGGCGAAAGCAGGCTGATTCCGGCCGGGACCAGGCGATGGACATGCCGCAACCGGCTGAAGGCCACGAGGCACTTGACGGTGATCTCGGGACCGGACCGGTGAGCCAGGAAGCGCTCGACCGCGACGCCGACCAGCTGGCGGCGTTGCGGGGACTGTTGCAACCCTACGCGGACGGCGACCGGCCCGCGGACGTGACCGATCGGCAGCTGCTGGAACAGCTGGACGCGGCGCGGCTTCTGCTGGAACGGATCTACCAGCGGCACATCACGTTCAAAGGCGAGCGGCGGCCGCCTACCGGCACCGCGCTGGTGGCGGACGCCGGCGACGTGGCACGGTACGCGAGGCAGGTTATCGCCAGCGGGGAGCGCGCGGTGGCGATCGGTGGCGATGTGGTCGGCGGGTCGATCACGACCGGCGACAGCGCTACCTCGGCCGGTGTCCAGGGGGCGCGGGACAACCTGAGGGATGACCCCGGTGGACGGCACCGGCCGTAGTGGAGCGGTGATCGCACCGGGACCTCGAGCCATAGCCGTCGGCGGCGATGTCACGGGGAGCGTCTTCGTCACCGGGAACGGCGTTGTGGTCAACCCCTATCCCGCACTCGGCGACTACTACCTCGATTTCCGGGACGAACTGGCCGGTGCCCGGGATTTCGTCGGGCGCGGGCCGGTCTTCGAGCGCATCTCCGAGTTCGTTCGTTCCCGGCCGGCGGGTTACCTGCGGATCATCGCCGACGCCGGCCTCGGCAAGACGGCCTTGGCGGCCGAGGCTGCTCGCCGATTCGCGGCACCCGCCTTCTTCGCCCGAGCGACGGGTGGCGTGATCCGGCCCGACCAACTGCTCAACCATTTGAGTGTCGTTCTCATCGCCCGCTTCGACCTGCCACACGATCATCTGCCGGCCCGGGCCGGGGAAGATTCCGCGTTCTTCGGCCTGCTGCTCAACGAAGTGTCCGAGAAGGTGACCGAACCGGTCTGGATCGTCGTCGACGGGCTGGACGAGGCCGAGGACCCGGTGGCCGGGCGCAACACCCTCCTGTTGCCGAGGCGGCTACCGCCACACGTCTACGTCCTGCTGACCCAGCGCCACGGCGACTATCCGCTCGTCACCGAGCCCTCGACCCCGGTGGTCGACTACCCGATCGCCTGGAGCGCGCTGACGCACCAGGACGACATCGAGGAGTACCTCCGGCGGCAGCTCGGCCGGCCCGAGATCGCACGGGCCTGCCAGAGCGCCCGGCCACCGGTGGACCCGGCGGCCTTCGTGACGCTGCTCAAGCGGGCCAGCCAGGGAAACTTCACCTATCTCACCTTCCTGCTCGCGGACATCTCCCTGGGCGCGGCCGATGCGGCTCCCCTCGACCTCGACGCCGTTCCGCATGGTCTCGAGGGCTATTACGCCCAGATGTGGCGCCGGATGAGGTCGATAGCCGAGGCCCGGGGAGGTGACAGCTGGACGGCGCTGTGCCGTCCGGTGGCGGGCCTGCTCGCGGCCGCCCAGGAGCCGGTGTCGACGGCATGGCTGGCCGATCTCAGCGGCAACGACGCGGACGACGTCCGCGACCAGGTGATCACGCCGTGGCGTCGTTACCTCATCGGGGAACGCGACCAGGAGGACGAGAGATGGCGGATCATCCATCGCTCCTTCGGGGATTTCCTCTCTCACAAGGTGGATGTACGGGGCCGGCACGCCGCCATCGCGGATCACTATTTCGAGTGGCCGGACCGGTGGGGCGCGCACGACGGCTATGCGACCCGCCATCTCAGCAGCCACCTGCGGCTGGCCGGCGACATCGACCGGCTGACCATCCTGGTCACCGACCGCGGCTGGTTCGAACACCAGCTCACCGCCGATCCCAGCGCCGCGGGCTATCTGGACGACCTTTCCCAGGCGTGGGCGACGGCGTCGAGCGCGAACGCGGAGGCGCTCGAACGCGGCGGTGAGGCGCTCAGCCTCGACCTCGAGCCGTACTGTGCGCTGGCTTCCGCCAGCCTGCACAGCCTGTCCCGCAGCATCGGGTCGGCCCTGCTGAGCTCTCTCTTCGAGGCGGGCGTGCTCCGCCCGGAACAGGCGATCGCCCTGACTCATCAGAACCCGCATCCCGAGGCCAGGAGCAGAGACATCGAGGCCTTGGCTTCCCTTCTGCCGGACAACGCCCTGTCGCGGGTCCTGGCCACCGCGCGATCCATCGACGAGAGCGGGCCGCGGGTGGCCGCCCTCGTCGCGGTCGCCGGCCGCCTGACCAAGGGCGACCGCGACGACGTGCTCTCCGAGGCGCTGATCGCGGCACGGTCGATGGACGACACCTACTCCAAAGTCGACGCGCTCGTCGCCGTCGGCTCCGAACTGCCCCCGGACGACCGGAGGCTCCTTCATGACGCCGCCGTCTCCGTGGCGCGACAGCTCGAACCCGACGATCGCACGACGCAACTGGCCTGGATAGCGGCCGACATGGACGAGCCGGGCCGGTCCCGGCTGATCGAGGAAAGCCTCGCGTCGGCGCAGTCCATAGCCGACACTCAGGAGAGAGCCGACACGCTGATCAATCTGCTCGTCTACATGGAGTGGCGGGAGGGCGAGCGACGAAAGATCGCTGACGAGGGTGTGGCGGCCGTCCGCGCCCTCGCCGAACCGGGCGACCGGGTGCGGGCCATGACATCGCTGCTGCCGTACGTGCCCGCGGACGACGCCCCGGCACTCGCGGAGGAGGTGCTCGACGACGGGCGGTGCCTGACCGACCCGTACGACAAGGCCGATGTGCTCGGTGGACTGCTCGCCTATCTGCCCGGAACGCTGGTGCGGAGCGTGCGGGACGAGGCGCGCACGGCGGCGCACGACATCGACGGCGAAGACGCCAAGGCCAGGCAGCTGGTCCATCTGGCCGGCCAGGCTCCTGACTCCGCTCGTGGATCGCTGCCGGACGAAGCGCTCGGCATGGCCCGGACCGCTTCCACCGATCAGGTTCGAGCGTCATTGCTCACCCTCCTCGCCGCGCAGCTCCCCGAGGCGCAGGGGCGGCCGGTGTTGTACGAGGCCCTGGCCGTCGCCCGGCACATGGACGACGACCGCGCGAGAGCGCGGGCGCTCGTCGATGTCGCCGTCACCCTGCCCGGCGATCGGGCGAGCCCGATCCTCCGCGAGGCTTTCCGCATCCCCGCGGCGATGCAGGCGCTGGGAGCGGTCGAGGCGGACGAGGTCGAGTGGATCGACATGGTCGTGACCGTGGCGGAAAGGCTCGGCCCGGGCGACAAGCGGAACGCGCTGCTCGCGGAGGCGTTGAGCACCGCGCAAGGCATCGATCCTGCGTACGACCGGGCCCACGCCCTGGTTTCCTTGGCCCTGAGGCTCGGAGAGGATGAGAACCGGGTCATCCTGGAGGCGTTCGCGTCGGTTCCCTCGATCCCGGGCTTCCGGGAGCGGGCCGAGATCCTCACGGCCGTCATCCCGTCGCTGGACGCCGCGCGCCGGGGCGAGGCGCTCCGTGATGCGCTGGCCGCGATCCGCGACAGCGATTGGTCGACGTTCTCCGGCACCGTGAACATCACGGACGACCTCGTGGTCGAGATCGGCCGCATGGCGTGGAGCGCCGGCGGGAAGGCGGCCGCCCTGCTCAACCTCGCCCTGGCCGTGGAGGGCCCGCAGCGCGCCGACTTGATCGACGAGGCGTTCGACGCTCTGTACGACATGTCGTTCGGACAGCAGGTGAACGCCCTCGCGTCGATCGCCCCGCATCTCGCCGGTGAGCAGGTTCGACCGGTCCTGGACGAGATCGGGTCGATGACCACCGATCCGTTACGTGAGCAGGCCATATCGGCGCTCGTCCGGGCATTGGCCGCACTCGTCTCCCCCGGAGAGGCCCGCCGCAGAGCCGACGCGATCTACGGAGGCGCCATACCGGAGGAGCTGTCGGCCACCTTGGCGGTCGATCCGCATGACGCTCCTCCCGAGCCGCTCTTGAACTCCGGCTCCACGCGGACCCATTCGTTCAAGTCATGGGATATATCGGACTTGTACCGCCTGGGCGGCCTTGCCACCATCACGATCGACGCGGATGGCCTCGATCAGCAGCAAGTCCGGCTGATCTGGGACGCCATCTACGTCAGACTCCTGGAGGAGCTGTGCGGGAGACTGACGGCGCCAGAGCTGATCAAGGTGTTGACGGCGGTGGCAGGTCACCGGTCCGGCCGCGACGACATGTGGCAGACCGCGGTGACCGCACTGCTCGTCCGCCTGGTCGCGCTCGGTTTCCCGGCGGAGGCACTCGCTCGAGCGCGAGCGCGATGGGGAGCCCGGATGCCCACCGCGGCGGCCGTGTCCCTCGCCGAGGTGATGCCGGACGAGCAGAAGGGCACCCTCCTCCGGGAGGCCTTGCTCTCCGCGCGGGGGCGCGAGAACGAGATCGCGGTGATCCGGGCCCTCGCGTCGGCGACGCCGCAGTTCGCCCCAGCGGAGCGGGAGCAGATCGCCCAGATGGTCACGGGCTTCGTCAGCGGTTCCGAGGCCGAGCCGTCGGTGTCGGCCCTGGCTCTCCTGGCTCCGCACCTCGGCCTGCTTCCGGGCCGGCAGCGCCTGGCGCTGTGGCAAAAGGCGCTACGTCTCGCGTCGACCGGCATCCGCCGGGACCTGCTCGCCGGCCTTCCCCCACTGCTGATCCTGGTCGAGGACATGGTCGACGAGACCTTCTGGCCCCGGCTGGCCGACACGCTGCGCGCGATCCGGCGCTGGTGGCCCTGAGGCGCCTGGTACTCCCCGGGTGGGGTGAGCAGGGCGCTCACCCCACCCGAGCCTTCTTAATAGCGGCAGCGAAGAACCACCATCGTGTGGCCCGACACCTCGTACTGGCCGCCGGCCTTTGTCGTTTTGCGGCGGGCCGCCAGCAATGGGTCGGCGGTGTTCACGACGACTTCCCACGTCCGGCCGAACTGGCGGTCGGGGAGGGTGAAGGCGACCCGTTCGCCCAGTGGATTGAACAGGATCAGGAACGAGTCGTCGGTGATGACCTCGCCCAGGGCGTCCCTTTCCGGAATGCCGTGGCCGTTGAGGTAGACCGTCATGGTCATGCCGCTGCGGGTGTTCCAGTCGGCCTCGGTCATCGGCTGGCCGTCCCGGCGCAGCCAGGCGATGTCGGGAATCTTGTCGTCCGTCACCGGGTCGCCGGTGAAGAAGCGGCGGCGGCGGAAGATGGGGTGCTTGGCCCGCAATTCCAGGAGGCGGCTCGTGAAACCGGTCAGTATGTCCTGGTTGCGCGCGTCCACCCAGTCGACCCAGGCGATTTCGTTGTCCTGGCAGTAGACGTTGTTGTTGCCGCCCTGGGTCCGGCCCAGTTCGTCGCCGTGGGCGATCATCGGAACGCCCTGGCTGAGGAGCAGGGTGGCCAGGAAGTTGCGTTTCTGGCGTTCGCGCAGGGCCACGATGTCGGCGTCGTCGGTGGGGCCTTCGACGCCGCAGTTCCAGGAGCGGTTGTGGCTTTCGCCGTCGCGGTTGTCCTCACCGTTCTGGTCGTTGTGCTTGTCGTTGTACGACACCAGGTCGTTCAGGGTGAAACCGTCGTGCGCGGTCACGAAGTTGATGGACGCGATCGGGCGGCGGCCGTCGATCTCGTACAGGTCGGAGCTGCCGGTGAAACGGGACGCGAACTCACCCAGGCTGGACGGCTCGCCACGCCAGAAATCGCGCACCGAGTCGCGGTAACGGCCGTTCCATTCGGTCCACAACGGCGGGAATCCGCCGACCTGATAGCCGCCGTCGCCGACGTCCCAGGGCTCGGCGATGAGCTTGACCTGCGACACCACCGGATCCTGGTTGACCAGGTCGAAGAAGGCGGCCAGCCGGTCGACGGCGTGGAACTCGCGGGCCAGGGCGGCCGCCAGGTCGAAGCGGAAACCGTCGACGTGCATCTCGGTCACCCAGTAGCGCAGCGAGTCCATGATGAGCCGCAGCGATTCGTGGTGCCGCACGTTGAGGCTGTTACCGGTGCCGGTCGTGTCGTAGTAGTACTGCTTCTGCTCGTCGACCAGCCGGTAGTACGCGGGATTGTCGATGCCCCGGAACGACAGCGTCGGGCCGAGGTGGTTGCCCTCGGCGGTGTGGTTGTAGACGACGTCCAGGATGACCTCGATGCCGGCCTGGTGCAGCGCCTTCACCATCGACTTGAATTCCTGCACCTGTCCGCCGTGCCCGTCGAACGAGGCGTATCCGTTGTGCGGGGCGAAGAAGCCGATCGTGTTGTAGCCCCAATAGTTGGTGAGGCCGCGGTCGATGAGCGTGCTGTCGTGCACGAACTGGTGCACCGGCATCAGCTCGACCGCCGTGACGCCCAGCTTCTTGAGGTACTTGATCATCGCGGGATGGGCGAGCCCGGAATAGGTGCCGCGGACGTCCTCCGGAATGTCCGGGTGCCGCTGCGTCATGCCCTTGACGTGAGCCTCGTAGATCACGGTCTGGTGGAACGGGATCCGCAGCGGCCGGTCGTTGCCCCAGTCGAAGAACGGGTTGATGACGACGGACTTCTGCGAATAGGGCGCCGAGTCCTGGTCGTTCACCGAGTCCGGGTCGCCGAAGTTGTACGAGAACAGCGCCTGGTTCCAGTCGTTGCGCCCGTCGATCGCCTTGGCGTACGGGTCGAGAAGCAGTTTGTTCGGATTGCACCGCAGCCCGTTCGCCGGATCGTACGGTCCGTGCACGCGATATCCGTACCGCTGCCCCGGAACCACCCGGGGCAGATAGCCGTGCCAGACCAGCGCTTCCCGCTCCGGCAGGTCGATCCGCGTCTCGACGCCGTCGTCGTCGAAGAGACAGAGCTCGACCCGCTCGGCCACCTCCGAGAACAGCGCGAAATTGGTGCCCCCGCCGTCGTACGTCGCGCCCAGCGGGTAAGGGTTCCCGGGCCAGATTTTCATGCCGCTGTGCTTCCCCGTTGAGCGCCTGCTGAACCGGGGGTCTCACGCTGCGCACCAAGTGCTCCACATCACACCGCTTCGCAGGCCGATACCGGCCGATTTGTCACCGCGACGACGTCGACTCGCCCGAGGGCTTCGCGGCCTGGCCGGCAACATCGCGCCGGCCCGCACCATCGAGCGCGACGGCGGGGTCCTCGAGAGCATCCGCGACACCGGTCACGGCCTGGTCCGGCGCTACTGGATCACGCTGTTGCCGGAGCGACACCAGCGCCGCCAGTCCCGCGCCCGCGGCGTTGAGCAGCACATCATCCACCGAGGACACCCGGTCCAGCTGAAGGACGTACTGCAGGGTCTCGACCACGATCGAGCACGCGGCCCCCAGGGCGAGGACCCGCGGCACCGACCTCAGCACCGCGAACCGCAGCGGACCGAAGAACCCGAGAGCCGCGAACACCAGCAGGTTGCCCACGATCTGAACGGTCGCGGACACCGGCCCGTCGGCCACCACGGCGATCAGATCGCGCAGCGGCACCAGGTTCACCCGCGCCCGGTTGACGTCGTCCCCGTCGTTGGGCAGCAGGATCATCCAGACCCACGGCGCCGTCCCGTAGACGATGCCGACCTCGGCCAGCGACCGCCGCCACGCCCCGCGCCGCCTCGCCAGCGCCCACGTCACGAGCGCCGCCAACGGAAACGCGATCACGGTCAGCAGGACCACTCCCGTGATCGTCCCGAACCAGCCGTGCCAGCCCTCGATCATGCCGCGCATGCTAGCCAACGGTTGCCCGCCGAGGCCGTCAGGGTTAGCCTGACATCGTCAGGGCGGTCCTGACGCAAGGAGGCTCCCATGACAGACCTCGACCTGCGCTGCTCCTTCTGCGGAAAACCCGAGGCGGAGGTGTCCCAGCTCATCGCCGGCCCCGGCCCGATGATCTGCGACGAATGCGTCCACCTCTGCAACGACGTCCTGGCCGGCAAGCGCCCCGAGGGCGTACGCCTCTGGGACGACCAGACCGACGAGGAGCTGCTGGCCACCATGGTCCGCGTCGCCTCGCTACGCCATCACGTCGACCGCGCCGTCGGCCGCATCGCCCGCCTGCTGCGCGCCCGGGGCACCACATGGACGACGATCGGCAACGCCCTGGGCATCACGAAACAGTCGGCCTGGGAGCGTTTCTCCGGCGAGGATTAATTCGATGTCGTAGCGGGGTGGTGGGTACCGACCGCAACTCACGTCGAGGGCCCGGGCGGGGCGAGCAGGGCGCTGCGCGCCCAGAGCGCTCACCCCACCCGGGCGGCCTGCGTAAGTGGTTGCGCTCTTCAACTGCGATCGCGTCGGCCGATCGGGCGGGCCGCGGCGATGATCGGCTATTTCCATGTGCGACGGGCCATGCGCCACGCCTAGGAAAGAGCCATGGCCAACGAGGTAACCGTCCCCCTGCTGCCCTGCGCGTCGATCGACGACATCGTCGCCTTCTACGGTGTTCTGGGCTTCGACACGACGTACACCCAGCGCAAACCGAACCCCTGCGTAGGACTGCGACGCGACGACCTGAACCTGCAGTTCTTCGAGATCGCCGGCTTCGACCCGGAGCAGTCGTACGGCTCCTGCCTCGTCATCACCTCGGACATCGCGGAACTGCACCGGGCTTTCGCCGCCGGCATGCGGGCCGCGTACGGCAAGATCCTGGTGTCCGGAATACCGCGGATGACCCGGCCCAGGGCTCGGAAGAACGCCGACGGCCTGGGCGGATTCAGCGTGATCGACCCGGGCGGCAACTGGATCCGAGTTTTCCAGAACCCCGCCACGACACCCGCCGCGCTTTCGTCCGCGCCCGCGCCTTCGTCCGCGCCGCCGTCTGCGCCCTCGTCCACGTCCGCGCCCTTGTCCACGTCCGCGCCCTTGTCCTCGCCTGCCGGGAGACTCGCCAAGGCACTGGCGAACGCCGTCGTGCTGGCCGATTCCAAGGGTGACGCCGCCAGGCGGCCCGCATCCTCGACAGCGCGCTGGCCCGCCCGCGGGACGACGACGACCCCGTCGCACATGTGGAGGTTCTGGTGTACCGGGCGGAACTGGCGATGGTGCTCGACGACCGGGAAACCGCGACGGAGATGCTGGCCCGCGTCGAGCACATCGCACTGAACGCCGACGAGACCGAGAGGGCGGCACCGGCCTTCGAGAACGCTGCCGACCTCGCATCAGCGCTGCGATGAGCTCGGCTGATCGCAGCGCTGACGCGGACTGCCCAGGTCCGATCCCGGCCGATGCGATCCGCACGAGCGACAAGGGCGGGCGGCTGACTTTCCGTCGGCCGCTGACTTCCGGCGGGTCGCGCCTTGGGCAGGGCGGCCCGTCGGCGACGGCTTAGCTACACGCTGCGGCGTTTGACGGCGTCCGGCCAGCCCGGAAGGTCGGTGGCGGCGCGCTCGGGCGGGCCCACGTAGTCGGCGGACGGGCGGATGATTTTGGCCAGGCGTTTCTGTTCGAGGATGTGGGCGCTCCAGCCGGCCGTGCGGGCGCAGGTGAAGACGGCGGCCAGCAGGTCGGCGGGGACCTCGGCGAAGTCGAGGACGATGGCGGCCCAGAACTCGACGTTGGTGGCCAGGACGCGGTCGGGTTTGCGCTCGCGCAGCTCGGCCAAGGCGGCCCGCTCCAGGTCGAGCGCCACCTCGTAGCGGGGCGCGCCCAACTCACGGGCGGTGTCGCGCAGGATCGTCGCCCGCGGGTCCTCGGCCCGGTAGATGGCGTGGCCGAAACCCATCAAACGGTTGCCACTGTCAAGCACCTGTTTGACATAGCGCCGGGCGTCCTCGCCGCGCTCGACGGCCTCGACCATGCCGAGCGCTCGGGCGGGGGCGCCGCCGTGCAGTGGGCCGGACAGCGCGGCGACGGCCGCTGAGAGGCAGGCGCCCACGTCGGCGCCGGTGCTGGCCACGACCCGGGCGGTGAAGGTGGAGGCGTTCATGCCGTGCTCGGCGGCGCAGACCCAGTAGCGGTCGATCGCGGCGACGTGCCGCGGATCCGGCTCACCCCGCCACCGGATCATGAACTGCTCGGTGACGTCCCGCCCGGCGTCGACCAGCCGCTGCGGCACGGCCGGGCGGTCACCGCGTGCCGAGACCGCCACCCGGTCGAGCATCGCGGCCGTCGCGAAGGCGAGGTCGGCCCGCGCCTGAGCATGGTCGACGTCGATGAGCGGCCGCAGCCCGAGCGCCGCGGCGGCCGCTTGCACGTCGACGCGCGCGTCGCCGGTGCGTACGGGCACCGCGAAAGAAGCCGCCGCCGGCCCGGACGCCACTGGCCCGGACGCCACTGACCCGGACGCCGCCGACCCGGGCGCCGACCCGGACGCCACCGACGCGGAGGCGATCGCAGCGGGCGACGGCGTCAGCGGGTGGGCGAAATCGCCGTCGGTGAGCAGGCCCCAGACGTCGCCGAAACCGACGACTCCGGCCAGCGAGCGCACGTCGACGCCGCGGTAGCGCAGCGCTCCGCCGTCCCGGTCGGGCTCGGCGATCTCGGTGTCGAAGGCTACGACACCGGCCAGTCCTGGATTGACAGTCAGCATGTCCTCACGATGCGGCCCGTACATGTTGACGTCAATGTTGATTTAGTCAATATGAGAGCATGTGCACATGGACACGCTGACCACCGACCAGGTCGCCGAGCGCTTGGGCGTCAAGCCCGCGACCATCTACGCGTACGTCAGCCGCGGCCTGCTGCACAGCGTCCGCAACGGCGACGGCAAGGTCAGCCTGTTCGCCCGGTCGGAGGTGGAGGCGTTCGAGGCCAAGCGCAAGGGCCGGGGCACCCCGAACATCCAGACCGGCCTGACCCTGATCAGCGACGGCGCCCTGTTCTACCGCGGCCACGACGCCATCGCCCTCGCCACCACGGCCAGCTTCGAGTCGGTGGCCAACCTCCTCTGGACCGGCACCTTGGTACACAGCGACCTGACGCCGCCACCCGAGCTGCTCGAACTGGCAGTAGCCGTGACCGCTCCCCTGCCGCCCGCCGCCCGCCACACCGACCGCCTCCGGGTGATCGTCGCCGCGGCGGCCGCCGCCGACCCCCTGCGCTTCGACATCACGCCCGCCGCGGTCGTCACCACCGGCCGGTCCCTGCTCGCGACCATGGTCACCGCACTACCCGCCCCACCACGCCTCGTCGCCCCTTCCCGGCTGGCCGCCAACCTCTGGGCACGCCTCGCCGATGAGCCCGGCACAGCGGCCGACCACGACATCCTCAACGCCGCGCTGGTGCTGCTGGCCGACCACGACATCGCCGCGTCGACCCTGGCGGCCCGGGTGGCGGCGTCGACGCGCGCCCACCCGTACGCGGTGGTCGGCGCCGGTCTGGCCGCCCTCGACGGCCCGCTGCACGGCGCCGCCAGCGGCCTGGCCCACGAGTTGCTCACCGACGCCCTGTCACGGCGGGACCCGGTCGAGGCCGTCGCGACCCGGCTGCGCACGGGCGAGACCATCCCCGGCTTCGGTCATCGCCTCTACCCCAACGGCGATCCCCGCGCGAAGATCCTGCTCGGCTTGCTGGGCAACGGCCCGGCCACGGCCTGCGCGCACGAAATCGCCGACGCGATGCGCACCCGCTCCGGCATCCACCCCAACATCGACCTGGCCCTGGCCGCCTTCACCCTGGACCACGGCATGCCCCCGGACGCGGGCGAAACAATCTTCGCGATTGCCAGGACGGCTGGGTGGTTGGCTCACGCGCTTGAGGAGTACGGCGACAGACCATCCCGCTTCCGCCCATCCGGCCGCTACGCCGGCCGCACCCCGGCATAAAGACCACCAGCCCGCGCAGCCACTTCCCCGGATCGCAACAGCCGAGCCCGCCCCGCCGCGTCCGCCAGGTCACGACGGCCAAGGAGGCCGATGACGCCACCCAAGCGCACGGGGCGGCAATGGTGCAGACCGGACTCGGTACGCCCACCCGAGGCCGGCGGATGGCGGCGGGCGCCGGTGGGTTGCCGGCGGCAGCGGCGGGCAGCAGGAGGCAGGTGGCGATGGGCGGCGGCACGGGGCGGCGGCACGGGGCGGCGGCACGGGGCGGCGGCACGGGGCGGCGGCACGGGGCGGCGGCACGGGGCGGCGGCACGGGGCGGCGGCGGGCAGGTGGCGGCGGCGGGCGGGTGGCAGGTGGCGGCGGGCAGCGGCGCGCGGCGGCGGGCGGCACCAATCTCGATGTGCGGGGCAGCTACGGGCGGGTTTCTGACTTCGGGACCATCTGGCCGATCATGCGGACTGAACTGTCGATGGTGTCGAAGCCTCGCGGGAGCATGACTGACTCATACGCCGCTACGGCTTCGGGGAGGGGCTTTCCGGAAAGGAGCTCCTTCGCCAGCAGGGCGGCGTCCTGCAGGGCGGTGTTGGCCCCTACCCCGCCGGCCGGGGGCATGGTGTGGATGGCGTCGCCGAGCAGTGTCACCGGGCCGGATGACCACGGGGTGACGCGCGTGCCGGCGCGGATGGCGATCGGGAAGAACGACGTGGGGTCGGCGGCGGCGAACAACTGCCGGACCGCCGGATGCCATGTGGCGCTCGCCTTCACGCAGATCTGCCGCAGGGCTTCGGAAGGCACATCCAGGTCACCGAGTACGGACGTGGGCGCGACCAAGGTCGTCATCAGGTAGTCCGGTACGCCGGTGGGGGTCCGGAACCGCACGGGGGCGAACCCGGCGCCGTAGCCGTTCGCGCCGGCCACCCAGGAGAAACCGCGGCCGAAGTCCGGCGGCAGGGTGGCGCCGGACAGCGGCATCCGGCCGTAGAGGCAGCGCACGCCCAGGTCACGCAGCGCGGCCGACGGGGCCAGCTGCCGTCGCACGGCCGACCCGACGCCGTCCGCGCCGACCAGCAGATCGCCCTCGTCGATGAGCGAGCCGCCGTCGCCCATGGACGAGCCGGACGAAATGGAGCTGGACGGTGAGGCGGTGGAAATTCCTACGCGGACCCGGCCCGAAGGCGTCAGCTCGTAACCGGTCACCGTGTGGCCGAAAGACACCTCCACGCCGGTCAGCAACGCCTGGCGGAACGTGTCCCGGTCGACGTTGGTGATCTCGTCGCCTCCGATGTTCGGGAAGACCTGCGAGGACAGCTCGACCAGATCCTGCGTGTAGAAGGCGACCCGATCCCCCGCCTCCCCGCTGGTGCGGTGGGCCAGGTCGAGCACCTCTGTGGGCAGGCACGCCCGTAAAGCCTCGTTGCCGTTCCGGTCGATGTGGATGCGGTAACCCTGGCCGCGGGTTTGCCGCGAGGGATCACGCTCGTAGACGGCGACCTCGTGGCCGCCCCGGCTCAGTGCTTGCGCGAGCGCCAGGCCGCCGATGCCCGCGCCCGAGATGAGTATTCGCATAGCGGCACCGTACCAACCGCTCGCATGAAATTGTCAAGCGTTTGGTTGATTAGCTCATGCGTAGAATCAACGACCGTGCCAGGTCCCCGCAGGTCACCCAAGCCCCAGGAGCGTCAGCGCGATCCCGAGCGCACGCGCAAGAAGATCCTCGACGCGGCCGCTCAGGAGTTCGCGGCGCACGGCTATGCCGGGGCTCGCATCCGGGCCATCGCCGAGCGCGCCGGTGTCAACCAGCAGCTGCTGTCGTATTACTTCGACGGCAAACAGGGGCTGTTCCGGGCCATGACCGAGCAATGGGGACAGCGCCAGGCCGAGATCTCCGAGCCGGGGACGCCGCTGCCCGAGCAGCTCCGGCGGTACGCGCTGGAGAACCTCACCAACCCGGACGGCGTCCGGATGCTCGCGTGGAGCGGCCTTCAGTACGACGGCGACGACCCCGGCCGTGAGCAACGCACCGCCATGCTCCGGCGCGGTGTCGAGCAGATCGCGGCCCAGCTCGGCGACGACGACCCGGACGTCGACCCGGCCTGCCTGCTCGTCATGCTGATGGCCGCGGCCATGGCGCCGACCACGATGCCCCAGGTGATCGAAGGACTGTGTCAGTCGGACGCCAAGGACCCCGAGTTCCTTCAGCACTACGCCGAGCAGATGTCCCTCGTCGTGCGGAACCTCGGTCTGGAACAGTAGGCGGCATGCCTGACGATCTTCAGCTTCTCGAGGCCCTGCACACCACGCCGGCCCGCCGCTACCTGTCCACCGAGCCGATCAGCGACGAGATCGTCCGGGCGATCCTCGACGCCGCGATCCGCGGCCCCAGCGGCGGCAACCGGCAGGGCTGGGCCTGGATCGTCGTGCGCGACGCCGAGACGAAGAAGCGGATCGCCGGCTGGTACCGCGAAGGCTGGGAGGCGGGCTACGGGTCACGGCGCGAGGAGATTTTGACCAGCGACGACCCGAACGGGATGAGCGCGGCCAGCTTCCGGGCCGCCGACCACCTCGCCAGCCACCTGGAGGAGGCGCCGGTCTGGATCTTCCCGGTGCTGCTGGGCGCCGCCGCCAGCAAGAACCCGCGGCTGGGCTCCTCGATCTACGGCGCCGTGCAGCAGCTGATGCTGGCCGCCCGCGCGTACGGCATCGGCTCCACGCTGACCACCCTCTACATGGGGCACGAGAAGGACGTACGAGAGCTGCTGGGTCTTCCCGAGGACGCGCTGACCATGGCCCTCATCCCGCTCGGTTATCCGGCCCGGGGCAAGTGGTCGCAGCCGAAGCGGCGTCCGCTGGACGAGGTCGTGTTCGAAGAGCGCTACCGTACGGAGTCATGACGTACGTCAAGAGCATCACCTTCGATTGTCAGGACGCGCTCGTGGTGGCCCGCTTCTGGGCCGGCGCCCTCGGCGGCGAGCTCGACGAGGACTCGACGAGCGACAAGGCGTACGTCGAGGCTCCCGGCTGGGGCGGGCCCAACCTGTGGTTCCAGCGCGTCCCCGAGCCCAAGACGGGCAAGCTGCGCATGCACTTCGACCTGCGCGCGGCCGACATCCCGGCCGAGCGCAAGCGCCTGGAGGAGCTCGGCGCCACCTTCGCCTGGGAGGTGAACGGCCTGATCGTCATGCGTGACCCGGAAGGCAACGAATTCTGCGTGGAGAACTGACTCAGGTTCGCGCCGCCGTACCCGATATCCGTGGTCACAAGACCGCTGATCGAGGAGGACCCACGGATGGGTCAGACGACGCTGCGCGCGATGCCGGTGCGCGAGGACCGCTGGAAACCGCAGGACCGCATCTACGAGGGCATCCTCGAACGCTGCGTCGCCAACGCCGAGGACGACGAGGCCCGTGACGGCACGGCGGAGATGATGGCCGGCGGCCTGATCATCGTCGTGCTGTTCCTGATCATCATGGCCGGGGCCGACAACGCGACGGCCGCCCTGATCGTCTGCGGGATCCTGGCCGGGGCCGGCTTCCTCTACATCGTGAGCGCCGCCAAGCCGGGCAAGGGCAACCGGGCGCTCGCGCTGCAGGGCATCGGCGGCCCGGGCCGGCTGCCGGCCGGATATCTGGTGCACCCGACGGCGTGGAAGGCCGGCATGGCCGAGCACGTCGCCGGCGTACCGGAGTCGCAGCTGCTCGCCGCCTCGCAGCTGTGCCACATCTTCCCGGGCACCGTCGACGACCTGATCTCGTTCGTCGGCCACGTCGCCATCCACGTGCCGGTGACGCAGGCCCAGACCGCCGAGGACGTGCAGCGGCGGGCCAAGGAGCTGGTCCGGATCGGCAAGCCGATCGTCGTGGACTACGCCAAGAGCGCGCCGCCCCTGCCGGTGCCGGGTGAGCCCGGCGGCAAGAAGGGCAAGGCTAAGAAGAAGTGAGTACGGCGTAACGGCCACCCTCGCCGAGCAGGGTGTCGTGGGTGCCGGACTCGAGGATCCGCCCGTGGTCGACCACGGCGATCTGGTCGGCGTCGCGGATCGTCGACAGGCGGTGCGCGATGGTGACCGTGGTCCGGCCCCGCGACAGCTCGTCGAAGGCTTTCTGCACGGCGCGCTCGGTCTCGTTGTCGAGCGCGCTCGTCGCCTCGTCGAGCACGAGGATGCGCGGGTCGCGCAGCAGGGTGCGGGCGATGGCGATGCGCTGTTTCTCGCCGCCGGAGAACCGGTGGCCGCGGGAGCCGACCATGGTGTCGTAGCCGTCGGGCAGCGCGGCGATCACGTCGTGGATCTGCGCGGCCCGCGCGGCGGCTTCGATCTGGTCGTCGGTCGCGTCCGGTTTGGCGTAGCGCAGGTTCTCGCGGACGGTCGTGTGCAGCAGGTACGTCTCCTGGCTGACCACGCCGACGGCCGAGGCCAGGTCGGCGAAGGACAGGTCGCGCAGGTCGACGCCGTCGATGGTGACCCGGCCCGAGGTGGGGTCGTACAGCCGGGCGATGAGCGCCGCGAGGGTGCTCTTGCCGCTGCCGGTCTCCCCCACCAGCGCCAGTGAGCTGCCGGCCGGCACGTCGAGGTTGACGCCGGCGATGGCGGCGGTGCCGCTGTTGGCGTACGAGAATGTGACGTCCTCGAAGCGCAAGTGGCCCCGCGCCGCCGTCAGCCGCACGGGCCTCGCCGGCTCCTCGACCTCGACCGGAAGGTCGAGATAGTCGAAGATGCGCGCGAACAGCGCGAGGGAACTGGTGACCGTGACCTGCACGTTGAGCAGGCCCATGAGCGGGCGGAAGATGCTCGACTGCAGGGCGGTGAACGCGACCAGGGTGCCGATGCTCATCGAGCCGGCGCTGAACGGCAGGCCCGCGGCGAGGTAGATGACGGCCGGGATGGCGGCGAAGACGATGCTCATCGAGGCCATCCGCCAGCGGCCGGCCAGCTCGGAGCGCAGTTCGAGGTCGATGAGCCGGTTGGACGAGGCGGTGAACCGCTCGACCTGGGCCGGGCCGGTGCCCATCGTCTTCGACAGCTGCACGCCGCCGATGGACAGGCCCTCCTCGATGATGACGTTCAGGTCGGCCAGCTCGCGCTGGCGCTGGGCGGTGATGGCCCGGCGCATGGTCGCGACGCGGCGCGTCAGCCAGATGGCCGGCGGCAGCACGACGAGCGTGACCAGCGACAGTTGCCAGCTGAGGGCGGCCATGGCGACCGCGGTGGCGACGACCGTGGTGAGGTTCGAGGCGATCGAGGTGGCGGTGGAGGTGACCACCGACTCCATGCCGCCGATGTCGTTGGTGATGCGCGACTGCACCTCGCCGGTGCGGGTGCGGGTGAAGAACCCGATCGACTGGCGCTGCAGGTGCGCGAAGACGTCGACGCGCAGCCGGTGCATGACCTTCTGGCCGATCGCGGTGGAGATCCACGTCTGCACGACGCCGAGGGCGGCGGTGACGGCGGCGACCACGACCATGCCGATGACCAGCCAGACCAGCAGGCGGACGTCGTTGTGCGGGAGCGCGACGTCGATGACCTCGCGCAGCAGGAACGGGGAGGCCAGGCCCACGAGGGACGAGGCGATGATGGTGAACACGACGACCGTCAGGGGCCAGCGGTGTCCGGTGAACAGGGCGCCGATGCGGCGCAGGGAGACGTTCTTCGCCTGCGCGATCTCGGCCTGGGTGGGTTTCTTGCGGCTTGCCAAGTGCGACCTTCTCTCATGCCGTACGGATTACTGAGGTTACCTCAACGTGAGGCTACAACGGTAATCGCTGGTACGGTATTCCCCGTGCAGCACGAGGAGGAGAGTCTGTCCGAGGCCTTCTGGGCCGTGGCCCGGCGGCTGCGGCACCGGACGAAGGTCGCGCTCGAGCCGTGGGACCTGTCACCGTCGCAGGGCCGGGCCATGAACGTGCTGGCCCACCACGGCGACCTGCGGCTGAGCAGCCTGGCCGAGCATCTGCGGATAGCGCCGCGCTCGGCCACCGAGGTGGTCGACGACCTGCAGGAGCGCGGTCTGGTCGAGCGGCGGCCCGACCCGGCCGACCGCCGGGCCGTGCTGGTCACCCTGACCCCGCACGGCACGGCGGTGAACACCGAGATCCAGGCCGCCCGGCAGGCCGCGAGCGCCCGGCTGTTCGCCGCGCTCGACCCGGCCGACCGTCAGGACCTGTCGCGGGTCCTGGAAAAGCTGCGCGAAGACGGCTGACGGCGCCGGGTGACGGCGGTCAGGCAGGCCGCGGAACCGGCGATCGCGAAGACGGCGATCAACAGCGGCATCGGCACCTCGGCCCCGGCCAGGCGGATGAGGACCGCGAGGACGACCATGGTGGCCAGGCTGACGCCGAAGGTCACGGCCGCGACGTGCGCCAGCACGTCCCGGGCCGGTCCCGGCTGAGGACGGCCACCGGCCGGCACGCGCAGCGCCTCGGCGAACTCGTCGCACACCCGCACCAGCGAATCGGCGTCGGTGATCCGCCGCTCGGCCGCCGTGAGACGGCGGAGCTCGGCCAGGGCCACGGCGTTCCCAGGATCGAGGTTCAGGGCCTTCCCGTACGCCTCGCGAGCGCTCAGCGGACGCCCGGCGGCGAACAACGCCATGCCGTACGCCACCTGGAGCTCCGCGTCGTAATGGGCGAACTCGGCGTACGCGGCCAGGACCAGCTCGGCCTCGGCGACACGCCCCGCCGCGAGCAGGGCCCGCCCGTGGCGCTCGGCCAGCCGCGGGTTGCCGGGGTCCTCGTCGCAGGCGGCGGTGGCCGCGGTGACGGCCAGCTCGTGCCGCCCCATGGCGGTGTAGGAGGCGCTCACCCAGTACAGGGCGTCGATCCCACCCGGGCGCAGCCCGAGAGCGACCCGGGCCGCTTCGAGAGCGTCGGCCGGGCGGCCCAGCGCCAGGTGGGCCCGGGCCAGCAGAAGCCAGGCGCCGGCGTTCTCCGGCTCGGCCCCCACTACGGGCGCCAGCAGGGACGCGGCCTGACCGGCACGCCCGCTGCCGAGCAGGTCACCGGCACGATCGAGAACGAGTTCGCTACGCACACCCTCCGAGATCGGTGGCCCACGGTTCCCGGTGGAGTAGCCGTGGGGTGCGGTCAGGGAGTCACCGCGGCCGCGCGTCTGTGGTCGTCATGCGGACGCGGTCGGCGGCGGGGGCGCCAGCCGGTGACCAGGGCCGCGGCCAGCAGGAGCTCGGCGATGTCGCCGCCGTAGTACATGAGCTCGGCGCCGCCGAGGCGCTGGTCGGCCGGGATAGGCAGGTCGATGACGCCCGCGTACATCAACTGGGACAGCACCGAGTGGAAGGCGATGGCCACACCGAGGATCACGAGCCGGGCCGGCACCGAGGGGCGTCTCGGCGCGGGGTCCGGGCCGGCGATCACCCAGGCGAACAGATAGCCGGCCAGCAGGAAGTGGACGTGGACCAGCAGGTGCAGGGCCGGTGAACGGGTGGTCGCCGCGTACAGCGGGGTCAGGAACAGCACTGCCAGGCCGCCGAGGTTGAGGGTAAGGGCCACCACGGGGTTGGCCACGGCGTGGACGAACCGGTTGCGCAGAAGGCGGGCGGTGGCGCGGGCGGCCGGCTGTGGAAGCGTACGCAGAAGGAGGGTGACCGGCGCGCCCAGAACGAGCCCGAGCGGGGCCAGCATGCCGATGAGCAGGTGTTGCTGCATGTGGGCGCGGAAATCGGGTGGCCACGGGGAGAATCCGGTGGCCAGCGCCGCGCAGCCGGCGAGGAAGAAGGCGGTGCGCCACCAGGGCCAGGGCCGCCGCCCGATCGTCGCCAGCAGCTCGTAACCGAGCGCGGCGGCCACGACGGCCAGTGGGATCAGGCCGCCGTCCGCCTGGTGGGTGTGTGTCACACCCGGTCGAGGACCGGGGCGCGGCGCCGCAGCAGCCAGCCGGCGGCGATCAGGACGGCGCCGAAGGCCAGGAAGCCCAGGTCCCAGGCGAGCTGGTGAGGTCCGGTGCGGACGTGGTGGATGCCGAGGATCTGGTGGTCGATGAGACCCTCGACCAGGTTGAACACGCCCCAGCCGACCAGGATCCAGCCCCACAGCGCCCGCGAGGCCCACGCGCGGGCGCGGTTCGAGGTCACGCGGGAGTACAGCAGGCCGATGCCGATCAGCACGGCCAGCCATGTGAACGTGTGGAACAGGCCGTCGGCCAGGGTGTTCATCTTCAGGCCGTCGACGGTGCCGGCCGGATAGCGGCCCGTGCTGGTGAGCAGGTGGTGCCATTGCAGCACCTGATGGAGCAGGATGCCGTCGGCGAAACCGCCGAGGCCCACGCCCAGCACGATGCCGGGCAGGGCGAGTTCGCGGGCGCCATCGTCCATGTGAAGACCCTCCTCGCAGCGATGCGCCCGGGGCATACCCCGGGCGCACGGCGATATGCGGGGGTCTATTCGTTGCGGGCGGTCTCGGGGCCGGTGATCCGGCGCAGCAACGGCATCGTGGAGGCGATCAGGGCCAGGGAGACACCGAGGCCCAGGGTCACCAGCGCGTAGTACGAGGCCGAGGGGGCGACCAGGTTCTCCTGGAGCTGCGAGCGCAGGAACAGGTGAGCGGAGAGGAAACCGGCGGCGGTCGCCACCACCGACACGGCCAGCAGCGGGACGACGCTTTCCAGGGTCACGACGCGGCGGAGCTCGGCCAGGCGTACGCCGGTCAGGCGCAGCAGGCTGAAGGGGCGCTTGCGTTCGTTGAGGCCGCCGGTGACCGCGACGGCCAGGGCGCAGCCGGCGATGACCAGGCTGGTGATCACGACGATGTCGGCCAGGCGCTGGAACTGGATCAGGGTGCGGGCGAAGTCGCTGTTCCACTCCCGGTCGGTCAGCGGCGGGCGCAGGGCCGGGAAGGCCGACTCCATGAGCGTGCGGGAGCGTTCGATGGCCGCCGGCGAGCCGTCGGTGAGGACCACCAGCGACAGCACGGGCCGCTGCGTGAGGGACGCCGCGCTCACCGGGGCCGCCTCCCAATGGGTGGGTACGCCGTCAGGGGCGCTCAGGTCGGAGAAGACCCGGGCCACCTCGGCGCCCGGCGGGCAGGCGCCGTAGTCGCGCAGGGCGGCCAGGTCGGCGCAGGAGATCAGGCCGGGCAGGCCCGGCCCGGCCCGGCCGTCGTCGTAGCGCACCACCCGCACGTGCTGGACGCCCGGGACCGAGGGCAGGGACGCCGGGATCGCGGCCGTGGTCAGGCCCTTCTCCCCCGGCGCCAGGTCCTCCGGGAAGGCGGTCATGGCGAGCTTGGCCGCGGAGGCCGGCCGATGGTCCTGCGCGGACACCATCGTGCCGATGACACCGGTGGCGACGCTGGTGACGAACAGGGCCAGCATGAGGCCGCTGACCGCCCGGAAGCCGGCGCGCGGGTCGTCGGCCAGGCGCCGGCCGGCGATCAGGCCGGCCGGGTGGCGCGACCAGCGGGCCAGCGCCCGCGAGCCGAGCAGGGTCAGGTACGGCCCGGCGACGACCAGGCCCACCATCACCACGAAGATCCCGGAGAGGTAGGCGAGGAGCTGCCCGTTCGAGGTGGACGGCCGCCGGCCCACGAAGAAGGCCAACTCGGCCAGCCCGGCCGCCAGCGGGACGAGGCGCCACGCCCGCGGCGGCCGTGGGGTGACCCGGCGGGTCACGCCGAGCGGCGAGACGCGCACCCGGCGCAGGGCGAGCCGGGCCGCCACAGCCGCGCCGAGCGGCACCCCGATCATCACGGCCACGATCTGGGCCCAGGTGAGCGTCAGATGGGACGCGTGGAAGCGCTCGCCCGTGAAAGGAATGTGCGCGAGGCCCCACCGTACGGGCAGATAGAGCCCGAACCCGGCGACGGCGCCCAGCGCCGCCGCGACCGCCGACTCCACGGTGGCCAATGTGGACACCTGGCGGGGTGTCGCGCCGAGCAGCCGCATCGCGGCGAACCGCTGTTCGCGCCGGGCCGCCGCCAGCCGGGTGGCCGTGCCGACGAACATGAGCAGCGGGAAGAGCAGCGCCACGCCGACGACGCCGAGGATCAGGGTGATCGCCTCGCCGCCGATGCCGATGTAGCAGCCGTCGCACGACGACGGCGAGACGGAGACGATCCGGTCGATCCGCACGGCGCCTTCCCGCGCCTGAACCTCGGCCACGGGCAGGCCGACGACGATGATCAGGGCGTCCGGCCCCGGGAGCGCGGACGAGCCGATCACGCCGGCCTGGCGGCCGGGGAACCGGGCGCCGAGCTGATCGTGCGGAGTCTCGGCCAGGAGGCGGGACAGCGCCGGCGACGCTAAGAACGACCCGGCCGGCGGCAGTGCCGGCATGCCCGGCGGCACGGGCCCGGACGGCCCGGTCACGCCGACGTCGATCCGGATGATCGAACGGCCGTGGAAGTAGTCCTGGCGCGGCGCCCACCAGGCCGGGTCGTCGGCCGCCGGGCCGGTCGCGGCGCTGGTCACGCCGCTGTTGAGCCAGGAGTAGCGCTGGTTCTGGGCCTGCACGGCGTTGACCCCCGCGAGCACGCCGAGCAGCATGGCGACGCCGATCGCGACGGCGCCCCCGATCAGGCCGAGGCGGCCCAGGCCGTCGCGGCCGAGCGCCATCCGCAGGCCGAGCCGGATCACGACGACCCCACCGGGGAGGTCACGCGGCCGTCGCGCACCATGACCTCGCGGTCGGCGTACGCCGCCACCCGCGCGTCGTGGGTGACGATCACGACCGTGGTGCCCTGCTCGCGGGCCGTGCCGACCAGCAGGTCCATCACCTGCTCGCCGGTGAGCGAGTCGAGCGACCCGGTCGGCTCGTCCGCGAAGATCACCCGGGGTTGCGCCACGAGGGCGCGGGCCAGGGCCACCCGCTGGGCCTGGCCGCCGGACAGCTCGCCCGACCGGCGGCCGCCCAGGCCTTCGAGCCCGACCTTCGCCATCTCGGCGGCGGCCCGCTCCAGCGCCCTCGCCCGGCGGACACCGGTGAGCAGCAGCGGAAGCGCGACGTTCTCCGCGGCCGTCAGCTCGGGGACGAGCTGGCCGAACTGGAAGACGAAGCCGAACCGGTCGCGGCGCAGCGCGCTGCGCGCGGCCTCGCTCATGGTGTCGAGACGCTCGCCGTCCACGTGGATCTCCCCGGCGTCCGGCACGAGGATGCCCGCCAGGCAGTGCAGCAGTGTCGACTTGCCGGAGCCGCTCGGGCCCATGATGGCGACGATCTCGCCGGCGCCGGCCTCGAACTCGGCCCCGCGCAGGGCCGGGGTGTCGCCGAAGGACAGCGAGACGTCGGTGGCGCGCAGCATGGCGCTCATGACCTCACCTGCTCACGGAGCGCGTCGAGGCGGGCCGCGGTCGTGTCGATCCAGCGCAGGTCGGCCTCGAGGTGGAACAGGCCGTGGTCGGCCAGCAGGGCGTCGACCAGGCCGCCGGTGCGCTTGATCTCGGTGAGCTCGCGCATGCGGGCCAGGTGGGCCCGGCGCTGGGTGTCGAGATAGTCCTCGGCCGGGCGGTCGAGCATGAGCGCCAGCACCACCTTGGCGAACAGGACGCTCTGCAGGTGGGGCTCGGCGGCGACCGGCTCGGTGAGCCAGGCGTTCACCTCGGTGGCGCCGGCGTCGGTGATGACGTAGCGCTTGCGGTCGGGGCCGCCGCCGGCCGCGATCTCGTCCATCACGACCTTGCCGTCGCGGGCCAGGCGGGCCAGCGTCGAGTAGACCTGCCCGAACGGCAGGGCCTTGCCGCGGCCGAAATACGTGTCGTAGTCGCGCTTGAGGTCGTAGCCGTGGCTCGGCTCGCGTTCGAGAAGACCGAGCAGTGTCAATGGGACGCTCATGACCTGGGACCCTACACCGGAGGTATACACCGGGTATATAGCGGTCCGGAAAGTGGCACAGACCACGGGAGCGGGGCTCAACCGGAGCGGACGGCGTCCGATCTAGGCGGTTGCAAATGTGGAGCGAAAGGAATCGCCATGAGCATGAGCATCGGCCCCTCCCCCTGGGCCACCCACGCCACACTGGTTCACCTGCGCAAGGACTGCCTGCAGCTGACCACGGACGTCGTCGCCCGCGCCGACCGGAAAGTCATCGCGGCCGACCGCGCGGCCGTCATGGACAGCCGCCGGGTCCTGAAGGGCCACCTCGACGTGACCGTATAGAGGATCGGCCGCCGGCCGGGTGCAGGTCAGGCGTCGCCGGTAGGCGTTAGGGAGCGATGATGCTCCGAGACCGCCTCGAGCATCCCGGTCAGGAACCGCCGGACCATCGCCAGGTCGTCCACGCTGAACTGGTCCATCACCGCGTGGCTGCGGGCGCCCAGCGGCTCGAAGAACTGCCGGGCCAGGGCCATCGCCGGCGCCGAGTAGCGGAGATGGACGACCCGGCGGTCGGCGCTCTCCCTCGTACGCCGCAAATGCCCGACCTTCTCCAAGCGGTCGATGACCGCCGTGGTGGCCCCCGACGAGAGCCCCAGCTGCTGACCGAGGCGGCCGGGGGTCAGCGGGTCACCACGGCGCTCGGCGTGCATCACCGCGGCCAGGGCCTGGAGGTCGGTGTGGTGCAGCCCCTGGATATGCGCGAAGGCGTTCGCCACGTGCTGCGCCTCGATGCTGTAGAGGCGCAGCAGGTCCACCAGTTCGGCCTGCAGCTGTTTCCGATCATCCACCGTGTCAGTGTTGCAGATTTCTCCCCCGTGGGTAAGACTCTCGATTGTCGAGATACTTAACCATGGAGGATTCATGCGACGCGCCTGGCTGACGCTCGTGGTCGCGGTCTTGCTGGGGGGTGCCGTCCTCGGGTTCGCCGGCCCGCTCGAGACGGCCAACGACCCCACCGCCACCCTGCCGTCCTCCGCCGAGTCGACGAAGGTCGCCGAGCTGGAGAAACAACTCCCGTCCGGTCAGGTCAACCCGGCCCTCATCGTCTTCGCCAAGGACACCGGACCGTTCACCGAGCAAGAGCTCAAGACCATCGAGAGCTTCGGTACGCCGATCCTCGCGCCCGAGAAGGACGCGGCGCTGGTCTCCAGGCCCCTGCCCGCCTCGTACTCGGCCGAGCAGACGGTGGACGCTGTCACACAGTTGCGTGACAAGCTCAAGGCGGAGACCCCGCCCGGCGTGAGCGCGCAGGTGACCGGCGGCGCCGGCTTCACGGCCGACCTGGCCGACAGCTTCTCCGGCGCCAACACCAGGCTGCTGATCGTGACGGTCGTCGTGGTGGCCCTGCTGCTGCTGGTGACGTACCGGAGCCCGATCCTCTGGCTTGTCCCCCTCGCCGTGGTGGGCCTGGCCGACCGGCTGAGCAGCTCGGTCGTGGCCCTGCTGTCGCAGCACACGAGCCTGGCCATCGACGCGTCGACGAACGGCATCATCACGGTGCTGGTGTTCGGCGCCGGCACCGACTACGCGCTGCTGCTCATCTCGCGCTACCGCGAGGAGCTGCACCGGCACGAGGACCGCTTCGAGGCGATGCGGGAGGCGCTCAAGGGCGCCGGCCCGGCCGTGCTGGCCAGCTCGGGAACGGTCGTGCTGTCGCTGCTGACGCTGCTGCTGGCCAGCCTGGGCAACAACGTGGCGCTCGGCGTGGCGGGCGCGGCCGGCATCGCCATCGCGGCGATCTTCGCGCTGCTGGTGCTGCCGCCGGCGCTGCTGGTCTGCGGTCGCGGGCTGTTCTGGCCGTTCATCCCGCGCGTCGGCCAGGCCGGCGTCGAGGCCGAGCGCGGCGTCTGGGCCCGGGTCGGCCGTGGCGTCGCCAAGCGGCCGGTGGCGGTGCTGCTGGCGTCGGTGGTCATTCTGGGTGCGCTGGCTTCGGGCCTTTTCGGTACGCGGCTCGGGCTCTCGCAGACCGAACAGTTCCGGGTGCAGGCCGAGTCGGTCGACGGCCTGGAGACGGTGAGCAAGTACTTCCCGGCCGGCGCCACCGACCCGGCCACCATCATCACGACCCCGGCCCGCGCCGAGGAGGTCCTGGCGCTGGTCACCAAGACGCCCGGCGTCGCGTCGGCCCGCATCGGCGAGCAGACGGCCTCGCTGTCCAGCATCTCGGCCGTGCTGGAGGCGGCGCCGGACACCGGCGCGGCCTACGACACGATCACCGCCCTGCGTGACCGGGTGGGCAGCGAGGACGCGCTGGTCGGCGGCAGCGTGGCGGCCAACCTGGACGACCGGAACGCGGCCCGCCGCGACTTCAAGGTGATCGTCCCGGTGGTCCTGGCGGTGGTGCTGCTGGTGCTGATCGGCCTGCTGCGCGCCCTGGTGGCTCCCGTGCTGCTGCTGGTGACGGTGATCGCCAGCTTCGGGGCGGCCCTGGGCGCGGGTTCGTGGTTGTTCCGGAACGTGCTGGATTACGGGGCGCTGGACACGGGCGTACCGCTGCTGTCGTTCCTGTTCCTGGTGGCGCTGGGCGTGGACTACAACATCTTCCTGGTGACCCGGGCCAGGGAGGAGACACCGGCCCGCGGGACGAAGGACGGCATGGTGCACGCCCTGGCCGTGACCGGCGGCGTGATCACCAGCGCGGGCATCCTGCTGGCGGCGGTCTTCGCGGTCCTGGGCGTCCTGCCGGTCATCACGCTGACCCAGATCGGCATCATCGTCGGCATCGGCGTCCTGCTGGACACCCTGCTGGTCCGTACGGTGCTGGTCCCGGCCCTGGCCACCATCTGCGGCGACCGCTTCTGGTGGCCCGGCCGCCCGGCGGTCACGGCTCCGAAGGAGAAGGTGTCCCTGTAGGCACCTTTCGTGGGCGCGCCCGGCTGGCGGCGCGCCCACTCACCTTCCGGGCGAGGGCGACGAAATCCGGTACGGCCGGATGGATCGGGGGCTGCCTCCAGGCCAGGTGGACCGGGACGGCCGGTACGCCGATGAGCGGGAGGTAGGCGACGGCGGGGTTCGGATAGGTCGCCGCGGTGGCGGCGGTCGTGACGCCGGCCGCCTGGCCGGCGGCGATGGTGGCGATCCAGTCGTCGGTGTTGGCCACCTCGATGATGTCGCCCGGCGTCTCATCCCAGAGGCCGAGGGCCGCGGCGCCGGTGATGGCGTTGACGGCGATCGGCTCGGCGGTGAGATCGCGCGGGGTGAGCCGGGCCTTCCGGGCCAGCTGGCTGTCGGCGGCGACGGCGGCGACGCGCGGCTCGTCCATGAGGACCACGGTGTCCACCTCGGCCGGCAGCCCGGCCTCGCCCCGGATGACGGCGACGTCGACGGCGCCGCGGGCGAGACCGGCGGTGCGCTCGTCGACGCGCAGCAGAAGCAGGGGTGTTTCCGGGTGTTCCCGCTTCCAGCGCCGCAGCACCGGCGTGGTGTGCTCGCCCAGCGCCGACCAGCAGTGGCCGACGCGCAGGGGCCAGGTTCCGGCGCGTGCGGGGTCGAGGGCCTCGTCCACGGCCGTGACCGCGGCGGCGGCCCGCGGCTGGAACGCGTGCCCGGCGGCGGTGAGCCGCAGATGATGGGTGGACCGGTCGACCAGGCGGGCGCCGAGGTGGTCTTCCAACTGGCGCAGGGTGCGGGACAGCGCGGGTTGCGTCACGTGCAGCCGGGACGCGGCCCGGGTGATGGTGCCTTCGGCGGCGATCGCGAGGAAGGCGCGCAGATGCCGCAGCTCCACGGTCATAAACGCAGAGCATAACCGCGGCTGATTCGGCATTTCCCCGGCCGAACGGTGATTTCTACGGTCGACGCATGATCAGGACACGGCGGGCCGGAGCGGTGGGGCTGGTACTGGGAGCCTTGGTGTCGGGACCGTTCGGCGGCGCGGTCGCGGCCCTGCTGTTCCCCCGGGTCGGGGTGAACGGGGTCGTGACGTTGCGGCTCACGATCGCGGCGCTCCTGCTGGTGGCGGTGTGCCGGCCGCGAGTGCGGGGACATCGGCGCGCGGACTGGTTGCTGATCGGCGGATTCGGCGCGGCCCTCGCCGGCATGAACACGCTGGCCTACCACGCGATCGCGCTGATCCCGCTCGGCACCGTGGTGATGCTGGAGGTGCTCGGGCCGCTCGTGCTGTCGGTGGTGACGGCCCGCCGCGCGGCGAGCTGGCTGTGGGCCGGCCTGGCCGCCGCCGGGGTGGCGTTGCTGAGCGGCGCCGGACTCGATCGGCTCACCCCGGCCGGCGTCGGCTTCGCGGCCGCGGCGGGAGCGGTCTGGGCCGGATACATCCTGGCCGGCGCGCGGGCCGGGCAACGCTTCCCCCGGGCCGACGGCCTGGCCCTGGCGATGACCGTGGCCGCGGTCATCACCCTTCCCCTCGGCGCCGGCACAGCGGGGACCACGCTGGTGCGGCCTGACATCCTGGCCCGGGGCGCCGCGGTGGCGCTGTTGTCCTCCGCGCTGCCGTACACCCTTGAGTTGCTGGCCCTGCGCCGCATGCCCACCACGACCTTCGCCGTGCTGATGAGCCTCGGGCCCGCCGTCGCCGCCGTCGCCGGCTACGTCGTCCTGCACCAGCGGCTCACCCCGGTCGAAGGGCTGGCCATCGCGCTGGTGATCGCCGCCAACGCCGGCGCCGTGCGTGGCACTACGACGGTGAGGGGGCCACGGCGGGCACTCCCGCGAACGGGATCGCCGTCGTCGCGCTGACGGTGCCGCCCGCCGGATGCTGCCAGACGCCGCGACGGGCCAGCTCGGGCAGGACGCCCTCGCCGAACCAGTACGCCTCCTCCAGGTGCGGGTAGCCGGACAGGATGAACTCGCTGATACCCAGCTCGGCGTACTCCTGGATGCGGTCGGCGACCTCGGTGTGGCTGCCGACCAGGGCGGTGCCGGCGCCGCCGCGGACCAGGCCGACGCCCGCCCACAGGTTGGGCGCGACGACCAGGCCGTCGCGGTTGCCGCCGTGCAGCTCGAGCATGCGGCGCTGGCCCTCGGACTCGCTCTTGCGCAGGCCCGCTTGCACGGCTGCGATCGCGCTCTCGTCGACGTTCTGCAGAAGCCGGTCGGCCTCGCGCCACGCCGCCTCGGAGCTGTCACGGCTGATCACGTGCAGGCGGATGCCGAAGCGCATGTCCGGCTTCAGCTGCCTGATCCAGTCAAGCTTCTGTTTGACTGAGCTCGGCGGCTCACCCCAGGTCAGATAGACGTCGGCATGAGCGGCGGCCACCGGGCCCGCGGCCTTCGAGGAGCCACCGAAGTAGATCTCCGGAGCGGGGTCGGGCAGTTTGGTCAGCCGGGCCCCCTCCACTTGCAGGTGTTCGCCGGTGAAGTCGACGGTCTCGCCCCGGAAGAGGGCTCGCACGATCGCGAGGAATTCGGCCGTACGGGCATACCGGGAATCCTTGTCCAGGAAGTCGCCGAACTGGCGTTGTTCCTTCGACTCGCCGCCGGTGACCACGTTGAGCAGCAGGCGGCCGCCGGAAAGCCGCTGGAAGCTCGACGACACCTGCGCGGCCAGGGTGGGCGAGATCAGACCGGGACGGAAGGCGACCAGGAACTTGAGCCGCTCGGTCACCTCGCTCAGCATGGCCGTGGTGATCCAGGCGTCCTCGCACCAAGCGCCGGTGGGGGTGAGCGCGCCGACGAAGCCGAGCTGCTCGGCGCTGCGCGCGATCTGCCCGAGGTAGCCGATGGTCAGCGGGCGCACGCCACCGGCCGCGCCGACCGGCACGCCGTGGCCGCCGCCGACGATGTCCCGGCTGTCGCCGTTGGTCGGCAGAAACCAGTGAAAGTCCATGCGCTTCACCCTATCCGCATCTCCTATAGTGCCGATAGGGTAAAGGCCATGGATGAGCTTGAATACGACTCTCTGCGGCTGCGCCAGTGGCGCTCCGGGCAGGCCCGGGGCTTCTCGCGGCGGTCCTTCCTGGCCCTGACCGGCGCGGCTTCGGTCGCCGCCTCGGCCGCGCTCGCGGGCGCGGCCTCGTCCGCCCGCGCGGCTTCAGCCGGGGTCGATTCCGGCGCCGGGCTTGCCGCCGGGCCGATCGTCAAGCCGCTGCCGGCCGAGCTGTTCAAGGTCTTCGGGACCAACGCGGAGACGCGCTGGTCGGCCCTGAAGGACGTCGGCTACCACGTGCCGGTGGACCGGTTCTTCGTCCGCAACCACACAAGTACACCGCTGATTGACAGTGCCACCTGGGCGCTTGAGATCTTCGGCGCGGGCCTGCGCGGCGGCCCGCGCAGCTTCTCCCTGGCCGACCTTCGCCGCCTGCCCTCGGTCACCCGCTCGGTCGCCGTCGAGTGCGCCGGCAACGGCCGCGGCTACTTCGCCTCGCAGCAGGGCCAGACCGTCTCGGGCACGGCGTGGGGCCTGGGCGCGGTGGGCGTCGGCCGCTGGCGGGGCGTACGCCTGTCGACGGTGCTCCGCCAGTCGGGCATCGGGCGGCACGCGGTGGACGTGCAGGCGTCCGGCCTCGACCCGAACTTCGTCAGCGGCGGCGTCGACCTCGGCCCGGTGCGCCGCCCGATGCCGGTCAGCAAGGCACTTGACGATGTCATCCTGGCGTACGAACTGAACGGCGAGCCGCTGCCGCCGGATCACGGCCACCCCGTACGGCTGGTGGTCCCGTCCTGGATCGGCAGTTCCTCGATCAAATGGGTCGGGCGGATCGAAGTCTCGGACGAGCCGCTGTTCTCGCCGTGGAACACGCAGTTCTATCGCCTGTTCGGTCCCGAGTTCCCGGCCGAGGGCCTGCCGTTCGACCGGCAATCCATCAAGAGCGCGTTCGAGCTCGACCCGGGCGCCGTCTTCCCGGCCGGCGCCTCCACCCGGCTGACGGGCCGCTCGTGGTCGGCAGCGGGCCGGATCAAGCGCGTCGACGTCTCCACCGACGGCGGCACCACGTGGCGGCGCGCCCGTTTCACCGGCCGTTCGATCAACGCCGCCTGGCAGCGCTGGCAGCTCGACTGGCGCCCCACAGCGGGTGACCACGTCCTGCTGGCCCGGGCCACCGACGTCCACGGCAACACCCAGCCGGACGTGGCCCGCTTCAACACGCTGGGCTACCTCTTCGACGCCGTCGTCAGGGTTCCGGTCACCGCGGCCTGACCCCGGATCACGGGCCGCGGCGATCCCGCCCCGGTCACTGCGGCCCGTCCACCAACCCGGTCACCACGGGCCGCCGCGGCGGCCCGTCCAGCGCCCCGGGTCGGCGTGGCCCGTCATCGCGGTCCGTCCACCGCCCGCATCCACGCTCGTGGTCGGCCGCTGCCCCACCATCGGTCGCTTGCGGTCCGGCCACGACTCTCCACCGCGATCGCGTGCAATGGCCCGGCCCCGAGTCTCCGCGTCCCCGCCCGACAACGGGGCGGCGGGGACTCATCGAAGACTGCCGGGGTCAGCTCGGATGGCGCCATCCGCATGTCGCTGGGCCGGGCCGGGGCGCGCGGGGCGGTCCAGGCCGCACGCGGTGTCGCGGGCCTCTATGGCGTTAACACCAGGGGTACCGGCTGGCCCTGCTGGACGTCGAGGATGGCGCGCTCACCCAAAGGCTCGGTCAGTTCCACCGTTGCGGTGCGCGAGAAGCCGATCATCGGGCAGATCTCGTCGCCGTCGTGGGGCTGCTCTTCGATGATGACGACCACGGCGTGGGGTGACTCGACCGCGCGGGCCGGGTAGTCGGCGCCGCAGGGCTCGCTCGCCGGGGCGCGGGAGCCGGTGAACCTGAGCGTGACGGCTCGGCCCGACGTGGTCGCCGACTCGGCGGCCGGGCCGCCGGACGTGCCCGCCGGAGGTGTGTAGGTCAGCGCCTTCGACGGTGCCACCGCGACCCGGGTGATCCGGAAGGTGCTGTCCTTGAGCGTGAACTCCCAGGCCGGGACGGTTGCCTCGCCGCGGGTGGTCGGGATCCGGGTAGTGGCCAGCTTCGCCCCGGTCACCGGCACCGGCGTACACCC
This sequence comes from Actinoplanes sp. NPDC000266, assembly GCF_042899005.1. Lineage (NCBI taxonomy): Bacteria > Bacillati > Actinomycetota > Actinomycetes > Micromonosporales > Micromonosporaceae > Actinoplanes > Actinoplanes sp. NPDC000266. The sequence continues at coordinate 75,117 of NZ_JBIAZI010000008.1, forward strand.
CAAGCAGTCTCCGCCGTTTTCGGCGATCACCTGTTCGAGCGCCTCGCCGGCGTCGATCAGCGGCACCGGCAGGCGCTCGCCGCCGGGCCAGATCACCGAGCCGGCCTTTCGAGGCGCGGCCGGCAGCGTGGTGGTCGCCTCGATCCGCCCGGCGCCGATCGCCGCCTTGTAGTGCTCGTTCTCCGGCTCGAGCCCGCCGATGTGACCGGTCAGCCCGCCCGCCGGCACGAACCGCGGGCCCGCACCCGCCGCCCGGACCGCCTTGTCGTAGCTTGCGAGCATTTCCCGCGCCCGCTGATCCGCCGGAACCGCCGTCGCCTCTTCGACGGGCCCCGCGACCGGCTCCGTCGTCGCACATCCGCCGATCGCCATCACCGCCACTACCCCGGCGAGCCGGCGCTTCACCTCGTCGCTCCCTCTTTCAGCGGTACGGGCGTGCCGTACTCGACGTCCAGCACGGCCCGCCCGGCAAGCGGCGCACCGAGTTCCACCGCCGCCGTGCGTGTGTAGCCGACGGCGTCACAGCTTTCGAAACCCCGGTTGTGCTTCTTCTGGGAGATGACGACGACGACCGCGTTCGGCGATTCGACTGTACGGGCTGAGTAGTCGGCGCCACACGCCACGCTCGCCGGCCCTTCGGCCCCGACGAACGTCACGGTCAGCACATCGCCGGCCAGAGTGGCCGACTCGGCCGTGGGCGTACCGGAGCTTCCCGGCGGCGGCGTGTACCGCACGGTGCCGCCCGGGGCGACCGCCACCCGCGTGACGCGAAAGGCGCTGTCGTCGAGCGAGAACTCCCAAACCGGCACCACGGCGGACCCGCGGCTCGTGGCGATCTCAGCCGTGGTCAACCGCGCCCCGGAGACAGGCACCGCCACACACTCCGGGCATTCGGATTCGTCGCCTTCGGCATTCACCTGATCGAGCGCCTCGGCCGCCCCCACGAGCGGCACAGTGAGCGTCTCGCCCGACTTCCATTTTACGGAGCCGGTCGAAGCGCCCCGCGGGAGAAGCCCATCGGCGGCTTCGAGCCGTCCAGCCGCAATGCCGTTCTGGTACGCCTCGTGACGCTGCTCGATCCCTCCGACGTACCCGGTCAACGGCTCGGCGGGCACCAGCCGGGGCCTATCACCGCCCGCACGGGCCGCTTCGTCGTAGAGCTCCAGAATCTGCCGAGCCCGCTCGTCGACCGGCACCGGAGCGTCGGCGCCCGTCCCCGCCCCGGCACATCCTCCGATCGCCATCGCCGCCACTACCCCGGCAATCCAGCGCACCATGCCGCCGCCTCTCCCCCGATCCCGGCCCGCGCCGCTCAGACGCTAGATCACGCCGACCGGTTCCCGCCGCACGAGTGAACAGCAACACGCGGCCCGCGGCCCGCGGCACGCGGCAGCGCGATCCATCGGCAGGGCGGCACTCGGCAGGCGCGGGGCGCGGCAGGCGACCAGAGCCGAAGCAACCGGCCACCTCGATCCCCACGTCGTCGAGACGTCCGCCGGGGAGGGTGGCTATGGGATGTGCGACCGCCGCCGGGCCGGAAGCCGGACCGGCGGCGGGTGGGCCGCATCAGCCACGCGGAGAGGATAACTGAGATCAGGGAGTGGGTCCTACCGGGACGTCACCCCGGAGCGTGATCCGGTGCATGACCCGGCGGGCGTCCCCATAGTCCCGGTTCGCGTAATGAGCCGTGCTGCGGTTGTCCCACATGGCCACGTCTCCGGGACGCCACCGGTGCCGGACGATGTGCTCCGGCTTTGTCAGGTGGGCGTACAGCAGGTCGAGGATGGCCCGGCTCTCGAACTCGGACACCCCGGTGATGTGCGACGTGAAGCCCGGGTTGACGAAGATGCCCTTCCGGCCGGTCTCAGGATGCACCCGGATCACCGGATGCTCGACCGGGTCGAGGCGCGTCACCACCTCGCCGTCCCACTCGTTGCCCTTGCCGCCCCGGCGCTGGGCCAGGTAGTAGCCGAATTCACGGGTGCCGTCATGCACTGCGGTGAGCTTGTCAACCAAATGCTTGACCGGGTCGGACAGGGAGTCGTACGCCAGTTGGCTGTCCGCCCAATTGGTGTCGCCGCCGGTCGGGGGAAGGGTCACGGCCCGCAGGATCGAACCGAGCGGTGGGCGCCGCATGAACGTGACGTCCGTGTGCCAGACGTCGGCGAAGCCGTTGTCGGTGCTGTCCAGGGCGTACACCTCGGGGTGGGCCTCGTCGACCCCACCGACCACCGGATGTGAGGCGGTGAGCTCGCCGATCCGGCGCCCCAGGGTGACCTGGGCGTCGTCGTCGAGGGTCTGGTCGCGGAAGAACAGCACCTTGCGCTCGACCAGCGCGGCCCGGATCCCGGCGATCTCCTCGTCGGACGCGGCCGCCAGGTCGACGCCGTGCACGACGGCGCCGAAGTGCGGGCCGAGCGATTCATACTCCGCGCCATGCACGACGGCGCCGGAATGGGAGCCGAGCGACTTGATCATGCGGGTGCCTCCTCGTATCTCGATCGGACGGCGGCGCCCACCTCGGCCCGGAGCGCGGCGAAGCGGGGCAGGCCGCGCAGCTCGTCGGGGGTGAGCCCGGTGCGGGGCAGGTCGATGGGCAGGTCCAGGGCGACGCGGCCGGGGCGCGGGGTCAGCACGATCACGCGGCTGCCGAGGAAGACCGCCTCGTCGACGCTGTGGGTGACGAACACGCACGTACGGCCGGTCTCGTGGCTCACCCGCCGCAGATCCTCCTGGAGCCGTTCGCGGGTGAGCGCGTCCAGCGCCGCGAACGGCTCGTCGAGCAGCAGCAGCGGGTTGTCGACGGCCAGCGCCCGGGCGATGGCGACCCGCTGCTGCTGGCCGCCGCTGATCTGCCAGGTGCGGCGCTTGGCCACGTCGTGCAGTCCGACGCGCTCAAGCAGTTGGTTGACTGTGTCAGGCGTGGCCGGCAATCCCGCGTACCGCAAGGCCAGCGCGACGTTGCCGCCCACGCTGCGCCACGGAAAGAGCCGCGGCTGCTGAAAGACCAGCCCGGCCCCCCGCCCGGGCACCGGCGCCGAGAGCGCGCCACCGGCCGAGCGCGACCCGGCCGAGCGCGACCCGGACGAGCGCGACCCGGACGAGCGCTGCCCGGACGACGGGGCGCCCGGTGAGCCTGGCGCAGATGACGGCGCATCCGGTGAACGGGGCTCAGGTCGCGGCGCGCCGGCGGTGCGGACCGAACCCGTCGTCGGGCTTTCGAAGCCCGCGATCAGGCGCAGCAACGTGCTCTTGCCGCAGCCGGACGCGCCGACCAGTACGAGGAACTCGCCGCGGGGGACGGTGACGTCGATCGGGCCGACCGCGGTCACGTCGCCGTAGCGGTGTTCGACACCGTCCAGGACGACCGCCTCAGCTGAGGACATCGGGAAGGCCCTTCACGTAGATCGCCTTCTGCACGTCGGCCAGCGCCGGCACCGCGTCGATCTTCTGCTGGGACTTCAGGAACTCGGCCGCGCTGACCAGGTTGTCCGCCAGCTTGCCGACCGCCGCCTCCGTGCCCAGCCACTCCGGCGAGGACAGGTCGGACGGCTTCAGGAACACGCCCTGCGAAAGCTGGTCCTTGGCGTCGGCCGGGCTCAGGTTCAGCTCGGCCCCGACCGCCTTGGCCGCGGCGTCCGGGTCGCTCGCGATGATGTCCAGGGCCTGCGCCTCCACCTTGCGCCACGCGTCGACCGCCTCCGGGTGCGCGTCGGCGAACGCCGTCGACACCACGCCCAGGTCGAGGGTGGGCTTACCGGCCGTGGCCAGTTCGCGGCTGGCGATCAGGACCTTGCCGGTCTTCTTGATCTCGGCCAGCGACGGCAGCCACGTATATGCCGCGTCCAGGTCGCCGCGGGTCCACGCCGCCTGGATGTCCTGCGGCTCCAGGTCGACGATGTCGACCTCCTTCTCCGGCACGCCCGCCTGTTCCAGGGCCGCGAGCAGCGAGTAGTGCGCGGTCGACGCGAACGGTGTCGCCACCTTCTTGCCCTTCAGCGACGCCACGTCCGTGACGCCGCTGCCGTTGCGGGCCACCAGCGCCTCGTTGTCGCCGGCGACGTCCAGGACGAAGGCCACCTTGTACGGGATGTTCAGCGGCGCCGACAGTCCACGCGCGACCGGGCTCGACCCGATCGCCGCGATGTCGACGCTCTTGGCGACGAAGGCCGTGTTGATGCTCGCCCCGGAGTCGAACTTGGTCCACGTGATCTGGTAGTCGGGCAGGGCCTTCTCGAGCAGCCCCTGGTTCTTGACGATGAGGTCGCCGCTCGGGAACGCCTGATAGGCCAGGCGGATCGTCTTCTCGTCGGCGCTCGCTCCCCCACTGGCGGCGCCGTTGCCGCAGGCGGCCGTTCCGATCGCCGCCACCATGAGAACCGCTGTCAACTTCTTCATGGGAAACCCCTGTCTATGCGCGGCCGCGCCACGGGATCAGCCGGTTCTCGGCCGTCCGCAGCAGGGCGTCGATGAGCAGGCCGGAGAGGCCGATGGCGAACAGACCGAGCACGACCACGTCGGTCTGCGAGTAGCGCTGGGCGTCGCGGACCATGCCGCCGATGCCCGGAACCCCGTTGATGGTCTCGGCCGCGACCACCGAGCTGTAGGCGACGCCGACCGCGAGCCGGACGCCGGTGAAGATCTCCGGCAGCGCGTGCGGCAGTGTCACGTCGCGGGTCACCTGCCAGCGGCCGGCTCCCAGCGCCCGGGCCGCCTCGACCAGGCCGGTCGGCGCGCCCTGCACGGCGGCGGCGGTGGCCACGGCGACCGGCGGCAGTGCGGCGATCGAGAGCAGCCACAGCTTCGGTGTCTCGTCGATGCCGAACCAGATGATGAACAGACTGAAGTACGCCAGCGGCGGCAGCGCCCGCACGAAGGTGACCACCGGTTCGGTGACGACCCGCAGCCAGGTGACGGTGCCCATCAGCAGCCCGAGCACGAGGCCGCCGGCCACGCCGATCACGGACCCGATCAGGATGCGGCGCAGGCTCACCGCGAGGTGCTCGGCGAGCAGGTGCCCGCTGTATCCCCGTACACCGTCATGAACGCTCGAGGTGACGACGAGCTGATGCCAGACAGCGCCGGGCGAGGGAATGAAAGCCGGATTCCGCGTCGTACGGGCGGCCAGCTCCCAAAGTCCGTAGAGGACGACAAGCGCGAGCACCCGCAGGGCGACGCGCCGTCGCCGCTCACCGGACGGCTTGGCAACCGGCTGCGGCCGGGCGACGGCGACGGGTGGCGCATCGAGCGATGTGGTCACGCCCTAATTCCTACTAGACCCATCGGTGATGGGCAAGTGGCATCATGGTCGGATGGTGTTCGGACGGCGCCCCGAGGTGCACGACACCGGCCAGGCCTGGGCCGAGGACCGGTCCGTGGCCAATTCGGGCGTCATCTACGGCGACGTCACGGTGGCCGGAGCGCCGCCGGCCCGCTCGGGCTACCTCCATCAGGTACGCAAAATCGCGCCGGAAGGGCTGCGGGACCGCGAGGCCGAGCTGACCGAGCTGGCCCGCTTCTGCGCCGGCGACGGCTCGAACACGTACGCGTGGTGGCGTGGCGACGCCTGGACGGGCAAGTCGGCACTGATGTCGTGGTTCGTGCTGCACCCGCCGCCGGGCGTGCGGGTCGTGTCCTTCTTCGTGACCGCCCGCTTCGCCGGCAACAACGACCGGGCCGCGTTCGCCGACGTGGTGCTGCTGCAACTGGCCGAGCTGCTCGGCCTGCCAGTTCCGGCCCATGTCACCGAGGCCACCCGCGAGGGCATCCTGCTGGACCTGCTCGACCGGGCCGGCGAGGCCTGCGCCACCGCCGGCGAACGCCTGGTGCTGCTCGTCGACGGCCTCGACGAGGACCGGGGCTCGACCGGCGCCGCCGACGCCCACAGCATCGCCGCCCTGCTGCCGCCCCACCCTCCGCACGGCATCCGCGTCATCGTCTCGGGCCGCCCGCACCCCCCACTGCCCGCCGACGTCCCACCAGGTCACCCTCTTGAAGACCCAGCGGTCGTACGCCCCTTGGCCCGCTCCGCCCGCGCCGTCGTCGTCCGCCGCGACGCCGAACGCGACCTGCGCCGCATGCTCGACGGCACCCCGGCCGAACAGGACGTCCTCGGCTTCCTCACCGCCGCCGCCGGCGGACTGACCACCGCCGACCTGGCCGAGCTGTGCGGCGCCCCCGAGTGGCGGATCCGCGACAACCTCGGCCGCGCCTTCCAGTCCCGCCCCGGCCCTCGCGACTCGAAGGTCTTCCTGCTGGCCCACGAGGAGCTGCAACAGGAGTCGGAGGGCTTCTTCGCCGAGACCGGCCTGGCGGCCTACCGCGCGCGACTGCACGACTGGGCCGACGCGTACCGCGCGCCAGGCTGGCCCGAGAACACCCCCGGATACCTTCTCGACGGCTACGCCCAGCTGCTGCATCAGTCCGGCGCCACCGACCGGCTCGTCCGGCTTGCTACCGACCCGGCCCGCCAGGATCGGTTGCTCGCACAGACCGGCGGCGACGCGAGGGCGCTGATGCTGCTCGCGACCGCCGAGGAGCTGATCGCCGGGGATGCGGTTCCCGATCTGGGCGCGCTGGGCCGCCTCGCCGTGCACCGCGACCGGCTCGCCCGCCGCAACAGCTCGCTTCCCGAGGATCTGCCGGTCGCTTGGGCCGAGTTGGGCGAGATATCCCGGGCCACCGAACTGGCACAGTCCCTGACGAGTCCCGGGGCGCGCATTCGGGTGCTGCCCGTGATGGCGACGGCTCTTGCGGACAGTGGCCAACCCGGACAGGCGGCCGAACTCGTCCGTTCGATCAGAGAGCCCCACATCCGCCTGACCGTCTTGTCGCGGGCGCTCCCGGCCTTTGACGCCGGCACGGTTCGCGCGATCGTCGACGAACTCACACCGGATCTGCGAGCCGCGGACCCGGTGGAACTCGCCCACATCGCGATCGCGCTCGGTGACACCGGCCCGGCCGACGCCATCATGCGGGAGGCGGCCGCGCCGGAGGACACCGAGGAAGCGCTTCTCGGCGCGACCCGCACCGCCGCCGTCCTCACGCAAGCGTTCTGGGCCTCGGGCGAGACCAGGCGGGCCTACGTCGCCGCCCGGCACTCCGCCGCGGCGGCCAAGGCGGCGGGCCGGTGGAGGAATCTCGCCCTGAGCACAGCCATCGAGGCCACGATCGCGGTCGGCGAGTTCAAGCGTGCGATGCGGCTCTGGAGGATGATGCCCGAGGGCGAACGGCACCGCTGGGTGGACGACATCGTGCCGTTGTTCTCGGCGGCCGGTGAGTTCGCCCGGGCCGCCGAGGTCAGCCGGGCAATGGGCCCGGTCATCAGACGAGCGGAGATACTCGCCGGCGTGGCGGAGGCCGCAGCCGACCGGGGCGCGTTCGATGACGCCAGGCGTTACCTGGCCATGGCCGAAGAACTCCAGGACTCGTCGCGCTACTCACCGTTCGCGCTGTTCGACGCCCGGCACGATATCGCCGGCGCCCAGCGAGCGACGGCGGGAGCGATCGCCGCTCTCGGTGACCTCGATGGGGCCGAAACCCTGGCCAGGCAGGCCGATTCGGACACCGGGAACGAAGCCACCGAGACCCTTGTGTCCATCGCGCGCAAGGCCATCGCTCAGGGCCACCCTGAGCGAGCTCGAAAGCTCCTCACCGAGATAGAGGTGACAAACCGGGGCCGGGCCCGCCCGGACATCGACGACTTGGCCCGCCTCCTGTACGCGTCGGCCGCGGCACGGGCGACGGGCCTCTTCTCGTCGATCGCCAGAGATCTGCTGCGCTTGGTCAAAGGATCGCAACGGCGCTGGCCGGTCACGGCGGCGATCGCCGATCTGGCCGGCGGCCTGGGCGACATCGATCTGGTCGGCGAGATCGACGGAATCGTGCGGGATCGCTACCGGGTGGGCGTGCGGTTCGAACGAGCCAACAGCCAGTTCGACGTTGTCGCCGCCATCGCGTGGGCATGGGTGGAGTTGGGCCGCCCCAATCGCAGCGAGGCGTTCACCCATGCGATGCAGTCCGGTCCGGTGCGCCGCCCCCATGCGACGGGCCCGCTGCTGATCGGTGCCGGAGCAGATGCCCTCATCCGCGCGCAGAAAGGCGATTGGGAGGGGGCCGAGGCGGCTGCGGCGGCGGTGCCCGATGCGATCAAGCGCGCCGAGGCGCTGGCCATGGTGGCGCTCCTCCCAGCCGGCGCCGAGATCGCCGCCCTGGCCGAACGGAGCGAGCGATTGCAGCACGAGCTCTTTTTGGGCGGCTTGTTCCGGCGCCCGCCCCCGTCCTCCGGCATCTCGACCGCCGGTGTCCCGGCCGGGGCCGACGTGCGGCCGCCCGCCGGTTGGGCGCGACGGCGACTGGTCGAAGCCATTCGGCTGAACGGGTGGCAGGCGGCGGCCGTGGCCATCGCGGCCATGGACCCGGCGGCCATCGTGTCGACGGCCGAGGAATGGCTGCGCCTGTTCGAGGTCAGTCCCAATCCGGGAGGATCGCGCCCGGGCGGGTGAACGCCGCGAAGTCGGTCGTGTCCCGGAAGGCGGGCAGGCGGTACAGGTTTCGGGCGTAGCGCCACAAGTTCGGGTAGACGTGCAGGCCCGGGTTGATGGTGCGGGCCGCGTTCGGGCCGGCGTCGTAGCGGACCAGCGTCACCCACAGCCGGATGTCGGCCTCGGTCAGCACGCCGCCGATCAGGTGGTCCTCGCCCGACAGGCGGGCGTCCAGGCGCTCGAAGGCGCCGAGCAGGGCGGCCCGGGCCTGGCCGTCGGTGGCCGCCGCGTCGGCGCCCTGGTTCACCGCGGGGCGCAGCCAGCGGTCCAGCTCGTCGATCTCGTCGCGCAGGGCCGGTGGGTACGTCTCCACCGGCGCCGCGGCCAGATGGCGGAAGCGGGTCGCCAGGTCGACGCCGATCGCCGTCGGGTCGTTGCTCACCACCCTGGTGGTGAAACGGTCCCACAGGGCCGGCACGCCGGCATGACCCGTGAAGCCCTCGACCGTGGCCTCGTACGCCTCGCTCAGCAGCGTGAAACCGTTGACCGGGTCGGGGCCGTTGAGGGCGCGGAACGCCCATCCTCGGCCGTCGCGCTGGTTGTCGACGTACGACATGGTGACGATGTCGTGCAGACCCGCCAGCTCGCGGGTGATGGCGAGCCGGTGGGTCCACGGACAGAAGCGGCCGCCGTAGACGTGGTAGCGGAACGGCCGGGCGGTGAACTCGCCGTCCGCGGTGATCCGGCCGGTGAAGGAGACTGGCGTCCGGGGCCGGTATTCGCCGTAGGCCGCGACGTCGACGGGGGTGGCCAGGTGGGTTCGGGCGGACAGGTGCGGCACGGGGGCCTCCTCCGGTCGGATCGGCTCACCATAATTCCTATAGGCAGACTAGGCAATAAGACTTTTTCCGGCCGGCATGTCGATTCCGCGGCGGGCCGATCGTCATCCGAGGACGGATCCGAGAAGAAGGAGCGCGGCATGCGGTACGTGATGATCATCGTGGGTGACGAGACGGCCTGGTACGAGCCGAAGCTTCCCGACGGGCTCATGGACGAGGTCGGCGCCTGGTGGGGCAAGTGGTTCGAGGCCGGGAAGATCGCTGATGGCGGTGCCGAGCTCCAGCGGACGGAGACGGCCAGGACGGTCGGCGCCGGCGACGGCGGCCGGCCCACCGTGACCGACGGGCCGTTCGTGGAGCTCAAGGAGCAGATCGGCGGCTTCATCCACCTGGTCGCGGACGACATCGACGACGCCGTGGCGGTGGCCGCGACCTGGCCGGGCATCGCGGCGGTCGGCGACCGGGTCGAGGTGCGGCCCGTGCTCGAGCGCTAGAAGGCGCCGAGTTTCCGGCGGAGCAGCTCACGCTCCGCCGGATTCGCCGCCAGGGCCAGGGCGCGCCGGGTCGCCTCGACGGCCTCCCCGGCGCGCCCGAGCCGGCCCAGCAGGTCGGCGCGGGTGGCGTGCCACAGGCGATAGCCCACCAGCCGGTCCTCCAGGGCGTCCACCTCGTCCAGCGCGGCCGCCGGGCCGAGCACGAAACCGGTCGCCACGGCGCGGCTCAGCGACACGACCGGCGACGGCTGGAGCACCTGCAAGCTGTCGTAGAGGGCGCGCACGGCCCGCCAGTCGGTCTTCTCGTACGAGGACGCCAGGGCGTGCTGGGCCGCGATCGCGGCCTGCAACTGGTACGGCCCGGGGCGGTCCCGCCGAGCGGCGAGCGCCAACCGGCGTACGGCCGAATGAATGGCCTGAAGGTCCCACAGCGACCGGTCCTGATCCTCCAGCAGCACGATGCGGCCCTCGGCGTCGAACCGGCCGGCCGAGCGCGCCTCGTGCAGCTCCACCAGCGCGGCCAGACCGGCCGCCTCCGGTTCGGCGGGCATCAGAGCGGCCAGTTGCCGCGCCAGGTCGAGGCCCTCGCGGGCCAGCTCGGGCCGCCGCGCGGTGTAGCCCTCGTTGTAGATCAGATAGAGCACGGTCAGCACCGCGGGCAGACGGGAACCGTACTCCCCGGCGGCCGGCACCTCCACCCGTACCCCCTGGTCCCGAAGGGTTTTGCGGGCCCGGACCAGACGCTGGGCGAGAGTCGCCCTCGGCAGCAGGAACGCCGCGGCGATCGCGTCGGCCGGCAGGCCGGCCACCGCGTGCAGGGTGAGGGCCATACGGGACGGCTCGGGCAGGGCGGGATGACAGCAGGCGAAGATCAGCGCGAGACGGTCGTCCGGTGCCGGTTCGGGCGGGGGCGTACGGGCGAGGACCGCCAGCTTCGCCCGGCCGCCCGCCTCCCGGCGCATCGCGTCGACGGCTTTGCGCCACGCGGTGGTGACCAGCCACCCGGCCGGATTGGCGGGAACGCCCTCGTCCGGCCAGTGCCGCAGGGCCGACGCGGTGGCCTCCTGCAGCGCCTCCTCGGCCCGGTCGAGGTCGCCGAGCCGCCGGGCGAGCACCCCCAGCATGCCGGCGGCGTCGGACCGCCAGGCCCGGTCGAGAGCCTCCCGCACCTCACCCACCCCGCAAGTCTGCCAGGATCACCGGATGGAACCGGTGGACGTCGCCCGCGAGATCGTCGAGGACCGCTTTCCGGGGGCCGACTGGGCCCTGCTCACCGGCAGCGTGCTCACCGCCGCGCGGACGGCCGGCTCCGATCTCGACATCGTCGTGATGCTTCCCCCGGGCGGGACGGCTCATCGCGAGAGCCTGCGTCACCGGGGCTGGCCGGTGGAGCTGTTCGTGCAGACTCCGGAGCGGCTCACCGAGTTCCTGGCGCGGGAGCTGGCCGCGCGCAAGCCCAGCACCCATCGCATGCTGGCCCGCGGCGCCGTGCTCGTCGGCGACCCGGGTGACCTGCCGGCGCGCTGCGCCCGGGTCCTGGCCGACGGCCCCGGCCCGCTGCCCGCCGGCGAGCGCGACCGGCTGCGCTACGGCCTGACCGACCTGCTCGACGACCTCGGACACGCGACCGACCCGGGCGAGCGTCTCGTCATCGCCGCGACCGTGTGGACGGAGGCGGCGCGGGCCTGTCTGGCCTTCGCCGGGCGCTGGATCAGCCAAGGCAAGTGGCTGCTGCGGGAGCTGCGCGAGCTCGACCCGGGGCTGGCCGAGCGCTGGCTGGCCGCCCGCGACGAGCCCGCCGCCTTCACGGCCGAGGTGCTCGACCGCAACGGCGGGCCGCTCTTCGAAGGATTCAGCTCCATTCCTTCGCCAGCAGCTCGAACGAGCGAACCCGGTCCGCGTGGTCGTACGTGATCGTGGTGACCAGCAACTCGTCGGCCCCGGTCACGCGCTGGAGGGTCCGCAGGCGCTCGGCGACCGTGGCCGGAGAACCCACGAACTGGGTGCGCACCCGGTCGTCGACCAGGGCCCGCTCCTCGCCGGTCCACTCGTGGGCCAGGGCGTCCTCCACGCTCGGGTACGGGATGGCGCCCTTGCCGCTGCGGACGCTGGCCACCCACAGACCGAACGGGGCGGCCAGCCGCCGCGCGGTCTCGTCGTCGCCGGCCACCAGGACGTCGGCCGACACCATGACGCGGGGCTCGCTCAGCCGCGGCGAGGGCTTGAAGGCGGCACGGTACGCCTCGACGGCCTCCAGAACCTTGGCCGGCGCCACGTGATAGTTGGCCGCGAAGGGCAGCCCGCGCTGCCCGGCCACCCGGGCGCTCTCGCCGCCGCTCGAACCCAGCAGCCAGATCTCGAGGTCGGCCCCCTCGCCGGGCACGGCCCGGGCCTCGTTGCCCTCGGCGTCGGTGTACGGGCCCGCGAGCAGCGCCCCGATCTGGTCGAGGATCTCGTCGAGCCCGGGCGACTGGGCGCCGGGCTGGGACAGCAGCGAGGCCAGCAGGGCCGAGCGCGAGGAGACGTGGATCGGCGCCCACGAGAAGTGCGCGGGGATGAGCAGGCCGTCGACCACCCGCTCGGGCGCGGGCTCCCTGACCGCCGCGATCTCGGAGACCGCCTCCTTGCGCTGCTGGCCCGACCGGCCCAGCCCGAGGTCGAAGCGCCCCGGGTACAGGGCGTCGAGCAGGCCGAACTGCTCGACGATGGTCAGGGCCGTCTGGTGCCCGGTCTGCACCGCGCCCGACCCGAGCCGGATCCGCTCGGTGGCCGCCGCGATCTGCCCGAGCAGCAGGGCCGGCTGCGAGCTGGCCACGCCGGGCGTGAAGTGGTGCTCGGCCACCCAGTACCGGTGATAGCCGAACCGCTCGGCGTGGCGGGCGAGGTCGATGGTGCGGCGCAGGGCGTCGCCGGCGGTGCCACCGGCGACGAGCGGGCTGAGGTCGAGGATCGACAGGGGAACGGCCATCCCTATTTCCTATCGCCAAACTAGGTTTTAGACAAGACCTCAAGTTTCCCGGCGCCCGGCCGAACAAGCGGGGAGTGAGCCGGGAACGGGTGTGGTGCTGGTGGCTCGCGGCCGGAGTGCTCGCGATCATCGGTCAGTACGTGCTGCCCGTGGACGGGCTGGCCGCTTCGCTGCTGTACGACGCGATCGGGCTGGCGTCCGGGCTGACGGTGCTCGCCGCCGTGCGCCTGCACCGCCCGGCGCGGCCCGCCATGTGGTACTGGTTCGCGGCCGGCCAGCTCACCTTCGTGCTGGGTGACTTCACCTACGAGTACTACCAGCACGTGCTGCATCTGGAGCCGTATCCGTCTCTCGCCGACGTGTTCTACCTGGCGTCGTACCCCATGCTGGCCGTCGGTCTTCTCCTGCTCGTGCGGGGCAGCCGCGGCAACCTGATCGACGCCGCGATCGTGGCCATCGGCCTGGGCCTGGTCTACTGGGTGTTCGTCGTCTACCCGGTCGTCGTCGGGGACGCCGACTCGGCCTTGGAACGCTTCACCAGCACCGCCTATCCGGCGGCTGATGTGCTCCTGCTGGCCCTGCTGGCGCGGCTGCTGACCGGTGCCCGCATCGCCAGTCCCAGCGTGTGGATGCTGGCCGCCGCGGTCACCCTCATGTTCGCCGCCGACACCGGCTTCGCGCTGCTCAGCGACACCCACCCGGCGGACCCGGCGTTCCTGCTGTCGTACGTGGTGTGGGCCGCCGCCGCGCTGCACCCGTCCATGCGCCGCGGCTACACCGCGGGCGAGACCCCGGGGGTGGGCCGCGGCCGCCTGCTGCTGTTCGGCGCCTGCTCGCTGCTGTCACCGGCCCTGCTGTTCATGCCCACGGTCCGCGACGAGCAGCACGACCTGATCTCGGTGGCGGTCGCCAACGCCGTCCTGTTCCTGCTGGTGATCACCCGGATGGCCGGTTTCGTCAAGCAGCTCGACCGCGCCGCCCTCACCGACGACCTGACCGGCCTGGCCAGCCGGCGCCGCGTCGTGCAGGCCCTGCGCGAGGCCGGGCGCCCGCAGCTGGCCCTGCTCGGCCTCAACGGCTTCAAGAACGTCAACGACGAGCTGGGCCGCCCGGTCGGCGACCGGGTGCTGACCCTGCTGGCGGCCCGACTGCGGTCCGGCGCCCCGGCCGGCGCGGTGGTGGCCCGCATCGGCGGCGACGAGTTCGCCGTCCTGCTCCCCCACGCCACGGCCGACGAGGCCCGCGCGCTGGCGGCCCGGTTCTCGGACACGCTGCGCCACCCGGTCACGGCCGGCGGCCACGAGCTGTACGTGGGGGTGGCCATCGGGCTGGCCGGCGGCACCGGCGTGGACGCCGAGGAGCTGCTGCGCCAGGCCGAGGCGGCGATGTACGCGGCCAAGCAGACCGGCGATCCGGTACGCCGGTGGACGCCCACCCTCGACGAGCGGGCCGGCGAGAACGCGCGCCTCGGCGGGGAGATCCGGGCCGCCCTGGACAGCGGCCAGTTCCGGGTCGTCTACCAGCCGATCGTCGAACTGCCCACGGGCCGCGTGGCGGCGGTCGAGGCGCTGGTCCGCTGGGAGCATCCGCTGCGCGGCATGGTGAGCCCGGCCGACTTCGTGCCGGTGGCCGAGCGCAACGGGCTCATCGTCGAGCTGGGCGAGTGGATCCTGCGCACCGCCTGCCACCGGATGGCGGCCTGGCGCGAGTCGCTGGGCCCGCTGGCCCCGGACCGGGTCAGCGTGAACGTCTCGGCCCGCCAGCTGGCCCGGCACGGCTTCGCCGCCACGGTGGCGGCGGTGCTGGCCGAGACCGGCCTGCCGCCGCGATGCCTGGCGGTCGAGATGACCGAGACGGCGGTCTTCGAGGGCGGCCAGGCGGTGGTCACGCTCAACGAGCTGCGCGCGCTGGGGGTGCGGATCGCCCTGGACGACTTCGGCACCGGCCACAGCTCGCTGAACCTGCTCCAGACGGTCCCGGTCGACATCCTGAAGGTCGACAAGTCCTTCGTGGACAACATCACCGAGGCCGGCCGGCACACGGTCATCGCCGAGGCCCTCATCCAGGTGAGCCAGGGCCTGGGCCTGGCCGCCGTGGCCGAGGGCGTGGAGACGGCAGCCCAGGCCGAGACCTTGCACCGCCTCGGCTACCGCCTCCTGCAGGGCTACTATTTCGGCCGCCCGGTCGCCGACCCCGACTTCGCCCTGTCCACGGCCGTCGCGGTCACACCGGTGAAGAGCTGACGGCGCTCAGGACCGCGTCGCCCAGTCGCCCAGGGTCCAGTCGCGGACCTCGGGCATGTCCTCCAAGTGCTCGACCACGTACGCCTCGTGGCGGGCCAGCTGGGACTCGCACCACTTCTTCAGGTCCTCGGCGCCGCGCGGGAGGCGCTTCGCGTTGTTGATCGCGTCCATCACCAGGTGGTAGCGCGACGCCTTGTTACGGACCGTCATGTCGAACGGCGTCGTCGTCGTGCCCTGCTCGATGAAGCCGCGCACCCGGAACCGGTCGGCGTCCGGGCGGCCGTGCACCAGCTGGTGGATCGCCCCGGGGTAGCCGTGGAAGGCGAATACCACGTCCACCGTGTCGGTGAACAGCTCGGTGAACAGGGTCTCGCTCATGCCGTGCGGGTGGTCCTTCGGGCGGGGCAGCGTCATCAGGTCGACCACGTTGACCACCCGCACGCGCAGGCCGGGCAGCTTGTCGCGCAGGATCTGGGCCGCCGCCACCGTCTCCATCGTCACCACGTCGCCCGCGCAGGCCAGCACGATGTCCGGGTCGCTGTGACCGTCGTCGGTGCCCGCCCAGTCCCACACGCCGGCGCCGCGGGTGCAGTGCTCGATCGCCTCGTCCATGGTCAGCCACTGCAGCTGCGGCTGCTTGTCGATGACGATCAGGTTGACGTAGTTGCGGCTGCGGAAGCAGTGGTCGGCCACCGACAGCAGGCAGTTCGCGTCCGGCGGCAGGTAGATGCGGCTCACGTCGCCGCGGGCCGTCAGCACCACCTGGATGAGGCCGGGGCCCTGGTGGCTGAAGCCGTTGTGGTCGTTGCGCCACGCCGTCGAGGTCAGCAGCACGTTCAGGCTGGGCACCTTGGCCCGCCACGGCAGGTGGTTGGCCTCCTCCAGCCACTTGCTGTGCTGCACCGTCTGCGACGCGCTGACCATGGCGAACGCCTCGTATGTGGCGAACAGCCCGTGCCGGCCGGTCAGGTTGTAGCCCTCCAGCCACCCGTGGCAGTTGTGCTCCGAGAGCACCTCCATGACCCGCCCGTCCGGGCCGATCGCCACGTCGTCGCCGGTGACGTGCTCCATGAAGGCCCGGTCGGAGACCTCGAACACCGCGCCGAGCCGGTTGCTGTTCGTCTCGTCGGGGCTGAACAGCCGGAACCGGTCGGGGTTGCGGCTGTACATGTCGCGCATCATCTCGCCGAGCCGCCGGGTCGACTCGACCCGCTCGGTGGCCGGCTGGTCGACCTTCACCGCGTAGTCGCGGAAGTCGGGCAGGTCGAGGTCGCGGGTGATCAGGCCGCCGTTGGCGTGCGGGGTGGCGCTCATCCGCTTGTCGCCCTGGGGCGCGGCGCCGGCCACGACCTCGACCGGCCGGCCGTCAGCGTCGAAGAGCTCTTCCGGCTTGTACGACTTCAGCCACTGCTCCAGCAATGCCAGATGCTCAGGGTTCTCGCGCACCCCGGCCAGCGGCACCTGGTGCGCGCGCCACGTGCCGGCGACCTGCACTCCGTCGACCGACGACGGGCCGGTCCACCCCTTGGGGGTTCGCAGCACGATCAGCGGCCATCGGGGGCGGGCGCCGTCCCCGTGGCCGCCGGACCGGGCCGCCTGCTGGATGGCGCGGATGCGTGAATAGGCCGAGGCGAGCGCCTCGGCGAAGCGGGTGTGCATGCCCGGCAGGTCGGAGCCCTCGACCTCGATGACCTCGTAGCCGTGGCCGCTGAGCAGCTCGCGCACCTCGGCCGGGTCCTTGCGGGCCAGCACGGTCGGCCCGGAGATCTTCGCCCCGTTCAGGTGCAGGATGGGCAGGACCGCCCCGTCGTGCTTCGGGTTGAGGAACGAGATGCCCTTCCACGAGCCCTCCAGCGGGCCCGTCTCGGCCTCGCCGTCGCCGACCACCGCGATCGCCAGCAGATCGGGGTTGTCCATCACCGCGCCGAACGCGTGCACCAGGACGTAGCCCAGCTCGCCGCCCTCGTGGATCGAGCCGGGGGTGGTCACCGACACGTGACTGGGGATGCCGCCGGGGCTGGAGAACTGGCGGAACAGCCGCAGCATGCCCTCCTCGTCCTGGGTGACCTGGGGATAGATTTCGCTGTACGTGCCCTCGAGATATCCCGCCGCGACGAGCGCGGGACCGCCGTGGCCGGGGCCGGTCAGATAGAGCGCCTCCTGCCCGGTGTGGCGGATGAGCCGGGAGACGTGGGCGTAGACGAACGACAGGCCGGGGCTGGTGCCCCAGTGCCCGAGCAGCCGGGGTTTGATGTGCTCGGCCTTGAGGGGTTCCCGCAGCAGGGGGTTGGCCTGCAGATAGATCTGGCCGATGGTCAGGTAGTTGGCGGCACGCCACCAGGCGTCCATCTGGGCGATTTCCGCCTCGCTGGGCGCGGCTAGCAGGTCCGAGGTCGCCGTCGGCACGGGCATGTCCTCTCACTTCGCGGTCGTTGGCTTGAACCTAGGCCTACCCACTGGGCGGCCATAGAGTCTTTGGTACTGCTCCGAAGTGACTTTGGAGTGTCGGTGAACCGTCCGGCCCTGTGAATCCGTTCCCCCTGGCGTGCCGCTACGCGTTCGTGCCCTCTTCCGCCACCCCCGGTTCCAGCTCGCGCTCACCGTTCTGGCCGGATTGCTCCTTTTCTCCTTTCTGATCTTCCCCAACATCCTGTCCCGGCTGACTCCTGGGGCATTTGTCCGCATCCCGATCGAGGCGGCGTTCGTCGTCGCGATCCTGATGTTCCTGCCGACGAGAGCGCGGCGCGTCGTCGCCGTCGTCACCGGCGTGCTCCTGGGCTGGCTCGTCATCGAGAAGTGCCTGGACATGGGCTTCTTCGAGGAGCTGAACCGCCCGTTCGACCCGGTGCTCGACTGGGTCCTGTTCGACGACGCCTTCAGCTTCGTGGTCGACTCCTACGGCCGGCCCGCCGCGATCGGCGCCGTCGCCGCCATCCTGCTGCTGGTCGGCGCGGTCCTCGCGCTCACCTGCTGGTCGGTGCTGCGGATCGGCGCGCTCGCGGCCCGGCACCGCCGCCGCTCGGCGGTCGCCGCCGGCGGCGTACTGGTGGCTTGGGCTTTGACTTTCTCTCTCGGTGTCTCGGTGTACGGGGCCGTGCCCGTCGCCGCGCGCAGCAGCGCCACCTACGCCTGGGACCGCGCCCACCAGGCCCGGGCCGGGCTGCGGGACGAGGCGAACTTCGCCAAGGAGGTCGCGAACGACGCCTTCCGCGCCGTCCCGGCCGACCAGATCCTGTCCGGGCTCAAGGGCAAGGACGTCATCTTCACCTTCGTCGAGAGCTACGGCCGCAGCGCCGTCGAGACGCCGGCCCTGGCCGAGCTGGTCGACCCGGTCCTCGACAACGGCACCGCCCAGCTGACGAAGGCCGGCTACGCGGCCCGCAGCGGCTGGCTCACCTCGCCCACTTTCGGCGGCGGCAGCTGGCTGGCCCACTCCACCTTCGAGTCCGGGCTGTGGATCAACAACGAGCAGCGCTACCGCAACCTGGTCTCGACCGACCGGCTCACCCTGACCCGCGCCTTCAAGAACGCCGGCTCCCGCACGGTCAGCGTCATGCCGGGCGCCACCCGGGCCTGGCCCGAGGGCAACTTCTACGGCTACGACCAGGTGTGGGACTCGCGCAACCTCGGCTACAACGGGCCGAAGTTCAGCTGGGCGCCGATGCCCGACCAGTACACGCTCAAGCAGCTCAACACCATCGAGTACAAGAAGCCGGGCCGCGGCCCGCTGATGGTGGAGCTGCCGCTGGTCTCCAGCCACACCCCGTGGGCGCCGATCCCCGACTATCTGCCCGACTGGGATCAGGTCGGGGACGGTTCCGTGTACGCCAAGATGGTCGCCGACGGCACCAAGCCCAAGGCGCTGTGGGCCGAGCCGAAGAAGGTCCGGGCCGAGTACGGCAGGTCCATCCAGTACTCGCTGACCACGCTGATCAACTGGATCACCCTGTACGGCGACGACAACCTGGTGATGGTGTTCCTGGGCGACCACCAGCCGTCGCCGATCGCGGCCGGGGCCAACGCCAGCCACGACGTGCCGATCACCATCGTGGCCAAGGATCCGAAGGTGCTCGACCGGATCACCGCCTGGAACTGGGCCGACGGGCTGCGGCCCCTGCCGGCCACGCCGGTGTGGCCGATGAACGCGTTCCGGGACCGTTTCTTCGCCGCGTTCGGGACGCCGGCTCCCGCATCATGAGGGCATGATCTTCTATCTCGACTGTGACACCGGCATCGACGACGCGATCGCCATCGCCTTCCTGCTGGCGAGCCCGGGCGTCGATCTGGCCGGCATCGGCACGGTCAACGGCAACACCGCGGCCGGTCAGGCCGCGCGCAACACCCTGGGGCTGCTCGCCCTGGCCGGCCGCGACGACATTCCGGTCGCGGTCGGCGAGGGCGAGATCAAGCGCGGGGCGAAGGCCGTGCACGGCGGCAACGGTGTCGGCGGGGTGGCGCTGCCCGAGGGGCGACGGCCCGACCCTCGTACGAGCGCGGAAATGCTTTCAGACCTTTCCCGTGAGTACGCCGGTGAGCTGCACCTCCTGGCCACGGGACCGTGCACGAATCTCGCGCTGGCGTTGCGGCGGGACCCCTCTCTCCCGTCGAGGATCAAGACGGTCACGGTGATGGGCGGCGCGGTCCGCGTGCCCGGCAACGTGACACCCCGGGCCGAGGCCAACATCGGCGACGACCCGGTCTCGGCCGGCGAGGTCCTCCAGGCCGCGTGGCCGGTCACCCTCGTGCCGCTCGACGTGACCTTGCAGCACCGGTGGACCGAGCAGGACCGCGCTTCGCTGGCGGACACCCCGCTGGGCCGGGCGCTTTCCGGCATGCTGCCGGCTTATCTCGATTTCTATGAGGGCCGTACGGGGTCCCGGGCTGTCCCGCTGCATGATCCCCTCGCCGCCGCGATCGCCGTCGGCGCGCTCGAGCCCACCGACGCGCCTTCGCTTCCGCTGCGCGTGGCCGCCGACGGTCACATTTCCGAGACGGGCGACAAAACGGTCCGGGTCGTCCTGGCCGCTCCCGCCGCCACCTCCATGATCATTCTGCGGCGGATCAACGGAATCAGCGGCTGAGCTATCGCGCAAACAACAGATCATTAGTAGCATCGCGCCATGCCGACGGAATCCGGAGTTGATCGCGGGCGTCTCGCCCAGCTGGCCACCCGCGAGCGGGCCGCCTTCGCCGAGCGCAACCCCCGCTCGGCCGCGGCCTACCAGCGGTCCGGCCACCTGTTCGGCCGCGTGCCGATGACCTGGATGAACAAGACCGCGGCGGGCTTCCCGCTGTACGTCGCCACGGCCCAGGGCAACCGGATCACCGACCTCGACGGCCACGACTACCTCGACTTCGCCCTCGGCGACACCGGGGCCATGGCCGGGCACTCCCCCGCGCCCGTGGTCGAGGCGGTCACCCGCCGCCTCGCCACGCTCGGCGGCGCCACCACGATGATGCCGACCGAGGACGCGGCGATCGTGGCGGCCGAGCTGGCCCGGCGCTTCACCGTGCCGTACTGGAGCTTCGCCCTGACCGCGACCGACGCCAACCGCTGGGCCATCCGGCTGTTGCGGGCCGTGACGGGCCGGTCGAAGATCCTGTTCCACAGCTACTGCTACCACGGCTCGGTCGACGAGTCGCTGATCGTGGTGGGCCCGGACGGTCAGGGGCAAAGCCGCGAGGGCAACGTGGGCGCGCCGACCGACGTCACCGCCACGAGCCGGGTGGCCGAGTTCAACGACCTGACCGGCCTCGAGCGCGAGCTGGCCCACGGCGACGTGGCCGCGGTGCTGATGGAGCCGGCGCTGACCAACATCGGCATCGTGCTGCCCGAGCCCGGCTACCTGGCCGGGGTCCGCGAGCTCACCCGCAAGTACGGCACCTACCTGATCAACGACGAGACCCACACGTTCTCGGCCGGGCCGGGCGGCGCCACCGCCTTCTGGGGCCTGTCACCGGACGTCGTGACCATCGGCAAGGCCATCGGCGGCGGGATACCCGTGGGGGCGTACGGCCTCTCCGAAGATCTCGCGACGGCCCTGACCGGCCGCACGGACCTGGACCTGGTCGACATGGGCGGCGTCGGCGGCACACTGGCCGGCAACCCCGTCTCGATGGCCGCGACCCGCGCCTGCCTGGAGGAGGTCCTGACCGACGGCGCCTTCGCCGGCATGATCGACACCGCGACGGCCTTCGCCGGCGGCATCCGCAAGATCATTGAGACGTACGCCCTGCCGTGGTCGGTCAGCCAGCTCGGCGCGCGCGTGGAATATCGCTTCGCCGACCCCGCCCCGCGCAACGGCACCGAGTCGGCGGCCCACGCCGACGGCGAGCTGGAGGACTTCCTGCACGTCTACCTGGCCAACCGCGGGGTGCTGCTGACCCCGTTCCACAACATGGCCCTGATGTCACCGCAGACAAACACCGAGGACGTCGACCGCCACCATGAGATCTTCAACGAGGCGTTGCACGAACTTACGTCGTAAACACCCGGAAAACCGGCATTTCACTCCGTAGCCTGATCCCATGGGCCTGTTCGGCAACCGGCAACAGCAATCCGAGCCCGTCGCGCGGCGCGAACCACCGCGCGACATCGAGGCGCTCGAGGAACTGGTCACCAACCTCGAAGCCGCCACCGGCGAAGGCAGCACCTGGCGCATCTACGCCTCCACCTACGTCGAGTTCTACGACATGGAGTACGGGGCCGTCTGGTGCGTCGAGAACGGTGCGCTGCGCCTGGAATACGAGCTGGGCCGCCTCAAGGGCCAGATCACCGGCCCTTCCGGCCTGGCCCAGCAGGTTCTTCGCGGCTCGCAGCCCGTCTACGCCAACGCGGACTCGTCGACCACCGACCCGCGCTTCCAAGCGGCGATCCGCGGCGGCGCCAAAGCCGGGATCGCGGTGCCGGCCGTACGCGGCAACAAGCTCGTCGCCGTCATGGAGTACTACGGCAGCAACCCGGTCGCCATGGACGCCGCCCTGATCAGCAAGTGGGGCGCGATCGGCCGCCTCGCCGAGCAGATCCGGGTCGCCGCCCTCGCCGCCTACCACACCCGGCAGGTCGCCGACGACCGGCTCGCGGTCACCAGCGTGGTCACCGCGCTCGGGCACACCGACAACTCGGCGGTGGCGCTGAAGGCGGCCCTGGACGCGGTCCGCACGGCCTTCCACTGGGCGTACGGCTCCTACTGGGAGATCGACGACCAGGAGAACGTGCTGAAGTTCCGCGTGGAGTCGGGCAACGCCGGCGACGAGTTCCGCAAGGTCACCCTGGCCGCCACGTTCGCCGAGGGAGTCGGCCTGTCCGGCCGGGCCTGGCGCCAGCGCGACCTGGTCTTCGTCCGCGACATCGGCGAGCTGACCGACTGCGTCCGGGCCCCCGCGGCCCAGCGCGCGGGCGTCCGCTCCGGCGTCTGCTTCCCCATCTCCAGCGGCGACCGCATCATCGGCACGATGGACTTCTTCACCACCGAATACGTGGAGCTGTCCGACTCCAGGGCCGACGCCCTGCGCAACGTCCAGCAGCTGGTCTCCCAGCGCCTGGAGGTGGTCCGGGCGGCCGAGGCCTCGGCCGCGAACGCGAGAGCACTGCTCGACACGGTCGACCGCCTGCGGGCCGCCACCGCCGACGCCACCCGCGTGGCCGACGAGGCGGTAAGCAGGGCTTCGGCGATGACCGGCGACGTGAACGCCTTGGGCAACGCCTCAGCCGCCATCGGCGACGTCATCCAGATCATCTCCTCGATCGCCGACCAGACAAACCTCCTGGCCCTGAACGCCACCATCGAGGCCGCCCGGGCCGGCGAGATCGGCAAGGGCTTCGCGGTGGTCGCCGGCGAGGTGAAGGAACTGGCGCGGGAAACCGCCGAGGCCACGAAGAAGGTGTCGGAACAGATCGCCGCCCTCCAGGAGAGCGCCGAGTCGGTGGCCGGCGGCATCCGCGACACCAGCGAGACCATCCACCAGCTCGACTCGGTACAGACCCGCATCGGCGAGGTTCTGGAGGAACAGGCCACGATGGCCCACGCCCTGGAAGCCTCGTAACGCGCGTGTGGGACGCACGCGATCGGTACGTCCCACACGTAGCCGCCAGGCTTACACTCGAGCCGTTCCTTTGTTATCGCCAGGGTTCTTTATCCCTGACTTCTACCGTTTCAGGCGTAACAGATCATGTCGGTAGGACGGACTATCTCATCATCTCGAAGAGATGTCGGGCGCTCGTGGGATCATTACCGCTTTCGCTCGGATCCTAGTCTCTGAACCTTGCTGGCCACTC
The DNA here is from genome assembly GCF_042899005.1 of Actinoplanes sp. NPDC000266. Classification (NCBI taxonomy): domain Bacteria; kingdom Bacillati; phylum Actinomycetota; class Actinomycetes; order Micromonosporales; family Micromonosporaceae; genus Actinoplanes; species Actinoplanes sp. NPDC000266. The sequence goes on from NZ_JBIAZI010000008.1 coordinate 98,422, forward strand.
GGGCGTCAGCCCTCCATGCCAGCCTTGGCTGCCGGTTACCCGTCCCCGGGCTTTCCGGCAATTCACCCGATTTGCATCCGGCATTCGCACGCCGGAGGGCCTAGTTCAAGCCAACCTGGCAGACACACTCCCCTCGTCCCATCTAGTTGCTGGACACGAGAAATCGACGATCGATCACATACGCCAAGCTACGCCGGCCACTCTCCAAGTGATAAACAGCGAGGCTCGTGGTGCCGAGAAGTGCACCCAGCAAGGGACCCAAGGCTATCGGCCCTTTGTAGAAAAGATTCAGACGGGACACGCGAGCGTCCGGCCACTGTCGAACCTGATCGCGGATCGTCACGGCTAACTGCTGGAAATCGTCCGGCCCGACGTACCCCTCGTAAACGAACTGACCGACGAACTCGGCGTCCTCCAAAGACAGTTCCGGCAGAGCGGCTTCGACGCTCTGCCGGATGGACCGCCCCCCGATCGAGACGACGGCGACGCCTTGGCCGGCGCCCGATCCGGGCCTCCCCATGCGCGCACTCGAAGGGCGTCCGCTCCCGACCTCCACTAGTTCGGAGAGAGATACCCCGAGAGCCTGCGCCAAGGCCACCAGCTCCTCCGAAGCGACCGACTTCCGTACTCCGGATTCAATCTTGGCGATGGTGCTTCTGGTCAGAGACGGCATACCGGCACGCGCGCATCTCTCGGCGAGTTGTTGAGCGGTCCACCCCTGCCCGCGTCTCAGTCGTTTGACGATCTGCCCTGTGGAGTCAGCGGATTCGCTCATCGCTTCAGCCTCGTGCTCCGCTCTATCTTAATGCTCCGTATCGGAGCAAACGGAGCATAGCGATTGCGCATTGCTCCGTCAATCGGCACGATGAGCGTCGTCCGGCCACCGCGGACGTTCGGATGCCCGCGAGGAGGACGATGTGACAAGCCGCCGAACGAAGACCGGGAATGCTGCACGCTGCGGAAAGCCGATGAGCCGGGCGGCACCTCCGACATCATGGCGCTGGGTGGCCGTTGCGGTCGCAGGCGTCTCGGCACCGGCGACGGCCCTCATGTTCGAGCCGCCTTTCTGGGCTCTGATTCTTGTGGCGCCGCCCGTGGCCATCGGGAGCGTGGTCGCGGCACTGGGGGCGGCGATGGTGCCGCAGGAGTCCGGCGACCGCCTGGAATGGTGGCGCGAGTGGCTGCGGCACCGTGAACGCATGGCCGACCGGACTTGACAAATAGTCCTTGAACGCGGAAAGGAGCCCATCCAACTTGGACGGGCTCCTTCTCGGACTGCGGCAGTATCCGTGCTGCTCAGTAGCGGAAGCGGGACACCACGGCCTGCAGCTGGCCCGCGGTGACGGCCAGGTCGTCGGCGGCGTGGCGGGTGTCGCCGACCGTGTCCGTGGTGCGCCGGGTGGCGTCGGAGACGGTGCCGATGGTGGCGGCGATGTCGCCGGCGCCGGCCGCGGCCTCAGACAGGGTGCGGTTCATCTCCTGCGTGGTGGCCGTCTGCTCCTCCACCGCTGAGGCGATGGTCATCTGGATGCCGTTGATGCGCTCGATGATGGCCGAGATCTCTCCGATCGCGGTGACCGCGCCGTCGGTGTCGGTCTGGATCGCCGAGACGCGGCGGGAGATGTCCTCGGTGGCCTTCGCCGTCTCCTGGGCCAGGTCCTTGACCTCGCCCGCGACGACCGCGAAGCCCTTGCCCGACTCGCCGGCCCGGGCCGCCTCGATTGTGGCGTTCAGAGCCAGCAGGTTGGTCTGCTCGGCGATCGAGGTGATCACCTTGACCACCGAGGCGATCTCGGACGACGACTCGCCCAGGCGGGCCACGATCGCGTTCGTCGCCGAGGCGACCTCGACCGCCTGCACCGCGACCTCGGACGCCTCCGTCGTGGAGACGCTGATGTCGCGGATGGCCGAACCCATCTCCTCCGAGCCGGCCGACACGACCTGCAGGTTGTTCGACACGACGTCGGCCGCCGCGGCGACCGTGCCGGCCTGCGACGACGCCTCGTTGGCGGCCGACTCGACCTGGCCCGACACGCTGGTCAGCTGACCGGCCGCGGCGTTGAGCGTGGTGGCGTTGCCGGCCAGCTGCACGACGTCCTCGCGCAACCGGGCCACGGCCTGGTCCATCGCCGCCGCCATCTTGCCGACCTCGTCCTGCGTGGTCACCCCGGACGTACGGGTCAGGTCACCCTCGGCCAGCCCCTCGGCCACCCGGGACACCTCGCGGACCGTGCCGCGCACCCGGCCCGCCACCCGGAACCCGAGCAGCGTGCTGATGACGACCCCGACGACCAGCAGGATGCCGACCGTCCAGGTGGCTTTGTTGGCGGCCGACTCCGCGCTGGCGATGGCCTCCTCCGACAGCTGCTCGGCCCGCGTGGTCAGGGCCGTCTGGTCTTCGCCGAGCGCCGTGTAGATCGTGTTGTAGTCGGTGACCGCTTGCTGAAGCTCGGCCGCCGTGGCGTTCGTGAAGTCCTTCTTGTTGAAGTCGATGTAGTCCTGCCAGTCGCTCGCGGCCTTGGTGACGGCCGCGGTGCCGGTCGCGTCGCCGGCGAACGCCGAGTTCAGGTCCTTCAGCGCCTCGTCGACCGCGTCGGCGTTGGCCTCGCGGTTCTTCGTCAGCGCGTCCTTGAGGCTCGGGTAGAGCTTCAAGGCGGAGGTGTTACCGCTGTACGCCTCGATGTTCTTGCTGAACGTGCCGACCGCGCTCTCCAGCACGACGGTGCGCCGCTGTGAGTCCGCGGCGTCCGTGTTCTGCGTGCGCAAGGTGGCCAGCGCGACGCCGCCGACGACGATGCCGCTGACCGTGCCCACCAGGACCGCCGCGCCGATCTTCGTCCGCAGCGACCGGTTGTCGAACGCTGATGTCAGTCCCATCCCCGATGCCTCTCCTGTCCGTATTTCGCAACCGCGCAAATCGGCATCCAGGGCGGTGCGGATAAGAAGTCACGGGCAGGTTCCGCCGAGAATGTTTCACGATCACGGTAATGCCCCTTCCGGGGGAACGATGGCGATTTCGCCGCATGTGCCCGCCCGCACCACGTTCCTGGCGTCCTAGGAGGCTAGGTCCCCTCGATGGCGGCGGGTACGAATGTGGCGGAATCGGGGCGGAGAGGCTCGAGTGGTCGCTACGTTCCCCTCATGGCCACGGCTACCGAGAAACCCGCCGACCGGACCCGGCCGGCGCCGACCCGCCAGCCGGCCTACGACCAGTTCCTCCAGCTCCTGGAGGAGGGCGACGCCGACGACGTGGCCGACGCCCTGCTGCACCTCGACGAGCAGCGCCGCCGCGCCCTGGTCCCCCGCATCCGCGCCACCGACCCCGCCGCCCCACCGGCCGGCAGCCCTTCGACCAGGCGCCGCCGCCCCGTGACAAGCACCCTCACCGGTCCGAGCGAGACCGGTCCGACCAGAACCGGGCCGTACGCAACCGGGCCAAGCGCAACCGGGCCAAGCGCAACCGCGCCGAGCGCAACCGCGCCGAGCGTTACCGGGCCGAGCCTCAGCGAGCCGAACACCCCTCCCAGCCGTCTCCGTCGCCCGCCGACGGCCGCTCCCGACGAGCGCGCCCGCCGCGAGGGCGCACTGCTGGTGGCCGGCGCCGGCTGCCTGCCCACCAGCGACGACGTCGTCGCGTGGCTGCGGTCGCCGCGCTTCAAGGGCGACTTCCCCGCCCGTACGATCGCCGCCGTCATCCGCGTCCTCCAGGCACCCGGCCGCCCCGGCCTGGCCACCGTCGCCACCGACCTCGCGGCCCAGCTCAAGCACCGCGACCACGACCGCGGCGAATGGGCCCTGACCGCCGCCACCCTGCACGCCGCCGGGCTGCCCCTGCCCCGGACCGAGCCGGTGCTGCGCGGATGGGTACGCCAGTTCTCCGCCGCCACCTCACCCGGCGCCCTGGCCGCCCGCCTGGCCGAGGACCCGTGGCTGGAGACGCAACTGCCGGCCCTGCTCGCCACCCCGAAGGTCGCCACCGACCTCGACGACATCTGGCCCGCCGCCCTGGCCCTGCTGGCCGCCGGCAAGCGCATCGACCGCCGCGAGCTGATCGCCCTGCTCGTCGGCCGCCTCCGCTCCGGCGACCGGGGCGCCGCGTTGCGCCCCACCTTGGAGACCTTCCGCCACCTCGATCCCACTGTGGAGGAGCGCGCCGCCCACCGCGCCGACTTCCTGGCCATGCTGGCCGAGCCCAACGGCCCGGTCGCCGAGCTGGCCCAGCGCGTCCTGCGAACCTTGGACGACGCCGGCCACCTCGACGCGGACACGGTCACGGCCGCCATGCGCGCCGCTTTCGCCCGCACCGAGAAGAAGCTGATCCGCGCTCAGGTCGCCTGGCTCGACCGCGCCGTCACCCGCCACCCCGCGGCCGCGCCGGCCTTGCTGGAGACCGCCACCGCCATCCTCGACAGCGACGACCCGGAGGTCGCGGAGCGCGCTCTGCGCGTCGTTGGCCACCATTCCGCCGGCCCGGAAGCCCTTCGCCCCGCCGCCGGCGCCTTGGCCGGAGATCTCCGCCGCCAGGCCGATGAGATCATCGGCCAGCCGTCGATTCCTCCAGGTCCGCGGTTCCCTCCCTCTCCTTTGGTGTACGTCCCGGAGCCCATGCCGCCGGCCATCAGCTCCCTTCCGGAGCTGTCGGCAACCCTCGCCCGAACCCCGTTGACCCCGGTCGACCTGGAACGGGTGCTGGCCGCCATCGCCAAGTTCGCCGCCTCGGCCCGCCCCGACCTCGCATGGGCCCTGGCCGCACACGCCGCGGACAAGACCTCACCACTGGCCGAGCTCATCGAGGCCCTGGTCCCACCCGAGCTGGCCGAGGCCGCGGCCACCCAGGCCGCCGCCCGCGCCACAGGCGCCGCCACTCGCCGCTACGCCCCGCTGGGCGCCCGCCGCACACCGGCCACCCCGCCGTCCCCGACGACGCCCGCCCCGGCCAGGACCGCCATCCGGGCCGACCAGGGCACGATCGCCCCCGCCCGAACCGCCATCCGGGCCGACCAGGGCACGACCACTCCCGCCCGATCCGCCACCCCTGCCGGTCCGCGATCACTCGCCGCGGCCAAGGCCGCCGGCTACCGGCCCCTTCCCGCGCCGCAGGAGATGTGGCGGCTGCGGATCCGCGAGCTCGCCGGCCAGCTGACGCGGGGCGAAGGACCACCCGCCCTGCTGGCCACACCGGCCACACAGGACGGTCACGTCGACCCGGCCCGCCTGCTGCTGCGCCTGGCCTCGGCCGAGCGCGCCGGCTGGCAACCCGGCCCGTACGACCTGGCCCAGGCCCTCCTGCGCCTCCCCCGCGAGACGCCGCCGTCGGTACTCACCGCCGCCGCGCGTCTCAACTCCACCGCCGGACGCCGCTTCGCCGCGTGGCTGCGCACCGGAGGCCTGCCCGATCCGGCGATCACCGTGGTCACTCCCCCCGCGGGTCCCGCACAGCGCGGCGTCGCCTTCGCTCCGCTGGACGCCTCGGGTCTTGCCCTGCCTCCCGGTTTGCTGGCCATGCCCGCCGACCGGCCTCCCCTTCCTCATGCCGACCTGTCGTGCTGGCCCATGGTCCTGCCCAGCCATCGCGAGATCATCGCCGCTCACGTCCTGCATTCCCGCCTCGCGGAAACCACAACCGCCCTACCCGCGGAACTCATCGCGGAGAACGCCGCCGAACACCCCGCCACGATCCCCACGAACGTCCAGAGTGGAGGGCCTGCCGCGGCTGATGGCCCCCCGCACCCGCCGGTTCCGGCCGAGGAGCAACCAAATGCGGCCGCTGCCGAGGCGGAGGTTCTGACGGCGCTCGCCCACTCGTCCGGGCCCTTCGGGCCCGCGATGGCGATCGTGCTGGCCCAGGCGCTGGCCGCCGGGACCGAGCCCGACCGCCGGGACGCTGTCGCCGCCATTGCGCACCTCGCCCGCTGCGGCGGCCTGGACGCGGGACTGCTCGGCCGTGAACTGGCCCTGCTCCTCACCACCGGCCCCGACGACCTGCATCCCACCACCGACGCCCTGGCCGACCTGGCCCGGGGCGGCTCCCAGCACGCCGTCTGGGCGATCCTGCACGCCGTCGTCCCCGCCCTGCTGCGCCGGGAACGCCCTCCGGCCGGCCTGCCCGACCTGCTGGCCCTGGCCACCGCCGTCGCCGCCGCGATCAACGCCCGCGCTCACCTGCCCGAGGTCGCCGCCGCGGCCGCCCGCCCCGAGCGCACCCGTCTGAAGAACGAGGCCGCCCGCCTGGCACGCACCCTCGCCTGAGAGCGACTCACCCCAAGGTGGCGGCGACCTCGGCGGTGGCGGTCAGTTCCTCGTGGGCCAGGTCGGTGAAGTCGCGGTCGTTCGATGGGGCGATCCAGCGCGCGAACGCCGCCCGGAACGCCAACGTCCCCAGCCCGGCCGTCACCGCCGCCTCACGAGGGGACAGGCCGCGGGCTTGCAGCGCCGTCGTCATGGCCTCGGTCATCGCCGCCTGTTTGAGCAGCTCGCGTTCCAGCAGCTCCGTGTTCGCCGCGATCACGGTCTGGCGCTTGACCACCCAGTCCCGCCGGTCGGCGTTGAAGGGGTGGGCCGCCGCCCCCAAGGCCGCCTCCACCAGCTTCAACGGCGCCGTCCCGGGCGGGCACGACCCGATCGCCGTGACGAAGGCCTCGCTCAGCAGCTCGCCGCCGGCGAACAGGACCTCGCGCTTGTCGGTGAAGTGGCGGAAGAAGGTGCTCTTGGCCAGGCCGGCCCGGGTGGCGATCTCGGCCGCCGTCGTCCCCTCGTAGCCGCGCTCGACGAACAGGTCGAGCGCGGACGCGGCCAGGCGCTCGCGCGCGTTCGGTTCCCAGCGTGCCATGAGGCCGATCCTAGCGTGATGGGACTCGGTCTCATCGCGTGCTACGGTGATGAGACCAAGTCCCATCACAGGCCAGGAAGTCCTCTCATGCGTATCTTCGTCACCGGCGCTTCCGGCTGGACCGGGTCGGCCGTCGTCCCCGAGCTTCTGGCCGCGGGCCACCACGTGACCGGCCTCGCCCGCTCGGACGCCTCGGCCGCGGCGCTCACGGCGGCCGGCGTGGACGTCGTCCGCGGCGACCTCGACGACCTCGGCGCGCTGCGCGCGGGAGCCGCGGACGCCGACGGGGTCGTCCACCTCGCCTTCAAGCACGACTTCTCGGTCTTCGAGCAGAACATCCTGGACGACCGGCGGGCCGTCGAGGCGATGGGCGCGGTCCTCGAGGGCACCGGCAAGCCCCTGGTCATCACCGCGGGCACGCCGGTCGTGCCGGGCGCGGTCGCCACCGAGCGGGACACTTTGAAGTCGGCCGACGGTCGCGGCCTCACCGCGACCATCGCCGCCGGCATGGCCGAACGGGGTGTGCGCTCGTCGGTCGTCAACCTGCCCCGCACGGTGCACGGGCCGGGCGACAAGGGCTTCATCGCCATGCTGGTCGGCGCGGCCCGGCAGTCCGGCGTCTCCGGCTACCCCGGTGACGGCTCGCAGCGCTGGCCGGCCGTGCACCGGCTCGACGCCGCGCGGCTGTTCCGGCTGGCCGTGGAGGAAGCGCCGGCCGGTTCGATCCTGAACGCGGTCGGCGACGAGGGCGTTCGGATCGCCGATGTCGCCGCGGTGATCGGGCGGCACCTCGGCCTTCCGGTGAAGCCGCGGCCGGCCGAGGAGTTCGGCTTCCTGGGCATGGTGCTCTCCGTCGACCAGCCCGCGTCCGGCGCCGCCACCCGCGATCTGCTCGGCTGGGCGCCTCACCACCCGGGCCTGATCGAGGACCTGGAAAAGGGGCACTACTTCGAGGGATAGGGTGCCGTCATGGCACGCAGCGCCCGGCCCGCGGATCTCGGCATGCTGGCGGCCCGGCTGCTGTTCGGGCTCCAGTCCGAGCTGTTCCGGCGGAGCGCCGAGGCGGGCTTCGGCGACCTGCGGCCCCGGCACGGGGCCGTGGTCGCCCACCTCGACGAGGACGGCCTGCGGCAGAACGATTTCGTACGGCTGGCCGGGCGCAACAAGCAGACGATCGCCACGATCGTCGACGAGCTGGAGGCGCTGGGCTACCTGACCCGGGTGCCCGATCCGAGCGACCGCCGGGCCAAGCTGATCATGCCGACCGAGCGCGGGCGGAAGCTGATGGAGCTGTCCGACCGGGTCGTGGCCGACCTCGAGGCCGAGTACGCCGCGAAGGTCGGCCGCGACGCGTACGACAAGTTCTTCGGAACCTTGAAAGCGATCACCGATTAGGCCAGCTCGCCCTCCTCGGCGCTGACCAGGGAGTCGATCGCGCCGAAGAAGGCGGCGATGCCGGGCCGGTTGGCGCCCTTGGCCCGCGACGCGGCGAAGTCCTCCGGGCTGCGCCAGGTCACGATGTCGAGCCACTCGCCGTCCGGGAGGCGGACCAGGCGGGCGTCGACGAAGCCCTCGCGATCGGCCTGGAAGTCGGCCAGCATGCGCGGCCGGGCGCTCAGCAGCTCGGCGACCCGGGCCGGGTCGACGCGGAAGCGGGTCAGTTCGATCGTCGTCATGACGCGAATATAGTCCAGCTTCTTGACTAAATCGCGTGCCACTCCCCCAGCGGCCCGCGCAGCGACGACGCGTGCACGGTCAGAAGGGGCCGGTTCACCATGCCCAGCGCCGCCATCCGTCGCGCCATCGGGTGTTCTCCCAGACGTACGGAGAAAGAACCGCGACCCAGACGCACGCCGGACAGCCGCATTGGCACCCGGCCGCGCAGCAGCCGGCCCGCCTGGGCCCCGTGATCGAGATAGGACCAGGCGGGCAGCGACGAACGGACGCCGAACGGCAGGCGCAGCCGGCCGTGAGTGAGGGACGCCGACATCACGTGTGTGTCACCGTCGGTCACCGTCACGTCGGTCGCGGTCTCGCCGAAACGGAGCGTGGAGGTCATCAGCCATTTCGGCAGGGCCCAGAAATCCTGGCCGGCCTCCCGCGTGAAGGCGCCGGTCACCGGCAGGTCCAGGAGAAAGAGCCCCGGCCGGCGCCCGGGACCCAGAGCCAGAAGACCGACACCCACTTCGTCGTACGTCTTCAGCGCCCACTCACCGTAATGAATGCACATGAGCAGCCCGAAAGCGCGGCCGAAGGCCGTGAAGGGCCTGAGCGGCAGCCCGGCCAGCAGCTCGCGCGCGGCCGGGGCCGGTGAGGTGAAGACCGACGCCGTGATCCTCGCGTCGATGATGGTCACCGGAAGCGTGACGGTCTCACCCTGAAGGGACCACACGCCGGCGCCGATCCGTTCCGCCATGCGGCGACCCTACCGCCGGTGGGGTGGCCGAGCCGAGGGTCGAGGTGGTACAGCATCGATATCGATGCGAGGGGATGCCGATGACGATCGTCGGAGTACTCAGCGAGACCCCGGTGCGCGAGCGCCGGGTGGCCCTGACCCCGGACGCGGCCGGCCGGTTGCGATCCCGGTCGATCCGCGTCCTGATCGAGGCGGGCGCGGGCCGGGGCGCCTGGTTCGGCGACGCCGACTTCGAGGCGGCGGGGGCCGAGGTCAGGACCAGGTCCCAGGTGTACGCCGAGAGCGACATCCTGCTGTGCGTCCATCCACCGGACGACGTGGCCGCCCTGCCCCCGGGCCGGGTGCTGATCGGGCTGCTCGATCCGCTCAGCCATCCGGGGCGCGCGGAGGAGCTGGCCACGGCCGGCATCACCGCGATGAGCCTGGATCTGCTGCCGCGCACGCTGAGCCGGGCCCAGGCGATGGACGCGCTCACCTCACAGGCCAATGTGGCCGGGTACAAGGCGGCGCTGCTGGCGGCCGAGGCGTACGGCGGCTTCTTCCCGATGCTGGTGACCGCGGCCGGCACCTCACGGCCGGCGCAGGTGCTCGTCCTCGGCGCGGGGGTGGCCGGCCTCCAGGCGATCGCCACCGCGCGGCGGCTGGGCGCGCTGGTCACGGGCTATGACGTGCGGGAGGCCGCGCAGGCCGACATCGCCTCGCTGGGCGCGAGCGTCCTCCGCAGCGACACGGACAAGTCACAGGACGACGGATACGCGGGCCGGCTCACCGGCGACGAGTCGAGTGCTCAGCAGCGCTCGCTCCGCGAGGCGGTTCCCCGGTTCGACGTCGTGATCACGACGGCGAAGGTGCCGGGCGCGGCCTCGCCGCTGCTGGTCGACGAGGAAGCGCTGAAGGCGATGCGCCCGGGCTCGGTGGTGATCGACATGGCCGTGGGGAACGTCGCGGGCTCGGTCGCCGACACCCGGCTCGTCACCGACGGGGGTGTCACCGTGATCGGCGCCCCCGATCTGGCCGCCACGGTGCCCGTGGCGGCCTCCACGGCGTACGCCCGCAACGCCGTCGCCCTGCTCACCCACCTCATGCCCGACGGGGTTCTCACGCTGGAACCGGCCGACGAGGTGCGGGCCGGCGTGCTGGTCTGCCACGGCGGGCAGGTCGTGCACCCCCGGCTGCCGAAGGAGATCCGCTCATGAGCGCGCTGCTGCTCGCCGACCTGACCGTCTTCACCCTGGCCCTGCTCGTCGGCTTCGAGGTGATCAGCAAGGTGCCGGCGACCCTGCACACGCCGCTGATGTCCGGCGCCAACGCCATCCACGGCGTGGTCATCGTCGGCGTGATGCTGCTGGCCGCCTCGGTGTCCTCCCTCGCCGGATACGTGCTGCTGGGGGTGGCCGCGTTCTTCGCCGCCATGAACGTGGCCGGCGGCTATCTGGTCACCGACCGGATGCTGGCGATGTTCCGGAGCCGGTCGTGAGCGCCTTCGGCACCGTCACCCACCTGGTCTACCTGGCCTGCGCGACGGCCTTCGTGATCGGCCTGCACCTGATGAACACGCCGGCCACGGCCCGGCGCGGCAACCAGGTCTCGGCCGGCGGCATGGCGGTCGCGATCGTCACCACGCTCGTGGTCCTGATCCACGACGGTGGCGTGGACGCGTACGCGGCGTGGGCCCTCGGGATCGGCGCGGCCGGGGGCGCGGTGGCCGGGCTGGTCGCCGCCCGCGTGGTCCGGATGACGGCCATGCCGCAGCTGGTGAGCCTGTTCAACGCGGTCGGTGGCGGCGCGGCGGCGCTGATCGCGCTCGGCCATCACCCGGCGACCACGGCGGCCGAGGTGACCGGCGTCCTCGACGTGCTGATCGGGGCGGTCACCTTCAGCGGGTCGTTGATCGCGGCCGGAAAGCTGGCGGGGCGTGTGCCCGGGCGGCCGCTCGTGGTGCCGTACGGCCGCCTGCTGTCGGTCTTTTCAGCGGCCGTGACCGTCGCGCTCAGCGTGCTCTTCGTCGGTTTCGAGACCTCGACGTGGGCGCTGATCGGGATCGCGGTCGCCGCGCTCGCCGCCGGGGTGCTGCTCACGCTGCCGATCGGCGGGGCCGACATGCCGGTCGTCATCTCCCTGCTCAACGCGTGCACGGGCACGGCCGTGGCGATGGCCGGCTTCGTCCTGGAGAGCACGCCGCTGATCATCGCCGGGGCGCTGGTCGGCGCGGCCGGCGCGATCCTGACCAAGCTGATGGCCGACGCCATGAACCGGCCGATCGGCGCGATCATCGCGGGCGGTTACGGCACGGGCGACGCGGTCCCGGTCACCACGGGCGGGACCCAGCAGGTACGGGAGGTCACCGTCGACGACGCCGCGATCCAGCTGGCCTACGCGGGCCGGGTCGTGATCGTCCCGGGCTACGGGCTGGCCGCGGCGCAGGCCCAGCACGAGGCGGTGGCGCTGGCCCAGGCCCTGACCGAGCGGGGCGTCGAGGTCAGCTACGCGATCCACCCGGTGGCCGGCCGCATGCCGGGCCACATGAACGTGCTCCTGGCCGAGGCCAACGCCCCGTACGAGCAATTGCAAGATCTTGAAGAGAGCAACCCCGGCTTCGCCCGTACGGACGTGGCGCTCGTCATCGGGGCCAACGACGTCACCAACCCGGCCGCGCGCCGGCCGGGGAACCCCGTCTCCGGCATGCCCATCCTCGACGTGGATCACGCGCGCTCGGTCATCGTGATCAAGCGGTCGCTCGGGCACGGCTACGCGGGCATCGACAACGAGCTCTACACCGACCCGCGCACGGCGATGCTGTTCGCCGACGCCAAGGCCGGTCTGGCCGCGCTGCTCTCGGGGCTGCACGCCTACGCTTGACACCCTCACACTCCACTTGCGACGCTCGGTGGCGGCCCGAATACTATCGGCGACCATCTATGGAGTGCTGTCGTGCAGAGTCCGCAGATCGCCCGCCTGCTCGCCGACCCGTCGCCCCACGCGGTGGACTCGTTCTGGGCGCGGGCCGCCGAGCGCGGCACGCCGCTCATCGAGCCGTGGGACGACGCCGGCCGCCTCGTGACGTTCCTCTGGCGCGGGGCGGCCCGCTCGACCCGGGCGTGGTGGGGCGTCGACATCCCGCTCGAGAGGATCCCCGGCACCGATCTGTGGTGGGTGACGCGGGTGCTACCGGCCGATCTCCGCACGGTCTACTGCCTGCTGCACGACGGCGCCGAAGAGCTGCCGCGCGACCCGGGCGGATGCGGGCCGGCCCACGTCGACGCCCTCAACCCGCGGCGGTTCCTGGTGCCCGGCGACCAGAACTACTGGGCCTCCGTGCTGGAACTCCCGGACGCCCCGGAAGAGCCGTGGATCCTCCCGCGACCGGGCGTCGCCGCCGGAACCGTCACCGCTGTCGTGCCCGGGGGATCACGTGCCGTCCACGTCTATCGGCCGGCCGGCGTCCCGCTCACCGGCCTGCCGGTGCTCGTGCTGTTCGACGGCTTCCAGGCCCGCACCGTCCAGCGCGTTCCCACGATCCTCGACAATCTCATCGCGTACGGCCTGACGCCGCCCACGATCGCCATCTTCATCAGCAGCCGCGACGAGACGCGCGACGCCGAGCTCAGCCCCACGTCGGCGATGCACGGCTTCGTCACCAGCCAGGTGCTGCCATGGGCACGCGGTCACCTGGGCGCCGGAACCGATCCGGGCGGCAACATCATCGCCGGGGTCTCGCGCGGCGGGCTGGCCGCCGCGCACATCGGTTTGAGGTCGCCGGAGTGCTTCGGCGCGGTCATCTCGCAGTCCGGCAGCTTCTGGTGGCCCAGCCCCGACGAGGGCGAACCGGGCTGGATGATCCGCGAGGTGGCCCGCCGCCCACCCGCCGGCGTGCGCTTCTGGATCGACGTCGGCTCGGCCGAGACCCTGCCCGGGCCGGGCGGCGCCCCGGACCAGCTCACCGTCAACCGGGCCATGCGCGACGCGCTCCGTGAGCACGGCCATGACGTCACCTATTCGGAGTTCACCGGCGGCCACGACTACCTGAGCTGGCGGCGCACCTTCGCCGACGCGCTGATCGCCGTCTCCCGCGTCCGGACGGCCTGAATTCGCCGAATCCCCCCACCCGGGCCGCCGACGGTGGAAATCTGAACCCGTGGTGCTGGTTGCTCTTCCCTCGGGCCGCGCCGCGTGACCGTGCTCTGGATCGCCGCGCTGCTGCTGGCCGCCGCCTGCGCCTATGTGGTGGGCGCTCGCCGGCAGAAGCGGCGTGACCTGCGGGCGGTCCGCGACTCGCTGGGCGACCTGCTCGACTCGGCCTCCGCTCCGCTGGCCGTGCAGCCCTCCTCCCCCGGCCTGCCCACCGGCGACTTCGCCGCCCAGCGGCCGTTCGGCGTCCTGGAGTTCCACGACCAGCTCGCCGCCCTGGCCGCGCTCATCGACGAGGGCCGGGCCGAGCTGGAGGGGATGCGCACCGAACGCGAGACCCGGCTGCGCGAGACCGAGCAGGAGCAGCGCCGCGTCAACCACCGCCTGCGCCGGCGGGCCAAGGAGGCCATCGACGACACGGGAACGGTCATCAACGAGCGCCTGCGCGATGTCGTCACCCAGGTCGGCGCGGCCCGCGAGGCCGCGACCGCGACCCATCACCGGGTCAGCGAGACCGCGTCGGCGGCGGGTTCGATGGTACGGCGGGCCCGCAGCGCCGACGAGGCCGCGACCACCCTGAACGAGAGTCTGCGCCAGGTCGCCGGCATCGCCGGCGTCATCTCCGAGATCGCCTCGCAGACCCGCATGCTGGCCCTGAACGCCACCATCGAGGCGGCCCGGGCCGGCGCCGCCGGCGAGGGCTTCGCGGTGGTCGCCGACGAGGTGAAGAGCCTGGCCGACACGACGGCCAGCTCGACCGAGCAGATCACGGCGACGATCGCCACCCTGGAGACCGACATCGCCCAGATGGGCGGCACGCTGAGCGCGATCGTCCAGGAGGTGGCCGACATCGAGGCGGCCATGGGCACCCTGAGCGGCATCGCCGACGACCAGCACGAGATCGTCGAACGCCTCAACGCCACCGTCGACGCCACCATGGCCAGCATCCAGGACCTCTCCGAGGTGGCCGAACGCCTGGAACGCCGCCGCCACGACCGGGTGGCCACGACCGGCCCGGTGACGGTCCGCGTCCCCGGCCGCCCCGACCAGCCCGGCACCCTGATCGACGTGTCGACCGAGGGCATCGGCTGTCTGCTGGCCGCGAACACCCCCGTCTCCGTGGGCGACCGGGTGGTGGCCGACCTCCAGCTCCCGTCCGGCCCCTGCCGGGTGAACGCCCAGGTGGTCCGCCGGGCCGCCCGTCCCGACGGGGCCGAGGTGGGCATGCAGCTCATCGAGGCCGACGCCGAGGCGCAGTCCCGCATCGAGGCCGCGGTCAACGCGGCCTTCGAATGATCGGGTCTCTCCTCAGACGACGAGCGTCGGCGTCACCACCGGCGGCCCGCCCGACGCGGGCCGGACGAGGATCTGGGCCAGGCCGTGCGGCACCTCGTCGAAGACGAAACGGCCGGTCTCGCCGGCCGTGACCACGCGGGCCGGTGCGGGCCCGGGGAGGCGCAGCTCGACCTCGGCGGCGCCGGGTGACAGCCGGCCGTCGACGCGGACCAGGCCGCCGGCGCGCTCGGCCACGGTGATCGTCACCGTGCGGCTGTCGGCGTCGAAGACGACGGCACGCGAGCCCGCCCCCGGCACCAGACGGGCCACCTCGGCGCCCAGCGCGCCCGGCGACAGGGCGAACAGCACCTGGTCGTCGAGGCCGGACGGCGGCGGGTCGAACCGGGCCACCCGCTCGAGGATCTCCCGGTCGAGGTCGCCGGTCACGGGCGCACCCCACGCGGGGTCGGCCAGGAGCATCTCGCGGAGCCGGGCCAGGCAGCCGTCGCGGGAGAGGCCGAACGTCCCGGAGATCAGGTCACGGTCGAGGCCCGGGCTCTGGGCGACGACGCCCAGCAGGTCGCGGCCGCGCTGAGGCAGGCGGTTGAAGTGGCGCCACAGGGCCTGGTCGCGGTCGCCGGCCGGCGGGCGGTGATCCGGCGGCGGGCCCGGGTCGGCCACGTCGAGCTGGGCCGACTCGCCGTCGGGAAGGTGGCGGCGGGCCCGTTCGCGGCGGTGCCAGGCCTCGCGGCGGGTGGCGGTGATCAGCCAGGCTGTCGCCGCCCGCGGCGTGGCCGCGTCGTGCGGGTGGCGCAGCAGCTCGAGCCAGGTGGTCTGCACGACGTCGGCCGCGTCGCCGGAGGCCAGGCCCTGGCCGCGGGCGACCCGCCACAGCACCGGGTTCAGCTCGGGGACGAGGTCCGTGGTCGACCGCATTCATCCATCTTCGTCACCGGGTGGGCCCGGCACAGCCCGCCGAACGGTCCTACTCGTCGCCGAAGACCGAGGTCACCATGGTCAGCAACGTCAGCGACAGCAGGCGGTGGACCTGGGCGCGGGTGAGCACGCCGCGCTCCAGCCACTCCCGCGCGGTCGAGGTGGCGAGCCCGACGTAGGAACGCGCCATGGCGTGCATGGCCGGGGTGACCGCGGTGAAGCCGACGGCGGTCAGCACGGCGTCGGCGGCCGCGTCGATGGCCTTCGAGATGGCCCGGTCGACCTCGGCGTCACCGGCCATGCCACCGGCCGTGATCGCCGCCAGCCACGACTGGCTGTGCCGCGACACCACGTCGAGGAACCAGCCGACGATGGCGTCGATCCGGGTCGGCAGGTCGCCGGCGGGCAGCGAGGCGAGGGCCACCGGCGGTACGGTCAGCATCACGTGGATGACCTCGAGGTAGAGGTCCTTCTTGGTGCCGAAATAGTGGTTGATCAGCCCGCGGGCGACGCCGGCCTCCCGGGCGACGTCGGTCGTGGAGACCTCGGCATAGCCGCGCTCGCCGAACAGCCGCACGGCGACCGACAGGATCTGTTCCCGCCGGGCGTCCGGCGAGAAGCGGCGGCGCTGTCCCACGTCGATGCTCACCCGTTGACCTTAAGGCACGAGCTTGTTGACAGTCCGCCAACAAGCCGGAAGAGTTGACCCATGCCGACCCCAGGACTGGACGGATACACCCCGGCGTGGCTCAAACCCGAGCACGACGACCTCGCCGAGCTGGCCCGCGCCTTCTTCACCAAGGAGGTCGTGCCCCACGCGGCGCGTCTCGAGGCGCAGGGTCATCCCGACCGCGAGCACTACCGCCAGGCGGGTGCTCTCGGCCTGCTCGGCCTGTCGGTCCCGGAGGAGTACGGCGGTGGCGGCGGCGATTTCACCCACGAGGCCGTGCTGATCACCGAGCAGACCTTCAGCGGCGAGGGCAGCCTCGGCCTGGCCGTGCACAGCGGCATCGTCACGGGCTACATCGCGGCCTACGGCACCGAGGAGCAGAAACAGCGCTGGCTGCCCGGCCTGTGCGACGGCTCGCTGGTCGGCGCGATCGCCATGACCGAGCCCGACGGCGGCTCCGACCTCCAGGCCATCCGGACCAGGGCGATAAGGGACAACGACGAGTACGTCGTGACCGGCTCCAAGACCTTCATCACCAACGGCGGCCTGGCCGACCTGCTCATCCTGGCTGTCAAGACCGACACCTCCCAGGGCGCGAGCGGCATCAGCCTGATCGTCTGCGAGCTGGCGGACGGCGCGCCCGGCTTCCGCCGAGGCCGGCTGATCGACAAGATCGGCCTGCACGCGAACGACACCGCCGAGCTGTTCTTCGACGACTACCGGGTGCCCACGGCCAACCTGCTCGGCACCGAGGGCGGCGGCTTCTTCCAGATGATGGCCCAGCTTCCGCAGGAGCGGCTCGTCATCGGGGTCGGCGCCGTGGCCGTCATGCAGCGCGCGGTGGAGCTCGCCACGGCGTACGCCAAGGAACGCCAGGCCTTCGGCAAGCCGCTGATCGGGCATCAGAACACGCGCATGGTGCTGGCCGAGTGCGCGACGCGGACGAGGGTGGCCCGCGTCTTCCTGGACGACTGCATCGAGCGGCATGTCCGGGGCGAGCTCGACGTCGCGACCGCCGCCATGTCGAAATACTGGCTCACCGACGGTCAGTGCGAGGTCGTCGACCGCTGCCTGCAGATCTTCGGCGGCTACGGCTACACGACCGAATACCCGATCGCGCGCATGTACGCCGACGCGCGCGTCCAGAAGATCTACGGTGGCACCAACGAGATCATGAAGGAGCTGATCGCCCGTGTCCTCTGAGGCTTATGTGTACGACGCGGTGCGCACGCCGCGCGGACGAGGCAAGAGCAACGGCGCGTTGCACGGGGTGAAGCCGATCTCGCTGGTCACCGGCCTGATCGACGCCCTGCGCGAGCGCAACCCCGGCCTCGACCCGGCCCGCATCGACGACATCGTGATGGGCATCGTGACGCCCGTCGGGGAGCAGGGCGGCGACCTGCCCCGCGCCGCGGCGCTGCTGGCCGGTCTGCCCGACACGGCCGCCGGCGTACAGCTCAATCGTTTCTGCGCCTCGGGCCTGGAGGCGGTGAACCAGGCCGCGGCCCGCGTGCGCAGCGGCTGGGACCAGCTGATCCTGGCCGGCGGCGTCGAGTCGATGTCGCGCAACCCGATGGGCTCCGACGGCGGCGCCTGGTTCCTCGACCCCGAGACGTCGCTGGCCACCGACTTCGTGCCGCAGGGCGTGAGCGCCGACCTGATCGCCACCATCGAGGGCTTCAGCCGCGACGACGTCGACGGCTACGCGCTGCGCTCGCAGGACAGGGCGGCCAAGGCCATCGCGGGCGGCCACTTCGCCCGCTCGATCGTGCCGGTCCGCGACGGCAACGGCCTCGACGTGCTGGCCACCGACGAGCATCCGCGGCCGGAGACGACCCGCGAGGCCCTGGCCCGGCTCAAGCCGTCGTTCGCGGCGATCGGCGCCGCGGCCGGTTTCGACGCGGTCGCGCTGCGCAAATACCACTGGGTCGAGCGGATCGACCACGTCCACCACGCCGGCAACTCCTCCGGCATCGTGGACGGGGCCGCCCTGGTGCTGATCGGCTCGGAAGAGATCGGGCGTTCGCTCGGCCTCACCCCCCGCGCCCGCATCTCGGCGGCCGCCGTGACGGGCTCCGATCCGACGATCATGCTCACCGGTCCCATCCCCGCGACGCGAAAGGCGCTGCGCACCGCCCAGCTCGACGCGTCCGACGTGGACCTCTTCGAGATCAACGAGGCGTTCGCCTCCGTGGTGCTGAAATACCAGCGCGACCTCGAGCTCGACCCCGACACGGTGAACGTCAACGGCGGCGCCATCGCCCTCGGCCACCCGCTCGGCGCGACCGGGGCGATGCTGCTCGGCACCGCGCTCGACGAGCTCGAGCGGCGCGACCAGCGCCGGGCCGTGGTCACGCTCTGCATCGGCGGCGGCATGGGCGTCGCGACCGTCATCGAGAGGCTGTGATGATCGAATATCAGCGGGACGACTCCGGCGTGGTCACCCTGACCCTCAACGACCCGGACCAGTCCGCGAACACCATGAACCAGCGGTACGTCGACGCGATGAGCGCCGCCCTGGACCGGCTCGAAGCCGAGCGCGACCAGGTCACCGGCGTCATCGTCACCAGCGCGAAGAGCACGTTCTTCGCCGGCGGCGACCTGCCCTCGATGATCCAGGCCCGGCGGGAGGACGCCCCCGCGCTCTTCGAGCTCCTCGGCACGATCAAGCGCGATCTCCGCCGGCTCGAGACCTACGGCCGGCCGGTGGTGGCCGCGGTCAACGGCGCCGCGCTCGGCGGCGGCCTGGAGATCGCCCTCGCCTGCCACCACCGCGTCGCGCTCGACAAGTCCAGCACCCGGCTCGGCTTCCCCGAGGTCACCCTCGGGCTGCTGCCCGGGGCCGGCGGCGTCACCCGCACGGTCCGCATGCTCGGGCTCGCCCCCGCGCTGATGGCCTGGCTGCTCACCGGCCGCCGCTACAAGCCGGCCGACGCCCGCGACAACGGCCTGGTCGACGAGCTGGCCGCCACCCCGGAGGAGCTGATCGAGAAGGCGCGGGCCTGGATCGCCGCCAATCCGGAGGCGAAGCAGCCGTGGGACCGCGACGGCTACCGCATGCCCGGCGGCACCCCGTCCACGCCCAAGCTCGCCGCGCAGCTGCCGGCCTTCTCGGCCACCCTGCGCAAGCAGCTCAAGGGCGCGTCGCTGCCGGCGCCGGAGAAGATCCTGGAGACAGCGGTCGAGGGCGCCCAGGTCGACTTCGAGACCGCCCAGGTCATCGAGACCCGGCACCTGATCACGCTGCTCACCGGACAGATCGCCAAGAACATGATCGCCGCGCTCTTCTTCGACATGCGCGCGATCAACGGCGGCCTGGCCCGGCCCGAGGTCGAGGTGCCACCGGCGGCGAAGGTGGCGGTGCTCGGCGCCGGCATGATGGGCGCCGGCATCGCGTACGCCTGCGCCCGCGCCGGCCTCGAGGTGGTCGTCAAGGACGTGACCGAGGAGACGGCGGCCCGCGCCAAGCAGGACGGCGACCCGGCGGTTCTCGCGCGGATCACCACCACGGCCGACGCCCAGGCCCTGGCCGGCTGCGACGTGGTGATCGAGGCCGTCTTCGAAGACCCGAAACTCAAGCACGCGGTCTTCGCCGAGGTCGAGCCGGTGCTGGCGCCGGGCGCGCTGCTCGCCTCGAACACGTCGACGCTGCCGATCACCGGCCTGGCCGAGGGCGTGTCCCGCCCGGCCGACTTCATCGGCATGCACTTCTTCTCCCCCGTCGGCAAGATGCCGCTGCTGGAGATCGTGGTCGGCGAGAAGACCAGCGACGAGGCGGTGGCCCGGGCGTTCGACCTGGGCCGGCGCATCGCCAAGACGCCGATCGTGGTCAACGACGGCCGGGGCTTCTTCACCAGCCGGGTGATCGGCCGTTTCATCGACGAGGCGATCGGCATGCTGGCCGAGGGCGTCCCCGCGGCCTCGATCGAGCACGCGGCGCTCCAGGCCGGCTATCCGACCGGCCCGCTGGCCCTGGCCGACGAGGTCAGCCTGTCCCTGGTCCAGCGGATCCGCCGCCAGTTCGAGGCGGCCGCGGGCGACTCGTTCGAGCGGCTCCCGTCCCACGCCCTGGTCGACAAGATGGTCGACGAGCACGCCCGCCCCGGCCGGGCCGCCGGCCAGGGCTTCTACACGTACGACAACGGCAAACGCACCGGCCTGTGGCCGGGCCTGGCCGGCCTGGCCACCGACGAGGGCCGCGCCGTGCCGCTGCCCGACCTGCAGGACAGGTTCCTGTTCGCCGAGACCCTGGACGCGCAGAGGTGCCTGGCCGAGGGCGTGCTGCGCACCGAGGAGGACGCCAACATCGGCTCCATCCTCGGCATCGGCTACCCGGCCTGGACAGGCGGCGTCCTGCGCTTCGCCCACCAGCACACCGACTTCCGAGCCCGGGCCACCGAGCTGGCCAAGCGCTACGGCGACAGGTTCCTCCCCGCATGAGCCCCCGCGCGGTCGAGGGAGGGCCGGCGTGAGCGGGCCGCTCGAAGGCATACGGGTGGTCGAGCTGGCCGGGCTGGCGCCGGGGCCGTTCGGGTGCATGGTGCTGGCCGACCTCGGCGCGGACGTGGTGCGCGTCGACCGGCCCGGCGGGCAGTTTCCCCCGCTGGGGCCGCTGGGGCGGGGGCGGCGCACGATCGAGCTCGATCTCAAGACGCCGGACGGGGTGGCCGAGCTGCTGCGGCTGGCCGAGCGGGCCGACGTGTTCGTCGAGGGCTTCCGGCCCGGTGTCGCCGAGCGGCTCGGCTTCGGCCCCGAGACGCTCTCCGAGATCAACGCCGGCCTGATCTACGCCCGGATGACCGGCTGGGGCCAGGACGGCCCCCTGTCCGCCCGGGCCGGCCACGACATCGACTACATCGCGATCGCCGGCGCCCTGGAACCGCTCGGGCGCGCCGGCGAACGTCCCCACGCCCCGATCAACCTGATCGGCGACTTCGCCGGCGGCGGCATGCTGCTGGCCGTAGGCGTCCTGGCCGCCCTGCTGGAACGCTCCCGCTCCGGCCGCGGCCAGGTGGTGGACGCGGCCATGGTCGACGGTTCGGCCCTGCTCATGACCTTCGTGCACGGCATGGCCGCGATCGGCCAGTGGGGCACCGCCCGCGGCGAGAACCTCCTGGACGGCGGCGCCCCGTTCTACGACACGTACGAGACGTCCGACGGCGCTTTCATGGCCGTAGGCGCCCTCGAACCACCCTTCTACCAGGCCCTCCTGGACGGCCTGGGCCTCTCCTCATCCGATCTGCCGCATCAATACGACAAGTCGGGCTGGCCCACGCTGCGGGCCCGTTTCGCGGCGGCGTTCGCCGCCAGGTCCCGCGACGAGTGGACGACCGTCTTCACCGGCTCGGACGCCTGCGTGGCCCCGGTCCTCTCCCCTTTCGAGGCGCCCGACCATCCACACAACGCCGAACGCGACACCTTCATCACCGTCGACGGCGTCAGCCAGCCCGCACCCGCCCCGCGCTTCTCCCGCACGGCCGCCAAACACCCCGAGCCCGAAACACCCACAACCGTCCCCGAGGTCCTGGCCGCCTGGTCCTGAGCCCCCGCCGCGCCGCCCGCCCTCCGCGCGAAGCCTATGAGCTTTCTTTGAAGGCTCAGGGGCGCGCTGCCCCGGCCGATTCAACGGCGGATGAACGCGACCACTGACCACTCCGCCTGGCGGCGGCGGCGGACCGTTGAGGCCAGTGCCTTTCTGGCTCGGGTGGCCGGGGTGCTGGCGACCGCGGTTTTCCTGTCGGGGCTGACCGGGCTGCCGCCTGAAGCGCACGTGCATCCGGCCATGCGGCTCGCTTGTGACACCGGCATTGTGCTCATGGTGCTGGCCAACGTGCTTGCCGCGGTCAACTTCCACCGGCCCGGTGATCGGTGGTACGGGGCGCTCGGCACCCTGCAGACCGTCTGCGACGTGATCGCCATCGGCGGGATCGTTGTCGGTGTCCAGGCGTACAGCATGCAGACCACCTGGCCCCTGCTCGCGCTTCCCGTGCTCGTGGCGGCTCTGCGGCGGCGGCTTCCGGGTGCGCTCATCGCCTGGCTCGGCACCAGTTTCATCCTGATCTTCGCAGCCGCCCGCTACGGCGAGAGGTCCTTCCACCATGGCGACGTGACCATGGCGATCCTGGTCAACCTTCTCATCGCCGCGCTCGGCGGCACCCTCGCCACCGCCTACGGCCGTCAGGTCAAGGAGCTCCAGGCCATCCGGCGGCAGCTCGACCACCAGGCCACCCACGACTCGCTCACCGGGCTGCCCAACCGGCAGCGGCTGACCACCTACGCGGCCGAGCTGGACGGGCAGGCCATGGCCGTTCTGCTGCTCGATCTCAACGGCTTCAAAGCCGTCAACGACACCCTCGGGCACGCGGCCGGGGACGAGCTGCTCTGCGTGGTCGGCGCCCGGCTGACCTCCCACCTGCGGGCCGGTGATCTCGCCGGGCGGCTCGGCGGGGACGAGTTCGTGGTCGTGCTGCCCGGCGCCACGCTCGCCGACGCGGAAAGCCTGGCCGACCGGCTGCGGGACACGATCCGGCAGCCCATCTCCGTGCGGGGCCGCACGGTGACCGTCGGCGTCAGCATCGGCGCCGCCTGGCGCGGCGCGAGCGAGTTGTCCGACTTTTCGGAATTGTCTTCTGCGGCGGACGCTGCGATGTATCGGGAGAAAGCCGCCCGATAGATCTCATGTCCGTTTCGGGGCGGCCGATCGAGCACGGCAACATCGCGAGCTCGGAGGGCATATGCGGAAACTTCAGGACATCGGCATCGCCAAGAGGCTGGGGCTGATCGTCGGAACCGGCGCGGTGCTGATGAGCGCCCTGGCCGGGCTCACCCTGGCCGGCGAGGACAGCCTGGCCGACCAGAGCGATCGGATCACCGGGCTCGAGGCGGGGCTGGCGGCCCTGAACCACCTCGACACGCGGCAGAGCGAGCTCAAGGCCGACGCCTACCGCGCCGCCCTCGGCATCGACACCACCACGGACACCGCCGACGACGTCAAGGCCTCCGAAGAGGCCCAGGCCGCCGTGCTCACGGCCGGGCTTCCGGCCGATCTGCTGGCCACCTTCAGGAAATCACAATCCGACTTCAGCTCGTTCAACGACTACATCGAGTCGTTCGTGAAGGCCGCCGTCGCCGATCCGGCCTCGGTCAGCGCGAGGATCGGCGAGATCGCCGACCGCAACGGCACGACCGACGACGCCCTCGGCGCGCTGGTCGATCAGGTCACCGCCGCCGTCGCCCAGGAACGCGCGGACATGACCAGGACCGAGGAGTCGACGCAGCTGCTGGCCATCCTCGTCGCCGCCGGCGGCCTGGCCCTGCTCATCGGCCTCGCGGTCCCGCTGGTCCGCTCGATCCTCAAGCCGGTCCGCCGGCTCGGCGAGGTGGCCGACGCCCTCGCGCACGGCGACCTCACCAAGCGCAGCGGCATCACCAGCCGCGACGAGCTCGGCGTGATGGCGGCCCACCTCGACGGCGCCCTGGAGAAGTTCCGGGTCTCGCTCGAGACCGTGGCCAAGGACGCCGACAAGCTGGCCGGCGCCTCGGCCGAGCTCTCCGCGATCTCCGGCACCATCGCCGACGCGGCCGGCGACACCAGCGCCCAGTCCTCGTCGGCGGCGGCCGAGGCCGAGGAGATCTCCCGCAACGTGCAGACCGTCTCGGCCGGCTCGGACGAGATGGGCCTGGCCATCCGCGAGATCTCCCGCAACACCAGCGAGTCGGCCCAGATCGCGGCCGTCGCCGTGAGCGAGGCCGCCCGCGCCACCGAGACCGTGCGCCAGCTCGGCGACTCCTCGGCCGAGATCGGCAACGTCATCAAGCTGATCACCTCGATCGCCGAGCAGACCAACCTGCTCGCCCTCAACGCCACCATCGAGGCCGCCCGGGCCGGCGAGGCCGGAAAGGGCTTCGCCGTGGTCGCCTCCGAGGTCAAGGACCTCGCTCAGGAGACGGCCAAGGCCACCGAGGACATCGGCGCCCGCGTCGCCGCCATCCAGCACGACACCACGGGCGCGGTCGAGGTCATCTCCCGGATCTCCGAGGTCATCGCGCAGATCAACGACTTCCAGACGACCATCGCGTCGGCCGTCGAGGAGCAGACCGCCACCACCGGCGAGATGAGCCGCAGCATCGCCGAGGTGGCCAACGGCTCCTCGCGCATCGCGACCAACATCGCCGATGTCTCGGCCGCCAGCGCCGCCTCGGTGCAGGGCGTCGAGCAGACCCGGCAGGCCTCGGGTGAGGTCGCCCGGACCGCCGACGAGCTCCGCCAGCTGGTGAGCACCTTCAAATTTTGATCTTCGGCCGGGCGCTTGATCGTTCCCGCCCGTTCACAAAACCCTCTCATGATCACCCGGCGCGCACCGGCACGGTGCGCCCAGAGAGGGAAAACGGTGCGTACATTCAAGCGCTCGGTCGCCGTCACACTGGCGGCCACCACGATTGCCGCGATCGCGGCCTGCTCCCCGCCTGAGAAGGAGAGCGAGTCGTCGTCGAGCAGCGCGGCGACCGCGGCCAGCGCGGCCGACCTCGGCGGAATGGACGCTTTGGTCGACGCGGCCAAGAAGGAGGGCGCGCTCAACGTCATCGCGCTGCCGCCGGACTGGGCCAACTACGGCGAGATCATCAAGGCGTTCGGCGACAAGTACGGCATCAAGGTGAACTCGGCCCAGCCCGACGCCGCCAGCCAGGACGAGATCAACGCCGCCAACCAGCTCAAGGGCCAGGACAAGGCGCCCGACGTGTTCGACCTCGGCGGCTCGGTCGCCTCGGCCAACACGGCGCTGTTCGCCCCGTACAAGGTCAGCACCTGGGCCGACGTCCCGGACAGCCTGAAGGACGCCAACGGCGCCTGGACCAACGACTACGGCGGCTACATGTCGATCGGCTACGACAGCGCCAAGGTCCCGGCCCCGACCAGCGTGGCCGACCTGCTCAAGCCGGAGTACAAGGGCAAGGTCGCGCTCAACGGCGACCCGACCCAGGCCGGTTCCGCCTTCGGCGGCGTGCAGATGGCCGCCCTGGCCAACGGCGGCTCGGCCGACGACATCGCCCCCGGCGTCGACTTCTTCGGCAAGCTGAAGAAGGCCGGCAACTTCCTGCCGGTCGACCCGACCCCGGCCACCATCGAGTCGGGACAGACCCCGGTCGTGTTCGACTGGGACTACCTGAACGTCGCCCAGGCCGCCAAGGTCAAGACCTGGAAGACCTTCGTCCCGAACGGCGCCGTCCTCGGCTCGTACTACGTGCAGGCCATCAACAAGGACGCCCCGCACCCGGCCGCCGCGCGCCTGTGGCAGGAGTTCCTCTACAGCGACGAGGGCCAGAACCTGTGGCTCAAGGGCGGCGCCCGCCCGGTGCGCGCCGAGGCCATGCAGAAGGCCGGCACGATCGACAAGACCGCGTACGACGCGCTCCCCAAGATCGAGGGCACCCCGGTGATCCCGACCGAGGCCCAGAGCACGAAGGCCAAGGAGACCCTCACCGCGAGCTGGGCCAAGGCCATTGGCTGAGGTCGTCGCGGCCGCTCCGCAGCGCGTGGCCACCCGGCCACGCCTGCGGGGCACCGCCCTGCTGGGCACGCTTCCGTTCTTCGCGTACGTGGCGATCTTCCTGATCATCCCGACCCTGGTCGTGGTGATCGGCGCGTTCGCGAGCAACGACGGCGGGGCCACGCTCGAGAACATCAAGGCGCTGGGCAACGAGTACATCCTGGACGCCTTCGGCCGCAGCATCGCGCTGTCGGCGATCAGCGCCATCGTGGGCGCGGTCCTCGGCGCCGTGCTGGCGTACGCCCTGGCCACCGCCCGCCCCGACGGCATCCTGCGCCGCGTGGTGACCGCCGCCGCCGGCGTACTGGCCCAGTTCGGCGGCGTGACCCTGGCCTTCGCCTTCCTGGCCACCATCGGCCTGTCCGGCTTCGTCACGGTCTTCCTGCAGGATCACGGCATCGACATCTACTCGGGCGGCGTGTGGCTGTTCGAACTGCCGGGTCTGACGCTGGTCTACACGTACTTCCAGATCCCGCTCATGGTGATCGTCTTCCTGCCCGCGCTCGACGGCATCCGCCCCCAGTGGCGCGAGGCGACCGAGAGCCTGGGCGGCACCACCTGGCAGTACTGGACCAAGGTCGCCGGTCCGCTGCTGGGCCCGGCGTTCCTCGGTTCCACGCTCTTGCTCTTCGCCAATGCTTTTTCGGCGTACGCCACCGCGGCCGCCCTGGTCAGCCAGGGCAACCCGATCGTCCCGTTGCAGATCCGCAGCGCCCTGACCAGCGAGGTCATCCTCGGTCAGGCCAACGTCGGCAAGGCGATGGCGCTCGGCATGGTCATCGTGGTGTCGGTCGTGATGGGCCTGTACACCCTGCTGCAGAAGAGGACGGCGAAATGGCTGGGGTGATCGCGAGACGCGCCCGCAAGCAGCGCGCCTTCCGCTGGGCCGTGCTGATCGTGCTCGGCGTCTTCTTCCTGCTCCCGCTGGTCGCCATGGTCGAGTTCTCCACGCGCGACTCCGACACGTGGTCGCTGTTGGTGGACTGGCCTCGCCTCTCGTCGACGTACCCCGACCTGTCCGACGGCATCGTGGCGTCGCTGCTGCAGGCGGCGCTCACCGCGGTGCTCATGCTGCTGCTTCTGGTGCCGACCGCGGTGTGGGTACGGCTCCGGCTCCCCCGCCTGCGCCGGCTGGTCGAGTTCCTGTGCCTGCTGCCGCTGACGATCCCGGCCATCGTGCTGGTCGTCGGGCTGGCGCCGGTCTACGCCTGGGTGAACTACTTCCTCGGCGGCTCCTCAGTGACGCTCGTGTTCGCGTACACCATCCTGGTTTTGCCCTATGCCTATCGCGCGATCGACGCCGGCCTGTCCGCCATCGACGTGAAGACCCTGGCCGAGGCCGCCCGCGGCATGGGCTCGGGATGGGCCGGCGTGATGTGGAAGGTCGTGCTGCCGAACATCCGCTCGGCCGTCCTGTCGGCCGCGTTCCTGACCGTGGCGCTGGTGCTCGGCGAATACACCATCGCGTCGCTGCTGAACCGGACCAACCTGCAGGTCGCGATCGCGTTCCTCGGCAAGAGCAGCGCCACGATGTCGGTGGCCGTGTCGCTGACCGCGCTGCTGCTGGCCTTCGTCCTGCTCCTGCTGCTGTCCCTGTTCGGCGAGCGCCGATCCTCCCGTCGTAAGGAATCCACGTCATGACCGGCGTCGCCGTACATCTGTTGGGTCTGCGCCGGACTTTCGGTTCCGTGCACGCCCTGGACAATCTGGACCTGTCGATCGCGCCGGGCGAGTTCATCGCCCTGCTCGGCCCGTCGGGCTGCGGCAAGACCACCGCCCTGCGCGTGCTGGCCGGCCTCGAGGACGCCGACAGCGGCGAGGTCCTCGTGGGCGGCAAGGACGTCACCGCTCTGCCGGCCAACAAGCGCGACATGGGCATGGTCTTCCAGGCGTACAGCCTTTTCCCGCATCTGTCCGCTCTGGACAATGTGAAGTTCGGGCTGAAGCTGCGCGGCCGCAAGGCCTCCGCCAACCGCGCCGGGGACATGCTCGACCTGGTCGGCCTGACCGGTTTCGAGAATCGCTTCCCGCACCAGATGTCCGGCGGCCAGCAGCAGCGGGTCGCCCTGGCCCGCGCCCTGGCCATCGAGCCGAGCGTGCTCCTGCTCGACGAGCCGCTGTCGGCCCTGGACGCCAAGGTCCGCGTGCAGCTGCGCGACGAGATCCGCCGCATCCAGACCGAGATCGGCACGACCACCCTGTTCGTCACCCACGACCAGGAGGAGGCCCTGGCCGTCGCCGACCGGGTCGGCGTCATGCGCGCCGGCAAGCTGGAGCAGCTCGCCTCCCCGGCCGAGATCTACCAGGCCCCGGCGTCGGCGTTCGTGGCCGAGTTCGTCGGCCTGTCCAACCGCCTGCCCGGCACGATCGTCGACGAGCACATCGAGGTCCTCGGCCACCGCCTCCCGCTGATCGGCCCGTCGTCGTCCTCCACCGGCGCCACGGCGCTCGTACGCCCGGAGTCGGTAACGGTCGAGCCGCACGAGGAGGGCGAGGGCCGGGTCGTGACCACGAGCTTCCTAGGCCCGATCAGCAAGGTCACGGTCGCCGTGGGCGAGGTCCTGGTGGTGGCCCAGATCGCCAGCGACCGCCTGGCCACCCTGCCGGCCGGCGCCCCCGTCCGCGTGACACTGGCCCCCAGCCCGGTCGCGTTGGCCTGACGTTTTTTCGCGTTTCCCTGCGGCTCGCCGGGATCTCTTCGTACGGTCGGAAACCGTGTTGAAGAGATCCCTGGCCGCCCTGTTCGTCTTCTCGTGCCTTGCCGTCTTCCTGGTGAAACCGGCCGCCGCCGCCCCGGCCTGGCACGTGGTCCGCCCCGGCGACACCCTGGCGAGCATCGCCCGCATGTACGGCCATTCGAAGGCCACCCTGGCCCGCTGGAACCAGCTGCCGTTGACCACCACGGTGCAGGTGGACGGCGTGATGCGCCTGAGCAGGCCCACGGTCCTGCTCCCGCCGTGGCGTACCCACATCGAGCAGGTGACCCCCGGCATGGTCAACTGGAACCCGCTGCGCCGCTGCCCGGTCCTGCCGACCGGCCTGCGCAAGGTCTGGGTCTCCTACATCGACTTCACCGGCGCCCACCACGACGGGAGCATCGTGGTCCGCACCGAGGCCGCCCGCCGGGTCCAGAACATCTTCCACACGCTGTACAACTGGCGCTTCCGCATCATGGGCATGGCGCCCATGCGGATCAACGCACCCACACAGCGGAACATGGCCACGGTGACGGCCGGCTACAGCTGCCGCAACGTGGGCGGCACAAAGGTCTTCTCGGAGCACGCGTCAGGCGTGGCGATCGACATCAACCCGTTCCAGAACCCGATGATCAGGGGCACGAGCGTCTCCCCCGCCAACAGCGCCTTCTATCTGAACCGCAACCGCTACCTGATCGGCATGCTGCACGCCGAGGGCGCGGCAAGAGCTTTCCTGTGGAACGGCTACCAGTGGGGCGGCTATTGGCGAAGCCTGAAGGACTACATGCACTTCAGCCTGACCAACCGCTGAGGACGCCGCCGGCGCCAGCCAGACCGCCTCCTCCGAACGGCCACGGCAGCAACCGATCCGGGCGCGTAGGGTCGCGGACGTGCCCCTTGTAGAGACGGCGGCCTCGGCTCTGGGGAAGACTGTTGCCAGCACCCTCGCGGCCGGCTGGCTCGGCCACCGGCGTCAGCAGCGCGACGCTCCCCTCGACCTGTCCGCGCTGATGGAGACGAGCATCCGCGACCGGTTCGTCCGGCGGAAGTTCTCCCTCCAGATCGCCGGCATCGCCAACGACATGGCGGAAAAGCTCGAGACGTCCTTCCAGCATGAGATTGGCTTGCTGCCGGAGAGCGAAGTGGCGGCCGCTCTGAACGTGGTGAACGAGATCCTGGTCCGGCACGCGAGCTCGGACGAGGAGCTCTTCCGGGCCGACGCCGACGCCGACAACCTCGTCGCGGCCGTGATGCCGGATCTGGACCGGTCGCTGCACGACGCCGACATCGTGGACGGAGCGCGGTTCCTGGCCCGGCGGGTCATGGAGTACTGCCTGAGGTGCCACGTCGAGCTGGTCCGCTACAACCCCCAGTTCGGCAACAGGGCCGCCCAGGAGTCACTCGGGCGCCTGACGAGGCTCTCCGAGGACGTCGCGACGCTCCTGGATCGCGTTCCGGCCGAGGCGGACCGGCGCCGCAACGCCGCGACGTTCAAGGATCTGTACTGCGGCCTGGTCTCCACCCACTTCGACCAACTCGAACTCTTCGGCGTCGACGTGCGCAACTACAGCCCGGAGATGACCCTCTCGATCGCGTACCTGGCGCTGCGAGTCTCGGAGACCCGGCATCGGTCCAGCCGGGTGCGGTCCACAGTGGCGCGCGACTTCGGCGCGTCACGCCGTCAGGTCGCGGAGACCGAGGACGACGCCGCCGGATCAAATGTCGAAACCGCCCTGGCCAACGCGAACCGGATCCTGATCCGCGGGGACGCGGGCTCCGGGAAGAGCACTCTGCTGCGATGGATCGCGATAAACGCGGCCCGCGCGTCCTTCAAGGAGGCCCTGTCCGGCTGGAACGGCCGGGTCCCCTTCCTCCTGAAGCTCCGGCATTACGCGGACCGGCTGCTGCCACCGATCGGGCCCTCCCTCGGTGAGGCGCTGGAGATGCTCTCCGGCGAGGTGCCCGACCGGTGGGTCACCGACGTCTTCGCCTCCGGAGAGGCTCTGCTGCTGGTAGACGGCGTCGACGAGCTGGTGTTCGCGCAGCGGGCGATGGTCCGCACCTGGCTGCGGAAGATCATCGCGCGATATCCCTCGATCGTCGTCATCGTCACCTCCCGGCCGGCCGCCGCGTCGGACCGGTGGCTGGCGGCCGACGATTTCACTCCTTTGATGCTCGAGAGGATGACGCCCGCGAGCATCTCCAGGTTCATCCGGAAGTGGCATGAGGCGATCGGCTACGCGACATATCTGCCCTGCGACCGGTCGGCGATACCCCGGTACGAACGGCGGGTACTGAGCCGGCTGGAGTCCAACCCGCATCTGCGGGATCTGGCCACGAACCCGCTCATGTGCGCGATGCTCTGCGCCCTCAATCTCGATCGGGCCGACGACCTGCCCCACGATCGCATCGCGCTGTACAAGGCCGCGCTGGACATGCTGATCGAGCGCCGGGACGCGCGGCGTGACGTGCCGGCCTATCGGCAGGTGGCGCTTGCGGCCCAGTTCACCACCTCGCTGCTGCAGGAGATCTCGTGGCGGCTGACGATCGGAAACCGGTCCGAGCTCGCGAAGAGCCAGGTCCTGGACTCGATCACACGACGTCTCAAGACCATGCCGCGGGTCGAGCACGAACCGGACAAGGTTCTGGCCTATCTGCTCGACCGCAGCGGCGTGCTGAGGGACGTGGCCGAGGATCGCGTCTCGTTCATCCACCGCACGTTCCAGGAATTCCTCACGGCGATGGAGATCGCCGAGGCCGACTACATCGACGCCCTCATCGATCACGCGCATCGGGACATGTGGCGCGAGACCGTGATCATGACCGCCGGCCTGGCCAGCAACGAGTACCGCTCACGCTTGATCGACGGCCTCCTGGACCGGGCCGAGAGCGGCCCGGCCCGGTACACCCGCCGGCTTCGGCTGTTGGCCGCGGCCTGCATCGAGACCGCTCCCGCGCTGCCGGAAAGGCTGATCGCGCGCATCGACGCCAGCCTCGAACTCCTCGTCCCGCCCCGCAATCGGGTCGAGGCGCAATCTCTGGCGCTGGCGGGCCAGCGCGTGATCCGCTTCCTTCCCGACGGCGGCGCGGCGGAAGGAGCGCTCAGCGAGTCCGTCGTGGCCGCGATCATCAGCACATGTGCCTACGTCGGCGGACCGGCGGCCCTCAAGAAGATCGAGAGTCACCGGGCCGACGACCGGCCGAAGGTGATGACGGAGCTGCTCGCCTCGGCCGACTTCTTCGATCCCGAAACCTACGGGCGGGTGGTTCTCGCGGATTCCCCGCTCGAGGACGGCTGGGTAAACGCCGACGCCTGGCGGGCTCCCATGCTGAAATCACTGACCAAGCTGTACGGGGTGAGGACGGAAGAGACCGACCTGGCTCCCGTTCTGGCCGGTCTCACGAACCTGCGCGGGCTCAAGGCCTGGACCGGCGACATCCCGGCCAAGCTGGACAATCTCGGCGTTCTCCGGGAGATGCCGCTGCTGGAAGTCCTGGAGATCGGTCCGGAGATCCAGCTGGATCAGTTGCCCACCGAGCTGCCCGAGCTGCGCAATCTGAACATCATGCTCAAGGTTCAGTCGTTGTCGTGGCTCGAAAGATATCCGGAGCTCGAAGATCTGTCCCTCTATCCGCTCGAGGGGAGCGTGATCCGGGACGCGACCGTCCTGAGCCGTCTGAGAAAGCTGCGCGGACTCGTGGTGTACGGCCGTGCGTTGAGCGACCTCCGATTCCTCCGGAATATGGAGTCACTCAAGCACCTCCGCCTGAGCACCTCCAGCTCAGCCATCTTCCGATACATCGGAGCGGGCGCCCGAAACCTGGAGGCATTGTGGTTGGAGAACCACTCCACCGACGTCATCGATTTCGCTCCGCTCCAGGCCGTGAGCCTGCAGTCCTTGACCATAAGCAATCTCGCGCGCCGGGCCGACGTGTCGTCACTCGCCGGCCATCCGAGCCTGCGTGAGGTCGTCCTGAGGACGTCGGCCGGGCTGGACGGCATCGGCGCGCTCGCCACTATTCCCCACCTCGAACTCGCCGATCTCCACGGGAGCCCGAAGGTCGATCTGACGGGCTTCTCCGGCCGGAGCGGCCTCCGCGTTGTGGTCGGCGAGTCCTGCGAGGTCGTCAACGGGGACGGTGTCACGGTGGAGGTCCTCTGACGCTCCGCCGCCGATGGTGAGTACTGCCACGGCGACCGCGGGTGCGGCGATGAGGGCGAAGCAGACGGGAAGCGGGACGTGGCCGATCAGCAGGCCGATCGAGGCGGCGCCGAGGGAGTTGGCCGTGTTGTGGGCGGTGTTTACCCACGTGCCGGCCCGCACACGGGCGCCCGGTGGGGCGGCGTCGTCAGCGAGCAGATAGGCGGTGGTCAGGGCCGGCGAGAGGAACAGGCCGGCGACGCCGACCAGGGCGGCGAGTACCCACAGGTTGCCGGCCAGGCCGGCGACGGCGAGCGACGCGCCGAGGGCGGCGGCCAGCAGGGGCAGGCGCCGGGCGGCGGGCACACGCCAGGTGACTGCGCCGTACAGGAGACCACCGGCGACGCTGCCCATGGCGAGGGCCGCTTCCAGCCATGCGACGGCGGCGAGGTGGTGGTCGCGGTCGGCGAACGCGACGAGCAGCAGGCTCAGTGCGCCGAGACCGGCGCCGACCGCGGCCGACACCAGGATCGGGCGGTGGATGAGGGCGAGACGCATCGGCGGAGCGGGGATACGCGGCCCGGGTCGGGGCGCGGAGGGAAGGCCGGCGGCGGGCGCCCTGGCCAGCAGGAGACTTCCGGTCAGGACCAGGGCGGCGCTCACCGCGACACCCAATGCGGGATTCTCCACGGCGAGGAGGCCGGCCAGCAGGGGGCCGGTCACGTACAGCAGTTCCTCGCAGACCGTGTCGAGGGAGAAGGCCCGCTGGCGCAGCTCCGCCGACGGCATGATGTCCGTCCACAGTGCCCGCATGATGGGGCCCAGCGGTGGTGTCAGGGCGCCGGCCGTGACGGCCAGCGTCCACAGCACCGGATACGGCGTGCCGGGACGCCAGGTGGCGGCTGCGATCAAAAGCAGGAGCAGGGCGTACGCCGATGCCATGGCCGGCAGCGTGCGGCGCGGGCCGAAGCGGTCGATCAAGCGGGAGCGCAGCGGGGACAGGAACGAGCTCGTCAGCCCGAACAAGGCCGTGAACAGGCCCGCGACGGTGTAGGAACCGGTGGCCCGGGTGACCGCCAGGACGAGCGAGAGGAAGACGACGCCGTACGACAGACGGCCGATCAGGGCGGCGCTGAAAGCGCGCGCGGCGTGGGGTGTGCGCAGGACAGCACGATACGACGAAGACATGGTTGTTCCTCGGGAGAGCAGGGCCGCGGCTGGAGAAGCGGGCCCGTCTACGCACGGAGGAACGACATGCCGGTGATCCTATACAGCTGGCGGAGCTCACCCAAGCGCACCAGCTTGGCGACTCCCAGATAAGCGGCCGCGCCCAGGACGACCGCGATCGGCGCCCAGTCGCTCAGCGGGAGGACGAGCAGGCCGGCGGCGCCGGTGGCCACGGCCACCTTGGCGTGGGTGCGGAGCAGGCGGTGGCCGTCGAGGCGGCCCAGGCGACGGCGCAGGACGGCCGCCGACGCGATGAGGCCGGTGGTGTACGCGACCGCGTACACCCAAGGAAGCGCGACCACGACGAGAGCGGAAGGCAGCGTCGCCCCCGCCACCAGGCAGCCGAGCACGCCGACGGCCGTCACGCCGGTGGTGATCAGGGCGGGGGTCCGCGTGTCCTGCAGGGCGTAGAAGCCGCGCTGGAGGATGGCGTACGCGGTGAAGGGCACCAGGGCCAGGCCGAAACCGGCGACCACGAGGCCGAGCTGGGTGACCGCGGACCCGGAGCTGTTGCCGTGGGCGAACAGCAGGGTGGCGATCCGCGGGCCCAGCACCAGCATGGCGGCGGCGATGGGGGCCAGGATCACCACGGCCAGGCGGATCGCGCGGGACAGGTCGTCGGTGACGCGGCGCAGGTCGTGGCGGGCCGCGTTGCGGGACAGCCGCGGCAGGACGACCGTCATCACCGAGAGGGCGATCACCGCGTACGGCACCTGGAAGATCGCCGAGGCGTTCTGGTAGACGCTCACGCCGCCGGGGCCGCTCAGCGAGGCCGCGCGGGTGGCCACGGCCAGCAGCACCTGGGCGGCGGCGACCGACAGCAGCATCCAGGCGCCGAGGCGGGCGATCCGGCGCAGGCCGATGCCGCGCAGGTCGAGCCGCAGGCGCAGGGGGAAGCCGCTGCGGCGTAGCGCCCACACCACGAGCGCCATCTGGGCGAACACGCCGGCCGTGGTGCCGGCGGCCAGCAGCGTGAAGCTGGGCACGGCCAGGTACAGCAATCCCACGGCGATCACGACGACGCTGTTGACCAGCGGAGCCCACGCCGGCGCGGCGAAGTGGCCGCGCGTGTTGAGGATGGCGCCGGCGATCGCGCTCACGCCGTAGAAGAGGATCTGCGGGAGGAAGAAGCGGGCGAAATCCACGGCCACGTCGCGCTGGCCCGCCGAGAAGCCCGGGGTCAGCACCGAGACGAGCCAGGGCGCCGACAGCATCGCCGCCACGGTGACCGCGCTCAGCCCGTACAGAATCAGGGAAAGCAGTTTCTGGGTCTGCGGCGTGCCGTCGGACCTGGCCAGCAGCGGCACGATCACGCTGGCCATGGCACCGCCGACGACGATCTCGAAGACGGCGTTGGGCAGCGTGTTGGCCACGTTGTACGCGTCCAGGAGCCGGCTGCCCAGGCCGAGAGCGGACGCCAGGACCAGAACCCGGACGAAACCGGCGGCCCGGGACACCAGGGTCGCCACCGCCATGCCGCGGCCGGCCTGTCCGAGAGAAGTCATCGCCGGTCATGGTAGGTGGGCGCCGCACGCGGGTATTCACTGCGACTATGGCTCTGCCGATCGAGGACTACGCGATCATCGCCGACACCCAGACGGCCGCTCTCGTCGGGCGCAACGGCACCATCGACTGGCTGTGCGTGCCGCGCTTCGACTCCGGGGCGATCTTCGCGGCGCTGCTGGGCGACGAGGAGAACGGGCACTGGAGCATCGTGCCCGAGGGCGATTACACCGTCCGGCGGCGCTACGTCGACGAGACGCTCGTGCTGGAGACCGAGTTCGAGACCGCCGGCGGCGTCGTGCGCCTGACCGATTTCATGCCGCCGCGCGACAACCAGGCGCCCTCGGTCGTACGGATCGTGACCGGCGTCCGCGGGCGCGTCGACATGACGATGGTGCTGCGCCTGCGCTTCGATTACGGGCACGTGGTGCCGTGGGTCTATCAGGAGCAGGGCGATCTGGTCGCGGTGGCCGGGCCGGACGCGGCCTGGCTGCGCACGCCGGTGGAGACGCGCGGCGAGAACATGGCGACCCGGGCCGAGTTCACCGTGGGGCCGGGCGAGACCGTGCCGTTCGTGCTGACCTGGCGGCCGTCGCACCTGCCGCCGCCGGAACCGGTCGACCCGGTCAAGGAGCTGGGCGTCACCGAAGGGTATTGGCGGGGCTGGGTCTCCGCGTGCACCTATGAGGGCGAGTGGCGGGACGCCGTCGTACGCTCGCTGCTGACCTTGAAGGCTCTGACCTACGCCCCGACGGGCGGCATCGTCGCCGCGGCCACCACCTCCCTGCCCGAGAAGCTCGGTGGCGTGCGCAACTGGGACTACCGGTTCTGCTGGCTGCGCGACGCCACCATCACCCTGCAGTCCCTGCTCTTCTCGGGTTTCCAGAGCGAGGCCACCGCCTGGCGCAAATGGCTGCTGCGGGCCATCGCGGGCAACCCGGCCGAGCTCCAGATCATGTACGGGGTGGCGGGTGAGCGGCGCCTCGACGAGTACGTCGCCACGTGGCTCACCGGATACGACGGCAATCCCGTGCGGATCGGCAACGCCGCCGCCGAACAGTTCCAGCTCGACGTCTACGGCGAGGTGATGGACGCCCTGCATCAGGGCCGGCGAGCCGGCCTGAAGGCCGACGACCCGGCCTGGGGCCTGCAGTGCAAGCTGATGGAGTTCGTCGAGGAGCACTGGCGCGACCCGGACGAGGGCATCTGGGAAGTGCGCGGCGGCCCGCAACAGTTCGTGCACTCCAAGCTGATGGCGTGGGTGGCGGCCGACCGCGCGGTCAAGGCGATCGACGATTTCGGCCTGCCCGGCCCCCGGAAACGCTGGGTGAAGCTGCGCGACGAGATTCATGCCGAGATTCTGTCGAAGGGGTACGACAAGAAACGGCGGACCTTCACGCAGTACTACGGCTCCGAGGAGCTCGACGCGGCTCTGCTCATGGTGCCGCTGGTCGGTTTCCTGCCCGCCGGCGACGAGCGGGTCGCCGGCACGGTGGCCGCGATCGAGGAGAACCTGCTGGTCGACGGGTTCGTGCAGCGCTACACGCAGCATCACGGCACCGACGTGGACGGCCTGCCGCCGGGCGAGGGCGCGTTCCTGGCCTGCACGTTCTGGCTGGCCGACAACTACGCGCTGATGGGCCGGGAGCAGGAGGCGCGCGAGACGTTCGCCCGCCTGCTGGCGTTGCGCAACGACGTGGGCCTGCTCTCCGAGGAGTACGACACGGAGGCCGGCCGCCTCGTCGGCAACTTCCCGCAGGCGTTCAGCCACGTCCCGCTGATCGACACGGCCCGCACGCTGACGACGGCCCTGGCCCCGACCGAGGCCCGGGTCAGGGAAGGGCTGAAGTGAGCTCCCGCCGTGACGTGATGCCGAGCTTGGTGAACACCTTGCGCAGGTGCCACTCGACGGTGCGCGGGCTGAGAAAGAGGGCACTGCCGATCTCGGCGTTGGTGCGCCCGGCGACGGCCAGGCGCACGATCTGCTCCTCCTGGGCGGTGAGCTTGCCGGCGCTGTCCGAGGCTTTCCGCCGTACGGCCTCACCGGCGGCCGCCAGCTCCCGGGCGGCCCGGTCGGCGAACGCCTCGGCGCCCATCGAGGTGAAGGCCTCGTACGCCTCCCGCAGCTCACCCCGCGCCTCGGTGCGCCGGTTCTCCCGCCGCAGCCACTCGCCGAGCAGCAGATGGGTGCGGGCGGCCTGCATGACCCCGCCCGCCGCGGTGAAATGCCCGAGCGCGGCCCGGAACCGCTTCTCCACGTCGCCGGCCGGCCCGGTCAGCGCGTCGGCCACGGCTTGCACGCCGAGGGCCCAGTCGGTGCCGGCGATCGCGGTCCGCTCGGCCAGCCGTCCGGCCGCGGCGGCCGCCTCCTCGTGGTGCCCGGCCCGGGCGGCCGCCTCGACCAGCTCGCTCAGGGTCCAGGCGTAGACGGCGAGATCTGGATATTCGGCGGCTTCCCGGGCCGCCCGGTAGGCGCCTTCGAAGTCGCCGAGCCCGTTGGCCAGGGCGGCCCGGCCGAAGCCGGCCACGCCCAGCGACCGCCCCTCGGCTCGCGCGTTCGCGTCCCGGACGACCTCGTCGGCGAGTTCGGAGGCGTACGGCTGAAGGCCTCGATAGGCGGCCAGCGTGACCGACGCGGATGGTTGAAGCGCGCTGCCCAGGGCTTGCCGCAGGGCCCCGGCCTCGTCGGTGAGGCTGGCGGCGTCAGCCAGCCGGCCCATGTAGAGCAGGATCCCCGACCGGAACGCCAGTGCCGTGGGAAGCAGCGACAGGGAGCCGGTCGCCCGGGCCGCCCGCAGTCCCTGCTCGGTGATCGGATCCCACACGTCGTGCCGGAACATCTCATGGGCCACCGGGGCGGCCAACCACAGAAGCCCCGGCTCCGGTTTCTCCACGAGCACGTCGAGCGCCCGGTTGAGAGTCGGCGCCGCCGCCGCATAACCGTCCAGGATCCAGGTCGTGATGCCAATGAGCAGCAGCCCGGCCGCGTCGTCGCCGATCGTCCCGCCCGCCGCGCCCGCCGCGCCCGCCGCGTTGTCGAGCGCGGGCGCGGGCGCGGTGCCGGGTGCAGGCGCGGTGCCGGGCGCGGGCGCGGTGCCGGGTGCAGGCGCGGGCGCGGGCGCGGTAGCGGCTGTTGGGGCCTCGGTGGCGGCTGCTCGAGCCACGTCGCGGAGGAAGGCGTCGTCGAGACGGCCCGCGTGCAGGGCGGCGCCCACGGCCGCGAGGTACGTCTCGCGGGCGGCGGCCGGGTCGAGGTCGCGCAGCCGGCGGGCGGCCGCGAGCAGCGGCGGGCCGGCGGCGCGGCCCGGGTTGAGGATGAGGGCCAGGTGGGCCCGGAGGCGTTCGGCGCGGGCGCGCTGGAGAGCGTCCAGGTGGCTCATCTCGGCCACAGCCAGCAGCTCGGGGACCTGCGCGAACGAGCCGGCGTCGGCGTGGGCCCGCGCGGCCGAGATGAGCAGATCGGCCCGGCGGGCCCGGTCGAGGGTGAGCTCGGCGGCCCGCTCGAGGAAGGCCGCGGCGGCCGACCGGCCGCCCCGGGCCAGCGCGCGGCCGGCGGAGCTCTCCAGCTCGGTGGCGACCTCCTCGTCAGGGCCGGAGACCGCGTGCGCGCGGTGCCAGGCCCGCCGGTCCGGATCTTCCCCCGGATCGGTGGCCTCGGCCAGGGCGGCGTGCACCTCGCGCAGATCGTCGGCGTGCCCGGCCCGCCAGGCGGCCGAACGGACGAGCGGATGCGGGAAGCGCACCCGCCGGTTGAGGTCGATGAGCTGCGCCGACTCGGCCGGCGCGGCCGCCTCGGGCCCGATGCCGAGCCGTCGCAGGGCCCGCCACAGCAGCGGCACGTCGCCGACCGGCTCGACCGCCGCCGCCAGCAGCACCATGCGGGTCTCGGCGGGCAGGGCCGCGATGCGCCGCCGGAACGTCTCCTCGACCCGGCCGGCCAGCGGCGTGGAGCTCAGCCCGCCGAAGCCGAACGCCAGTTCCGCCGCCGTGAGCCCCTTGGGCAGCTCCAGCAGCGCGAGCGGGTTCCCGCGCGTCTCGAGGACGATCCGATCCCGTACGCGGGAATCGACCGGACCGGGAAGAACGGAGTCGAGCAGCTCACGCGCCTCGGCGTCGGGCAGCCCGCCCACCGGAAGCTCGGGCAGCCCGGCCAGGACCCCTTCGTCACCCGGCGACCGCACCGAGAAGATCAGGGCCACCGACTCGGCACCGAGCCGCCGGGCCACGAAGGTCAGGATCACCTCGGACATCCGGTCGAGCCACTGAACGTCGTCGACGATGGCCACCAGCGGCTGCTCGTCCGCGCTCTCGGCCAGCAAGCCCAGCACCGCCAGCCCCACCAGAAGCGGCTCGGGCGGGCTGCCCGCGCTCAGCCCGAAGGCGGTGGTGATCGCCTCCCGCTGATGCTCCGGAAGCCGGTCGAGCGACCCCAGCAGAGGCGCACAGAGCTGCTGAAGAGCGGAGTAGGCGATCTCCGACTCGAGTTCGACCCCGGCCGCGCGAGTGGTCCGTACACCCGAACCCGCCTGTTCCGCGAGATAGTCGAGCAGAGCCGTCTTGCCGACCCCGGCCTCACCGCGAAGCACCAGGACCCGGCTGTTACCGGCCGCGATGTCGCGCAGCAGCCGGTCGAACGTCTCACGCTCGCGCCTGCGCCCTTGCAACACGTGATCATCCTCCCGCCCGGGAGCGTACCCGCCGCCCGATGGTTGACCTGGCAACGTTCATGTGAGGATGTCGGAATGCCGTACGGATACATCGCCTCCATGAAGGCCCAGCCCGGCCACCGCGACGAGATCATCAACCTCCTGGTGAGCGGCGCCGACGGCCTGCGGGCGGCCGGCTGCCACCTCTACGTGGTCAGCGCGGCGGTCACCGACGACGTCACCATCTGGGTGAGCGAGGTCTGGGAGTCGAAACAGCATCACGACGACTCGCTGAAGCTCCCCGAGACCCGGGCCGCCATAGCCAAGGCCATGCCAATGTTGACCGGCGACTTCTTCAGCCAGGAGACCGAGGTGCGAGGAGGCCTCACTGGTCGACCGTGAAGATGACCGACCGCCCGGCCCCGGCCGCGCGTTTGTAGAAGTCACGGACCTCGGTCAGGTACTGCCACGTGTACTGGAAGTCCTCATCGCCGAGCACCCCTTGGTAGTCGCCGGCGTCGATACGGTCGTACCGTTCCCGCAGCCACGCCTCACTCACGGTCTCCAGCGCCGCCGCAACCGCCGGCACCTGATCGGCGAGCACATGGGCGACGATGTAGTCCTCCCCTTCGTGGTGATGGCCACCGCCGAGCAGCGCCAGTTCCAGAGCTTCGCCGGTACGCCGCCCGAGCTGAAGGGTGCCGTCACTCAGGCACCGGTGCATGGCGTCCCAGGATTTGTCCACTTCGCACAGCCAGTCCCCCGCCCAGGCCTCCTCCACCTCTTCGACGAACTCCATCACTTCGTCGTCATCGCGCGTGGCGCCCAGAGCAGCATCCTGAGCCCCGGTCAACGCGAACAACACCCCACGGCATCCCATGGCCATGGAGTATGCCGAGGGGGTACGACATTCGAGGCTTCCAGGAGCTCAGGTCCGGTCCAGGCCGACCGATCAACGCACGCGGAGTGGTCGGGTCGAACGTTCTGATCAGAATGGGGCTTCCGTGGCACGTATCTCGGTCGAAGGTCGTGACGTCTATACCAAGACGCAGGGGAACCAAACGGTCCGTATCTGCACAGCGCAGAACATTCGCAAGGAATGGGAATGGGAGTTCGAGCTCGCCGCGGGTCGGCATGTCACGCCGGACGAGATCGCGGCCCACCAGACCGTGGCTGGTCTCGTCGAATGGCTGCGCGCACGTGGTGCGCGGCGCATCGTCACGGGCTCATCGGTGGCGCGCCCGAATCCCGTGGCGGAAACGCTCTGCGTCGAGCCCGATCCCGATTGGCTCAGCCAGGCCGTCCCAGCGGTCGAGCAGGCCATCAATGAGCTGGTCCTGGAGTTCGTGGAGCACCCGTACCTGCACCGCGTCGAACACTCCCTCCACGTCCGCCTGTACCAACTGCTGGCGTCCCACCCAGTGCTCGGCTCGAGAGTGTCGATCGGACGTAGCGGATACCGCACTCAGCTCATCCACAAGGAGTGGCCCGAGACCACGCGACGCGGTGAGAAGAATGGCCGGGGCAACAGCGACCTGGCCATCCTCAGCCCGAACCAATTGGCCGAGGCGACCCTGCCGGAGTACCGC
This sequence comes from Actinoplanes sp. NPDC000266, assembly GCF_042899005.1. Lineage (NCBI taxonomy): Bacteria > Bacillati > Actinomycetota > Actinomycetes > Micromonosporales > Micromonosporaceae > Actinoplanes > Actinoplanes sp. NPDC000266. The sequence continues at coordinate 140,027 of NZ_JBIAZI010000008.1, forward strand.
AACGGACGAGTTGCCGCGGCGATCGTGATCGAGATGGGTCTGGACTACGGCTTCAGCCACCTCGACGGCGATCACAAGAAGCTGGTCAACAGCGAAGCCGGACTCGGCTACCTGGTCGACTTCCGCCGAAGCGGGAGGCCGGACCCGGGGACACGCCGCCTGATTCTTGACCCGGAGCCTCCGATCAGGTCCGCGTACGTTCACCATCTCTCTGAAGGCATCGCCTTCAAGTCTGTCGGCGATCTCGAACTGCGCTACCGTCAGCCCGCCGCCGGCTTGCGGTCGATTGTGTAGTGCAGGACCAGGAACGGGAAGCCGTACAGGGAGAACGCGTGGTCGGCGCGCAAGGTGCCGTCGTCGGTGTAGACGTCCAGCTGCTCGGTGAAGCCATGAACGGCCAGTGTGGTCAGGTCCCGGGACTCGGCGTCGACGTACGTCAGGTAGTGGCCCGGGTGGGGCAGCGGGCTGCGGCTCGTCAGGACCAGGCCTCCGCCGGGGCGGGGCTCGGGGAGGAGGGTCGCGGTGAAATTTCCTTGGGGTACGGGGAAACCGACGCTCACGTAACCACGGCCGTCATGCCGGTACGTGGTGTAGATGCCGACGTAGATCGGCTCGTCCGTGTCGGCGAAGGAGCGGATCCAACCCCGTACGCCAATGAGGTCGGTGTCCTTCGGGGTGATGGTGTCGATGCGGCTGCGGACGCCGCGCAGGGTCTCGCGCTGGTTCATCGGCACGTTGGCCTGGCCCAGCGGGCGCGCCACGAAGGTGCGGTAGAGCAGGTAACCCGGGCGCACCCAGAGCCGCCACTCGGGCACGATGTCGAGCCGGAAACGGGTCGTGTGCTCGTAGAACTCCCGCACCAGGGGATCGACGCCGGCCGGGTCGAACTGCGGGCCGGCCAGGTCGTCGAGTGACGCGACGATGCCCACGTCGTCGGCGTCGGCCTGGTACGTGCCGCCGAGCACCTCGGCCAGCTCCCGCACGTAGCCGGTGCCGACGTAGCCGGCTCGGGCCTCCAGCGGCACCACGAACGGAAGGTCCTCGGCCCGGACCCCTTCGGCGAGCAGGCCGACCTGGGGATCGCGGAACAGGAGCGCCGCCAAGGCCCGGTAGCCGACCACCGCGGTGGCGGCCACCGCGGCCGGGGGCGCTGCGTTCGAGGCGGCCAGACGCCACGCGGCCCCGGCGGCGGCTCCGGCGACGGGGCCGAGCGCGACCTTCTGCGGGCGCATGCCGAGCGCGCCGGCGACCGCACCCGCCGCCGCGCCCACGGCAACGGGGCCGGCGCCGGTGACCCGGCCGCCCAGCCAGCCGGCGGGCGCCGCGAGCGCGCCGCTCATGACCACCCGCGACCACCAGGCCGGGATCTCCCCCGGTTTCTGCCGGGCCCGGGACACGGCTTCGGTCACGACGAGCGCGGCCGCGCCGATCGCCGCCCCACGACCACGCCGCCGGCCCGAGACGGCGGCCCCGGCCAGCGCCCCGGTGATCGCGGCGAAGACGAGCCCAGTGACGCGCTTGCCGCGCTCCTCCGCAGTCATGAACGCACCGTAGCAAGCCCCGCGCCGCGACAATCAGCGCCGCTCGAAGGGGCGCCGTGCGCGCCCATCGCTTGGCGCGTTCAGCGCTGCTCGACGAGGCGCCGCGCGCGCAGGAGGCGGGCCCACCACGGGCGCTTCGGGCGGGCGGCGCGCAACGGCGGGCGCGTGGAACGTTTGAGGCTGATCCAGCCGCCCGGCCCCATGGTGACGGAGCCGATGGCGGGCCGGCGGCGGGCCGCGAACCCGATCGCGACGCCGGTGACGGCCACCGCCGCCACCGTGGCCAGGGCGGTGACGTCCAGCGCGGGCACGAACCTCGTCCCCTGCGCGTCATCGGTGACGTAGGCGCCGATCTCCCGGCGACCACGACGGACCGGATTCACCTCTACCGTGGGCATGCCTCATTGGTAACCCCGGCCGGGATCTCGCGGGTAGGGCCGGACGACCCGGACGTACGCCGGGTTCGGGACTTTGGGCCCGGCATTGAAAGGACCTGCTCCCCCTGACCGGAACCGGTGGGCGGTCCAGGCTCAAGGCGAGTCCCCACGCGGGGCCACGGCCGAGAGGGAGTCCCATCATGTGCGAGTACTGCGGCTGCCAGTCGGTCACCGCCATCGAGGAGCTGACCCGCGAACACGACGAGGTCGTCAACCTGATCAGCGCCATCCGCTCCACGGCCGACACCAATCGCATGGCGGCCCTGACCCGCGAGATCACCACCGTGCTGACCCCACACACCGAGGTGGAGGAACACGGCCTGTTCCCGTTGCTGGCCAACGACTTCCCCGACCAGATCGGCACCTTGGAGTCCGAACACCGCCAAGTGGAAGCCGTCCTGGCCGAGTCCGCCCACGAAACCCCCGCCGACCCGGCCTGGCCCACCCGCCTGATCGAAACCCTGGACCTGCTACGCGACCACATCCTCAAGGAACAGGACGGCGTATTCCCCGCCGCCTTGACCACCTTGACCGGCACCGACTGGGACACCGTCGACAAGGTACGAGCGAAACAGGGAAGCTAGTAGCGGAACTTGTGCTGAGCGCTCCGCCGATTCACCCGACCCGGCAATTCGTCCATTTTGTCGCGTTGCGATCGCTGGTCGTGCCGGTCAGGGCTCAGCGGAAAATCCCGCATGGTCACCACGAACCCCTGGACCAGGCGGTCCTCTCGCAAGTCCCGGTACGTGACCTCGACCGGCACCTGGCTGCCGTCGGGCCGCAGCAACGAGCAGAACACCACGCCGTCGCCGGAGCCGCGGAACGCCTGGCGCAAGCTCGTACGGTCGTCCGGATGCACCAGGTCGCCGAGGGTGGCCAGCGGCGGCAGGTCACCCGCGCCCAGCAGGTCGCGCAGTGACCGGCTCGCGTATCGGATGCGCTGGTCCTCGTCGATCACCAGCATCATGTCCGTGCTGTTGCTGATCACCGCTCGCAGGTACAGGTCACTGTCGCGGCGGCCCACCGCCTCCATCAGGGAGATCCGGTCCAGTGCCAGCGCCGCCTGACCCGCCAGCACCTCCAGCGTGTCGCGCGTGGCCGTCAACGTGTCCCGGCGGCCCTGAAGGATCAGGGCGCCGCCACTCGGCCGGGCGACCGCCAGCGGCTCCAGCCAGAGCGGGCACACCAGCGTCGCGTAGTCGTCGTCCGCCTCCGCGATCCACCAGCTGCGGTGCGGCGGGCCGGCCTCCGGACCGGGCGCCGCTTCGAGCGGGACGTCGTCCACGGCGAAGACCGTGCTGCGGATCGCCTCCGATGGCATGAGCTGCGCGACCGCGGCCCGGACCGCCTCATCCACCGCCGGCGTGTCGGCGGCTGCCACCAGCGCGGCGCTCGCCTGCCTCAAACCGCGCTCGCGCGTCAGCGCCTGGCCGTTCAGGTTCACCGCGTCCATCAGCCGTGTGATGGTCAGGAGCAGGGTGATCGCACCGGCCACCGCGATCACCACGCCGTCGCCGACCGTGCCGTCGATCGCCTCGACCAGCAGGACGACCGGCGGGGTGGCCACCGAAATGCCCAGCAGCGTCGCCCAGCGGCCGAGCCACGGGCTCGGGCGCGGCTCCGCCGGCTCGGTGAGCCGGACCATCGACGGGTGCAGCGCGGCGGCGCCCCAGGACAGGTAGAGCACCACGAACCCCGACTCGCTGAGCCGTCCCGGCCACAGCGGCTGCACGATGTCACTGACCAGCACACCCACCGCGCCCACGACCAGCAGCACGGCCGAGACGTTCCGGCCCACGGCGACCAGCACACGGGCGACAACGGCGAGAAGCAGAAGGGCGCCGATGACGTACGCCCCGGAGACGCTCCCGATGCGGCCGGCGTCCCCGACGGCGAACACCCAGACCACCAGCAGCGCCGAACACGCGAACGCGAGCAGGTCGATGAGCCGGGCCCGGTCCACGAGAACCGCACCGACGCGGGTGAACTGCAGCAGGCTGGCGGCGACCAGCGCGAACATCACGTAGAAGCAGAGATCGGCGACACTCGCCCGGTCCAGCGCGGTCAGCACGTCACCGGCCGCGCTGGCCAGCAGGGCCCCCGCGAGCAGCAGCCAGGGCCCGATCCGGGCGGGCCGGTGCCGGCGTACGCCGTAGACGATGGCCCCCGCGCTACCGATTCCCAGCACAACCCATTCGATGACCCTCAGCACGACCAACTAGTACCAGCGGCGTTGCTATGTGTCTATGTCGTGGGACAGAGCCCAGGCCACGTACGGGTGGTCGGGCTCCTTCAGGAAGTGAAAGCCCTCGAGTGCGTTGGCCGGTGGTGGTGGCAGCCTCACCTCGCCGGCCCGAAGCGACTCGTCGATGCGACGGTAATGGCCGAGGATCTCCTCGAGGAACGGCAGCACGTGAGAGGGCAGTGCGGCGACGAGGAAGTCGCCGCACCGCTCCGCATCGCCGGTCGAGGTGAGCCGCCACGTGTCGCGGCGGACGCCGATGCCCGGCGCGTAGGAGTCGACGAACTCGGGAGGCGCTTCCAGGCGGTTCCACCACTGGCTCGCCATCGTGCGGGGCAGCCGGACCCCGTCCACGAAGCCACGGGTCTGCTGCCAGCGGAGCCAACCGCCGGTGGACACCGCCATGTTGATGTAGAAGAGCGATAGATCGCCGCCGCTGCTTCCGGAGCCCTGGAACTCGAGGATGACGGCGTCGCCGTCGCCGGAACGGAGGCGGAACGTGCCGGACGACCGCTGGAAGCCGGCGGCCTTCAGGGCGGGCCACACCCGCTTGGAGATCATTTCCAGGTACGCACGACGAACGGGGCGGTCCACGTCATGATCATATGAGTGGGGCCGGCAGGGGGCGGCCGGGACCGTATGTGGTGCCGGCGCGGTCGCGTTCCAGCCAGCCCGTGTCGACCAGCATGCGGCGGACGCCGGCCACGTCGTCGGTGACCTGGGACAGGCGCGTGTTGATGTGGTCCTCGTCGTAGAGGCCGTCCAGCGCCAGGAACCGCGCGAACAGTTCGCCGATCAGCTCGTAGCGCTCGCCCAGTGTCGGCGGCAGGCTGGTCAGGCGGCCGTGGGCGAAGTTGCCCCGTAGCTGGGGATAGTCGCGCAGCAGCGGGGCCATCGGCTGCAGGGCGTCCACCGCGGACGCGGCCTGTCGCAGCGCGCTCGGATCGGCCCGGTAGACGCCGTTTCCGGTGCCGGTGGCAAGGCCGGCCGCGACCAGGCGGGCCAGGGTCTCGCCGGCTTTCTGGACCGGGACGTCGATCGTGAAGGCCAGCTCGGCGATCGTGGCGCCCTCGGCGCCCCGGCGGACCAGCTCGGCGTACGCCGCCAGGCGTTGCGGGACGGCCAGCTGGCTGAGCATTTCGGCCGCGCGGGCGGCGTCGGCGGACATTCCGTCACCGTAGGGGCCGCGCGCCGTGACGCGCGACCCCATTTCCGGTCAGGACGCCGCGAAGGCCGAGATCCAGGCCAGCGGCGCGTTCCAGTTGATGGTTAGCTCGTTCGTGGACCAGCTCTGAATGTCGTCGATGTAGCAGAACTGGGCCACGCAGCCGGTGAGCTTGCTCTGGGCGTACGGGTCCTGGATGGCGCTGTTGGCGCCGCCGGCCAGCGTTCCCACCGGCGGGTTGGGCAGCGCCGGGTCCAGTTGCCGTGCGTACCAGCGGCTGTGCTGGTTGTGCGAGCTGACCTCGCCGTATCCGGTCACGTAGGACTGGTTGAGGGCGTTGCGGCCGAACATGTAGTCCAGGCCGGTCAGCACCGCGTCCCGGTAGACCGCGCGGCCGGTGATCTTGTGGCCGGCCGCCAGCACCACCATGTTGTTGAGGATGATGCTGTTCGAGCCCCAGTCCCACGCGTTGTTCGCCGGGGCGTACGGAACGCCGTACGGATGCTGTTTCTGAATGGCCAGATACTTCTCCGCTCCCCGGACCACCGACGCCTTGACGGCGGCCAGGCCGGGGAGACGGTTCGGCACCAGCGCCAGATCGAGCCTCGCCGCCGCGGCGGTGGAGGCCCAATCGAAGGCGCCGGCGCCGAACACGTCGGCGGTGTGCTCGGGCGACGAGAGCACGTCCGCCTGGTACCGCTTCTCCCCCGTGGTGAGGAACAGTTCGGCGGCCGCCCAGTAGAAGTCGTCGGTGACCTTGGTGTCGTTGTAGGCGCCGCCGCCGACGCCGTCGGACTCCGGCGCGAGCATGACCGGGTTGGCCTTGGCGGCCGCGTACGCGGTGCGGGCCGCGGAGAGCGCCCTGGCCGCGAACGCCGGGTCGTACTTCTTGTAGACGCGGGCCGCCTGCGCCGCCGAGGCGGCCAAATTGAGCGTCGCCGCCGTGGAGACCGGGTGCAGTTCGCGCGGCTGCGGGTCGAGGTGCGGCAGCAGGGGCAGGCCGGTCCAGGCCTGGTCGTGGATCTTGTGGTGGGCCATTCCGGCGTACGGCTTGCCCGCCGGCACCTGCATGGACAGCAGGAAGTCGAGCTCCCAGCGGGCCTCGTCGAGGACGTCGGGGGTGCGGTTCCCGCTCTCGGGGATCGTCAGGCCGAGCTTGCGCAGGGCCGGGAAGGTCTCGTACGCGCTGAGCACCTCCCACACCGAGATGCCGCCGTTGACGACGTACTTGCCGTGGTCCCCGGCGTCGTACCAGCCGCCGCGCACGTCGAGGGTGTAGTCGCAGACGCCGGGCTGGCACGGCACCGCGCCGTCGCCCTGGTTGGGCGCCACGTCGACGTGCCCGGCCGGGCGGCCGTAGCCGGGGCGCAGGTCATCGCGGATCTCGATGCCGCTGCGCTGCGTGTAGTAGAACTTCAAAGCGTCGGTCCGGAGCTTGTCGTACGCCCGTGGGTCGATGTCGAAGGGCCGGCTCGTCTCCCCGTCGGCGGTCAGGGTGTATCCGGTGCCGCGTTTGGTGTAGCGGCCGAAGTCGATCGTGTGCACGTTCTGCCCGGACGAGACGTCGACGCCGCGCGGTGTGGTGTCGCCCCGGGCGACGACCTTGCCGGCGGCGTTCGCGAGCTGCCACGGCAGTTTCTCCAGAGAGGTGGTCACCAGGGTGGCGGCTTTGGGGCCGTCCGGGAGGTACGCCACCTGGTTCACCCGCACGCGGGGGCCGGTGTCCGGGACGTACACCTCGGGCGGCACGCCGCCGACCAGCGACACGTTGTCGACGCAGAAGTTCCAGGGATCGGCGCTGCCGCCGAGCTGGAAGGCGACCTGGCCGATCGCGGTGTCGGCGGGTGCGGTGAACGTCCACGAGTAGTGCTGGAAGTCGCCGAGGGCGGGCGACTGCTCGAAGTACGTCGTGTACGGGTCGGCCCCGAGCCCGACGATCGCCCGCACCACCTTGCCGGCGTCGCCACCGGCGTCGAAGGAGAACCGGTAGGTCTCCCCCGCGACGAGATCGATGTCGTTCTGGCCGACGGCCACGTCCCACTTGTTGACCGTGCCGCCGGGCACGTCGACGCAGGCCCGGCCGCCGGTCAGCGTGAACGGCCCGGACGAGGACCAGAACGGGTCGGTGGTGCCGTCGAAGCCGCCGTTGACGACCTGTTCCACTTCCGCGGCGAATGCGGGCGCCGCGGGCACAAATAAGGCGGACACCGCCACCACGGCGATGATCCGGGAGCGCTCCCACAGAGACATGGAAACATATTGATCGATGCCGTAACGCTGTGTCAACGCTCCCGCAACACAACCGTCAGCGGTGCAGGTGCCTCTTCCAGTCGTCCGGCACGGCGCCGGCCGGGCCGGGGGCGGGCTGGTCGAGCGGGTGGCTGTCGGCCGGGGCCAGCCGCGGGCCGTTGCCGGCCTCCTCGGTGCTGAAGTCCCAGAACCAGTCCTCGCCGGGCTCGAACGACTGGATGATCGGGTGGCCGGTCTCGCGCCAGTGCGCGGTCGCGTGCTGCGACGGGGAGGAGTCGCAGCAGCCGATGTGCCCGCACTGGGCGCAGCGGCGCAGGTGGAACCACCATCCGTCGGCGCCGAGGCACTCGACGCAGCCGGTGCCGGACGGGGGAACGTGGGGCTGGATCGGGTCTTCGCTCGTCTTCTCGCTGCTCACGAGGAGCAACCTACCCGAGCGACACATGCGTCAGGCTGCATCCTCCGTCACATCGGCGAACTGGCCGCCCAGAGCGGCGACCGCCTCGTCCGCCTCGACCTGCAGGCCGGCCCCGCGCTCACCGGCGCCCAGGTTGATCGTGCGGCCGCGGGTGCGCTCGTCGGCGATCACCGGCCACGAGCCGGCCGCGCCGAACGGGGTGATGGTGCCGCGCTCGTATCCGGTGGCGGCCAGCGCGACCTCGGCGTTGGGCATCGAGAGGCGGTTCACGCCGAGCAGGGCCCGCAGCTTGGGCCAGGAGATCGACCGGTCGCCCGGCACCAGCACGAGCACATAGTCGTCGTCGCCACGCCGTACGACCAAGGTCTTGACCAGGTCCTGAATCTCGACACCCTGGGCCCGGGCGGCCTCGGCGACGCTGGCGACGGGACCGTGGCGCAGAAGCGCGGACTTCACGCCCAGCGCGGTGGCGGCGGTTTCGGCGGGGTTCGGCATGTGATCAACCGTAGACACGAAACAGGCCACATCCGAAGCGGATGTGGCCTGTTCTACGCGCGTTCAGTCGCGACCGCGGCGGTGGTCCCGCCAGTCGTCGTGGTCGTCCCGCTCGACCGTCAGCTTCCAGTCGCCACGGTGCGGGCCGCGACGGACGAAGTCACAGTCGAAGTCCTCCCACCAGTCGCGACGCTCGCCACGCCAGCCGGCGCGCTCACAGTCGCGGCGGTCGTCGTAGTAGCCGGCCACATCGTCGTCATCGTCGTCCCACGGGCGCACCTGCGTCTGCGTGGTGCCCTGCGAGGACGAGCCGGCCGTGGCCGCCTGTGCGGGACCCGCACCGATCGTCACGCCCGTGACCAGGCTCAGTCCGACGAGTGTCAGGATCCGCGTTGCCGCTTTCATGTCTCTACCTTCCTCGAGCCGGTTGATTCGCCCTAAGGTCATCACGGCCGTAAGCCGCATATGTGGCAACGGCCGCCTTTGGGGTGTTCGGGCGAGGAAGCCATGGATGACCGGCCGGATTTTGGACGATCGGCTGCGGGCGGAGAAACAATGTGCGTAAGGAATCGATCATGAACGAAGGAGGCCGCATGAGCGGCAAGCCCGTCCTGGAGCCCGGACCGGACCACCCGATCACGATCACGCCGAACCCGGCCCACATCGTGGTCACGGTCGCCGGCAAGGTCGTCGCCGACACCCGCAACGCTCTGACGCTTCAGGAGTCGACGTACCCGGCCGTGCCGTACATCCCGATCGGCGACGTCGACCAGTCGCTGCTCGAGGACAGCGCGACCGAGAGCTACTGCCCGTACAAGGGCGACGCCAGCTATTACTCGATCCCGGCCGGGGGCGAGAAGTCGGTGGACGCCATCTGGGTCTACCGCGACCCGCGCCCGGCGGTGGCCGAGATCAAGGACCACGTCGCGTTCTACCCCGACCGGGTCGACTCGATCTCGATCGAGAACTGAGCGCCGGGGGCGACGGTCGCGCCGGCGCGCTCCTCGGCGGCGAGCAGCGTTGACAGCACGGTCAGGATGAAGGCGGTGGTGACCGCCCTGGTGAACAGCACGGGTCAAGAAGATCCGTTCCGGCCCGGCTTGGCGATCAAGCCGGGCCGCTGTTACCTCGAAAGGGGTCGGCTGCCCAGCTGACCACTGGTCAGCCGAGCGGCCACGACCGGCTCGCGGTGCCCGGCGCGGACGGCGCCCCGGGCGTCCCCCGCGAGCTGCCGCAGCGGGCTCAGCCGGTCCCGGGCGGTGAGCAGGGCCCGGGTGGCGACCACGCCGGGCGTGGGAACGGGGCGGGTCGACGGCTCATAGCCGAACCGCTCCAGCCGCGAGCCGAGGACGGCCTCGCAGCGCACGATCTCCTCGGCGCTGAGCCGCTGCCGCCAGCTGCGGACCCGCTGGGTGGTCACGCTTTCGTGGGTGCGGGTGTGCCAGGTCTTGTACGACGGCACGGCCACCGCCGCGAGCTGGTCGGGCCGGGCCATGGCCGGGTCGTACTCCTCGCCCAGGAAGTCGCAGATCCGCCGCAGGTGCTCGGCCGGCTCGGCCACCAGGTCCTCGTAGCGCACCCGCAGGTAGACGTCGGGCCGGTAGGTGCGGGCGGCCCGCAGGGAGGCGTCGGCCGAGCGGGCCCACGTGTCGATCAGCAGGTCGAGCGAGTTCGCCGCCCAGGGCGCCTCCTTGAGCGAGGCCACGCAGTCACGCCCGTCGCGCACGATGTCGATGATCTGCGCGTCCGGGAACAGCCGCAGCAGTTGCGGCAGGTGGCGCAGATAGGCCGGGCGCTTGTCGCCCCAGCGCGGCTTGCCGAACCGCTCGGCGTAGAGCCGGAAGACCGTGCCGAGGGCCGATCCCAGCGTGGGCGGGGCGCCGACGATCGCGTCGATCACCCGGGCCTCCTCGAGGCCGAGATCGCCGAAGTTGTCGGTGGTGACGATCCAGGCGCCCAGGTCACGCCGCCGGTCCTTCTCGCGCAGGTCGCCGAACTCGTGGCGGCGCTGATAGGCCGGGAGCAGGAACCGGCTCTCCGGCGGCAGCGCGATCCGCGGGTGCGCGTGCAGCATGAGCTGGAGCATCGTCGTACCGGATCGCGGGCAGCCCACCACGAAGATCGGACGGTCGCTGAGCATCGGACAAATCACCCCAGTCTGGAAGAAAGCGTCGCCTACGGAAACGATCACCCGCCGACCTGGGCACGGCTTGGGAAACAGCTGTGATTCGTGAGAAAAGAGGAATCTTCACAGGTAGCGGCCCCACAGGGGCGGCATAGCGGGTACACAGGAACGCGAAGCACCGTGGCTCTGGTGCGCATCTCGCGAAGATCATTACTGCTCGGCGCGTCCGTCGTCTCCGGCGCTGTCGCCATGAGGGCCACGGCGGCCGACGCGGCGGGCCGCGGCACGAAGTCGGCCTCGCAGATCCTGTCCTCGGTCAAGACGTCCACGCTGTCGCCGCAGCCGGTCACGCCGTACGAGCCGCCCGGGGGCACGCCTCCGGCCGGGGTGAACTCGGTCGGGCGGGCCGACTACACGTTCACCCGCGACGGCCGGACCCTGGCGACCCGGGTCTGGTATCCGGTCGGTCCCGGCCCGTACCCGGTCCTGGTGTTCAGCCACGGCATGCTGTCGCAGCCCGACGACTACGCGGCGCTGCTGGTCAGCTGGGCCCTGACCGGGATCGTGGTGGCGGCCCCGCTCTATCCGCACACCTCGCTCGGCACGGCCGCGTTCAACGCGTACGACGTGGCCAACCAGCCGCTGGACGCCTCGCACGTGCTGACCGAGATCGCCCGCCAGAACACGGTGGCCGGCCCGCTGCGGGGCCGGATCGACGCCTCGCGGATGGCCGCGGCCGGTCACTCGGCGGGCGGGATCACCACCGTCGGCATGTTCAGCGCCTATCGCGACGAGCGCCTCAAGGCCGGCATCGTGCTGGCCGGCACCGACTTCCTGGCCACCCCGTTCAGCGGCTCCCCGGCCGCGATGCTGTTCGTGCACGGCCGTGAGGACGACACGGTCAGCTGGTCGGCCGGGCACACCGTCTTCGAGGCCGTGCCCTGGTCGCGGGCCATGCTGTCGTTCACCGCCGGCGGGCATCAGACCAGCACAGCCGAGTTCCCGCTGGTCAGCGCGGCCGGGGCGCGTTTCCTGCGCTGGTCGCTGTTCGGCGGCGTGCCGGCACTGTCGGCCGGCTCGCTCGGCACCGTCGAGGATCAGCTCCAGGCGGCCCGGGCCAGCGCCGGATCGACCTCGTAGGGGGTGTAGAGCGAGATCCGGTCGACGAGCCCGCCGAACCGTTCCCGCAGGTTCTTGCCGACGTCGCCGCCGACCGCGAAGGTGTCCAGGACGTCGTCGGTGATCAGCTCGGTCATCTCGGCCCAGGCCTGCCGCCGGGACAGGCCGTTGAGCCGGTCGGCCAGCTCGCCCCAGCCGTGCTGCTCCAGCACCGGGCGATAGGCGGGCGTCGACGCGTAGAAGGCGATCTGCCCCTTCACCGCCTGCTCCGCACGCGAGCGGGCCGCCTCGTCGGCGCCCAGCACCACCATGGCCGACAGCCCGATCGCGAAACCGTCCAGATCACCGCCGCGCGCCTCCCGCAGCGCCGGGCGGGTGCGCTCGCGCAGATAGGCGGCGCTGGTCAGCGGATGCGCGAGCAGCCCGTCGCCGACCCGGCCGGCCACCCCGGTCATCCTCTCCCCCACGGCGGCGATCAAGATCGGAGGATTGCCGTACGGATTCTCGCCCGGGCTGAAGAAGTCGGTCATCAGCGTGTGCCGGTAGAACTCGCCCCGGAAGGCCAGCCGGTCGCCGGTCGCCCAGGCGTGCCAGACCGCGCGGATCGCCCGCACGAACTCCTCCATGCGCGCGGCCGGGCGCCCCCACGGCATCGCGAAGCGGCGCTCGATGTGCGCCTGCACCTGCGAGCCCAGCCCCAGCTGGAAGCGGCCGGCCGAGATGAGCTGCAGGTCGTTGGCGAGCACGGCCACGCTCATCGGGTTGCGGGCGAAGGCCACCGCGATCGCCGACTGCAAGGTGATCCGCTCGGTGGCCCGGGCGGCCAGCGTCAGCGCCGGGAAGACGTCGTGCCGCGTCTCGGCGGCGGCGAACCCGTCGTATCCGTCCCGCTCCGCCGCCACGGCGGCCGCCTCCACGTCAAGGGGCGAGGCCGCGACGTCGGCGGCGAAGTCAACCAGCATGCAGTGTTCATAGCACCCGGGTTCACAGCACCTGGGACCGGATCCAGCCCACACAGGCCTTGTCGACCTCGGCGAACGGCACGCCGTACGCGTCACGCGCGGCCTGGTCGTACTCGTTGTCCTGGGTCAGCACGAGACGTACGAAGGTGAAGAGCCGCCGCTCGCCGAACCGCCGGGCCATGCAGTCGACCGCGAAATGGCTCAGCCCGTAGAAGGCGTCACCGGCCCGGTCCGGGGCGTCCGCCCCCGGCTTGACCGGGATCATCGACCGCGGCGCGGCGGTCCGCAGCTGCCACCGCACACTGTCACGGCGCAGGCTGCGGGCGGCCGTGCGCGGCGACCATCCGATGTATTCGGCGATGCCCTCGGACAGCCAGGTGTCGGCGGCGGCGTCGGCCCGGTAGGCACCGGACAGGGTGACGACGTGTCCCAGCTCGTGCTGAAGGGCCACCCGCAGGAACCGCGGATCGTCCTCGAGCTTGCTCATCCGCAGGACGACGTCGGTGGCGTACATGTTCAACGGCACGGCGAGGCCGACGGCCCAGTCGTTCTCCTCACCGCCGTACCAGGTCCGCCACTGTGGATCGCCGGCCAGGTAGATCCGGTAACGCGACTGCGGGGTGCCCATCAGCGCCGCGAACCGGTCGTCGGCCCGCGCGGCGGCCTCGGCCACCGGAAGCAGCCGGGCCAGGTGCTTACGCTCGCCGGGCGAGGCCAGGAGGGTGACCCGGGAACCGCGCAACACGGCCAGATCACCGTTCTCCCACGGCGCCGGATGACGAGGGTGCGGCTCGGGCGCGGCGGTGACGGCGCTGATGACGTACCGCTGACCCAAGGGTTTGAGGGTGAGTCTCTGCTCGACGCGCGGCGGCTGCTGCCAATGCGGCCCCGGGCGCCCCGGGCACATGTCGGTGCCGAGGCAGTACACGATCTCCACCCGGAACTCCACCGCGTCGCGATCGCCGCCGGCCGGCCGCCCCACCCCCGGCTCGTAGTCGAACCGGGTGACCTCGAGCGCCCGCAACGACCGGAACATGGCCCGGTAGCGCGGGTGCAGCGGCGGGGCGACGGCGGCCAGCCAGGCCCGCTCGTCGCCGCGAAGAAGCGCCGCCGACTGCTCCCGCAGCGAACCGACGGCCCGGTCGTAGGGCGCCGGGGGCTTGGGAGGAACGGCCCCGGCGGCGATCGCCGCGTGCTCCGGATCGGGCCGCGACGTGACGACGCCGAGCGTCAGAAGAACCACACCGGCAGCGATGCACGCGGTGAAGGCGGCGCGGCTGCGGGTCTGGCTCATGCCTCGGATCCAAGCAGATTGCGGGCGCAGACATCTACACCGGCCACTTAAGATCACCGCCATGCCACAACCGCTCACCCCTGTCAGCGACGTCCTGACCGCGTACAAGACGTGCGAGTTCGTCACTCTCTCGAAGGACGGAACACCACTGGCCTGGCCCACATCGGGCATCACCCGCCCCGACGGCACGTTCCTGCTGACGACATCGGTGAGCTATCCGCAGAAGGCGTTCAACATCCGCCGCGACGGCCGGGTGGCGTTGCTGTTCTCGGAGCCGTACGCCAGCGGGGTGGAACACCCGGAGCAGGTGCTGGTGACCGGAGAGGCCACCTGCCCCGACGAGATCCACACCGACCCGTCCGGCGACCTGGGCGACTTCTGGGCGAGGATCTTCACGCTCCAGCCCGGCAGCACGAAATATCTGGACTGGCCGATCAACCGCCTGACCGACTTCTACTTCTTCCGCCTCATGATCCGCATAACCCCGTCCTCGGTGGAGACGAGGCCCCTGCCACCGGCGGCCCCACCGGCCGAGTCCGCTCGGGTAGGCGGCGAGGTGCTGGCCGCCTACCCGACGGCGGTGCTGGCGGCCCGGGACGACACGGGCGCGCCGCTGCTGATCAGAACAAACGTGGTGAGCACACCATCGGGCTACTCAGTGGCGGTCCCGGCCGACCTGCCCGTGACGGCCGGCCCGGCAAGCCTGCTGGTACACCGCCACGACGACAAGCTCGACAAGCTGCACAGCGCCAGCGTCGTAGGCACGCTGGCCCCGTCCACGGACGGAAGCTGGCTGCTGACGCCGACAAGGCTGATCGAGCCTGGCACACGGCACAAGGGCAAGGTGTCCGACCAGATCAAGCTGATCCGCGGCTTGAGGGCAGCGACAGACCGCTATCTGACGCGGCGGGGCCTGACCCGGCCGTCGGTGCCGTGGGCCGCCTACCGCAAGATCCGCGCCGCCCTCCCGAAGTAGGCCGCGCCTCCCCGGATAGGCCGCCGACCCAACGCGGCGCACAACCAGCCGGACGTGCGCCGCGCGAGCGGAGCCCACCACGCAGCGCCCATCGTGCCCACCGTTCAGAGCCCGCCCTTGCAGATCCTGACCGGCCTTGCAGATCCTGACCGGCCGGGGCACGCGGACGGGTGTGGGCGGAGGGCGCAGGTTCAGGTGCGAGTGGGGGTGCCGGTCTGAGGCTGGGTCTGAAGGCGAGTAGGAGTGCCGGTCTGGGTGCGGGTCCAAGTGCGGGCGAGGATGCTCTGGGTGTAAGGGTTCTGGTCTGGCTGCCAGGACGGAGGTGGCAGTGCCCGGGTGGGCTCAGCGCTGCCGGATGGTCGCGATCGATCTGCTGCCATTCTGAGGAGAAGGGCGCCTGTGGACAACGCGCGGACCGTGGACAAAGCCGGGCGGGCGCCGATCTTGTGCTAGGCGCCGCCGAAGACGGGCAGGGGCAGGCTGAGGACTTTCACCGTCCAGCGCTGGGATGCCGGGCACGGCCTCTGTACGGCGGTGTCGCGGGCGACGGTGAGGCACTTGCCGCTGTGGACGTTCTGGATGCGGGCGGTCTCGCCGGTCGAGTCGCGCAGGCGCCACAGCCGGGAGTCGTGCCCGTCGCAGGTGTAGAGGTCGGCGCGCGCGTTGTCCCTCGTGCCGGCGCCGGCGATCGAGAGGCATTTGCCGGTGGCGACGTTGAGGACCTGGAGCGCGCCGCCGGTGTCGGTCGTCGGGCGCAGCCGCCAGCGGAACGCCCCGGCCCGCCCGCAGGGCTTCTGCACCAGCGCCGTGGTCAGGCACTGCTCGCTGGCCGCGTTGATCACCTGAAACTCGAGCCCGACCAGGTCGACCGGCCCCGGAACGCCGAACGCCGCCGTCCCGCCGCGGGTAACAGGCGCGCCGGAGGTCACCCCGTGTTCAGGGACTTCGAAGACCGCCGGAACTTCGGGACTGGCCAGGGCGCTGGAGACCACCGGGGCTTCGGGAGTGATGGGGGCGGCCTGCGCCGCGGAGACTGGTGCTGAAAGGCAGACTGACAGGGCGGTGCTCACGGCGAGGGCAGCGGCAAGTAGGCGCATGATGCCCAGTTTATCCGCTTTTGGGCAGTTCTTCTGTGAGGTGGGTGTGCGGGTCGAGCTTGGTGTCCTGGGGCCGGTGGTGGCCTGGTCGGCGCCGCCCGGAGAGACACGGGCGCCGATCGCGCTCAAAGGGCCGATGCACCGGGCCGTTCTGGCGCGGCTCGTGGTGGCCCGGGGGCGGGTCGTGCCGGTCGGGCACCTCGTCGATGATCTGTGGCCGGTGGCGGCGCCGGACGGGGCGGTTTCGGCCGTACGGACCTTTGTCGCGGCACTGCGGCGCGGCCTTGAACCGGATCGGCCCCGCCGGGCGCCGGCCTCGCTGCTGGTCACCGAGGGGCCTGGGTACGCGCTGCGGGCCGAGCCCGGCAGCGTGGACGCGTGGCGCTTCGAGCGTGTCGTGGCCGCCGACGAGGCGCTGAGCGAAGAAGCCCTGACGACCGCGCTGGGCTGGTGGCGCGGGCCCGCCTACGCCGACTTTCCCGAGGCGCCCTGGGCCCGCGCCGATCGGGCCCGGCTCGCCGAGCTGCGCCTTCGGGCCGTCGAACGGCTCGCCGAGGCCCGCCTCGCCGCCGGGCGGGCGGCCGCCGCCGTGGCCGACCTCGACGCGCACGTCACCGAACACCCCTGGCGTGAGGATGCCTGGCGCCTGCTCGCCCTCGCCCTCTACCGGGCGGATCGGCAAGGGGACGCCCTCGCCGTCCTCCGCCGGGCCCGCGAGCAGCTGGCCGGCCGGCTCGGCGTCGACCCCGGTCCGGGCCTGCGCCGCCTCGAGACCGACATCCTGCGGCAGTCCCCCGCCCCGCTCGGCGACCCCGAACGGCAGCAGGCCCGGGCGCACGACCGGCCCCGCCCGGCCATCGCGGACACCCAGACCGCTGCCGGGGAAGTCTGGGCCGAAGTCACCGCTGACTACGACCGGCTTGTCTCGGTGGGGGCCCGTGCCCGCCTCGACTCCACCGTCGGGCTGCTGCGAGGGCTCGCCGTCACCGGTGGCGGTGGACTGGTCGCCGCCCGGCGGCATCGGGTCGCGGCCATCGCGGCGGCCGAGGAGCTCGGGGATCCGGGGCTGACCGCCAGGGTCATCGGCTCCTACGACGTGCCGGCCATCTGGACCCGGTCCGACGATCCGGTTCAGGCCGCCGGCATCGTCGCCGCGGCCGAGCGCACCCTCGCCGCCCTGCCGCCGGACGACGTCGGGGCGCGGGCCCGGCTGCTGGCCACCGTCGCCGTCGAGTCGCGCGGTGCCCGCGACGAACACCCTCGCGCCTGCGCCCTCGAGGCCGAGCGGCTCGCGCGCGGGCTCGACGATCCGGGGCTGCTCGCCTTCGCGCTCAACGGGGTCTTCATGCAGAGCTGCCATCGCACCGGGCTCGCCCCCGAACGGGACGCGATCGGGGCCGAGCTCATCGAGCTGGCCTCCGCGCACGGGCTGGTCACCGCCGAAGTGCTCGGGCATCTGATCCGGATCCAGGCCCGGTCGGCGCTGGGTGACTTCGCCGCCGCCGACGTGCATGCCGGCGCCGCCGATCGGATGGCCGCCCGGCACGAGTTGCCCCTGGTCGCCGTCTTCACGACCTGGTACCGCGCTCTGCGCCTGGCCGCCGGTGGCGCGCCTCTCCCCGTGGCCGAGGCGGCCTACCGGCGGGCGGCGGCACTGCTCGACGGCGCCGGCATGCCGGGGCTCGAGGAGGGGCTCCTGCCCCTCGCCCTTCTGTGCCTGCGGGTCTGGCACCGCCAACCGGCGGTGGACGGCGACTACGGGCCGTACGAACCGTGGGCCCGCCCGCTCGTCCTGATCGCTCGGGGGCGCACGGCCGAAGCTCTGGAGAACACCCCCGAGCCTCCGGCCGGCCTGCTCGCCGAAGCGCTGTGGTGCCTGATGGCGCGCGCCGCCGCCCTCCGGGGTGACCGGGCCGCCGCCGAACGGGCCCGGAACGCCCTCGCCCCGGCCGCCGGGGAGATCGCCGGCGCGGCCAGCGGTCTCCTCACGGCGGGACCGGTCGCGGACTACGCCTCGGTGCCGGTGTAGAAGGCGTACGTCCGATCGGCCCTGGCCTTCGCCGCCTCCGGGTCGTCGCCCTGCGCGACCGACGCCGCCGCCCACGCGTCCGTGCTCAGCCGCATGAACGTCTGGCCCTCGGTGGTGGTGTGCCAGTCCTGCATCGTCGACGGGTCGGGCGCGCCCACCGGGTCCTCGATGTAGCCGGCCAGCCCGAACAGCCCCAGATCCCAGCCGACGCCGGTGGCGCCCGGGCCGTACACGTCCCAGAACTGGTCCTCCACATGCGCCACGTGCTCCAGCGTGAAGCGGGCGCCGCCGCCCTCGGCCGCCAGGCGCACCTCGATCCAGCTGACCTGCCCCCCGAACTCCCACGTCGCGTCGTAGCCGTGGGGCCGGTCGCAGCGGGAGATGGTGCCGCTGGCGTTGCCGGTCAGCTCGTAGCGGCCGCCCTCCTTGAGCTCGCCCGCGATCGGCAGGAACCAGCGCGGGATCCGCTCGGCGCTCGTGACGATCTCCCACAGATCGTCGATGTCGGTGTCGTACACCTGGCTGATCGTCATCACCCGGGCCTCACCGGCCTGAAGGACGCGGCTTCCGAGCGTGCGGCGCACCTGGCTGATCTGTTCCTTGACGTCCACCTTCGGTCCTTTCCCGTGTCTGCTCGCCGGAGAGCCGGCGCTGTCGTTTGCCGCGCGCCACCTCGGTGGCCATGGCGGCCAGATGAGGAGCCCAGAACCGCCGAAACCGCGACAGCCACGCGTCGGCCTCGCGCAGCGCGGTGTCGTCCACCGCGTACAGCCGGCGCGCCCCGTCGGGGCGAACCGTCGCGAAGCCGTTGTCCCGTAACACCTTCAGATGCTGCGAGACGGCGGGCTGGGAGATGCCGAACTCGGCCTGGACCACGCCGGTGATCGCCCCGGACGACTGCTCCCCCTCGGCGAGCAGCTCCAGGATCCGCCGGCGAACCGGGTCACCGAGAACATCGAACGCGTGCACGGGACGTACGTTATCAGCCTGTCCTTATATAAGCCAGAGCTTAGGGACTGGCGATTCTCGCGGTGGCCGAAGACGATCTCCGTCAGGCATGCTGGCCGGGACGGAAGGGAGGGCCCACCCGTGCCCGACGTGCGAGCCAACGGCATCGACCTGCGCTACGAGACGGTCGGCGACCCGGCCGGCCCCGCCCTGCTGCTCGTCATGGGCCTGGGCGCGCAGCTGATCGACTGGCCTTTCGAGTTCTGCCAGGCCCTGGCCGCCCGCGGCTTCCACGTGATCCTGTTCGACAACCGCGACGCCGGCCTGTCCACCTCGTTCGACGATCTGGGCGTGCCCGCCGGCCCACCGCCCTACCTGCTGTCCGACATGGCCGCCGACACCGCCGCCCTGCTCAAGGCCCTGGGCGTCGAGAAGGCCCACGTCGTCGGCGCCTCCATGGGCGGCATGATCGCCCAGCAGCTGACCATCGACCACCCCGAGCTGGTGGCCAGCCTCTGCTCCATCATGTCCACGACGGGCGAGCGCAAGGTGGGCCGCTCCACCCCCGAGGCCGCCGCCGCCCTGGCCCGCCCGCCGGCCACGACCCGGGACGAGATCATCGCCGGCGCCGCCGCCACGTCCCGGGTGATCGGCTCCCCCGCCTACCCCGCGACCGAGGAGTGGCTCCAGAAGCGGGCCGCCGCCAAGTTCGACCGCGCCTTCAACCCGGCGGGCACCCAGCGCCAGTACGCCGCGATCATCGCCTCACCCGACCGCACGCCGGGCCTGCGCCAGGTCACGGCACCCACGCTGGTCATACACGGCGCCGCCGACCCTCTCATCGACGTCAGCGGCGGCCGCGCAACCGCCGCCGCCATCCCCGGCGCCGAACTCCTGGTCATCGAGGGCATGGGCCACGACCTCCCGCAGGAACTCTGGCCCACGATCATCGACGCGATAACCACGAACACCGAGCGCTGAGAGGTACGGCGCTCTTGGCGACTTCGTACGTCATCTCGCACGATGCCGCTGCCGTACCGGTGCCTGAGCTGGTGGTGCCGATAGCGTGACCCCATGACCCGCTTCGGTGGACGAGACGACGTCGAACTGGTCGTCGTGGTGGACTGCGCCGACCTGGAACGCTCGGCGGCGTTCTGGTGCGACGTGCTCGGCTACCGCGCCGAGCCCAGCTCACCCGGCCGCTACCGCTCGTTGACGCCGCCCGGCCACCACGGCATCGAGGTGCTGCTCCAGCGCGTGCCCGAGCCCAAGACGACCAAGAACCGCGTCCACCTCGACCTGCGCGTGCCCGACCTGGCCGCCGAGACAGCCCGGCTGACCGCCCTGGGCGCCCAGCGCGTCACCGCCGAACCCATCGAGGAGGACGGCTGGCACTGGCACGTGCTGGCCGATCCCGACGGCAACGAGTTCTGCGTCCTCCAGGCGCCCTAGAGGCCGGCGAGGGTGTGCGTCCCCGCCGGCCCCGGAGGTGCTACTCGGCCTTGCGGAGCCAGAATGTCAGGCCCAGTGACTCGTCGGTGAAGGTGCCGGGCCAGTCCGCGCTTTCTCCCGCGTACGAGACCGCCAGCACCTCGTCCGCGACCAGAGCCGCGTGCTCGGCCAGCGCCTGCGCGGTCTCCGGGGACGTGGCCGTGTAGCGCAGGTCGATGCGGTCCGACACGTCCAGGCCGCTCGTCTTGCGGGCCTCCTGGATCTGGCGGATCGCGTCGCGGGCCAGGCCGGCCCGGCGCAGCTCGTCGGTCAGGTGCAGGTCGAGCGCCACCGTCGCGCCCGCGTCCGAGGCCACCGCCCAGCCCTCGCGCGGGGTCTCGGTGATGAACACCTCGTCGGGGGTGAGCGTCACCGGTTCCCCGTCGACGTCGATCGTCGTCGTCCCCGCGGAGCGGAGGTCGCCGGACAGGGCCGCGGCGTCGGCGGACGCCACCGCCTTGGCCACCTCCTGCACGCGCTTGCCGAAACGCTTGCCGAGCGTACGGAAATTGGCCTTTGCCGTGGTGTCCACGAACGAGCCCGCCACCGCCTCGACCGTGCCCACGTTGAGCTCCGCCGCGATCTCCGCCAGGAGATCGGCGGGCAGAGTGGCGAAGCCGGGCGCCGAGGCCAGGGCCCTGGACAGCGGCTGCCGGACCTTCATGCCCGACTCGGCCCGTGCCGCCCGGCCCAGCTCGACCAGGCGGCGGGTCGTGGCCACGTGCGAGGAGAGCGCCGGGTCGATCAGCGCCGTGTCGGCGACCGGGAAGGACGCCAGGTGCACCGACGACGGCGACGACGGGTCGACCGCGACCACCAGGTCCTGCCAGACGCGCTCGGTGATGAACGGCGTCAGCGGCGCCATCAGCAGCGTGACCGTGCGCAGCGCCTCGTGCAGCGTGGCCAGCGCGGCCGCGTCGCCCCGCCAGAAGCGGCGGCGGCTGCGGCGCACGTACCAGTTGGACAGGTCGTCGACGAAGGCGGCCAGCAGCTTGCCCGCCTCCTGCGTGTCGAAGGCCTCCAGGGCGGCGTCGACCTTGCGGACCAGCTCGTTCAGCTCGGACAGCACCCAGCGGTCGAGGACCGGGCGGTCGGCCGGGGCGGGATCGGACGGCGAGGGCTTCCATCCGGCCGTACGCCCGTAGAGCGCCTGGAACGCGACGGTGTTCCAGTACGTCAGCAGGGTCTTGCGCACGACCTCCTGCAACGTCGTGTTGCCGACGCGCCGGGCCGACCACGGCGACCCGACAGCGGCCATGAACCAGCGGACCGCGTCGGCCCCGTGGGTGTCCATCAGCGGGATCGGCTCGAGGATGTTGCCCAGGTGCTTGGACATCTTGCGGCCGTCCTCGGCGAGGATGTGGCCCAGGCAGACCACGTTCTCGTACGGGGACTTGTCGAACACGAGCGTGCCGACCGCCATCAGCGTGTAGAACCAGCCGCGCGTCTGGTCGATCGCCTCCGAGATGAACTGCGCCGGGAAGCTCTTCTCGAAGACCTCCTTGTTCCGGTACGGGTAGCCGAACTGCGCGAACGGCATCGACCCGGAGTCGTACCAGGCGTCGATGACCTCCTCGACCCGGGTGGCCGTCGCCGGGCACGAGGGGCAGTCGAAGGTCACGGCGTCGATGAACGGGCGGTGCGGGTCCAGATCCGACAAGTCGGATTTACTCAGGGAGGACAGCTCGGCGAGCGATCCGACGCACGTCAGGTGGCCGTCGGGGCAGCGCCAGATCGGCAGCGGGGTGCCCCAGTACCGCTTGCGGGACAGGGCCCAGTCGACGTTGTTGTTCAGCCAGTCGCCGTACCGGCCGTGCTTGACCGTGGCCGGCTGCCAGTTCGTCTTCTCGTTCTCGCGGATCATCTCGTCGCGCACCGCGGTCGTCCGGATGTACCAGGACGGCTGCGCGTAGTAGATGAGCGCGGTGTGGCAGCGCCAGCAGTGCGGGTACTGGTGCTCGTAGTCGTCCTTGCGGAACAACAGACCCTTCGCGCGGAGCTCTTCGACCAGAGGCCCATTGGCCGTACGGAAGAACAGGCCCCCGACCAGCGGAAGCCCTTCCTCGAAGGTCCCGTCCAGGCGCACCGGGTTGACCATCGGCAGCCCGTACGCGCGGCAGCTGGCCAGGTCGTCCGCGCCGAACGCGGGCGACTGGTGCACGAGCCCGGTGCCGCTGTCGGTCGTCACGTAGCCGGCCAGGATCACGTAGTGCGCGTCCGGCACCTCGACCAGGTCGAACGGCGGCGTGTAGGTCCACCGCTCCATCTCGCGCCCGGTGAAGCTCTCTCCCGTGGTCGTGAATCCCTCGGGCACAAGCTGCTCGGCGACCACGATCCGCTCGTTGCCGTCGGTCACCACCACGTACGTCACATCCGGGTTGACGGCGACCGCGGTGTTCGACACCAGCGTCCACGGCGTCGTCGTCCACACGAGCAAGCTCGTGTTCCCCGCGAGCGGCCCACCGGTCAGCGGGAAGCGCACGTACACGGCCGGGTCGACGTCCGTCTCGTACCCCTGGGCCAGCTCGTGGTCCGACAGAGTCGTCTGGTCCCGCGGGCACCACGGCGCCACCCGGAAGTCCTCGACCAGCAGCCCCTTGTCGAAGATCTGCTTGAGCGACCACCACACCGACTCGATGTAGCCCGGATCCATCGTCCGGTAGGCGTCGTCCAGGTCGACCCAGTAGCCCATCCGCTCGGTGAGCTCGGCGAACGCGTCCGTGTGCCGGGTCACCGACGCGCGGCACCGCTCGTTGAACTCGGCGACCCCGAACTTCTCGATGTCGAGCTTGCCGTTGAAGCCCATCTCCTTCTCGACGGCGAGCTCCACCGGCAGCCCGTGGCAGTCCCACCCGGCCTTGCGGGCCACGTGGTAGCCCTTCATCGTCCGGTAGCGCGGGAACACGTCCTTGAAGACGCGGGCCTCGATGTGGTGGGCGCCGGGCATGCCGTTGGCGGTCGGCGGCCCCTCGTAGAACACCCATTCGGGCCGTCCCGCCGACTGTTCCAGACTGCGGTGGAAGACGTCGTTGTCACGCCAGAAGGCGAGAACGTCATGATCGAGCGCGGGCAGGTCGACCTGGGCCGGCACCTGGCGGTACATCGTGTTCCTCCGTCGGATCGTTGCTCTTCCAACGGAGGGACGAGGCTCGGGAGCCCCGCGGTACCACCCTCCTTGACCGGGAGATCCCGGCCCACTCGAGGTGCTTGCAACCGGCTCTACTCGGCCTGGAACAGGCCTTTCCTCCGGCGGCTCCGGGGTGATCTTCGGGCCGCGCTCACCCCCGGGCTCACACCATCCCCGGGTCGCTCCTGGCTGCGTACGGCCGTACTCGTCCCCATCAACGCCTTGCGCGCAAAAGCCTACCGCGCCCGGTAGTCTGCGTCGCAATGCACCTGCGCCGAGCCACTACCACCGACGCCGAGCGCCCGCCGTGCCGAGTCCGCCTTCGCCTCCCCACCGGCCGGCAACCCCGCCAACCTCATCGGCACCCCCGGCAAATACCGCATGCATTGGCCGGATGTCCGGAGCGCTTTTTAGAGGTACGGAATTCTCAACCGGCCAACCGCAAGCCACGGCCACCGCCGAGGGGCCTACTCGCCTGCAACGAAAGGCCGCACGCCGCTTCCGGCCATGCGGTCACAAGACCACCGCGCATCCGTGCTGATCTTCAACACTGCGGGACGTCAGTTCAAGCGATTCGGCGTTCCGTTGGGCCGTTCGCGCCTCGATGATCTCGGACTATGACCTCACCGGGCCCGGCGACGTCCGCGCAGTAGGGACCGTGTACGTCGAGAGCCGCGATGTCAGTCGTGATGACGGACGAGTCGAAGAAGGCGGCATCGAGGTTGAAGATCACCCGTGTGCCGGCGCCTGCGGGAGGGCCGAACTCTGTGGGTGGCTCGGCCGGGCGCAAACCGACGAGTGTCTGGCGGAAGCCCCGGCCATCTCGCCAGATCTCGACAACAGTCTGCGTACTCACCGCTGCCGCGGCAGCGCTCGACCAGCGTTCAGCGGTCAGCAGCGACCCCTCGTAACCCAGCCGGGGCACGCCGGGCCCGGTGAGGGTGTCCGCCTGGTCGTCGGTCACCGCAAATGCGAGGTCCGCGGTGATGTCCGCGACGACGTGCGGAGTGTGGCTGGCGGCCACCCTGGCCGCCGGATGGAATGCGTGGCCGACGACCACGCAGAGCACTTCCGTTGCCAGGCGCGGGTCGTCGCGGCCGGCGCCGAAATACATGCCAGGCCGTGTGTGGACAGAGTCAGCCATCGTCAGGACCGTGATGTCCACCGCGCTGTAGGCATGCTCCGTCACCCACCAACGCTATACCGGAGAAACGTCGCGGCGGATCTTCCGCTGGCGTTTAGGACGGGAAGTGACCGGATCGCTTTCTAGCGTGGCGCGCATGACGACCAGCCCTTTCCGCATCGACATCTCTCAGGCTCAGCTCGACGACCTCAAGGCGCGCCTGTCCAACACCCGGTGGCCGGACGAGCTGCCCGGAGTCGGCTGGAGCCGCGGCGTTCCCGTCGGCCATCTGCGGAAGGTCGCCGAATACTGGCGCACCGGCTACGACTGGCGGGTCCACGAGGCGGCGCTCAACCGCTACCCGCAGCACCTCACCACCATCGACGGGCAGAACCTGCACTTCCTGCATGTGCCCTCGCCCTCACCGGACGCCACGCCGCTGCTGCTGTTGCACGGCTGGCCCGGTGGGGTGGCCGACTACCTCGATCTCATCGAGCCCCTGTCCGGCGCCTTCCACCTCGTGATCCCTTCCCTGCCCGGATTCGGGTTCTCCACCCCGCTGGCCGGGCCCGGGATGAACGCGGACCGGATCGCCCGGATCCTCGCGGCGCTGATGGCCGAGCTCGGATATGACCGGTACGGCGTGCACGGCTACGACTGGGGCGCCTGGACCGGCGCCAAGGTGGGCCGGCACGACCCGGAACGGGTCTCCGGCGTCCACCTCACCGCGCTGGTCACCGTCCCGGCCGGGGCCGACGGGGAGCTGGACGCTCTCAGCGAGGCCGACCAGCGACGCTGGCAGCGCGTGCTCAACTACAACGACGCCTACCTGAAGTGCAACAGCAAGCGACCGCAGACCGTCGGGTACGCCCTCACCGACTCCCCGGCCGGCCAGCTCGCCTGGATGGTGGAGGTCTTCCGGGAGCACACCGACCCGGCGGACGGCATCGATCTCGACCGCGTCCTCACCGAGGTGTCGATCTACTGGCTGACCGGCACCGCCGCCTCCGCCGCCCAGATCTACTACGAGGAGTTCTCCGCGAACCCACCCCGCGGCAGCGGGCGTGGCACCGTGCCCACCGGCGTCCTCGTCTCCGGTCATGACACGACGATCCGGCCCTGGGCCGAGCGCGACCACCACATCGTGCACTGGACCGAACTGGGCAAAGGCGGTCACTTCCTGGCCATGGAGGTGCCCGAGCTCCTGGCCGAGGACATCCTCGCGTTCTTCGGAAAGCTCCGAGGGGTGTGAAGAGCGCTACTTGCCGGTGTGGCGACGACGTGAGGGGGTTATGTTTGCTTACGCAAATAGTCTGTGTCTGAGGGAAATGGAACCGCTGTGAGTGATCTGAATCTGTTGGTGATCGTGGCCAGCACACGGCCGGGTCGCATCGGGCCCAAGGTGGCCGACTGGTTCGTCGACGAGGCCAAGGCGCACGGCGGGTTCCAGGTGAACGTGGCCGACCTGGCCGAGGAGAGCCTGCCCCTGCTGGACGAGCCGCACCACCCGCGGATGCGCAACTACCAGCACGATCACACCAAGCGGTGGAGCGAGAAGGTCGACGCCGCCGACGCGTTCGTCTTCGTCATGCCCGAGTACAACTACGGCATCTCGGCGCCGCTCAAGAACGCCATCGACTACCTGCACCAGGAGTGGGCCTACAAGGCGGCCAGCGTGGTCAGCTACGGCGGCGTCTCGGCCGGCACGCGGTCCGCGCTCGGGCTCCAGGTGCCGGCGTACCCCCTCAAGCTCTTCGTCGTTCCCGAGTCGGTGAACATCCCGTTCGTGAGCAACTTCCTCGTCGACGGGCAGATCCAGCCGAACGAGACCATGCGCAACGCCGCCACGACCGTGCTCGACGAGCTGGGCCGGGTCGCGGCGGCGCTCAAGCCGCTGCGCAAGTAACAGCCTCTACTGGGCGACCTCGAACAGCTTGTTCAGCTGGTCGTTCAGTGAGGTCAGGGACGATACGGGGGCGTCGCCGATGTAGACGGCGTCCATCCGGGGAATCATCAGCGCGGTGATGTCGGCCGCGTTGGTGGTCACCGGGAACAGGAAGGTCGTCTTCTGCTGGACCTGGTCGGTGAAGGGCGTGACGTCCAAGCCGCGCTTGTCTTTGTTGTACGCCACGGCGCGCGCCGTGCCCGACGGACGGGCCGGGAAGACCACACCCGACTCGCCGATGATGTTCTGGCACTCCTCCCCCGACATGAACTTCACCCACTTGGCGGCATTGGAAGGCTGCTTCGACAGGGTGGTCACCGAGTCGGCCAGGCCGTTGAACATCGAGGCGCGCCGGCCGGACGGGCCGATCGGGGTCGGCGCGATCCCGACCTTCAGCTTCGTGCCCGAGGCGTCGGTCAGGTTCGTGTACGTGGAGATCTTCCACGAGCCGTCCAGGGCCATGGCCGCCAGCCCGGACTGGATCTCCTTGTCGGGCCCGACCGGGTTGTTGCCGCCGATCTCGGCGAACGACGGCATGTATCCCTTGCCGGCCAGCCCGAAGTACCACTCCAGGGTCTCCTGGAACGCCGGCTGGTCGAGGTTGAAGCGGGTGCCCCACGGATTCTTGTCGGTCACCTGCCAGCCGGTGCTGCCGGTGAACGCGGACCATTGGGTCTGGCCCCAGCCGCCGCCCCCGGCCCCGTCCGAGCCGAAGCCGTACTGGCGGACGTTGTCCTTGTCGAATCCGGGCTCGTCGCCGCGGACGCCGTTCTTGTCGATGCTCAGGCGCGCGATGGTCTTCTCGAACGTGCCGCCGTCCCGCGGGTTCCAGGTCAGTGAGGACAGCGACGCCGGGTCGATCCCCGCCTCCGCGATGGCGGACGGGTCGTAGAACATCGCGATGGTGTCCCAGTCCTTCGGCGAGCCGTACCTCTTGCCGTCCTGGCCCTTCCAGAGCTCGGCCAGGCCCTCCTGATAGTCGCCGTCGTCGATGTCGCTGGTCGGGCCCAGGTCGTCGAGCGGCCGCAGCACGCCCAGGTCGACGAACTGCGCGAACTTGGCCAGGTGGTCGGTGAAGACGTCGGGCGCGGTGTCGGCGATGAAGCCGGCGGTCAGTTTGGACCAGTAGACGTCCCATCCGTACTGGGAGATCCTGACCCTCAGCCCGGGATTCCGCGCGGCGAACGCGTCGGCGCATTTCTGATAGCCCGGCTGCTGCCCCGAATCCCAGAGCCAGTACTCGATGGTTCCGCCGCTGCCGGTGTCGATGGTGTCCTCGCCGCTCCAGCCGCAGCCGGCCAGCAGGGCCACTGAGGTGGCAAAAGCCAGTAGGCGTCTCATTTGATACCACTGAATCCGATCGAGTTGACGATCCGCTTGGCGAAGACGAAGAAGAGCACCAGCATCGGCAGGGCCGCGACCAGGGTGGCCGCCATCAGGCCGGACCAGTCCGGGCCGGTCTGCGGGGTCTGCGACTTGAAGACGCCGAGCGCCACGGTCAGCACCCGCGAACGGTCGGTGTAGCTGACCATCAGCGGCCAGAAGTACTCGTTCCACGAGGTGATGTAGGTCAGGATCGCCAGCGTGGCGAGCGGCGCCGACGACATCGGCAGGATCAGGCGGAAGAAGACGCGCACCTTCGACGCGCCCTCGACCAGGGCCGCCTCCTCCACCTCGCGGGAGATGCCGAGGAAGAACTGGCGCAGGAAGAAGACCGCGAACGGGGTCATCAGCATGGTCGGCAGCGAGATGCCGAGCAGGGTGTCGACCAGGCCCAGCTCCTTGATCAGGACGAAGTTGGGCAGCAGCGTGAAGATGGCCGGGATCATCAGGCCGGCCAGGAAGAAGCCGAACACCTTCTCGCGGTGCCGCCATTGCAGGCGGGCGAAGGCGTACGCGGCCATGGCGCTGAAGAAGACCTGCCCGGCCGTGATGAGCGTGGAGACGATCACCGAGTTGGCCAGGTAGTGCCAGAAGTCGATGGGCTGGCCGGCGCCGCCCGCGTCGAGCGCCTCCTGCCCGGTCTGCAGCCCGAAGACCCGCTGGAAGCCGCCGAGGGACGGGTCGACCGGCAGCAGGCTGCCCGATCCCGCGTAGAGGGCGTTGTTGCTGCTCAGGGCGGTGCGCAGCATCCAGTAGAAGGGGAACAGCGACGCCAGGATCACGAGGATCATGAAGATCCAGGCGAGAACACGGCCGACGTTGAAGGGACGTCGAGGGCTGGGCGAAATGTCCGGAACGGAGCGAACCGCGTCAGCGGTGACGGTGGTGGCCATGACAGAGCCTCCTCAGGCCAGATCGGACGACGACGCCCGCGTGAGCCGGTACTGCAGGAAGGTGATGACGACGAGGACGACCAGCAGGCCGACCGACATGGCCGAGGCGTAGCCGAACTGGAAGCGGCCGAACGCCATGTCGTAGATGTAGTACTGCAGGACCCGTGAGGAGTCGACCGGCCCGCCGCGGGTGGTGATCGCGACGGTGTCGAAGACCTGGAACGATCCGACGACCGTGATGATCAGGACCAGGGCCAGGATCGGCCGCAGCAGGGGCAGCGTGATCCGCCGGAACATGGTGAGCTCGGACGCGCCGTCCACGCGCCCCGCCTCGTACATGGTCTCGGGAATGGTCTGAAGTCCCGCGAAGATCAGCAGGGCGGTGTAGCCGACGTGGCGCCACACGTTGATGGCCGCGATGGTCGGGATGACCCAGGCGCTGTCGGCCAGGAACGCGATCCGGTCCATGCCGATCAGCTCGAGCACCTGGTTGCCGATGCCCAGCTGGTAGTCGAGGATCCACAGGAAGATCAGGGCGGCGACCACATTGGAGACCAGGTACGGGGTGAGCACGATCCCCCGCAGCCACGTGCGCTTGGTGAGCCGCTGCATCATCACGGCGATCCCCAGCGCCAGCGCGGTCTGCAGCGCGATGTTGATCACCACGTAGTAGACGGTCACCTTGAGCGAGTTCCAGAAGACCGGGTCCTGGACCATGCGTACGTAGTTGTCGAGCCCTGTCCATTCCGGCGGGGTCAGCAGGTTGAACTTGGTGAAGCTCAGGTAGATGCCGCGCAGCGTGGGCCACAGCATGAAGACCACGAATCCGATGAGCGCGGGGGCGATGAACGCGATGGCGAGTCCGGTGTCGTCGGCACGTCTCTTTCGTACGGGGGTGACGGTAGCCATG
Organism: Actinoplanes sp. NPDC000266; assembly: GCF_042899005.1. NCBI lineage: Bacteria > Bacillati > Actinomycetota > Actinomycetes > Micromonosporales > Micromonosporaceae > Actinoplanes > Actinoplanes sp. NPDC000266. The sequence goes on from NZ_JBIAZI010000008.1 coordinate 169,997, forward strand.
GGGGTCGACTCCTAGGTCATAGGGCATCCGCTCGGTAGAGCACGACGGTGTCGGGGTGCACGCGCGGGCTCGCCACGCCCGCGTGCTCGAGCACCGCCCCGCTGAGGGTGAGGCCGCCGTCCCACCAGAGAGGCGGGTGGCCGACCGTCTGAAGGGGCTGGAGCCGGTAGAGCCGGTGCGGGTCGAGGCCGCGGAACCGCAGGGCCGCCGGCGGATCGGGGTACGGGCTGTCCATCGTCACCATGGCGATGATCGCCCGGGACCGGTCGGGCGCGACGACGCCGTGCACGAGGACGTCGTCGCCGTAGCCGTCCATGCGGACGAGGTCGCCGCCGAGCAGCAGGTCGCGCCAGTCTTTGTAGCGCGAGATCCACTCCGCCAGCTCGGACAGATCGGCCGGCGACGCTGTCGTGATGTCCCATTCGATGCCGAGGTGGCCGAAGACGGCGGTCGCGGCCCGGAAGGACAGGGAATGCCGCCGCCCGGTGGTGTGCGACCGGCCCGAGGCGATGTGCGACCCGAGGAACTCGGGCGGCACGAGCTGGGTGGTCCAGCGGAGCATCCGCTGGCGGTCGTGGGGGTCGATGTTGTCGGAGACCCAGACCCGGTCCGTACGCTCGAGGACCTCCAGATCGACCCGGCCGCCCCCGGACGAGCACGACTCGATCTCGAGCGTGGGGTGGGCCGCACGGATCTCGTCGAGCAGCCGGTAGAAGGCCGCGGTCTGCGCGTGGACGCCGGGCTCGCCGCCGGGCTGGGTGCCGGCGTCGATCAGGTCGCGGTTGTGGTCCCACTTGATGTAGTCGATCGGATATTCGGCGAGGATCGCCAGAATCCGGTCCCGGATGTGCTCGTAGGCCGCCGGGATGCCGAGGTTGAGCACCTGCTGAGTGCGCGACTCGACCGGCCGGTCCGCGCGCGCCGCCATGATCCATTCGGGGTGGGCGCGGGCCAGATCCGAGTCCGGGTTGATCATCTCGGGTTCGAACCAGAGGCCGAACTGCATGCCGAGCTCCCGGACCCGGCCGATCAGCGGGTGCAGCCCGTCGGGCCACACGTCGAGCGAGACCACCCAGTCGCCCAGTCCCGAGGTGTCGTCCCGGCGCGAGCCGAACCAGCCGTCGTCGAGCACGTAGCGTTCCACCCCGGCGGACGCGGCCAGCGACGCCAGTTCGGTGAGCCGGCCGAGGTCGTGGTCGAAGTAGACCGCCTCCCACACGTTCATCGTCACCGGCCGCCGCGGGCCGACCGGCCGGCCGCGGGCCCGCAGGTGCCGGTGGAACCGTCGCGCCACTTCATCCAGGCCCACGCCGAAACTGCCGTAGACCCAGGGGCTGGTGTACGCCTCGCCGCGCGCCAGCCGGACCTCGCCCGGCAACAGGAGCTCGCCGCCACCGATCCGCTGCTCGCCGGTGAAGACCCGCTCCGCGTAGTGGGTGTGGTTGCCGCTCCAGGCGGTGTGCACCGCCCAGATCCGGCCCGTCCCGAAGCCGAAGCCGGGTGTGCCGGCGTGCAGCAGATAGGCGCTGTCGGCGCCGGTGCGGCCCTTGCGGTTCTCGCGCAGGTGGATGCCGGTCCGCAGCGGCGACCGCTGCGGGACCCGCTCCAGGTTGTGCCGGCCCGCGAAGTCGAGCAGCTCGGTCGCCTCGGCCGGCAGCGGATAGGAGAGGACCAGGTCATTGAGGGTGTACGTCTCGTCGCCGTCGTTGCGCACGGTGGCGCGCTGCCGGGCCAGCCCCGACGGCAGCAACTCGATCTCCAGGCGCAGCGTGAGGCCCTCGGCCTCGTACACGAACGCGCCGCCGCCCGGCCGGAAGGAGGGCGACCAGCCACGGCCCGACGCCGATCCGCTCAGGCCCGGGCGGCCGGTCCAGCCGGTGCGGTGCTCGGGCAGGACGGCGACGCGCGGGACCGGGTCGATGTTGTTGGTGCCGGCCACCGGCTCCCGGGCGCGCAGGAGGGCGGCGAGCTGCGCGCCGTCGAGCGCGGGCAGCTCGGGGCCCCAGTACGCGATCACCGGAAGGCCCGGCCCGGAGGCATCGACGATCAGAGTCACCCCGGCCTCGGTGAGCGCGACGACATCCTGCACCCTGAACCGCCCCTCGTACCGCCCTGCTAAATCGATGAAACCGAGATTGCTGGGATGTAACGGGCGTGTCAACCCTTGCCATAACGCAAAAGACCGACTGCCGAAGATCCGAGAAAAGTACGCTTAAGAGGTGAATCGCGGGTTTTTCGTCAATCTCAGCGTCCAGGTCAAGATCGTGATCGCGTCGGCCGTCGGGGTCGTGGTGGCCGCCGTGGTCGGCTTCCTGGCGCTCCTGGCGCTCAGCGACGCCGCCGACTCGGCGGCGGAAATCCACGAGGTGAACGTCCAGAACGTCGCCGAGGTGGGCGCCCTCGAAGCGGCCCTCGGCGTGGCCCGGGTCGATCTCGCCAATCAGCTGATCTCCCGCGACACCACGACGACCTCGAAATACACGGCGAAGTTCCAGGAAGACGTCGAGATCTTCGAGGCGGCGCTGGCCGACTACAAGGAGGGCAGCCCGGCCGCGACCGCCGCCGAGATCGCGGCGCTGGAGGCGTTCTGGGCCACCTACGTCGAACTCGCCACCACCAAGCAGCTCGTCGCCGGCGCGCGGAAGGACTACACGTCCTGGCAGACAGTCCGGGACACTGAGATCACCCCGCTGCTGGCCGACCTCACCCAGGGCATCGACGACCTGGGCGCCGCCGAGCAGGCGGAGGCGGCCGCCTCCGCGGCGCACGCCCGCGACAGCCACGACCAGAACCGCGTCGAGACGCTTCTGCTCATCGTCGTCGGCGGCGCGGCCGCGCTGGGCCTGGGCATCGTCATCGCGCGCGGCATCGTGCGCTCGCTCAACCGGGTCCGCGCGGTCTGCGAGGGCCTGGCCGCCGGCGACCTGACCCGCACGACCGGCCTGCTGTCGGCCGACGAGCCGGGCCGGATGGGCCGCGCCCTCGACGAGGCGCTGCTGAAGCTGCGCGGCACGGTCTCCACCATCGACAGCTCGGCGACCCAGCTGGCCGGCGCCAGCGAGGAGATGAACGGCGTCGCCCAGCAGATCGCCTCGTCCGCCGAGGAGACGTCGGTGCAGGCGCAAGCGGTGTCGACGGCGGCCGAGCTGATCTCGCGCAGCGTCGACTCGGTCTCGGCCGGAGGCGAACAGATGGGCGCCGCCATCCGCGAGATCTCGCAGAACGCGGCCGAGGCCGCGCAGGTCGCGAACGAGGCCGTGGGCCTGGCCGCGACGACGTCGGGCCGGATGAACCAGCTCGGTGAGTCGTCCTCGGAGATCGGCGACGTCATCAAGGTGATCACCTCGATCGCTGAGCAGACCAACCTGCTGGCCCTGAACGCCACGATCGAGGCCGCCCGCGCCGGCGAGATGGGCAAGGGCTTCGCCGTGGTCGCCTCCGAGGTCAAGGACCTGGCCCAGGAGACCGCCCGCGCCACCGATGACATCTCCCGCCGCGTCGAGGCCATCCAGACCGACGCCGACGGGGCGGTGACGGCGATCGAGGAGATCACCCGCGTGATCGCCCGGATCAGCGACTTCCAGACCACCATCGCCTCGGCGGTGGAGGAGCAGACGGCCACCACGGCCGAGATGAACCGTAGCGTCGGCGAGGCCGCCACCGGCAGCAACGAGATCGCCCAGAACATCACCGGCGTCGCCGAGGCGGCCCGGCTGACCACCGAGGGCGTGCAGCAGTCACAGCAGGCCACCAACGAACTGGCCCGCATGTCGGCCGAGCTGACGAGCCTGGTGTCGACGTTCAGGTATTAAGGACGGATGCAGCTGAGGATCGGCCACTGGACGGGCGACGGCACCGGGGTCACGGTGATCGTCCCGCCGCCGGGCACTGTCGCCTCGGGCGAGGTGCGCGGCGGAGCGCCGGCCACCCGCGAGTTCGCCCTGCTCGACCCGACGCGCCTGGTCGACCGGGTGGACGCGGTGGTCCTGTCGGGCGGCTCGGCCCTGGGCCTGGCCGCCGGCGACGGCGTGGCCCGCGCCCTGTGGGAGCAGGGCCGGGGTTTCCCCACCCCGGCCGGAGCGGTCCCCATCGTGGTGGGCATGTCCCTGTTCGACGCGTCGGTGGCCGGCACGCCGCCCACGGCCGCCAACGGCCGGTCCGCGCTCGAGGCGGCGACCCCCGACCTGGTGGAGGGCCGCGTCGGCGCCGGCACGGGCGCCACGGTCGGCAAATGGCGCGGCGGCTTCTCCCCCGGCGGCCTGGGCATAGCGCACGGCACCGTCGGCGAGGCGTCCGTGCTGGTGATCGCCGTGGCCAACGCCTGGGGCGACGTGATCGCCCCCGACGGCGCCGTCCTGAACGCCGCCGGAGACCCGGAGCTGGCCCCGGTCCCCCGCTTCGGCATGACGAACACGACGCTGGCCGTGGTGGCGACCGACGCCCGCCTGACCAAGACCGACTGCTTCCTGCTGGCTCAGAGCGGCCACACGGGCTACGCCCGCGCCTTGCACCCGGCCCATTCCCGCTACGACGGCGACGCCGTGGTCGCCCTGTCCACCGGCGAGAAGGAGGCCGACCTGGACCTCCTGCGAGCCACGGTCACCGAGGTCACCGCCGACGCCATCCGCCGAGCCATCACCTCAGGCCATGAGATGAACAACGATGGACTTCCTGCCGGTGATCGGCGGTAGAGCGCGGAAGTCGAGATACTTCCCCTTCGCCGGCAGAAGTTCGATCTCGATCAGCATGGGGCTGTCCACAAGAGGCTTCCCCGGAAATGCGTAGAGTGTGACCGAGTCGCTCTGCTGATCGCTGCACGGCTGAATTTCAGCCTCACTCGCGGTTGGCGCAGCGAATTCCACCTCACGAGAGCTCCCATCGCGATCGGTCGTCCGGCACGCGATTGTCGTGTACCCGGTGCCATATCGCGGAAGCAGCCGGATCACAGCGAAGTGCTCCCCGATCTTGTCCAAGACCGTGAAATTCATGTGCACGGCAAGCATCTTCCGCGTGTAGACGACGCAATACCCCGAAATTCGCACCGGAGAGCTCTCGGAAATGATGTCCGGCACGTCGTCGCTGGGCCTGCAAGCTGGGGTCAGCACCTTCCCGTCGGCACCGGTCAAGTTTCCCCATCGGCGGATGAGCGCCGCAGCTTCCTCGGACCGCTTCGCTTCGATGCCGCCGAAACGTGCGACGGTACGACTGTTCTCACGCAGGCACTCTTCGTCGTGACCGCCACCCAGCATCCGGTCGACGTTGGCGTAGCCGTCGCCCGATTGCGTCACCCAGGCCGCCGGACCGACAGCGACCGGATCGTCGAGAGAGTCGACCTCGAGGGAGATGTCGGCGACGTACAAGGCGGCACCGCCGGAAGCGGGATGATCCACGTCCGGGCCGATGGTGAGCGTGAAACGCTCGACATCGTGTGGTTCGACCTCGAACGGCTCGATCTCCTGCCGAACCGCGAAAGGAGCAGGCCGGTCGGCCGGTAGCGGAATCTGGTAGTCGGCCGCGACCTTGACGGGGCCGCCGATGCCCAGGCAAGCGGAGAGTGTCTCCGCGAACCGCACCTCCACAACCGCGGCGATGACGACCGCTGGAGCACCGCCGGAGTTCTTGACGGTGATGTCCACCGGAGTGACCGGCACCTTCGCCGGCCTCACGATATCCGGTTCGACGGTCTCCGTCCCACTGATCGCACCGGGCGTGCCCACACCGTAGGAGACCAGTTGAAATTCGGGCGTCGCCGCCCACGGCCTGACGTAGAGGAGAACGGCCACAATGGCCAGGATCACGATCATCGGCGCGGCCAGAGCAGCCGGACCGGGGGCTTTCTTCACCGACGACAGATAGTTGGTCTGCGTATTCACGCCGGCCGCATTGACCTGAACGCCGAAACCGTGATTGACATGCACCGGCCCGGTGTCTTCTCGGGTCGCGCCGGGCGGGCCGGGAATCGCCGACCGGAGCCGACGTAAAATCTTGATCACGGTGCGGCGCGGCATGGGAGATCCCCTCCTGAACGAATCCCAGGGGAGCGAATGCTAGTGGATCCGGCCCGATCGCCTACTGTCGCTTGCCCGACACACCCGTCAGCGGAGACGAGCAATTTTCATAATTGCTCGGAAGCGGTTTGTTCTGGTCGTTCAGGAAATCTCGCGCAGGGTCTTCCGGCCCGCGGCCAAAGCCACCGCGGCCAGGACGGCGGCCGCCGCGAGGCCGGTCGCGGTGAAGACGAGCGGGTTCGGCCATGAGGGCAGCGGGACCTCGGGACGGGTCAGGCCGGCCAGCGGCAAGGCCCATCCCGTCAACCACCAGCCCAGGGCGGCGATCGCCATGCCCGCCACGACCGCCACCGCCACCAGGACCGGATAGGTCCACAGGGTGGCCTGGCGCAGGGCCCGGCGGGTCAGGCCCTGCGTGCGCAGCGCCGACAGGTCCTCGACCCGGCGGGCGCGGTCGACCGACGCCGACAGGATCAGGGCGCCGGCGGCCAGGGCCGTGGCCAGCACGGCGACGATCACGTAGAACCACAGGGCGATGGCCGGGCCCTGGTTGTCCAGGCGGGCCCGGACCTGCTCGGTGCGCACGTCGCCGGTCACCACCAGGCCACGGGCCTCCAGGCGGTCGGCCACGTCGGCCGGGGCACGGGCGTTGAGCCACACCTGAGCGCCGGCGGTCTGCCCGCCGTCGGTGGCCAGGCGGTCGGCGTAGTCGAGGTCGACCAGCACGGCGGGGGCGCCGCCGCCGGGGATCGCGTCGGCCCGGACGGCCACCCGCACCGGGATCTCGCGCGCGTCCAGGCCGTTGATGCTCTTCAGGGCGGTCACCCCGGCCGTGGCCACCGGCAGCGGCCACGGCGCGTCCGCGGGCTGGACGAACAGGCCGTTGGCCTGGCCGTTCAGGGACGCCACGTCGATCTTCAGGCCGTCCGGGGACGCGGCCGCGGTGCCGCCCTCGGAGGCGCGCCAGTCGGCGGTCTTCAGGGAGTGGACCGTCAGCTCGCCGGCGATGTCGAGGGTGCCCTGGCCGCCGGCCAGGCGCAGCGAGTTCAGCGTGCACCCCGAAGCGCAGGCCGGCACGGCCTGGCTGTAGACGTGGCGGCCGTTGGCGACCACGCCGTACGGGACCACCTGGTCGTCGCCGCCGCCCGACGGCGACAGCACCACGGTCAGGTCGACGGTCTTGCCGGGGGCGAAGCCGGACGCGGTGATGTCGAACGTCGCCGTCGTGCCCTTCACCTCGACCGGGGGCGCGGCGCCGGGACGCAGGGCACCGGCATCCGGAAGCGGGCTCAGGGCGACGGCGCCGAGCCGGGTCGTGTCGACGGCCAGCAGGGCGGGACGGCCGGGGTCGTTGGACAGGCGGACGGCGGCCATCGCGTACGCGCCGGACGGGTCGACCGCGCGGACGGCGTTCAGCAGGTTCTGGCGGCCGGTCGCGGCGACGCTGAGCACCCGGGTGGCGCCGGTGCCGACCTCGGCCTCGAGGGTGCGCCCGCGGGCCGCCACGTCGACCGCGGCGGAGGCGTAGCCGACCACGGCCACCGCCGCCGTCAGCAGCGCGAACAGGCGGGCCGCGCCCGGGCGCCGGGACAGTTGGAAGCCGGCCAGGGCGGCGCCGAGACGGCCGGTGCGCAGGGCCCGGCGGCCCAGGACCGTGGCCCAGGGCAGGAGCAGGCGGGCGACGACCAGGGCGGCCGCGATGACGATGAGCGCGGCGGCGAAGGTGCCGACGCCGAGCAGGTCGGCCGAGAGCTGAACGGTGGCCACCGCGGCCAGCAGGACGACCACGGCCTCGGCGGCCACGGCCCGGGCGCTGCCCCGCACGGCGGGGGCGCGGCGCAGCAGTTCGGCCACGGGGGTGGCGATCTGGCGGCGCTCGGCCAGCAGGGCGGTGAGCACGGCGGCCCCGGCCGCCACCGGAGCCCAGCGCAGCGAGGCCAGGCCGGGATCGGCGCCGACGCCGGGGAAGCGCCACGCGCTGAAGAGGGTGACCAGCAGCTGGCCGGCCAGGCAGCCGAGCAGGGCGCCGGCCACGATGGCGACGATGTTCTCGCCGGTCGCCAGCCACCAGCGCTGGCCCCAGCGAGCGCCGCGCAGGGCGACCACGGCCAGCTCGGGGCGGCGGCCCTCGGTGCCGTAGCCGACGGCCAGGAAGATGGTCAGGCAGGCCAGCAGCACCAGGGCCACGGCCAGCACCGGCACGATGCGGTGGGCGGCCCGGCGGCCCTCGTCGATGCGGGTGAGCAGGCCGGGCAGGCCGGAGCGCAGCTCGACACCGGCGCCCAGGTCGGTGATCGAGGTCTGGAGCTGGGCGAGGCGGGTCTGCAGGGCGGGCAGGCGGTCGACGCTCAGGGCGCCCGGGCCGGCGTACGCGTCGAGGCTGGTCTGCATGGCGCCGTGGTCCATGGTCCGCAGCGAGGCGCTGGTGACGAAGGCGGGCTCGCCGGGGCGTTCGCCGGAGTCGCGGCCGAAGTAGCCGTGCGCGCCCCAGAAGACGTCGGACGGGTCGGTGGCCCGGTAGAGGCCGGCGACCAGGAACTGCTTCGGTACCCCGGCCGGCACGTATTCGGGCAGGCGCGGGGACGGGCGTACGGCGAAGGTCAGGGTGATCGAATCGCCCGGCTCGAGGCCCAGCCGGCGCCCGGTCTCGGCGCCCAGGACGACGTCGCCCGAGGAGATCGCGCACCGGCCCGCCGTCATCGTCAGGTGGGCGCAGGCGTCCTGGCGGTAGACGAACCGCGTGCGGTCGCGGTCGTCGGGCTCGATGCCGAGCGTCGGGTATTCGGCCGAGTAGACGTACGTGAAACCGGCCAGGCCGGTCAGGGCGTCACCGGTGCGGGTCAGATCGATGTCGGTCGGCTCGGATCCGGGCGGGTCCCGGCGGTGGTCGAGGCGCAGGGTGGTGAGCTCGACCGCGCGCTCGGACGGCAGCGAGGTCTCGACCTGGCCGGCCGCGACCGCCCGGTCGGCCGCCCGCAGATAGGCCGGGGCGGCGACCGCGGCGGCCACCCCGAACAGCGACAACAGCGCGATGACCAGGGCTTGACCGCGCCGGTTCCAGACCATCGCCAGGACCAGGGAGATCATTTGAGGCCTCCCCGCAGGCGGCGCGCGGACAGCGCCGCGGTCACACCGAGAACGACAAGACCGGCCAGGCCGGCCAGGGTCAGGGGTACGGCTCCGAGCGCACCCGGCGGCGGGATCACCCGCCAGCCGTCGGCGAACGGCGGCGCGGTCACGTCCGCGACCGGCCGGGCCACCAGCGCCGCCACGAGACCGCCGGCCAGGGCGGCGACGACCAGCGCCGCCTGCCCCGCGTATCCGGTGGCCAGGGCGGTGGCCCGCGACAGGCCCTGCGCGCGCAGCGCCCGCAGCTGGCCGAGCTGGGTCTCCCGCTCGACGGACGAGGCGATCGCGACCAGCGTGCCCGCCACGAGCAGGGCGATGGCCACGGTGACCAGGCCGAACGGCGCGGTGACGACCCGGCCCTGCCCGGCCAGCTGCTCGGCCCGGCCGGCGGCCGTGCGGTCGGACAGCACGGGCAGCCCGATCGCGTCGACCACGGCCGCCGGCGCGTCGGCGGTCAGCCACACCTGGAAGGTGCCGCCCTGGTCGCCGGCCCCGGCCAGGCGGCGGGCGGCGTCGAGGTCGGTGAGCACTCCGGCCCGGCCCAGGACGGGCAGCACGTCAGTGGTGGCGACGACCCGGACCGGGGTGGCCGGGTCGCCGAAGCGGTCGAGGGAGGAGTCGTCGAACTGCCAGTTGGCGGGGCGCGGCCCGGCCAGGACGATCGGCAGCGGCAGCGGGGTGTCCACGGCGTACACCGAGGTGCCGGCGCCGGCATCGGCGCCCACCGAGAGCCGCAGGCCGTCGCCGGTGGTCGCGACCCGCAGCGCGGCGCCGCTGAAGTCGGGCCGCCAGCGGCTGACGTCGGCCAGCTGGGCGCCGCTGAGCACCTCGCCGGCCGGGGTGGACAGGCCGCGCAGCGTGAGCGCGCCGTTGTCGGAGCCGGCCGGAGTGTAGAGCTGGAAGCTGACCAGACGGCAGCCGGGCGCGGCCGCGCAGCGCGGCACGGAGGCGGTCACGCTCTGCGAGCCCTGGCGGATACCGCGGAACTCGACTTGAACGCCCTCGCCGGTGGCCTCCTGCTGGAGAACCGCCCCGAGCAGGGTGGTGGTGCGCCGCTCACTGTCCACCCGCACGGTCAGGCGATCGCCTTTCACCAGCGCCGCCGCCGCCGACTTTTCGGAGATATACGACTTTTTGGTAACGGCGGCCAGGCGCGGCGAATCGACGGCCAGCACAGGCGGTGCGCTGGACGTGTCGAGGACGGCGGCCATCGCGTAACGCCCCGAGGGGTCGGCCTGACGTACGGCGTACAGAAGCTGGGTCCTGGTCTGTGCCGTGACCGTCAGAACCCGGGCCGCCCCGAGCTCGGCCGCGGCCCGATCGGCCCGCGACGCCCGCCCGGCCGAGAAGACGCCACCGGTGAGCGCGACCATCGCGATCGCCACCACGGCCAGCGCGAACACCCGGTCGGCGCCCGGCTGGCGCGACACCTGCACCGCGGTCAGCCCGAGCCGGATCCGCCCGGCCCGCAGCGCCACCGCGCCCACCCGGTCGGCGATCCACCGCAGCAGCCGCGCCAGCAGCAGGCCGACGGCGAGCGCCACCATCGCCGGCGCCACCACCCCGAAGCCGGCCCCGCCGGTGCGGGCCTGGAAGACCGCGCCCGCCGCCAGCGCGACCAGCGCGACGTCGACCACGCCGGACCGCCAGTCGTGCCGGTGGGCCGGCACCCGGCGCAGCAGCTCCGCGACCGGCGCGCGGGCCGCGATCGCGTCCATGCCGACCAGCACGGCCAGACCGGCCAGGGTCACCACGACCACCGCGCCCAGCGACAGCACGGCCGCGATCCACAGCTCGACCGGCACCGGCCAGCCGCCCGCGAACGGCCACGCGACCAGCGGCCCGGCCAGCCAGCCGATCAGCGCCCCGCCGGCCAGCGGCACCACGTGCTGGGCCGCGGACAGGCGCAGGATGCCGCCGTAGGTGGTGCCGCGCAGCTTGAGCAGCCCGGCGTCGGAACGCCGGTCACGCCCGGTGAAGCGGCCCGCGAGCCCGATCGCGAACCAGGCCAGCAAAAGCGCCTGCCCGGCCGCGATCAGCACACCCTGCGCCACCGCGATCCGCGAGCCGCGCACCTGGTCGACCAGCTCACCGGCGACCGTGTCCAGGTCGAGCTGGGCCGCCGCGAACCGGGGCCGGGCCGCGTTGATCAGGCCGTTGAGGTCGTAGCCGCCGTCGCCGCGCAGCAGCGGCTCGGGCACCTCGGCCGCCCAGGCCAGGGTGGCGTTGCCGAGCTGCGGTGACCGGAAGGTGTCGCGGGTGGTGAAGAACGGGTCGAGCGAGCCCCGCGACCGGAACAGCTCGTCCGCCCAGTACGGGCCGTTGGGATCGGCCGCCTGATAGACGCCGGTGACCCGGAACCGCACCGGCGTCGCGTCGTCGACCGCCCGCGCCTGAAAGGTGGAGCCCGGCTTCAGCTTGAGCTTGCGGGCGGCGTCGGCGCTGACCGCGACATCACCGGCGGCGGCCGGGCAGGCGCCGGTGAGCCGCACGTGGTCGCAGAAGCCGTCCCGATAGGCGGCCGGCATGCCCGAGGCCGAGCCCGGCTGGTCGGGATAGATGTAGGTCATGTCGGTGGTCAGGCCGAGCACGGGCCGCGCCGAGGGCAGCCCGAGCAGGTCGTCGACGGTGGCCGCGAACGGATCCAGGCCGCCGGCGTCGCCGCGCCCGTGCGCGAGGATCACATGCTGGATGGCGGGCGCGTTGCGCACGTCGGTGCTCGCGGCCCGCGACGCCACGGTCAGCCCGTACCAGGCGGCAGCCGACGCGGCCGTGGCGGCCAGCGCGGCCAGCAGCAGCACGAGCAGAGCCTGGCCGGAGCGCCGGCGCACGGCACCCAAGCTCACGAAGTACATCCGCTCCCCCGTCGAACGAAATCCTCAGACACTCTCGTCCGGCCGTCGGGCGAAGCCAACCCTCGATGCCAACCCGTTACCGCTAGGGTCGATCTCATGAGCGTGAGTTTTGGGGTTTTCGTCCCGCAGGGCTGGAAGATGGACCTGGTCGAGATCGCCGATCCCGAGGAGCAGTACGAGGCGATGACCGCCGTGGCCCGGGTCGCCGACGCCGGGCCGTGGGACTCGATCTGGCTCTATGATCACTTCCACACCTGGCCCGAGCCGTCCATGAACACCACCTTCGAGTGCTGGACGGCGACCTCGACCCTGGCCCGCGACACCAGCCGGGTCAACATCGGGCAGATGGTCGGCTGCAACGGCTACCGGCAGCCCTCGCTCTACGCCAAGATCGCCTCGACCGTCGACGTGGCCAGCAAGGGCCGCCTCTACGCCGGGCTCGGCGCCGGCTGGTACGAGGACGAGTGGAAGGCGTACGGCTACCAGTGGCAGGACGTGCCCACCCGGATGGCCGAGTTCCGCGAGGCGGTCGAGGTCATCCACAAGATGTGGACCGAGGACCGCCCGGTCTACCAGGGCAAGCACTTCACGATCGACGGCCCGATCAACCAGCCGCGGCGCAAGCCGTCGTTCTGGCTCGGCGGTGGCGGCGAGAAGGTCACCTTGAAGCTGGTGGCGCGGTACGCGGACGGCTGCAACGTCGGCGCCGGCGATCCGGCCCTGGTCGAGCACAAGCTGGGCGTACTGCGCGCCCACTGCGACCGCCTCGGCCGCGACTACGACCGGATCCGCAAGTCGACGACGATCGAGCTCGACCTGAACCGGTCCAGCAAGGACACGATCGCCCACGTCGAGCGCCTGGCCGAGGCGGGCGCCGACTACGTCCTGTTCTACATCCCCCGCGTCGCCTACGACCACAGCCACCTGCTGCGCCTGGCCGAGGAGGTCGTCCCGCAGTTCTCTTAGACCTTCAGAGGTACGCCTTCTCGAAGGGCACCCGGCTAATAGGCGGCCTGGGGGCCGGGTCACGGCCGTTGCGCCTCTTTCGCGTGGGGCGCGGGGCTTCCGACAGTACAGCGCACGCTGTACTGTCGGCTCCATGGAGACGGTGGCCCACGGCGCCCCCGGGCGCCGGGCCGTCCTGACCCGGCGGGTCCGGCTGCTGGTCGCGGCCACCATCACGTACAACGTGGTCGAGGCCGTCGTGGCCATCGGCGCCGGCGCCGCCGCGGGGTCGACGGCGCTGATCGGCTTCGGGCTCGACTCGGTCATCGAGGTGTCCTCGGCGGCCGCGGTGGCCTGGCAGTTCAGCGGCCGCGACCCCGGGGCCCGGGAGAGGACCGCGCTGCGGATCATCGCGGTCTCGTTCTTCGCGCTGGCCCTCTACGTGACCGCCGAGTCGGCCCGCGCGCTGATCACCGGGCACGAGGCCGGTCACTCGACCGCCGGGATCGTGCTGGCCGCGGTCTCCCTCGCCGTCATGCCCGGTCTGTCGTACGCGCAGCGCCGGGCGGGCCGGGAGCTCGGCTCGCGGACCGCGGTGGCCGACTCGAAGCAGACACTGCTGTGCACGTACCTCTCAGCGGTCCTGCTCGCCGGCCTCGCCCTGAACTCGCTGTTCGGCTGGCATTGGGCCGATCCGGTGGCCGCCCTGGTCATCGCGGCCGTGGCGGTCAGGGAAGGCCGCGAGGCGTGGCGGGGCGACGCCTGCGCGTGCTGCTGAGAACGAGCAGCGCCACCCCGGCCACGGCTTCGACGACGTACGGGCGGGGGTCCAGCGTCCAATGGATCACCGAGCGCCACCCGGGCACGACCCGGGCCGACACGATCACGATCGGCTCCAGGATCAGCAGCACCGCCGTGACCGGCAGCAGCGCCCGCCGCCCCAGCCAGGCGCCGGCCGCGCCCATCACCGGCCCGCTGAGCAGCCCCGACCAGATCCACCGCCGGTTGAGCCGCAGCACGTGCAGAAGGTGTTCCCGCATGTCCGGCATCTGATCGTCCAGCGTCAGCGTGACCACCACGTAGAACCCGAGCAACGCCACCAGCGTCGACAGAAGCCCGGCAACCGCCCCGCGCCCCACCGAGCGCGCGAACATCCCCGGCACGAACGCCACCAGCAGCCACGGCGTACTGAGGTTCCCGACCGTGTCCCGCACGCCCCCGCCGTCGCCTTTGACGAGCGCCGCCACCATGCCGAACACCAGCGCCGCCGCGAGCACAAGCCCGAGGCGGCGATCGTAGAACCTGACCATGACCCCCCATGATCACATCCCGCGCCAACTACCCGTCCGGGTAGAGGTCGTCGAAGAAGGCCTTCAAGTCGGTGGCCCTCGGCCGGCCGCCGTGAGGATGATCGCCTCGACGGCGCCGAAGACAGGACGCGGCGCTGCCACACCGCGTCCGTGGTGTCGGCCCCGAATAACATCAGGCCGGCCGGAACGAGAAAGAGCAGGATCAGGGCGACCGCGCCGACGTCGGCTCCCGCTCGGCTCGGCGGGCTGGAAGCGCGGAACGAGTCGCTTGAACCTCTTGTCAGCTACGGAATCAGTGGGAAGATGGCTCCCAAACAGTGGAGATCCTGCGTCTGGAGACCGTGTGACCGCCAAGACCGTGCTGCACAACTTCATCGGCGGCGAGTCGGCCGCGCCGGCCGAGGGCCGATACGAAGACCTGATCGATCCCGCGACCGGCGAGGTGTTCGCGTCCGCTCCCGTCTCCGGCAAGCCCGACGTCGACCGGGCCATGGAAGCCGCCGCCAAGGCCTTCGAGACCTGGCGTGACACCACGCCCAGCGAGCGCCAGCAGGCGCTGCTCAAGTTCGCCGACGCCGTCGAGAAGCGCGCGGACGACCTGGTCAAGGCCGAGTCGCGGAACACCGGCAAGCCGCTCGGCCTGACCGCCAGCGAGGAGCTGCCCCCGGCGGTCGACCAGCTGCGGTTCTTCGCCGGGGCGGCCCGGCTGCTCGAGGGCCGCTCGGCCGGGCAATATCTGAACGGCTACGAGAGCTACGTGCGCCGTGAGCCGATCGGCGTGGTCGCCCAGGTGACCCCGTGGAACTACCCGCTCATGATGGCCGTCTGGAAGATCGCCCCGGCGCTCGCGGCCGGCAACACGGTCGTGCTCAAGCCGTCGGACACGACCCCGCTGACCACCGTGATGCTGGCCGAGATCGCCGCCGAGTTCCTGCCCGCGGGCGCGTTCAACGTGGTCGTCGGCGACCGCGACACCGGCCGCGAGCTGGTCACCCACAAGACCCCGCAGATGGTGTCGATCACCGGCTCGGTCCGGGCCGGCATGGAGGTGGCGAGCGCCGCGTCGGCCGACCTCAAGCGCACCCACCTCGAGCTGGGCGGCAAGGCCCCGGTCGTGGTCTTCGACGACGCCGACGTCGAGGCGGCGGCGGCCGCGATCGCCGAGGCCGGATATTTCAACGCCGGGCAGGACTGCACGGCCGCGACCCGGGTGCTGGCCGGCCCGCGCGTCCACGCCGACTTCGTGGCCGCGCTGGCCGAGGCGGCCAAGGGCACCAAGACCGGCGCCGCCGACGACGAGGACGTGCTCTACGGGCCGCTGAACAACGCGCGCCAGTTCGACCGGGTCTCCGGGTTCGTCGACCGCCTGCCCGACCACGCGGTTCTGAGCGCCGGCGGCGCGCGGGTCGGCGACCGGGGGTACTTCTATTCCCCCACGGTCGTCTCCGGCCTGCGCCAGACCGACGAGATCGTCCAGGACGAGGTGTTCGGGCCGGTCATCACGGTCCAGCAGTTCACCGACGAGGACGAGGCGGTCCGCTGGGCCAACGGCGTCGAGTACGGCCTGGCCTCCTCCGTCTGGACGAAGGACCACGGCCGCGCCATGCGGATGACGCAGCGCCTCGACTTCGGCTGCGTCTGGGTCAACTGCCACATCCCGCTGGTCGCCGAGATGCCCCACGGCGGCTTCAAGCACAGCGGTCACGGCAAGGACCTGTCGGTCTACGGCCTCGAGGACTACACCCGCCTCAAGCACGTCATGCACAGCCTCGGCTGAGCGCGAGTGAAGGTCCGGCCGTTGCGCAACCCCGCGCCCCACGCGAAAGTGGCGCAACGGCCGTGACCCGGCGCCCAGGTCGCTTCGAGCTTCCCGGGGCTTGTCGTGGGGTCGTACCTCCGCGTTATTGCTCTCGAAGTGCCCAGGGGCTGCCGTATTCGGTGAGTTTGGCGAGGAACGGGAGCGGGTCGAAGGCTTCGGGCCCGAGGACGCCCTTGCCCGCCCATGTGCCGGCGGCCAGGAGTTCGAGGGCGATGACCGGGTTGACGGCGGTCTGCCAGACGACGGCCTGGGAGCCGTATTCGCGCATCGACCACTCGTTGTCGACGAGGTGATAGAGGTAGACCTCGTGCGGCTCGCCGTTCTTGTCCAAGCCCTTGACCCACGTGCCGGCGCAGGTGACGCCGGTCATCCGGTCACCGAGAGTGGCCGGATCGGGGAGGACGGCCGCCACCACGTCGCGCGGTGAGACGGACACGCCGCCGGCCGGGACCGGGGTGGTGCGGTCGAGGCCCAGCTTGTGGAGGGTCTTGAGGACGTCGATGAACTCGCGGCCCAGGCCGTACTTGAAGGTGACCTTGCCGGCCTCCACCCAGCGCGGGATGAGCAGCACCTCCTCGTGTTCGACGTGGACGCACTCGACCGGGCCGATGCCGCCGGGGAAGTCGAAGATCTCGGGCTCGCTGAACGGCTCCAGGGTGTACCAGCCGCGGTCGCGCTCGTAGACGACGGGCGGGTTGAGGCACTCCTCGATGGTGGTCCAGATGGAGAACGACGGGGCGAAGTCGTAGCCGTCGACGACCAGGTTGGAGCCGTCGCGGATGCCGATCTCGTCGATCCTTTCGAACAGATGGTCGGCGGCGTAGCGGGCGAAGATGTCGGACAGGCCGGGCTCGACGCCGATGCCGACCAGGGCGAGCCGGCCCGCCTCCTCCCACTGCGGGGCCTCGGCGAACTGCTCGTCGCCGAGCTTGACGCCGTCACGCGTGCTCAGCGACATCGCCATGTCGAGGTAGTCGGCGCCGGCCTCCAGGGCGCCCCGGAACACGGGCATGACGAAGCGTGGATCCACGGCGTTCAGGACGTGGGTGATGCCGTGCTCGCGGCACAGATTCGCCACCGCCGCCGCGTCTGACGCGTCTACCTGGGCCGCTACGAAACGATCATCGAATAAACAAGAGGCCGCCCTGTCCAGGGAGTAGTCGGCGATGACGAACTTGTCGTAGAAGGAGCGGCGGGCGGCGATGCCGGCGGCGGCGGAGCCGACACCCCCGGCACCGACGGTCAGGATGCGCATGAAGAACCCTCCCGATCACTGAAACCGTGTCGTCAGAGCCTCTTCGCGCGGGAAAAACTTGTCAAGAGCGATCAACTCTGCGATAAACGCAGGTATGCCGAACGCCGAGCCCATCCGGGCGATTGCCCCGCCCGCCGCCGGCGGGAAGAATCGCGGCGTGACGGCGGACGTGGCACTTGACGAGATCAACAAGCAGATCATCGAGCACCTTCAGCGCGACGGGCGGATGTCGTACGCGACGCTGGCCAAGACCATCGGGCTGTCCGAGGCGGCGGTACGCCAGCGGGTGCAGCGCCTGCTCGACGGCGGGCTGATGCAGATCGTGGCGGTGACCGATCCGCTGACGCTCGGCTTCGCCCGGCAGGCCATGGTCGGGCTGAAGGTCAACGGCGATCTGCGCGCCATCGCCGACGAGATCGCGGCCATCCCCGAGGTCGACTACGTGGTGATCTGCGCGGGCGGCTTCGACCTGCTGGTCGAGCTGGTCTGCACCGACGACGAGCACCTGCTCGACCTGCTCAACGAGAAGGTCCGCACGATCAAGGGCGTCGCCGTGTGCGAGACGTTCATGTATCTGAAGCTGGCCAAGCAGACCTACGCCTGGGGAACTCGATGACACCGTCCTTCTGGTTGTCCACTCTCGGCCCGCTGTCCGAGCGCCCCGCCCTGCCGGGCGACCTCGAGGCCGACGTGGCGATCGTGGGCGGTGGCTACACCGGCCTGTGGACGGCGTACTACCTGTCCCAGGCCGCGCCGTCGCTGTCCATCGTGGTGCTGGAGTCGCGCTACTGCGGCTTCGGCGCCTCCGGGCGCAACGGCGGCTGGGCCTCCGGGCTGTTCCCCGTGTCCGAGGCCAAGCTGGCCCGCCGGCACGGCGCCGCTCAGGCGGCGGCGATGCATTCTGCATTGGCCGGTGCGGTGGATGAGGTCGGGCGCGCCGCCTCGGCGGAGGGCATCGACTGCCACTACGCCAAGGGCGGGACCATTTCCCTTGTACGGTCGGCCGCGCAGCTCCGCCGGGCCCGCAACGCCCCCGGGTTTCTCGAGGCGTCCGAGGCTCGCGCCATCTGCAACGCCAGCGACGTGCTGGGCGGCGTCTACAGCCCCGACTGCGCCGCTCTCCATCCGGCCCGGCTCGTGCGCGGTCTGGCCGAGGTGGTCGAGCGGCGCGGGGTCAAGATCTTCGAAGGCACGAGGGTACGGACCATAGCCCGCGGCCGCGTCGTCACGGACCACGGCGTCGTCACCGCCGGGACCGTCGTGCGGGCCCTGGAGGGCTACACCGCCCAGCTCGACGGCTACCGGCGCGCGCTGGCGCCCGTCTACAGCCTGATGATCGCCACCGAGCCGCTGCCCTCGTCGTTCTGGGACCGCGTCGGCCTCGCGCGCCGGGAGACCTTCACCGACGAGCGCCACATGATCATCTACGGTCAGCGGACGGCCGACGACCGGCTCGCGTTCGGCGGGCGGGGCGCGCCCTACCACTTCGGATCGCGCGTCGAGCCCGGCTACGACCAGGTGCCCGCCGTGTTCGACTCGCTGCGCGACACCCTGGAGCAGATGTTCGGGATCCGGCCGGAGATCGCCGCCCGCTGGGGCGGCCCGCTCGGCATCCCCCGCGACTGGATGCCCTCGGTCGGCCTGTCCGGCGGCATCGCCTGGGCCGGCGGCTACGTGGGCGACGGCGTGGCCGCGGCCAACCTGGCCGGCCGCACGCTGGCCGACCTGATCCGCGGCGCCGAGACCGATCTGACCTCGCTGCCGTGGGTCGGCCACCGCTCCCGCCGCTGGGAGCCCGAGCCGCTGCGCTGGCTCGGCATCAACGCGGCCCTGCGCGCGACGAACCTGCGCGACGCCCTGGAGAAGGCCCGCTAACGGCGCCGGCGGTGGACGATCACCGCCACCACCGCGATCACGAAGGACGCGGCCACGATCTCCAGGCCGGTCCAGCCGAAGAGCAGCTTGGACAGCGGCGCGCAGACGTACAGGCACGCGCAGAGGAAGAAGACGGTGGGGAATCGCCGCGTTTGCGGCGGGGTCAAGTGGGCACTCAGGGCGGGGTCCTCGCTCGCCAGATGCCGTTCGATGTCATCCAGGGCACGACGGTCATGATCGTCAAGCATCGATGCACCATCCCGATGGACCACTGGGGGGAAGCGGTCCTACTCTGAGCAAAGCATCGATCCCACGAGGGGGGAACACCCCATGACGTCCGTCGTGCCCAAGCCGATCGTCACCCGGCCCTACCCTGTGCGGCGCACGTTCCGCGGCTCGGCCCTGGCCCGCACGATCCGCACGACGGACGCCAAACAGATCGGGATCATGTATCTCGTCACGGCCTTCGCGTTCTTCATGATCGGCGGCCTGATGGCGCTGCTCATGCGGGCCGAGCTGGCCCGCCCGGGCATGCAGTTGCTCTCCCCGGAGCAGTACAACCAGCTGTTCACCATGCACGGCACAGTCATGCTGCTGTTCTTCGCGACGCCGATCGTGTTCGCCTTCGCCAACTTCGTGGTGCCGATCCAGATCGGCGCCCCCGACGTCGCGTTCCCCAGGCTGAACGCGTTCGCCTACTGGCTGTTCCTGTTCGGCGGCACGCTGACCATCTCGGGCTTCGTCCTGCCCGGCGGCGCCGCCGACTTCGGCTGGTTCGCGTACACGCCGCTGAGCGACTCGCTGCACTCCCCCGGCATCGGCGGCAACATGTGGGCGGTCGGGCTGGCCCTGTCCGGCCTGGGCACCATCCTCGGCGGCGTCAACATGATCACCACGATCCTGACCCTGCGCGCGCCCGGCATGACCATGTTCCGGATGCCCATCATGACGTGGAACATCCTGGTGACGAGCCTGCTGGTCATCATGGTCTTCCCGTTCCTGGCGGCGGCGCTGTTCGCGCTCATGGCCGACCGGGTGCTCGGCGCGCACGTCTTCGACATCGACACCAACGGCCCGATGCTCTGGCAGCATCTGTTCTGGTTCTTCGGCCACCCCGAGGTGTACATCGTGGCGCTGCCGTTCTTCGGCATCATCACCGAGGTCATCCCGGTCTTCAGCCGCAAGCCGGTCTTCGGCTACAAGGGCCTGGTCTCGGCCACCCTGCTGATCGCCGCCCTGTCGATGTCGGTGTGGGCCCACCACATGTTCGCCACCGGCCAGGTCCTGCTGCCGTTCTTCAGCCTGCTCAGCTTCCTGATCGCGGTGCCCACGGGCATGAAGTTCTTCGTGTGGATCGGCACGATGTGGCGCGGCCAGATCAGCTTCGAGACCCCGATGATGTTCGCGCTCGGCTTCCTGGTGACGTTCCTGTTCGGCGGCCTGTCCGGCGTCCTGCTGGCCTCACCGCCGATCGACTTCCACGTCTCCGACTCCTACTTCGTGGTGGCCCACTTCCACTACGTCCTGTTCGGAACGATCGTGTTCGCCGTCTTCGCCGGCATCTACTTCTGGTTCCCGAAGATGTTCGGCCGCATGCTGGACGACCGTCTCGGCAAGGTCCACTTCTGGCTGACGTTCATCGGCTTCCACAGCACATTCCTCGTGCAACACTGGCTGGGCACCGAGGGCATGCCCCGCCGGTACGCCGACTACCTGCCGAGCGACGGCTTCACTTTCCTGAACACGTTCTCCACGATCGGGTCGTTCGTGCTGGGCCTGGCCACGCTGCCGTTCATCTACAACTGCTGGAAGTCCTACAAGGTCGGCCAGCTGGTCACGGTCGACGACCCATGGGGCCACGGCAACAGCCTCGAGTGGGCCACCTCCTCCCCACCGCCACTGCGCAACTTCGACCGCATGCCGCGCATCCGCTCGGAGCGCCCCGCCTTCGACGCCAAGTTCCCCGAGCTGGCGGCGGGCAGCCAGTCGGTCGCCGGCCCACCCGAGGGCGGCGCCCGCCCCTTGACCGAGGAGTCGTCGGGCGGCGCCCGCTACCAGGAGGACCCCGACGCCTGACGCCTGCCGCGTCTCCGCGTGATCATCTAGCGGCAGGCCGAGGTCTCGATGGGCGCGAACATCGGCGAACCGTACGACTTCGAACGGCCGCATTGGGCGGGTGAGCGCCCGGTCGGGTCGACATTGCCGGGAGATCCGTATCCGCTGCCGTTCCACCCGTTGACGCTGGGCGAGGACGCCTTGCGGGCGTTGTTCGGTTTCATCCTGGCTCCGGCAACGGATGGGACCGGCGCGCCGCTACCGCCTACAGGCCGACGGCACATGGGCTGAGGCTTAGAAGAGGGTTGTCGGCACCGGCTCGGGCAGCGGCTTCAGCCCCGGCGTCCGCCGCCGCACCTCCTCGTGGAAGCGGCGGGCCAAAGCGGGCGCCTCCACGTTGTCCGGCGTGTGCACGAAGACCGTCGGTGAGCGGCCCTCCTTCAACCACTCCGCGGCGATCTCCACCCACGGCTGCCAGCCCTCGACCGTACGGGCCGTGTCGTCGCGGCCCAGGTAGCGCACGATCGGCCTCGCGGTCAGCGCCCTCGTCCGGCGTGGCATGCGCGGCTTCTTCATCCAGGCGTCCCGCTCCATGTCGCTGACCGGCGGGCTCGCGAACATCACCGTCGTGTCGAACGGCACCCATTCGGCGCCCGCCTTCTCCAGCACGCTCTCCAGCGCCCGCGGCTCTTCGAAGAAGCCCGGGTGCCTGACTTCGACCGCGTAGTCGTACGACGCCGGAAGCCTCCTCAGAAAAGCGGCGAGCACGTCGAGGTCGCCCGGCCCGAACGAACCCGGCAGTTGCACCCACAACGCGTGGATCCGCTGTCCCAGCGGCTCGACGGCGTGCAGGAACCGCGTCAGATCCTCCCCGCCGCCGAGCCCGAGCCGATGCTCGTGGGTGACCGGCTTCGGCAGTTTCAGGACGAACCGGAAGTCCTCCGGCGTCTGCCGGGCCCATCCCGCCACGGTCTCCCGGCTCGGCGTCGCGTAGAAGGTCGTGTTGCCCTCGACCGCGTCACACCATTCCGCGTACGCCTTCAGCCGATCCTGCGCCGCCGAGAACTCCCACGCCTTGTGCGTCCACTGGGCGCACCCCACGTGCAGCCGCGTCCCTTGCTTGCCATCCACCGCAGAAACCTATCGCGAACACCGTCACGACCAGGATCCCGTCCTCGGCGACAGTCAGGACCACCACGCCATCGCCGCCATGTACGCGGCGAGCAGTTCCCGGGCGCGCGGCGAGGACGCGCCCGGCACGAGCGCGTCCCGCCCGCGACCTTCGATCACGGTCAGGCACACATTCGTCGCGATCCAGCAGAGCCAGGTCCGTACGGACGAACGCCCTTGAAACCCCGCCCAGCCCCGCAGCGCCCGTACGTAAGTCTCCCGCACCGCGTCCTCGGCCTCATGGCATGCGGCCATCCTCCCGATCGCCTCGCCGGCCGCCCACCGGTACGCGGTGACCGCGTCCTCGACCCGCGCCGGGAACCGGAACGCCGGGGCGAGCCGATAGGTGGCGAGCAGCACCCGGACGCCCGCGGCCTTGGCGAGGTGCCCGTACATCGTGCGGTGGGTGTAGAGCGACCCGCCGACGAAACCGCCCCCGTGGAAGGCGACGATGACCCGATCACGCGCGGCGCCGTGCGGGCTGAGCCACATCGCCGGCACCCCGCCCGCCGACACCTTGGTGTAGTCCACGCCGCCCACCGGGCGTACATCTGCTTGATGGCATCCATGTGCGTACCGACCGCCGAACGGCCCGATAGGAATCGGTGCGGTCAGGCCGCGAACAGATCGCGGGCGAAGCGGGTGGTGTGTTCCAGCCAGGCGATGGCGTCGCCGGGGCTGGTCAGGTCGGGGACCGGGACGCCGGGCGCTCGCGGTCGGGGCCGGGTCCCGGTGGGCTCCAGGGTGTTCATGGCGGCCGCGGTGGTGGCCAGGTAGTGGTCGAACATCCGGTTCAGCGCGGTCCGGCGCTCCCCCGGCGGATCCTGGTCGCGCGCCTGGGCCACGGCGTAAGCCCGTACGAGATCGTGGAATCTGTACCGGCTCGGGAACGTGGGCTGGAGCAGGTGGTCGCCGTGGAGGTGGGCCAGCCCGGCCTCGGCGGCGGGCAGGTCGGTGCCGGTCAGCGCGGCCGCCGCGTAGGCGTCGAAGTCGTGGCCCGGGTGCAGCGCCAGCGGGCGCATCAGCCGTCGCCGGTCTTCGGGCAGATCCTGGTACGACAGTGACAGGGCCAGCTCGACGCCGGAGTCCAGGCGGTGATGGTGCAGGCGTTCGTCGAGCCGGTCGGCGTGCTCGGCCAGGGTCCAGCCCGGTGTGCCGCGGATGTGACCGGCGATCAGGCTCAGGGCCAGCGGGAGGTGGCCGCAGCTCCGGGCGATCCGGCGGGCGACGTGCGGATCCGCGCCGGGCAGGGCCCCGGCCAGATAGCCGGCCGCCTCCTCGGGCGAGAACACGCCGACGGTCAGGCCGCCCGCCGGGCTCAGGCCCAGGTGACGCCGGCTGGTGACCAGGGTGACGCTGCCCGGGGTGCCCGGCACGAGCGGGCGGACCTGCTCGGCGCTGACCGCGTTGTCGAGGACGACGAGGGCGCGGGCGCCGTGCAGACGTCTGCGGTAGAGGGCCACCCGGGCCGTGAGGCCGTGCGGGATCCGGTGGCCGGGCACGCCGAGCAGCCGCAGGAAGCCGTCGAGGACGGCGGCCGGGTCGGCCGGCGGCTGGGCCGGGTCGCTGTGGAAACCCCGCAGGTCGATGAAGAGCACCTGGTCGAAGGACACCCGGCGGCCGGCTTGCAGCGCCAGCTCGGTCTTGCCCACCCCCGCCATGCCCTCGATCGTCACGACCACCGCCGAGTCGCCGGCCAGGACGGTCTCGAGATGACCCAGTTCGGCGGTCCGGCCGGTGAACAGGGCCTGGCCGAGCGGCAGGCTGTCCTGAACACGGACCTGCGACGCGGCCCCGGTCTCACCGCCGATCACCCGCAGGGCCTGGCGCCATTGGGCCACATATCCGGTGTCCGGGTGCAGCGCCTCGACGATCGCCACGACCAGGCCGGTGTTCAGCCGGCGGCGGCCGGGCCGGAAGCAGTGCGCGACGGTGGACCGGATCACCAGCTCGCTCGCCGGCCGTCCGGTGGCGGCCCAGCCCGCGTTCACCCGGGCCATGATCGTCGCGTACGAGGGGTCACCGGCCCAGACCTTCAACGAGCGCAGCTGTTCGACCAGGCCGTCGAGGCTCATCGCCCGGGCCGGGTCGGGCAGTTCGGCGTACGCGTCCGACAGCGACATCCAGCTCACTCCGTTCCGGCATCGCCCGATTTCAGGCTAGCCACGGCGCTGACCGGGGATGTCCGCCGGACGACAGCGGCTCCGTCGCAGACCCGACCCCGCGTGGCCGATGTCGTCCGAATTCGGCGTGACCACGGGCCGGGCCCACGAATCTCCGTTCCATGGATATCGACCTGGAACTGGACGTCGCAACGTCGGCCGAGGACGGCAACGCCGAGTCGCTGATCGGTGAGGAGCTCACCGATGCGGAGCTCCGCGCCGCCTTCGACCCGAAGGATGCCGACGAGTCAACGGCCGAGGAGGCCCGGATGGTACGGCTCCCGGACGCCGAACCCGTCGCGCCGGCCGGCCCGGCCATGCGCGTCGCGGCCTGGCATCTCGCCCCTTCGCTGGCCCGCCTCCGCGCCGAGATCAATCAGAAGTGGCCGCACCGCGACAAGGCCTCCGACGGGTCCATCGGGGACCAGAAGCACAAGGAGCGCGAGTCGGACCACAACCCCAACGGCCGCCAGTCGGTGAACGCCATCGACACGGACAAGGACGGCATCAGCCCGCTGACTCTGGTCACCGCCGCCGCACGGCATCCGGCCTGCAACTACATCATCTGGAACCGCCTGATCTACAGCCGCAGCCGCGGATTCCGGCCGCACCGGTACACGGGCAGGAACCCGCACACCCACCACGTCCACGTGTCCATCCTGCAGAGCTCCGCGGCCGAGCAGTCGGCGCGGCCCTGGGGAATCGCCACGGCCGCCGGCCTCGCTCCGGTCCCGCCGTTCCCCGGCACGCTGAAGCGCGGATCGCGGGGCGCGGCGGTGAGGACGCTGCAGGCGCGCCTGAACCAGCGCGGACAGGCCCACCTCGGCGTCGACGGCGAGTTCGGTCCCGCCACCGAGGACCGGGTGAAGGCGTTCCAGCGTTCCGCCAAGATCGCCGTCGACGGCGTCGTCGGGCCGGTCACGTGGAAACTGCTGTGGTCGTGAGGGTTGACCTCAACCCAGGTCGAGGCCCGATGCTGTGCCGATGGATGTGGACGCCTACCTGAACCGGATCGGTGTCGAGCGATCGGCCACCCTTCACCAGATGCATCGTGCGCATCAGGAGACGGTGCCGTTCGAAAACCTCGGCATTCACCTGGGCGAGCCGATCTCGCTGGCGCCGGACGACCTGTTCGACAAGATCGTCCGGCGGCGGCGGGGTGGCTTCTGCTACGAGCTCAACGGCGCGTTCGCGATCGTGCTGGAGGCGCTCGGCTATTCGGTGGTGCGGGCCGCGGCCAGGGTCTACCGCACGCCCGAGCAGCTCGGCCCGCCCTTCGACCACTTGGCGCTGCTGGTCCACACACCCGACGGTGACGGGCCGTGGCTCGCCGACGTCGGGTTCGGCCGGCACAGCACCTATCCGCTACGGCTGGGCGCGCACGACGACCCCTCCGGGCAGTTCCTGGTGACCGAGACCCCCGACGGCGACCTGGACGTGTTCCGCGACGGGGCCGGGCAATATCGTCTCGAGACCCGGCCGCGGTCCCTGGAGGACTTCGAGCCGACCTGCTGGTGGCAGGCCACCTCACCCGAGTCGCACTTCACGCACGCCCCGGTCTGCTCCCGGCTCGACGGCGACGGCCGCGTCTCCCTGAGCGGGCGCACGCTCATCCGTACCAAGGGTGGCACCCGCTCGGAGACACCGCTGGACTCCGACGACGAGGTCCTGGCGGCTTACCGGGACCACTTCGGGATCGCCATCGACCGCGTCCCCTCCCGATAATGACGGCCATGACTCGCTTCTTCTTCGTCGACGTCTTCGCGGACCGCCCGCTGACCGGCAACCCGTTGACGCTCGTGCCCGAGGCCGACGACCTGACCGTGCCGCAGATGCAGGCCATCGCCCGCGAGTTCAACCAGTCCGAGACGACGTTCCTGCTGAGACCGGGCGAGGAGGGAGTCGACTGGCGGCTGCGCTCGTTCACGCCGGCCGGCGCGGAGGTCGACGGGGCCGGGCACAACGCGCTCGGCGCGTGGCTGTGGCTGGCCGAGCGGGGACTGACCGGCGACCAGCCGGCGGTGACGATGCGCCAGCGGATCGGCGCCGAGATCCTCGACGTCGAGATCCTGCGCGACACCACCGGCCGCATCCGCGTCGTCATGGACCAGGGCGCGCCGTCGTACGGCAAGGAATTCACCGGCACGTCGCGGCTGGCCGGCGCGCTGACCCTGGACCAGGAGCACGTCGCCACCGCACAGGTGGTGTCGACGGGCGTCGGGCACCTGCTCGTCCCGATCACCACCCGCGAGGCGGTGGACGCGGCCGTGGCCCGCGACCGAGACCTGGCGGCGCTGCTGGCCGAGGCCGGGGGCGAGGGCTGCTACCTCTACACGACGGAGGGCGACGGCGCCGCCGCGTACACCCGCTTCTTCAACCCCACGGTCGGCATAGCCGAAGACCCAGCGACGGGCACAGCGGCGGGCCCGCTGGCGGCGTTCCTCGTACGTTCGGGCCACGCGCCGGCGAACGAACCCGTGTTCATCGAGCAGGGCCACCACCTGGGACGCCCGAGCCGCATCAGGGTCGACGTGACCGCCGACCGCGTGCGCTTGTCGGGTTCGGGCCTGATCGTCGCCGAGGGCGAGCTGCGCCTGGACTGACCTCAACCACGGGCGACAGCAACGGTCACCGACGAAAAGACCGTCTTGGGTACGACCAGTGCCGCCCCGGCCCCAGCCGCACACAGGGCCGCCGCCTCAGCCACACTCGGCGTCCCAACGGCAGAAGCCACCACAGAGCTGGGGTGCGGCACGACCTGCCCCGCCAGCTCATCCGGCGACAGCCCGACAAGAAGCCACCCAAGGTCAAGGGCCAGCCGCCGTACGCCGGTTTCACCGGCCCGCCGCTCAACAGTGGCCAGAACACCCACCTCAGCCACCGAGATCCCACCGGCGGCAAGCACTTCGTCAACAGCAGCCCGAAGAACGGCCGTCCCGGTGCCACGGCGAGCCCCAAGTCCCACCACGAGTAGCCCAGCCACACCGTCACCGCGCCCTTCGTCCACGCGCCGTCATCCCACATCCGCCGCGCCGCGAGCCGCCGCCCCACGGCCGGCCAAGCCCTATCTGCCGTGCCCGGAGCGGCGGCTCCCCCATTCGCCGCGCGCTCGCCGCCTTGCCGTGGTCTGCGGGGTGGGCGGGCGCTCTAGGTGAGGGAGCTGACGAGGCGGTCGGCGATGCCGGGGTTGCCGGCCCAGTGCAGGTGCAGGTACGAGGCGTGGACCGTCGGGGTCGCGAAGCCCTCCGGGTCGGCTCCGCGCCACTGCCAGGCCGCGCCGGCCGCCGGGGACAGGAGCAGGCCCGAGCGCGGGTGCACTGTCGTCCGGTGGAACTCGTGGCCCGTCACCCGGGTGCCGGCCGGGGCCAGCGGGCTGTCGGCCAGCGCCACCGCGTCGCGGTAGCCCAGGGTCAGCGACGGGGTCATGGCCGCCTCGGCGTCGATCACGCCGCACATCTCGGCGCCGTCGAGGCTGCGGCACA
Source organism: Actinoplanes sp. NPDC000266 (assembly GCF_042899005.1). NCBI lineage: Bacteria > Bacillati > Actinomycetota > Actinomycetes > Micromonosporales > Micromonosporaceae > Actinoplanes > Actinoplanes sp. NPDC000266. Next base: position 198,062 of record NZ_JBIAZI010000008.1, read on the forward strand.
ACCAGAGCAGGCCCGCGCACTCCGCCGCGATCGGGCCCCCGCTCGCGGCCAGGGACCGCACCGACGCCCGGAGGGGTTCGTTCGCCGACAGCTCGGCCGCGTACACCTCCGGGAAGCCGCCTCCGACCACCATCGCCCGGGTGCCCGCCGGCAGTTTCTCGTCCCGTAGGGGGTCCACCGTCACGACCTCGGCGCCCGCTCCCGCCAGCAGTTCGGCCGTCTCGGCGTACGCGAACGAGAAAGCCGGACCACCCGCCAGCGCGACCACCGGACGGCCGGCGGAAGGCGAAGCCGACGCCGGATCCCACGCCGGCACGGCGAGCGGCGGCGCCGAGGCGGCGATCGCGGCCACCTCCTCGAGGTCGACCGACGCCGCGACCAGCGAGGCCAGCGCGTCGACCGAAGCCCGCGCCTCGGCCCGCCGCTCGGCCGCCGGCACCAGGCCGAGGTGGCGTGAGGGCGCGGCGACCGCGTCCGCCCGGCGCAAAGCGCCCAGAACCGGCGTGCCGACCTCTTCGCAGGCTTCGCGCAGGATCGACTCGTGCCGGTCGGAGCCGACCCGGTTGAGGATCACCCCGGCCAGCCGTACCGTGCCGAAGCTGCGGAAACCATGCACGAGCGCGGCGATCGAACGCCCCTGCGCGGCCGCGTCGACGACGAGGATCACCGGGGCTTCGAGCAGCCCGGCGACCTGCGCCGTCGAACCGGTCTCCCCCGCGCCGGTCCGCCCGTCGTAGAGGCCCATCACGCCCTCGACGATGGCCAGCTCGGTTCCCTGGCTGCCGTGGGCGAACAGCGGCCCGATCCGTTCCTCGCCCACCAGCACCGGGTCGAGGTTGCGCCCCGGCCGGCCCGCGGCCAGCGCGTGATAGCCCGGGTCGATGTAGTCGGGACCGACCTTGAACGGCGCCACCGGCACTCCACGCCGCGCGAACGCCGCCAGCAGCCCGGTCGCCACCGTCGTCTTGCCGTGCCCCGAGGCCGGCGCGCCGATCACGACGCGGGGGATGCTCACCATTCGATGCCCTGCTGTCCCTTGCGCCCCGCGTCCATCGGATGCTTGATCTTCGTCATCTCGGTGACCAGGTCGGACGCGTCCAGCAGCGCCTGCGGCGCGTCCCGCCCGGTGATCACCACGTGCTGGGTGCCGGGCCGCTCGTTCAGCGTGGCCACGACGTCCCCGACATCGACCCAACCCCACTTCAGCGGGTACGTGAACTCGTCGAGCACATAGAACTTGTGCGTCTCGGCCGCCAGGTCACGCTTGATCTGCGCCCAGCCCTCGGCCGCTTCCGCCGCGTGGTCGCGCTCGGTTCCGGCCCGCTGGATCCACGACCACCCTTCGCCCATCTTGTGCCAGGTCACGGGCGCCCCGCCGGTGGTGCCGAGCGCCTTGAGGGCGGCTTCCTCACCGACGCGCCACTTCTCCGACTTGACGAACTGGAACACCCCGACGGGCCAACCGGCGCTCCAAGCACGGAGCGCCATCCCGAACGCGGCCGTCGACTTCCCTTTGCCGTGCCCGGTGTGCACAGCGAGCACAGCTTGCCGCCGCCGCTGCCGCGTCGTGAGCCCGTCATCGGGCACGCTGGTCACTTTCCCTTGCGGCATCAGACAAACCTCTTTCTTCCGTACGCCTGAAGCACGCCGGCCCGCCTCCGCACGCTGACGTCCTGGCGCCCGCGCGGAACTCCCGAGCTCCGCTCTCCGGCCGAACGGCAGCATCCGTGCCCGGAACCGCTCCGCCGGCTCAACGCGACCGGCGACGCGGGCTCACTCGATGGTCCCGCGTCACTCCGCCCTCTCGTTGTGCGCGCTGCGCCGTGCTCGTTCGGCGGCATCACGCCGCTCTCCCCTGGGCGGCGCTCCCCATCTCGAGGGCGTCCAGCGGCATGAGGTCGGCGTCCAGGGCGGTCGCGAGCCGGCCCGCGAGGTTCAGCCGGATCGGCCCGCTCTCACAATCGACGACCACAGTGGAGACTCCGGCCAACGCCGGCGCCACCGTGACCGGGTCGGGCCCGCTGGTGGCCCGGCCGTCGGTGACGACGATCAGCAGCGGCCGGCGGCGCGGGTCGCGGCGGCGCTCGGTGGCGATGGTCGCCGCGGCGGCGCGCAGCCCGGCGGCCAGCGGCGTACGCCCTCCGGTCCGCAGGCTCGCCAGCCTCATCACGCCGACCTCGTGACTGGACGTGGGCGGCAGCACCTGCTCGGCCTCGTGCCCCCGGAACGTGATCATCCCGATCCGGTCCCGCCGCTGGTAGGCGTCCCGCAACAACGACAGCACCGCCGTCTTGACGATGGTCATGCGCTTCCGCGCGGCCATCGACCCCGAGGCGTCCACCACGAAGAGCACGAGGTTGGCCTCCCGCCCGACATGCACCGCCTCGCGCAGATCACGCGGGTGCACGACCCCGCCGGCCTCCGCGTCCTCGGCGCGCCGGTGCAGGGCCGCGCGCAGGGTCGCCGGCAGGTGGGGTGCGCCCGCGAGTTTGCCCTGGGGCACCCGCGAGCCGACGACCCGGCCCCGCCGCGCGTAGGCCGGCGAACGCTTGCCGGCGTGGCCACCGGTGCCGCGCCGGGCGATGCTCAGGTTCCTGGTGCGATAGGGAGCGGCCGCGGCCGGGGACGGCTGCTCCTGGCCCCCGGCCGACTGGTGCCCGGCCTGATCCTGCTGCCCGGCCTGATCCTGCTGCCCGGCCTGATCCTGCTGCCCGGCCTGATCCTGCTGCCCGGCCTGATCCTGCTGCGGCGCCGGCCCGGCGTCACCGCTCTGCCGCGGCGCCGGCCCTCGGTCATCAGGGCCGGGCCCGCCGTCACCGGGGCCACCGCCCGGAGGTGGAGTCGGGTCGTCGTCGGGATCGGTGTCGTCGCCGGTCTGCTGAGCCTGGCGCTCCGCTTCCTGCCGCTCGGCCTCCTGGCGGTCGGCTTCCTGCTGCTGGGCCTCCGCTTCGGCCAGGGCCTCGTCGAGCTTCTCCTCGTCGGTGCCGGGCGGGTCGAGCGGGTCGCGGCGGCGCCGGTGCGGGAGGGCGAGGCGGGCCGCGTCCCGTACGTCGTCCGCGCTCACCACGTCGCGGCCGTGCCAGGCGGCCAGGGCGACCGCGCACCGGGCGACCACGATGTCGGCGCGCATGCCGTCGACCCCATAGGCCAGGCAGACCCGGGCGATCCGGTCGAGCTCGTGGTCGGGCAGGGCAACCTGGGGCAGGCGTTCGCGGGCGGCCGCGATCCGGGCCGCCAGCTCGCGCTCGTCGCCGGCGAAGCGGGCCGCGAACCCGTCCGGGCCGGCCTCGTAGGCCAGCCGCCGCCGCACCACTTCGGCCCGGTCGGCCGCGTCGCGGGGCGCCGCCACCGTCACCACCAGGCCGAACCGGTCGACGAGCTGCGGGCGCGGCTCGCCCTCCTCGGGGTTCATGGTGCCGACCAGCAGGAACCGGGCGGCGTGCTTGACCGACACCCCGTCGCGCTCCACGTGGGCCCGGCCCATCGCGGCCGCGTCGAGCAGCAGGTCGACCAGGTGGTCGGGGAGCAGGTTGACCTCGTCGACGTAGAGCACACCCCGGTGCGCCCCGGCGAGCAGTCCCGGCTCGTACGCCTTGACCCCGTCGGCCAGCGCCCGCTGAATGTCCAGCGTGCCCACCACGCGGTCCTCAGTGGCGCCGACCGGCAGCTCGACCAGAGTGGCCGGCCGGCGGAACCGGGGGCTGTCGGGCGCGTGCGGCCCGTCCGGGCACTCCGGGTCGGGCGCGGCCGGATCGCAGGCGAACCGGCAGCCGCGCACGACCGCCACCTCGGGCAGCAGGGCGGCCAGGGCCCGCACGATGGTGCTCTTGGCGGTGCCCTTCTCCCCTCGGACCAGCACCCCGCCGACGGCGGGCGAAACGGCCGTGAGCAGCAGGGCAAGTCGAAGGTCGGCCAGGCCGACAACGGCCGAGAACGGGTACGGCGTCACGCGGATCCCTTCTGTGCGGGTGTCCACGCCCGCACGATGAGTGACACGAGCGGCCGGAGTCTCCTGACTCCCGGATCAGCGCTCCCCGCACGCCTTCCGGCCTGGCCGGCCGTGGCTTCTCGGCGGATCGCTCCCCGGTCACAGTGGCGGGACCGTCCCGGATTTCCACCGGGTTCCTCCGCTACCGCTCGTGGGCAATGCTTTCCTACGGCGAACCGCGCCGTCAACGCGGGGTGTCGCTCACCGCTTTTTCGGTGTCCGGGATCGGCTGCGGCGCGAGCCGGTCGAGTTCCTTGACCACGTCGAGCACGGCCAGCGCCGATGTCTCGATGAGCGGCCGCAGCCGGGCGTAGAGCTCCGCGTTCCCCGGGTCGGGAACGGTCGGCTCGCCGATCGGGATGAGCGCGGCCGCGTGGTCGAGGTCGGGCAGCTCTCCCAGCGCGTGCCGCGCGAGCAGGCAGGCGCCGAGCGCCGTGCCCTCCGGGGTGTCGGCCACCGACACCGGCAGGTCGAGCGCGGCCGCGAGCACCCCCACCCACAGCTCGGAGGCGACCGCCCCGCCGGTGGCCCGCACCTCGGTGACCGGGATGCCCTCGGCCGTGAAAGAGTCGCGCACCAGCGCGAGCTGCTGGCAGACCCCTTCGACGGCCGAGCGCACCAGATGGGCCCGCCCGTGCTCGCGCCGCAACCCCAGGTAGGCGCCGCGCAGCCCGGAACGCCACCACGGCGCCCGCTCCCCCAGCAGGTACGGCAGGCAGAGCAGCCCGTCACTGCCCGGCGCGACCTCCTGGGCCTCGATGAGCAGGGCGGCGTCGCGCTCGTCGGCGTCCTCACCCTCGGCGCCGGGACGCTCGAAGCCGCCCGCGAAGCTCTCACCGGCCCACCGCACGACGGACCCGGCGTTGTTGACGGCGCCGCCGATCACCCACCGGTCGTCGGTCAGCGCGTAGCAGAACAGCCGCCCCGCCTTGTCGGCCGTGGGCCGGTCGACCACGGTGCGCAGCGCGCCGCTGGTGCCGAGCGAGATGGCCGCCACCCCGGCCGGGGTGGCCCCCACGCCGAGGTTGGCCAGCGGCCCGTCGGCGGCCCCGATGATGAGCGGGGTGGCCGGGTCGAGCCCGGCCGCGCGGGCCACGTCGGCGCTCAGGCGCAGCCGCTGGGTGGTGCTCACCACCTCGGCCAGCTGCTCGGCCCGGACCCCGCCGATCTCGAGCGCCTCCGGATCCCACCGGCGCTCGTGGATGTCGTACAGCCCCGTGCCCGAGGCGACCGACAGGTCGAGCAGGAACGGCTCGTCGGCCACCGCCGCCAGCACCAGCTCCTTCACCCCGCCCCACCGCGGCGTCGCGCGCAGGGTCTCGGGATCGTTCTCGCGCCACCAGGCCAGCTTGGTCAGCGGCGACATCGGGTGCACGGGCGTGCCCGTACGCGCCTGGAGCTTTTTGCCCAGCCCGGCCTCGATGAGCTCGTCGCACTGCTTGCCGGCCCGCCCGTCGGCCCACGTGACCAGCGGCCCGAGCGGCGACCCGTCGCTGTCCATGGGCACCAGCGCGTGCAGGAAGGCACTGAGACTGACCGCGATGACCCGGTCGCCCTGCTCGTGGCAGGCGGCGGCCACGTCGACGAGCGCCTTCACCGCGGCGTCGCGCAGCTGGGCCGGGTCGAGCTCGGCGCGCCCCGGCCCCGGCACGGAGAGCGGATAGTGAACGCTGACCAGCGCGCGCAACTGCCCGTCGGGCCCGGCCGCCACCCCTTTCGTCGCGGTGGTGCCGGTGTCGATCCCGATCACGACGTCCATGCGCAGCCTCCAGTCCCGAGCGCCTTACCGACTTCCAACCTAGTGCCCACCCGGCGGTCTCTCATGGCAGAGGGACCAGTACCCGCTGCCCCCGCGACGGAGTGACCTCGAGCTCGGTGGCGGCGTCGGGAAGCAGCGCGGCCGGACCTGTCGCCGGCAGCCAGGAGCCGGCGGCGGCGCGGTAGCGCAGCGCACAGTTGAGCGCGGCCACCGCCACGCCCAGGCGCTGCGGGAGCCGGGCGTGGAAAATGCTCAGACCGCCGGGCGTCTCGGTCGCCAGGCCGTCCTCCAGCAGGCCCAGATAGTGCGGCGTCGGCGTCTCGGCGGCCGAGTCATGCATCCAGAAGACGCGCGCGGTGCCGTCGAGGGCCACGGTCTGCACGACCAGGCGGCGCCCGTCCGGGGTGGCGGCACGCAGGTACCACTCGGTGGGGCCGGTCCAGGCGTGGTAGCCGTACGGGTCGGAGTACCGGGGCAGGGTGACGATGTCCCACCCGTCGACGGTGGCGCGGCCGGCCCGCTCCCAGCCCGGCATGTCCCGCTCGATCCGCTCGGGGATCTGATTGTCGGCCGCGCCGGTGTCGACGACGTCGTGCAGATTGGCCAGCGGCACCGCCGGATCCTCGCCGTCCTGCCGCAGCGCGATCCGCACGACCCCGTCGGCCGCCTCGAACCGCCGGATCGCCATGCCGTCGGCGTCGGCGGGCAGCGGGGCGAAGGTGCGCTGGACCTGCCCGTGGCCGTCGAAGACGTAGTCGGGCGAGAACCTGATCGCCCGCCCGGCGGTCGCGACGACGAGCACGTCGCGGTCCGGCCCGGCGAGCACGGCGCCCGGCGGCACGGTGCCGTACGGCACGTGGAAGGTGCTGCCCGTGGTCCGCAGCTGATCGCCGTCGGAGTCGACGAAGCCGAGCGCGTCGAAGGCGGCCTGGATCTGCTGGGCCACGAGCGCCACCGGGCCGGCCGGCGTGGACCCGGCCCAGTGGATCCGCGTGACGCCCGGGCCGACCATCTCCTGCCAGGTCTCCCGCACGCGCCCGAGCAGTTCGAGATCGCCGGCGAGGTCGCCCCGGGTGGCGGTGGGGATGGTGGGTGCCCGGTTGGACCGCGTCGCGAAGGCCGCACCGGCGGCCCCGGCGACGCCGGCGGCCAGCCCGCCGGCCAGAAGGGTGCGGCGCCGCACGACCCGGCGCCGGCCGCCCGCGCGCACCCGGTCGAGAAGGTCGGGCGGAGCCTCGAGATGGTCGGTGGCGCGGGCCAGGGCCTGTCGGATGTCGGTGTTGCTCATCGTTCTCCTCCGTCCGGGACGACGGCCGGGCCGAGCACCTCACGGAGCCGGTCCAGACCGCGGGCGGCGTTGCTCCGGACCGTGCCCTCCGTGCAGCCGAGCGCCGCGGAGACCTCATGGACGGGCAGGTCGGCGAGATAACGCAGGACGACGGCGGCCCGCTGCCGGGGCGGCAGGTCGCGCAACGCGACCAGCACGGCCTCACGGATCGCCACGTCGTCGCCGTGATCGGGCTCGACCCGGGTCTCCAGGTGACCCTCGATCGAGATCTCCTCACGCAACGCGCGGCGGCGCCAGCGGTTGGTCGACCGGTTGACCAGCGCACGGCGCGCATAGGCCTCGGGCATGCCGTCGATGCGCCGCCAACGGACGTACATCTGCTCGAGAACCTCTTGTAAAAGGTCCTCGGCCGCATGCCGGTCACCGGTCAGCAGGTAGGCGATCCGCAGCAGGCCCGTGGACCGGGTCCGCACGAAATCGTCGAAGCCCGCTCGTGGGCTTGATGCCATCGCCGTCCTTCCGCCGTTGTCACCATTCACGACAAGCGGGGGCGGCTGGGCGTTGCACCTAGATCGCGAATAGTTTGGCGTACCCCTCGCGAAGCTCCTCGAAGCCGTGATTCATCGCATCGGACCCGCGGATCACCCCGGCCGGCCGCCCGTCCAGCAGCCGCCGCAGCACTTCGGCGCACAGATGCCACCCGGCCGCGACCATGGCCTCCATGCCGGGGTGCGAGAGAGTATGCCGCAAGATCAGGCGGGTCCCGCCCGGGCTTTCCTCGAGCTCCCACCGCAGAAGATCACCACCCCACGAGTACTGAAGAAGCGAAGGAGCCTCGGCCCGGGTCACCACGGCCGGCACATCCTCCCGCGCGGCACCGTCCACCATGGTCAAAGTCGTTTCACCCAAAGACCCGAGATCGCGTACGGGGACGAAGGGCGCCCACTGATCAAGTTGCTCCGGCTCGGTGAGCGCACTCCACACGACGATCGGCGCGTGCCGGAACTCCCGCACGAAAACGAGCGTCCACCGGTCACCGTCCGCCGCGACAAGCTCGGCCCCACCCGCCGCAGTGGCGATCTCTTCGGTCATTGCTCCTCCTTGATGTCGTGTCCCACCGCGTCCAGATGGCGCTCCAGGGCCGCCAGATGATGAGCCCAGAGATTGCGGTACGGCGCCAGCCAGGCATCCAGCTCACGAAAAGGCGCCGGATCGAGGCGATAGATCCGCTGCTGAGCCCGGGTACGCACGGCGACCACCCCGGCCTCCCGCAACACCCTGAGGTGCTTGGAAACGGCCGGCTGGCTCATCGCGAGCAGGCCGACAAGGTCGGAGACCGTGCACTCACGAAGCCGGAGAGCCTCCACGATCCTCCGCCGGGTCGGCTCCGCGATCGCCGCAAAGGCATCCACGCCCTCAACATGCCATCGCAGTTATATAACCGTCAAGGCATGCACTCGAACGCCATACGGTTGGCCGGCAGAAGTGGCAGCACCAATCGGAGGGGTGGGGCAGAAGGGCGGCGCGGAGGGCGGGGCGCAGACCGCGGGGCACAGGGCGGCGCGGACGGCGGCGCAGACCGCGCGGGGCCCGCGCGGAGCCGAGACCAGACCGCGGGGCCAGCGCGGAGTCGAGACCAGACCGCGGGGCCCGCGCGGAGCCGAGACCAGACCGCGGGGCCAGCGCGGGCGCGGAGGGCGGGGCGCAGACCGCGGAGCACAGCTCGGCGCGGACCGCGGGGTACAGCTCGGCGCGGAGGGCGAGCGCGGACCGCGGGGTAAAACTCGGCGCGGAGGGCGGGCTGCGCGGAGGGCCAGGCGGCACGAAAGCCAGGCGGCACGAAAGCCAGGCGGCACGAAAGCCAGGCGGCACGAAAAGCCAGGCGCGAGAAGCGGGGCGCTGACGGCGAAGCGCGAAAGGCCGCTGGTCAGCAGCCCGGGCCGGCGGCCTGGCCCTTCACGATGCGGTAGGCGGAGACGTCGCCCTTCACGAAGTCGGCTACCTCCGTGATCGAGGTGGGGGCCGTGCCGTTGATGCCCACGTAGGCGACGATCGCGGCGTCCACCGTCCGGCACGTGGCGCGGTCGGCCACCGACTGCGCCTTCTGCTTCAAGGCTTCCGGGTTCAACGCTGAGTAAGAAACCCCGGCAACACTCAAAGTCACTGCTGCGGCCACTGCGACGTGAGTTAAATGCACCAACGCAGCCTAGGCAACATTACAGTGAGTGCTGACCCGGCCGTTCGGGCAGGGTTGATCAACCGCGCGTACAGCTCTTCCCGAAAACCCTCAACTCGGGGACACGGGCAGCTGAGCAGCCAGGAAGGCGAGAATCAGGCCGGAGATCCGGACGTACGAAGCGTTACCGGGACGCAGATACTCACCGTGACCGGCATTGCGGACGGTGACGAAGCGTTTCGGCCACGGGTCGGCACCGTAGGCCCGGCGGGCGGCAGCCATCGGCACCACGCGGTCACGGGAGCCGTGCACGAAGAGCAACGGCGCGGGGCGGCCGCCGAATCCGGACGGCGCCTCGCGACCGGCGACCGACACGCCCGCTCGCAGCCGCGGGTCGTGTCCGGGGCCGAAGAGCCCGAGTGTGGTCGTACCACCGGCCGAGAAGCCGACCGCGGCCCAGCGCGACGGATCCAGGTGGCCGAAGAACGCGTCGCCGGGCACGCCGGACAGGCGCCGCACCTGATCGACGACGTAGAGGGCGTCCGCCGGCTGCGACCGCACGTCCGCTCGCACGACGCGGACCCGGCGGTTCGTGTGCGGGTAGGCCGGAGCCGCCACCACGTAACCCGCCTCGGCCCAGCCCGCGATCAACGGCGCGAAGTCGGACGGCATCCCGCCCAGCCCGTGACTGAACAGGATCAGCGGGTGGCGCCCCGTGAGCGGCGAGGGATACCAGATCGTGGTCGGCAGCGGCCGGTCGGCGTCACGCGCGAGCATGACCGTCCGCGTCATCACCCGCACCGAGGCGGTGGCGGCCCGCGCCGGCCCGAAGCCGCTCAGCAAGAGCACCAGAGCGACCAGCACCGCACCGGCCCGCCGCAGCCGGGCAGGCTCGCCGAGAAAGGCCAGGGAGCCGGAGAGAGGGCCGAGGAAGGGCAGCGGCCCGCGCCGGAAGAACCCGCGGGGAGGGAGGACGCTGCGCACGTCGTGAGCCTATGAACGTGACGCAACGGGGGCGATCACCGTTGTGGGTGGCGATGAGACGACGAACATTCGTAGGCATTGGGGCGACAGTCGCCGCAGTTGCCGGATTGGCCGGATACCGTAGCCGATCGGGTGATCCAGAACCCCTGGTCCCGCACGCCCCCGTCGGTGACGAGCGGCTGACCCGGCGCGATTCGCGGGCCCGGGGCCGGCTGGTCGATTTCTACACGGCCGTGCCCGCCGGTCTCGGCGACGGCCGCGGCCTGCCCGTCTGCCTGATCCTGCACGGCGGCTCCAAGACCGCCGCCGATTTCCCCGGTCTGGGTCTTGGCCGTTTCCTCACCGATGCCGTACGCCGGGGCGCGCCCCCGTTCGTCCTGGCCGGCGCCACCGGCGACCGCCTGTGGTGGCAGCCCGACAAGGGCGACGACCCCCAGCGAATGGTCCACGAGGAACTCCCCCGATGGTGTGCCGAACGCGGTTTCGACACCTCCCGCGTCGCTCTCTGGGGCTGGTCCATGGGCGGTTACGGTTCCCTTCTCCTGGCCGAGGCCTTTCCCGGTTTCGCGAAGGCCGTCGCCGCCTTTTCCCCGGCCGTGCGAAAAGGAGATGAGGTATTCACGTCAGTCAGTCATCTTCGTGGCACACCGGTCGGCCTGTGGTGCGGCGAGGACGACGATCTTCTCGGCAACGTGGAGGATCTCGCCGCTGAGCTGCCGGAACGGCCGGCCCGGATGACCACGGGGCCGGGGCGGCACAACTTCGGATATTGGTCGCGGTGCATACCCGAAGGGTTCGACTTCGTCGCCGGGGCTTTACGGGGCTGAGGCGTCGTCCGTACCGTAAATGACTCAGAGCAACGGTCTCAACACGCTGGAGGACCCCCATGCGTCGTGCCGCCGCCGTACTCGCCCTCGTCCTCGCCGGTCTGTGGATCGCCGCGCCCGCGCAGGCATTCGCCCACAACGCCGTGCACAACACCTACATGCACGCCCTCCTCGACGCGTTGACGCTGGTCGTGGTGTCGGCGCCGATCTGGACCGCCCTGCTGTGGAGCGGCGGGAACCGCTGGTGGCTGGCCGGCCTGATCGCGGTCGTGCAGATCCCGGTGGCGATCATCGGCTTCGTGCCGATCGCCAACCCGTACCTTCACCTCTCACTCTTCGTGATCGCCATCGCGCTGACCGGTCTCTCGCTGCGGGCCGTACGGGCCCAGGCGCGCACCGCCGCGGTGGCCGCGGACCGCTGAACGCGCCGGTGTCCGGGCCGCGAAAGGCCCGGACACCGGAAAAGACAGCCATGAGTGATCGATTTTTAACCTGCCCGTGAAGTCCGATGGCCGACAATGGGCGGGTGGTCACCGAGACGATGATGCCGGTCGACGGCATCGAGCTGTGTGTGGAGACGTTCGGCGAGCCGGGCGATCCCGCCCTGCTGCTCATCGCCGGCGCCGCCAGTTCGATGGACTGGTGGGAGGACGAGTTCTGCCGCCGCCTCGCGGCCGGCGGGCGGTTCGTGATCCGGTACGACCATCGCGACACCGGGCGGTCGACCTCGTTCCCGGCCGGCGCCCCGCCGTACTCCGATGTGGACCTGGCTCATGACGCGCTGGGCGTGCTCGACGCTCTCGGCGTACATCAAGCTCATCTCGTCGGTCTTTCGATGGGTGGCCTGATCGCCCAGCGTCTCGCGGTCGAACGCCCCCACCGGGTTCTGTCGCTGGTGCTGATGTCCACCTCGCCCGGCCCCGGCGACGACGACCTGCCGTTGGGTGCGACCGGCGAGGGGGGCGAGAGCGACTGGACCGACCGCCGTTCGAGCGTTCGGAGCATGGTCGCGACGGCCCGCCAGCTGGGCGGCCCGTTCACCGCCGAGGACGCCCATCTGCGCCGGCTGGCCGAGCGGATCTTCGACCGTACGCAGGACATGACGGCCTCACAGACCAACCACTACTGCTGCTCCGGCGGCCCCGCCGTGCGGCATCGGCTCGGCGAGATCACCGTTCCCACGCTGATCCTGCACGGCACCCTCGACAAGTTCCTCCCCGGCGCCCACGCCCGGGCCCTGCGGGCCGAGATCCCCGGCTCGCGGCTGGTCTGGCTCGAGGGCGTCGGCCACGAGTTCCCGCCCGCGGCCGTCTGGACCCAGGTGATCGACGAGATCATCGACCAGGCCGGCCGCCGCACCCAGCCGGCGTAAGCGTCACACAACTGTCATACGGCGGCGGGCCAATGGTCATGTGCGGCGCGAAGCATGGTGTGCGGGACGGAACCCCACTCCGGTTCGCGTCCGGGCGTACCGATGCGGGCGCCCGGACGCGGACGGTCCTGCCGGCCGTGACGTGGCCCAGCACGACCGGCAGGACGTTCCCGGTCAGGCCGGTGCGACCAGCGCCGCGTAGTCCCCGGAGGTCAGCGGCCCCTCGGTGAGGGTGCCGTCGGCGCGGGGCACCTCCAGGCCGCGCCCCTCCCGCGTGAACGACACCGCGGCGACGTCGGGGCGAGCGGTCAAAGTGCACACCATCTGCCCGTACGCCAAGATGTCGTCCTTGTGGGTCTCGCCCTCGGAGACCTCGACCGTCACCCGCGTGCCCGGCCCGGCCGTCGCGGTCACCGTGAGCCCGGCCAGAGCCGTCGACAGCCCGCTCTCGCTCTCCTCCGGCGCCGGCCCGGTCACCAGGTCGTTCATCTGCTGCTGCACGCTCGGATAGGACGGCGCCCGCCGCACCGACTGCACGAGCCGGTCGTCACGCACCAGGCACAGCACATGCGCCACCTCACCGGCCGGTGGCACCGCCGGCGTCCCCGAGTTGTTCAGCGGCGCCCGGGGCAGCTCGACCGGATGCGGCGAGTCCTCCGCCGGCACCCCGCACGACGCCAGAAGGGCGACACCCAGGACCATTCCCATTCGCTGTACGGTCTTCACGGCAGCTCCACGCGGAATCGCGCGCCCCCGCCGGGCCGCTCACCGGCCGACGCCGACCCGCCGTGCGCCGCCGCGTGCTCGGCCACGATGGCCAGCCCCAGCCCGGTCCCGTCCCCCGCACCGCGCGCCCCGGCCGCCGGCCCCCGCACGAAACGGTCGAAGATCGACGCCCGCAGGTCCTCCGGCACGCCCGGCCCGGCGTCGTCCACTTCCAGAAAGCCCTTTCCCACTCGTACGGCGACCGGCCCACCGCCGTACCGAACGGCGTTCTCGATCAGGTTGCCCAGTGTCTGTTCCACCCGCCGCGCGTCCACCCGCCACTCCCCCGGGTCGTCGCTCTCCACAATGTCCGGGTCCAGGCCATGTGCCCGCACGACCCGCTCGGCCAGCGCCACGATGTCGGTCGGCTCCCGGCTCACCGGCTGATCGCCGCGGGCCAGCTCCAGCAGGTCGCCGACCAGCTCCTGGAACCGGTTGACCTCGGCCACGATCAGCCCGAGCGCCGCCGCCGACCGCTCGTCCAGGCCGTCCTTGCGGCGGTCGACCACGCTGACCGCCGCGGCCAGGGTCTGCAGCGGGGATCGCAGCTCGTGGCTGACGTCGGCCGCGAACCGCCGGTCACGCCGCATCCGCCGGTCCAGCTCGTCGGCCATGTGGTTGAACGACGCGGCCAGCGCGGCCAGATCGGGCTCGGTATCCGGGTCGAGCCGGGTCTGCAGATCGCCGCCGGCGATGTCCCGGGCCGCGTCGGCGACCGCGCCGAGGGGCCGCAGGGCGTGCCGGGTGACGTACCAGCCGACCGCCGCCCCGCCGGCCGCCATCATGATCGCGACGGCGGCCAGGACCAGCGCCAGCACCTGCAGGGTCCGTTCCAGCTCGCGCTGGGCGACGATCTCGTAGAACACCGTGTCGTCGTCGAGCGGCACGGCGATGACCAGAGCCGGCGCCCCGTCGCGGCGGATGCGCTGTGCCGCCGCCCCACCCTCGGCCGCCATCTCCTGCAACGCGGCCGGCACGGCGGCGTGGGCGTCGGTGTCGGCGGTGCGCGAATACCAGCGCCCGGCCCGCTGCACCATCACGTAGCGGTCGCCGCCGGCGTCGAGCGAACCCAGCACGTCGGCCACGTTCGTGGCGCCGCCGCGCAGGCTCGCGTCGATCAGCGCGGCGTCGAAGTAGGCGGCCCGCACGGCCGTACGCTCCCGTTCGCGGAACAAAGTGCTTCGGGTCAGCTCGTACGACACCACGGTCACACACACGGAGAGCGCGAGCGCCCCCACGGCGAACGCGGCGCTGACCCGGGTCCGGAGACCGGCCCGCCTCACGGCTGGAGCTTGTAGCCGAGGCCGCGCACGGTCACCAGGTGGCGAGGCGCGCCCGGCACGTCCTCGATCTTGTGGCGGAGCCGGCCCACGTGCACGTCGACCAGGCGCTCGTCGCCGACCTGGTAGCCCCAGACGCGCTGGAGCAGCTGCTGGCGGGACAGCACCTGGCCCGGGTGGTCGGCCAGCTCGCAGAGCAGCCGGAACTCGGTGCGGGTGACCCGGACCTCGGCCCCGTGCAGACGTACCTCTCCGGCCTCCGGTCTGAGCTCCAGATCTCCGAAGGTGAGCGCCCGCACGGCCGGGGACTCGGTGGCCGCCCGGCCCCGGCGGCGCAGCGCCCGCAGCCGGGCCGCCAGCTCCTTGACCGCCACCGGCTTGACCAGATAGTCGTCGGCGCCCGCCTCGAGCGCGGCCACGATGTCGTGGGTGTCGTCCCGGGCGCTGATCACCACGATCGGCACGTCGTCGTCGCGGCGCAGCCGGCGGATGCACTCGAAGCCGTCCATGCCCGGCAGCATCAGGTCGACCAGCACCGTGTCGGCGCCGACCCGCCGCTGCTCGGCCAGCCCGTCCTCGGCGGTGGCGACGGCGTGCGCGGTGTATCCCTCGTCCTCCAGGGCCAGGCTGAGCGACAGCCGGATCCGGTCGTCGTCCTCGATCAGCAGCACGGAGGTCATAACCGCATGATGCCCGGTCGCGGTGGGGCCGGCACGTTCGTACCCAAGGATCTGTGACCTTGTCATGGAACCGTCAAATACGTCGGTCACCGTGGAGGCATGACAGCGACCGGCGTTTTCACGGTTCTGGCCGGGGTGTGGATCGCCCTGACGCCCCTGTTCGCCCCCGACCTTTCGTCGTACGCGGCCACGAGCGACGTGGCGACGGGCACGGCGGTCGCCGTCCTGGGCCTGGTGCGGCTGCTGAGGCCGGGGCGGACGGCCGCGCTCGGCGTGGTGCTGACGCTGCTCGGCGCCTGGCTGGTGGCGGCGCCGTTCGTGCTCGGCTACGGCCATCACCCCGCCGTGGCCTGGAACAACGTCATCATCGGCGTCCTGGTCGTGATGTTCTCGGGTGTGAGCGTGGCGGCCATGCTGTCACCGGTCCGGCCGGCTTCCCGCTCATGACGGCCAGCAGCCTCGTGACCGCCCTGCTGGTCGGCGCCGCGCTGGGCGCCGGCGCCCGCTGGCTCGTGCCGGCGACCCGGGGCGTCCCGTTCTGGGTGCCCGTGGCCGTGGCCGTGGGCGCGGCCGTCTTCGCCACGGTCGTGGCCCGCTTCGCCGGCGTGGACACGTCGGGCGTCGCCCCGGTGGAGATCGTCCTGCAGGTGGTCTTCGCGGGTGGCGGCATCGCCCTGGTGGCCGGCACGGCCGATCGGAGGTACTCGCGATGACGGCAGCACCGGCCCACGGCCCGTCCTACTACGTCCGCACGCTGGGCGACACGGCGGTGGTGACGCCCTTGACCGACCTGGACGCCACCCTGGCCGACCACCTGCGCGACGACCTGATGCAAGCGGCCGCCGACCACCCCCACGTGGTGGTGGACCTGCACGCCGCGAAGTTCATCGACTCGGCCGCCCTGGGCCTGCTGGTGCGGGCCCGCCAGGAGGCCCGTCAGCACGGGGCGACGTTCGCCCTGGTGGCGCCGTCCCCCTTCGTCCAGACGGTCCTGCACACCATGCGGCTGGACCGCGCCTTCCACAGTTATCCCGACCGGGACACGGCGCTGGAGCAGCTGGGCGCCTGACTGATCAGGCCCGCCCTTCGGCCTCGGCGACAAATCGCTCGAACATCAGGTCGTACGAGGAACCCCCACCCGCCACGGCCTCGGAGTCCAGGCGGGGCGCCGCGGTGCGACCGGCACGGGCGAGGGCGAGCAGGGCCGCACCGGCCGCAACCGTCTCCGGTTCGCGGACGAGACGGAGGCCGCCCGCGAAGGTGCGGGCCTTGACGCGTACCCAGTCCGGATTGGCCGCGAGCGGGCCACCGAAGAGATAGACCGTGGGCTCGGGCTCGCCGGCCGGGTGCGGCTCCCGGTCGCCGCTGAAGCGCGGCTCCGGCTCGCCGGCCAGGCGCAGCTGCTCGGTCAGCATCCAGCGCGCGTGCAGGCTGAGTCCTTCCAGCAGCGCCTTGGCCAGCAGGGCGGGGTGGTGCTCCGGCCGCCGCCCGGCCACTCGCGGGCGCGCGGCGGGATCGGGCGATGGCGTCTGCCGTCCGGCGAGGTAGGGCAGCACGATGACACCGGTCGGCTCGTCCCCCAGCGCGGCCACCCCGGCGAACGCGCCGTCCCCCTCGTTCTCCCGCCACCAGGCGATCGCGGCGCCCGCACTGGCGGAACCGGCGAGGAGGGCCCGGTGTCCGCCTTCGACGGTGAGCACGACGCTCATGCCGGCGCGACCGGCCTCGACGGCGGACGGGTGACCGCCGACCACCGTCATGACGGCCTCGGCCGTACCGACCGAATCGGCCACGTCGCCTGGAGCGCGCACCCCACAGGCGTACGCGCCCACCTGATGGTCGTGCCCCGCCACCACGACCGGCGTGCCGGCCCGGAGCCCACAGGCCACGAACGCCGGATCGCGCACCACACCCGCGGCCTCACCGGGAGCAACCACGGCCGGCAGTTGCGAGGGACGCAGGCCGACCTCGGCCAGCAGATCAGCGTCGAAAGCCCCGGCCGGCGACTCCCCCACCGCGGGAAGGCGATAGGCCATGCTGCGGCCGGCGAGGGTGTGATCGGTGGCGAGCCGTCCGGTGATCAGAAGACAGGCCAGGTCGGCCGCGCCCGACCAGGACTTCAGGGCCGCCCACAGGGAAGGCCGATGCTCGCGCAGCCAGGCCAGCTTGGCCAGCGGCACCTTGGCGCTGGGCCGCACACCGGTGGCCGCGATGAGTTGTTCCCGCCCGAGCCGCCGGGCCAGGGCGTCCGCCGCCGCTCCGGCCTCTTGTTCATGCCACCGCAGCCAGGGCCCCAGAGGCTCCCCGGAGGCGTCGATCGGCACCCCGGTCTCAGCCATGGAGGCGATGCCGACCGCGTCCGGCGCGGCCCGCCCCTCGAGCACCTGGCCGATCAGCCCGGCCAGCATGCCCTTGAGCTCCCCCGGCCCCGGCGTGGGCGCGGACGCGACCGCCCGCACCCGCCCGCCACCGACCAGCGCGACCTTGGTGTTCGTGGTCCCGATGTCGATGCCGAGCCCGTACGGCATCAGCCCTGCGAGGTGGCGTCGAGCGTGGCCCGCACCTCATCCATGTCCAGCTCCTGAACGGCCGTGATGACCTTCTCCAGGGCCGCCCCGGGCAGGGCACCGGGCTCGGAGAAGACCATGACACCATCACGGAAGACCATCAGAGTCGGGATCGACGAGATGCCGGCGATGGCCGACAGCCGCTCCTCGGCCTCGGTGTCCACCTTGGCGAAGACGATGTCAGGATGCTGCTCACTGGCCTTCTCATAGACCGGAGCAAAGCTACGGCAGGGCGCACACCAGTCGGCCCACCAGTCGACCAGCACGATCCCGTCCCCGGTCACCGTCTGCTGAAAGCTCTCCTTGGTCAGGTTCACCGTGCTCATCTGTGCAGTCCCCTTTCGTGGCGCACCGGCGAAACGACAACGGGGGAAAGGAAATTCCCGGCCCGCTCAGGTCGAACCGCGGAGGACCAGCGTGGTGGGCAGGGTCGTCGGTTCCGGCGGGGTCGCCGTGCCGGCGAGCATGGCCATGAGCGACTCCGCGGCCGCTGTGCCGAAGCCGGTCTTGTCCTGCGTGACGGTGGTCAGGCCGGGCGGTATCAGCGCCGCCACCTCGATGTCGTCGAAGCCGATGACGGCGACGTCGCCGGGGACGCGCAGGCCGGCCTCGTGGATCGCCTTGATCGCGCCGACCGCCATCTCGTCGCCGGCGGCGAATACGGCGGTCGGGCGGGGATCGCGGGCCAGCAGCTTCGTCATGGCGGCGTGCCCGCTGTCCAGATAGAAGTCGCCGGCCACCACGTCGTCATCGGCCAGGGGGATCCCTGCCTCGGCGAGCGCCTCCCGGAAGCCGGCCAGGCGTTGCGCGGCCGGCCAGTTACGGGCCGGGCCGGCGATGGTGGCGATGTGCCGGTGACCGCGTTCGATCAGGTGGGCCGCGGCCAGCCGGCCGCCTCCGGCGTTGTCGGAGGTGATGTAGGTGCAGGTCGGCCCGGTGAAGCGCAGGTCGAGGGCGACACAGGGCACCTCGGCGTCGACCAGGGCCAGCACCGCGGGGTCCCGGCTGCCGTTGTCGATGATGACCACGCCGTCGACGTTGTGACGCTGGACGGCGCGCAGGAATCGTCGCGGGTCGGCCGGGCCGGCGCCCGGGTCGGGGGCGAGCATGAGCAGGTTCAGGCCGTGCGCGCTGAGCGCGCTCTTCAGCGCGACCAGGATGTCCTGCAGGAAGGGATGCCGCCAGCCGGGGCGGCGGTGGTCGGTGTCCCACACGAGGCCGACCATGTTGGACTTCTTGGTCGCGAGGGTGCGGGCCGACTCGTTCGGCAGGTACCCGATCTCGGCGGCCATGCCGAGAACGAGCTGACGCGTCTGCTGGCTGACCACCTCCGGAGTGTTGAAGACGCGGGACACGGTGGCGACGGAGACGCCGCACCGGCGTGCCAATTCTCTGATGCTGGACACGGCGAACACCCTAATGTAACCGGTTTCAAAAAGGTAACAGCGCCGTGTCGCGCCAGTCAACACAGTGGATCGCGTTACCTTTTTGTGACTTGACGACAGCGGCACCCATCGATGCAAACTCTTGGCTCGAGGGGCCACACCCACCCCTCCGAAGTGATTCCCCGGCCGCATCCATGCCGGCCATTCTCTCGATTCAGCTCATTCACAACTTCGGTTCTGCGGTATGTAACCGGTTTCATGTAACCGTTTACATCACACCAAAAGGGGAGAACTGTCATGCTCTTGTCTCGATCCGTGCGGGCCCTGACCGCAGCGACGGTCGCCGCGGTGATGCTGACCGCATGCGGCTCCGGCGGCGACGACGGTGCGGGCAGCGACGGCGGCAACGTCACGCTGAACGTCAATCTGTTCGGCAACTTCGGCTACGAGGAGCTGTACCGGGAGTACGAGAAGGCGAACCCCAACGTCAAGATCAAGGAGAGTACGGCCGCCTACAACGATCACCACCGCAACCTCGCCACGCATCTCGCCACCAATTCCGGCGCCGGCGACATCGAGGCTGTCGACACCGGCTTCATCGCGCAGATGCGCGATGTCGGCAAGCAGTTCACCGACCTCGGCGCCGAGCGCCAGCCGGAGTACCTGCCGTGGAAATGGCAGGCGTCGCTGACCAAGGACGGCCAGCAGATCGGGTACGGCACCGACGTCGGCGGACTGGCCATCTGTTACCGGCGCGATCTGTTCCAGAAGGCCGGCCTGCCCACCGACCGCGACAAGGTCTCCGCGTCGTGGGCCGCCGGCTGGGACAAGTACATCGAGCAGGGGCAGAAGTACACCGAGAAGGCGCCGGCCGGAACCGCGTTCTTCGACGGCGCGGGCGCGCTGTACAACGCCGTCATCGGGCAGGCGCCGGTGGGCTTCTACAGCGAGGACAACACCGTCGTCGTCGGCAGCAACCCCGAGGTCCGCAAGGCCTGGGACCTGGTCGTCCGGGCGGTCCAGAGCGACCTGTCGGCCAAGCTGCTCGAGAGCAGCCCGGAGTGGAACAACGGCTTCGCCAAGGGCCAGTTCGCGACCATCGCCTGCCCCGCCTGGATGATGGCCAAGATCAAGGACCAGTCGAAGAACGCGGCCGGCAAGTGGGACGTGGCGGCCGTACCCGGCGGCGGCGGCAACTGGGGCGGCTCGTACCTGACCGTGCCCAAGCAGGGCAAGCACGTCGAGGAGGCGAAGAAGCTCGCCGCCTGGCTCACCGCGCCCGAGCAGCAGGCCAAGGTCTTCACCTCGAAGGGGCTGCTGCCCTCCATCCCGGCGTTGTACGACAAGCCGGAGATCGCGCAGTACAAGGACCCGTTCTTCAACGACGCGCCGGTCGGCAAGATCTTCACGACGGCCGCCAAGGAGTTGAAGCCGCAGTACCAGGGCCCGCGCACCGGTGACATCCAGACCACCATCCGCGACGGCCTGGTGCGCATCGAGCAGGGCAAGCAGAGCTCCGACGAGTCCTGGCAGCAGACGGTCAGCGACGTCGAGCGCCTCGCCAAGTAGCCCATCCGTACGGCCGGCGGTCCCCGGACCGCCGGCCGCCCCGGCGACGAAGGATCGACCATGGCCATCCCCGCGCTGACCGCCCGCCGGGCGAGACTGAACCGGCTCGACACCAAGGGCTCGCCCTATCTGTACGTACTCCCGTTCTTCCTGCTCTTCGGCGCGTTCGGGCTCTTCCCGCTGATCTACACCGGATACGTCTCGTTCAACGACTGGGACCTGCTCGACGCCGGCGCGCACGAATGGGTGGGCCTGGCGAACTACCGCGAGCTGTTGCAGGATCCGTACTTCTGGAACGCGCTCGGCAACACGCTGAGCATCTGGGTGCTGTCCACGGTGCCGCAACTGCTCGTCGCGCTCTGGATCGCGCACCTGCTCAATCACAAGCTGCGGGCCCGCACCACCCTGCGCATGGGTGTGCTGCTGCCGAACATCACGTCCATCGTCGCGGTGACGATCGTCTTCACCCAGCTGTTCGGCCGCGACTTCGGCATGGTCAACTGGCTGCTCGGCGTCGCCGGCCTCGGCCCGGTCGACTGGCAGGCCGACACCTGGAGCTCCCACCTGGCCATCTCGATCATCGTGGCCTGGCGCTGGACCGGCTACAACGCCCTCATCTACCTCGCCTCCATGCAGGCCGTTTCCCATGACCTGTACGAGGCCGCGGAGCTCGACGGCGCGTCCTCGTCACAGCAGTTCTGGAAGATCACGGTGCCCATGCTGCGGCCGACGATCATCTTCACCGCGGTGATCTCGACGATCGGCGGCCTGCAGATCATCGCCGAGCCGCTGCTGTTCGCCGGCAGCTCGACGCCCACGGGCGGCTCCGACCGGCAGTTCCAGACCGCCGCGCTGTTCATGTACGAGCAGGGGTTCCGCGAGTTCCGGTTCGGCTACGCCTCCGCGATCGCCTGGACGCTCTGCCTCGTCATCGCCCTCTTCGCGATCGCCAACTACCTGATCACCCGGCGCATCGCCAACGACGAGGAGTAGTCGTGACCGTTCTCGCCGACCCACCGTCCACCCGCGCCGAGACGCCGGCCGAGCCACGCCGGGCACGCCGCCGCAGCTTCGGCTATCCGCGCAAGGCCTCGGTCTGGACCTACGCCGCCCTGCTCGCGGTCGTGGCCGGATCGGTCTTCCCGCTCTACTGGTCGCTGGTCGTGTCGTCGCAGACCAGCGACGCCGTCGCCAAGGTGCCGCCGGTCCTGATCCCGGGCGGGCATCTGTTCGACAACATCGCGCGGGTCTTCGACTCCACCGATTTCGCCGAGGCGCTGCTCAACTCGTTCATCGTCAGCGGCTCGGTGACGATCTCCGTGGTCTTCTTCTCGACGCTGGCCGGTTTCGCGTTCGCCAAGCTGCGCTTCCGCGGCCGCAAGGCGCTGCTCGTCGTCGCCATCGGTACGTCGGTGGTGCCGCAGCAGCTCGGCATCATCCCGCTCTACCTGCTGATGGCCGAGTTCGGCTGGACCGACCGGCTCGCCGCCGTGATCGTCCCCGGCCTGGTCACCGCGTTCGGCGTCTTCTTCATGACCCAGTACCTCGGGCGGGCGGTGCCCGACGAACTGCTGGAGGCCGGGCGGATCGACGGCTGCGGCACGTTCGGCCTCTTCTGGCACGTCGTGCTGCCGGCCGCGCGGCCCGCGGCGGCGGTGCTCGGCCTGTTCACCTTCATGCAGGCGTGGAACGACTTCTTCTGGCCGCTGGTCGTGCTGCAGGACAACGCCACGGTCCAGGTCGCGCTCTCCTCGCTGGCCAGCGGCTACACCACCGACTACACCCTCACTCTGACCGGCACGCTGCTGGCCACCCTGCCGATCCTGGTGATCTTCATGGTGCTCGGCCGGCAGATCGTCGGCGGCATCATGCAAGGAGCGATCAAAGGATGACGGACTCGGAACTGCCGCGGATGCCGGCCGGGTTTCTGTGGGGCGCCGCTACGGCGGCGTACCAGATCGAGGGGGCGGTGGCCGAGGACGGCCGCGCCGACTCGATCTGGGACACGTTCAGCCGGCGCCCGGGCGCCGTCGCCGACGGGAGCTCCGGGGTGGTGGCCTGCGACAGCTACCACCGCTGGCGCGACGACGTGGACCTGCTCGAGGGCCTGGGCGCGGGCGCCTACCGGTTCTCGGTCGCCTGGCCGCGGATCGTGCCGTCGGGCGACGCCGAGGTGAACAAGCCGGGCCTGGACTACTACGACCGGCTCATCGACGCCCTGTGCGAGCGCGGCATCCGGCCGTTTGTCACGCTCTACCACTGGGATCTGCCGCAAGCGCTCGAGGACCGGGGCGGCTGGCGCGTACGGGACACAGCGGAGCGCTTCGCCGAGTACGCCTCCGTGGTCGCGGGGCGGCTCGGCGACCGGGTGGCCGACTGGATCACGCTGAACGAGCCGTACTGCTCGTCGATCGTCGGCTACGCCGAGGGCCGGCACGCCCCGGGCGCCACCGAGGGCCACGGCGCGCTCGCGGCCGCCCACCACCTGCTGGTAGGGCACGGGCTGGCGATCGCGGCGATCCGGGCCGCCCGCCCGGGCGCCCGGGTGGGCATCACGCTCAACCTGTCCCCGGCCGTGCCGGCGACCGGCACCGAGGCGGACTCCGAAGCCGCGCGGCGGATGGACCTGCTGGTCAACCGGCAGTTCACCGATCCGGTGCTGGGTGGCGCCTACCCGGACGGATTCGACCGTCTGTACGCCGGGGTGAGTGACCTGTCGTTCCGGCGCGCCGGCGATCTCGAGCTCATCGGCGCCCCGCTGGACTTCCTCGGCGTGAACTACTACTACCGGATCCACGCCGCCGCGGCGCCGTACGAGCAGGCCGACCCGGTGCTGCGCACCGCCTGCGACATCGGCGTGCGCTCCGTGCCGCGCGAGGGGGTGCCGGTCACCGATCTGGGCTGGCCGATCGAGCCGCGGGGCCTGACGGACACGCTGACCGGTCTCGCCGCCCGCTTCCCGGGCCTGCCCCCGATCTACGTGACCGAGAACGGTGTCGCCGAGGTGCGCGAGGACCTGGGCGCGGACCCGGACCGCGCCCGATTCATCGCCGCGCACGTGGCCGCCGCCGCCGAAGCCGGCGTCGACCTGCGCGGCTACTTCTACTGGTCACTCATCGACAACTTCGAGTGGGCCCCGGGGGTACGGTCCACGCTTCGGCCTTGTCCACGTGGACTATCCGACCGGAAACCGCACGCCGCGGGCCAGCTACCACTGGCTACGGGACCAGTTGGCACGGCAGCAGGCCACCACCGTGTGACGACGCGACCCGCGCGACCTCGATCATCGGGCCACCGTGGCGGCCCCGGTGACGGCGAGCGTGGACTCACGGTCTTCGGCCTGGCCCTGCTCGCCCGCCGTCACGACGAGCCGTTGCCATAGAGCCGTCGCGGGCAAACCAGCTCGCGATACTCTCTGACAGTTAGTGAGGAACCGAAGGAGAGTACTGGATGGGAACCCGGCGAGATATCAGTGGACTGCCGCCGGAAGCCGATCTGGCCCGGGCGGACTCGCTGGCGCGCGAGATCTTCTCGGATGTCGCCAACAAGTGGGCTTTGCTGATCATCGAGTTCCTGGGCGACGGCGCCCTGCGCTTCAGTGCGCTGCGCAAAGAGATCGGCGGCATCAGCCACAAGATGCTCACCCAGAATCTGCGCATGCTGGAACGCAACGGGCTGGTGGAGCGAACCGTTTACCCCACCATTCCGCCGCGTGTCGATTACACCCTCACCGAGGCCGGTGAAGGGTTGCGTCAAGTGGCCGACGGGATGTGCGGTTGGACCCAGCGTCACCTCAGTCACATCGAGGCGTCCCGAAGCCGATTCGACGACCTGGCCGCCGGCTAGTCCACCACGGCGACGGCCTCCAGCTCGACGAGGTGCTCCGGCACGTCGAGCGCCACGATGCCGAACAGCGACGCCGGCGCCGCCGGGGTGACGCCCAGCTTCGCCGCCGCGCGGCTGATCCCGTCCAGCACCAGCGGCATCTGCTCGGGTTTCCAGCCGACGACGTGCATGGTCAGCTTCACTACGTCGGCGAAGGTCGCGCCGACGCCGGCCAGAGCGGTTCCCACGTTCAGGTAGCACCGCTCGACCTGGGCGGCGAGATCGCCGTCGCCGACCGGCGCGCCCGTCTCGTCCCAGGAGACCTGGCCCGCGATGTGGATGAGCTTCGACCCAGTGGCCACCGATACATGTCGGTAGATCGGGATCTCGGGCAGCCCGCTCGGATTCACCAGGGCTACGGCCATGTCTCTTGCCTCCGCACTCTCTTTCGGTTACTGGAGAACCGTAGGAGACCGATCATGGCTGGGGGAAGAACGCACTTTCTTGTGCCCTGGTCACCAAAAGGTGACCGCGTCATCATCGGGCGCCGCCGCCAGTCCCCCACGCGAGCGACCGCCGACTGTCCACTCGGTGGTGACGTTTTCCCGAAATGGTCGCTCTAACGTCATCGGCATAAGAGCCGAGTGGAACGGAGAGCAGCATGCACACGCTGGTCATGACTGGCGCAACCCGGGGAATCGGACGCTTCGCAGCTGCCGCCCTGCTGCACGACGACCCGGAGCTCCGGCTTGTCGTTCTCGCCCGTGAGTCCACCAGCGCCGAGGCGGTGCGTGAGCTACGGGCCGACGACAGGGTCACGGTCGTGGACACCGAATTGGCGAGTATCGACAGTGTCGAGTCGGCCGGCCGAACCGTGGGCGCTCTGCTCGACGCGGGAGAACTGCCGCCGCTGCGCGGGTTCGCCGGCAACGCGGGCGTCCAGTTCACCGATGCCCTGCACACCACACCGGATGGCCTCGAGACCACGTTCGCCGTGAACGTGGTGGCCAATCATCTGCTCCTGCGTGTGCTCGAATCCCGGCTCGCCGGCCCGGCCCGGATCGTGCTCACGAACAGCGGCACACACTTCGGGGACCTGCGGCACACGTACGGACTGACCCCGGCGCCACGCTGGGCCGACCCGAGCGTCCTGGCCCGGCCAGGCGCCTTCCCGTCGCCGGCGACCGTCGCGGCGGGGTACACCGCGTACGCGACGAGCAGGCTCGCGGCGATGTACCTGGTGCACGAGTGGGCCAGGCGCCTGCCCCTCGGCGTGGACATCGTCGCGCACAGCCCAGGCCTGGTCCCCGCCACCGGGCACGGCCGGCACGCCAAGCCCTTTGCCCGCTTCCTCAACGACCGGGTCGTGCCGTTGCTCACGTGGACGCCCGTCATCGACAACGCCGCGACGGCCGGGTGCCGGCTCGCCGCCACCGTCACCGGGCGTACGGCCGCGCCGTCTGGCTCGTACATCGACCGCACCCGTGTGACACCGTCGTCGAACGAGTCCTACGACGTCGACCGCGAACGCGCCCTGTGGGACTACCTCGAGGCCGTGCGGTCAAGAGTTCAGGGGGATGGGCGCCACACCACGCTGACGTAGAAGGACACACTGCCTGAGCCGGCGGGGTGGCGAATCAGGTCTCGGGTCATGCCGGTGGCCTTCATGAGGGGACGTCCACGCAGCATGGCCGGGATTCTCACACACGGGCATTGACGTCGGTGGACGTGGCGCCTGAGCCGAAGACCACTGAAGATTTCCACGCAGTTTCCGGAGTTGATCATCCGGGAAAAGCCGATGCGCTGTGGTCTGTACCGCCGAACAGGTCATCGAAGGGTTCCAGCCGTATCTCGCCCACGAGAACCTTGTACATACACTCGGTGGCCGATAATTCGAAATCGTACCAGCCTTCGAGGTCGGCATCGACGAAAACCACGCTCCACGCCTCCGGGGCGACCGTTTCCTTGGCGTGCCAAAAGAAGTAGTTATCCTCGATGGCCGCGAAGGCGAGCAGCTTGCTCCCTTCCACGAAGTATTTTCTCGGCATTTCCACGCCGGACTCGCGGAACTTCGCCCAGGCGTGCTCCCGCTCCCGCATGAGGGCGGCGATGTCCGAGCTTCTGTTCCCGGGCTCTGGACCGAAAAGGCAGAGCCAGTCGTCGACGATAACCGCTCCCGTGCGGTCGATCATCTCCTTGTAGTCCCCCGGCATCCGCAGCCCGGCCGCCGCTTCGACGGCATCCCACGAATAAGGCTCCGCTCGCTCCGGCACCCCTAGCAGATCGACCAGGCTGCTCGCGAAGTTCCGCATGTCAGTACCTCCGGTTCAGGACGGTGACGTCGAGCATAAGCGGATCCGGGCCGCTACCTATCGCCGTGATCGTTATACCTAGAGGCCGGGAGTCGGTTCCGCTGTAGATGGGCGTGGCGCGGAAGTCAACTTGCTGCCCGGCCTTCAGCGCATCACGAATTTGGTACTCATGGCTCAGCATCTCCGGGTTGTTGGCCTCCCTGAACATGGCTACGAAATTCCGGGGGTCTGTGTTCGAGCCACCTATGAAAGCACCCAGCAGATGCGTCCGATTGTCCTGTCCGGAGACGAAGGAGGGAATTGGCCGGCTGGGACGCGGCTTTGTCCTTCCGCCAAGGTTGCCGCTGTCCAGGAGCGCATGAACGCCACTCCTCTGACCATCATCGTTGATCGCGCCGTAGTCGATGCAATCGGTGTTGTGGACAAGTACCGGACTGTCGCCGGCGACGACGTAATAGGTGTGAATCTGGTCGACCGTGAGGTCGTGCATGTCCCGGGCACCGGCGAAATTGCGCTTGGTCAGTACCGTTGTCCGGCCGGCGCCGGCGTACAGTTCGGCGTCGGGCCGCAAGGTGCCGGCGTTATCCCAGCTTCCGGTGGTGGAGTTCCAGACCTTGTGGTGCTGGGTGGTGTGGACTACGGCCTGCTTGCCGTCCTTGGTGCGCACCGTGAGGTCGGTCAGGTCGCGGTCGTGGTTGACGTGGATCGCGGTGACCTTGCGGGCGCCGGTCAGGCCGCTGGCCGGGTCCGTGGTCCGTACCTGGTCGCCGACCTTGACGTCCTTGATCGGCTTGGTGGAGCCGTCGGCCATCAGGACCGGTGTGCCGGCGGCGAAGCTGTTGCGCCTCGGGCAGGCCAGGGTGGGGCCTTGGGTGTTCCGCGTGCCGATCTTCGGCGAAGCCGGCGTCAACAGGTCCGGGCCGCTCGAGGTGGTCGGGGTCGGTCCGCCCCGGCTCAGTTTGAAGCGCCGGCCCAGCCCGGGCATGAAGGCGTCGATGGCCCCGGCGGTCAGCGCGTCGCTGTAGTCGACCGAGCCCTTGGTGATCAGCTGGGTAGCGGCGTCACCCAGGGTGGACGCGACCGCGTCGGCGCCGCGGTTGGTGACGAACCGGCTGACCAGGTTGGAGCTCGACCGGGCGACCAGCGGGCCGCCGAAGCGGCCGAGGAACTGGCCGCCGAACTTGTTCAGCAGGCCGTTGACCGCGCCTTCGCCGAGGGATTGGAAGGCGTCGCCGTAGTTCTTGATGTCGCCCTGAAGGGCGTCCTTGGTGAGGTTGATGAGGGCGGCGGTGCCCACGAAGCACGCCGCGCTGGCCAGACCGCCGGTGATGCCCATGCAGGCGAAGCCGGCCACGATGATCGCGGCGTACGCGGCGTACTCGATGATTTTGTCGGAGTTCTCCTGGACCCATTCCTTGGCGTCGCGGATCGCCGCGGCGGGGTCGGTGAAAACCTGCTTCACCTTGTCGAGCCAGCCGCCGCCGTCCTTCTCGGCTTTCTCGACGACCTTCTTCTGGACCTTCGCCGCCTGATCGGCCGACTTCGCCACGCCTTGCTTGCCCGCGGGCGGCGACACGGTGCCGGTGACCTTCGCGCCCTTGGTCGGCGTCGCCCTCCCGTTGGGGGTCTGGGGTGCTGGAGTCTTCTTGGCGGGAGCCGCCTTCTTGGCTTCGCCGGCGATCCGTCCCTCGAGGAAGATCAGCCTGTCCTCTCCGCCGCGGTCCTTGTTGAGCCACTTGGCGAGGGGAACGACAGTGTGTTCCCGGATCCAGTCGATGGGGCCGTGGCCGCTGGGATCGGTGGCGAGCAGTGGCGAGTTGTTCCCGTAGGCGAAGCGGTTCGCCGCGACAGGGTTGGGGACCGGGCTGTTCGTGACCGAGTCACGGGAGTCGAACTGGCCGGTGTCCGGGTTGTACCAGCGGGACAGCATGTTGACCCGGCCCGTGCTGGTGTCCGTCCACTCCTGCTGGTAGCCGAGTGCTCCGGTCATGCCGCTGGTGGCGAGGACCTTGCCCAGCGGGTCGTACGTGGTGGAACCGGTCAGGGTGGCGCCGGAGGCGGTGAACTGGCCCACCTGGTCGGTGTGCTGGTCGGTCCACGAGTATCGGGCGGTGGCCCCGGTGACCGTCCCGAACAGGCCTCCCCCGGGATCCCGGACGTACGTGGACACGCCGTCGGAGGCAAGGGTGTTGCCCATCCCCGAGTAGCTGAAGCCGGCGCGCATCACCCGGCCCAGCGCGTCGTAGCCGTACGTCTGGGTCTGCCCGTTGGCGGCCTGCTGGCTGATCACCCGCCCGAACGCGTCGGAGCTGGTGGTCGTGGTGGCGCCGCCCTTGACCGTCTGGGCCAGTGTGCCGCGGGCGGTGTACGTGTACTGGGTGCCGTCGCTGGAGGACATGAGCTGGTCGCGGGCGTCGTAGACCAGCGTGCGGTCACCGGCCTTCGTGCGGTTGCCGGCCGCGTCGTACTCGTACGCCACCTTGGTGACGCCGTTGTCCCAGGAGGTGAGCTGGCCGGCGAGGTCGTACGTGTAGGCGTTCTCGGTCGTGCCGCCGAAGCCGGTGGTGGTCTTGTCGGTCAGATTGCCGGCGACGTCGTACAGGTAGTCGATGGCGGCGACCTCGGCCCCGGCCTGGGTGTGCATCTGGTCGCGGGAGAGGCGGCGGAAGTCGTCGTACTCGAAGGTCCGTGTGTTGCCGGCGGCGTAGCGGATGCTGGTCGGCTGCGACAGCGCGTTGTAGCCGACCGTCGCCGACAGCCCGGCCCCGGTGTTGGCCAGCGCGCCGAGGCGCCCGGCCGAGTCATAGGTGTACGAGGTGGTGCCGGCCGCGTCGGTCCGTGACGCCGGGTTGCCGTCCGGGCTGTAGGTGACGGCGGTGGCGCCCGACGGGCCGGCGGTGGTGCGCAGCAGGTCGCGGTCGTCGTACGTGAAGTTGTTGGTGCCGCCGGGCGCCGACGCGGAGGTCATCCGGCCGTCGGCGTCGTAGCCGAAGACCCGGTCGGTGGTGGCCGCCTCCGCGCCGGCGCCGCTGCTGCGGGTGAGGTTGCCGGCGGTGTCGTACTCGTAGGCGGCGGTGACGTTGCCCGGCGAGCGGTCGGCGACGGCCCGGCCCACGGCGTCGTACGTGCGTGTGAACGTGCGGTCCGCGCCGGCGGGGTAGCGGGTGGTCGACGGCTCGATCACCGATTCCGGCAGGTTCAGGACGTTGTACGTGGTGATGAACGCGTTGCCCCGCCCGTTGGTGAAGCGGGTGCGGTTGCCGAGCAGGTCGTATCCGAAGCTGGTCTGTATCGCCTGGCTCGCCGACACCGGTTGCCGCTGCGAGGTGAGCCGCCCCGCCGCGTCGTACGTATAGACCGTGCGGGTCTTCCGCTCGTCGACGGTGGCCGTCGGGTGGCCGGCCAGGTCGTATTCGGCGAACGTGCCGGCCAGATAGTCGCCGCCGGGGGCGAGTTCCCAGGTCTCGACCGGCCGGCTGGCCTTGTCGAAGGCGATGCCCAGCTCGGTGCCGTTGGGCAGGAGGGTGACGTCCTGGCGGCCCAGGCCGTCGTAGTAGAGCCGCGTCACGTTGTTCGCGCCGTCGGTGCTGGTGACCACCTGCCCGGCCGCGTTGAAGGTCCTCGACGTGGTCACCCCGGCCGGGCTGCGCACCGAGGCGGGCCAGCCGCCGGGGGCGTACCCGTAGCTGGTGGTGTAGTTCTTGTCGTCCTGCCGGACCACATCGGAGCTGGTGAGCATCCGGCCCAGGTAGTCGTAGGTCGCGGTGCTGACCGCGCCGCCGGGTGCGGTGGTGGAGAGGCGGTCGCCGATGAGGTCGTAGGTGTGCCGGGTGACCGCCCCGCCCGGTTCGGTCTGTTCGGCCACACGGCCGAGCTGGTCGTACGCGAAGCCGGTGGTCCGGTCGAGCGCGTCGGTGACCGTGCGCAGCTGACCCAGCTCGTCGTAGGTGCGCGTCATCCGGGGGACGACAGCGGTGCTGGCGCCGGGCGGCAGGTAGGTGGGATACCGGGTCTCCGTCAGCCGGCCCGCGGTGTCGTAGGTACTGGTCGTGCGGCGGCCGGCCGGGTCCTGCTGGTCGACGGCATCGCCGAAGGTGTTGTAGCCGACGGTGCTGGTGGGCCGGCTGCGGACCGGGGTGCTTCCGCCGGTCTCGGCGGCGGTGGCCGGGGCGGTCACGACGGCGGGGCGGTCACCTTCGTCGTACGTGTAGTCGGTCGTGTCGCCGTTGGGCCCGGTGCCGGCGCGGACGAAACCGCCCTCGTCGACCCGGTACGAGGTGCGCACGACGCGGGCGTCACCGCCCGGGCCGTTGCCGTCACGGACCGCGGTGACCTCGGAGCCGGTCAGCGCCTTCTGGTAGAGCTGCACGTCGTCGACCTGGCCCGGCCAGAAGTCGGTGACCGTGCCGTTCCACCGGCCGGCGCCCACGGTCGTGCCGCCGGAGGAGGCGAACGGCCGGGCGCCGGTGTCGGTGTCCTGCAACGAGCCGTTGACGTAGAGCCGCATCGTCTGCGCGCTCGCGTCGTAGACGCCGGCCAGGTGGGTCCAGGTGCCGGCGGACGGCGTCGAGGTGGAGGTGGAG
The DNA here is from genome assembly GCF_042899005.1 of Actinoplanes sp. NPDC000266. Classification (NCBI taxonomy): domain Bacteria; kingdom Bacillati; phylum Actinomycetota; class Actinomycetes; order Micromonosporales; family Micromonosporaceae; genus Actinoplanes; species Actinoplanes sp. NPDC000266. The sequence goes on from NZ_JBIAZI010000008.1 coordinate 229,422, forward strand.
GCGACCGCGCCGGGCGCGGTGCTGTCGTACTGGCTGGTGATGAACTGCCAACGGTTGGCCGGGCCGTCGTAGCGCAGCTGGAACGGGCTCTGCTTGTTGCCGTCGGCGCTGACCGCCTGACCGGTCCTGCCGGTGGCGCTCAGCTTCACCCAGGCCGCGACGGTGAAGCTGCGGCTGCTGTCGACCGGGGTGGCCGCGCTGGTCAGCCGCCCGTCGGTGCCGTTGAGCACGGCGGCGCCGCCACGCTCGGCCGAGAAGGTGACCCCGGGGGCCGGGGTGAGGGCGCCGTTGCCGACGTCGTCGGCGGCCCGGCCGTCGGTGAGACTGTCGAGCCGCCAGCGGGCGGCCCGGTCGGCGCCGGCCAGCCACAGCGCCTCGGAGATCTGATTGCCGGCGGCGTCGTAGGCGTACGTCAGCCGCTCCTCGACCGCGCCGGTGCCGACCCGCCGGTTGGTGGCCAGCAACGCGTCGTCGTCGCTGTAGTCGTACTGGGTGACGCGGTTGACGCCGGAGGGGTCCAGGACCGAGGACGTGGTGCGCCCGGCGGCGTCGACGGTGTGGGTGGTGAGCGTGACACCGTTGTTGGTCCTCTGCGAGACCAGGTTGCCGCCGGCGTCGTACGTGTTGTCCTCCACGGCGAACGCGGCGCCGGTGGCCGGATCGCGGCGGGTGATCGTGGCGGTGAGCCCGTTGTCGGTGTAGGTGTACGCCGTCACCCAGTTCATCGCGTCGATCTCGGAGGCGAGCCGTCCCGCCGGGTCGTAGGTCTTGCTCTCGAGCACCAGGTCCCTGGCCGGGGACGGGTTGTTCGGGTCGCCGGTCCAGCCGGCGGCCGTGGTGCTGGTGAGATGGCCGTTGTGGTCGTAACCGTGGCGGGTCACCCCGCCGTCCGGCTCGGTCTCGGTGACGATGTTGCCCAGCACGTCGTAGGTGAAGTGGCTCTCGTGGCCGGAGGTGTCGGTCGCGGTGGCGATCTGGCCGTTCTGGTTGTAGGCGTAGAAGACCGTTCGGGGCGCGTCGCCGCCGGTGGTGTCCCGCGCGTGCTGCTCGGCCAGGAAACCGTCGGGGTCGTACGACATCGAGGTGGCGGCGGTGTGCACCACACCGGTGACCTTGTTGGTCACCGGGGGCTCGACCTGCCAGATCACGCGGCTCAGCTGGTCGTAGCCGTACGTGGTGGTGAGCCCGTTCGGGAAGCTCGAGGTCGTCTCGGTCTTGTCGGTGACCCGGCCCGCCAGGTCGTAGACGTAGGAGGTCAGCTTGCCGGTGGGCTCGGTCACGGAGGCCACGTCACCATTGCGGTAGTAGGCCACGCCGCGGCGGGCGCCGCCCGGTGTGGTGACCGCGGTGGGCAGACCGGCCGGCACCAGGCCGCCGCCGACGGCCGTGCCCGTGCCGTCGGAGTAAGTGGTGCGGGTGACCCGGCCGAGCGGGTCGGTGACCGCCATCCGGTTGCCCTTCGCGTCGTAGGTCATCGTGGTCACGTACCGGTTGTCGGTGGCCGAGGAGGACCGTCCGTCGCGCACGGTCAGCAGGACGTCGTTGCGGGGGTCCGGGGTGAGCGCAGTCGACGTCGCATCCGGGTAATAGGAGTAGTAGACGGTCGAGCACCGGCCGGCGGCCCGGTTCTGACAGGTCGCTGTGGAGACGACGTTGCCGCGGACGTCGTGCTCGTCGGTGGTGACGTGGCCGTTGGGGTCGGTCACGGTGCGCAGGAAGCCGCCCGTGTCGTAGCCGAACCTGGTGGTCCTGCCGAGCGCGTCGGTGGTGGCGACCCGGCGGTCCTCGGGCAGCTCGTAGACGTCGGTGAGCCACTTGCCGTTGGGGTCGGTGGTGATCACCGTCTTGACCGGCTCACCGGCCGATTTGGCGCGCGCGGCGAACTGCTGGGCGGCCTGGCCGGCGGAGAGCTCGGACCGGTAGTAGGCGAACTCGGCCAGGGAACCCGGGAAGAAGCCGTTGGTGCTGTCCGCGGCGGCCGAGGGCCAGTTCAGCGTGGTGCCGGCGCCGATGTACGGGTTCCAGGCGTCGGTCGCTTCGACGGTGCGGCCGACCGTGCCGGCCGGGGTGCCGTCGAGGTAGAGCGTGGTGCCGGTGGCGCCCGCGGCGAGTGCGGCGTGGTGCCACTGGCCGTCGTTGACCGTGCCGCCGGTGGTGATCGGAGTGGCGCCGTCGCAGTAGCAGAACTGGCCGCGCAGCTTGCCGTCGCGCCCCACGTAGAGGGCGGGCACCCACTGGTCGGTGTCCTCGTCGGGATCGTTCCAGATCTCGTGCGATTGGAACGAGTAGAGCACCCCGCCGGTGCTCGCCCCGGCGTTCATCTTGAACCAGAGGCTGATCGAGACCGGGCCCGACTGCGGCACGTTGCCGTCGCCGAGCGCCACGTGCGAGGCCTCGCCGTCGAACTGGGCGACCGGATCGCCCACCGGCCCGCCGCTGTTGCCCAGGCCGACGTCGCTGTAGTGGGCGTCGTCGCCGCCGATGACCTGGTTGACCGGGCGCCAGGTGCCCGACTCGGCGAACCGCCAGTAGTCGTTGGGCCGGGCGTTGAGCACGCTGGCCTGGTAGATCTTGCTGGATCCGCTGACGCCGGGCTTGCCCAGCTTCCACACACCGCCGTTGGTGTCGGTCACCGTGTCGACCGTGCCGTCGACCCGGTCGTAGCCGATGCGGGTGGTGGCGTTGCCCGACGGCCGCAGGATGGCGATCACCGGATGTGAGTCGGTGGTGCCGGCGCGGTGCATGGTGGCGATCTCGTCGGCGGTCAGCGGCCGGTCGAAGCGGGCGGCCTCGGCGATCCAGCCCTTGAAGAAGCTCGGCGCGGCGGCCGTCGACGGCTGGTCCGGCCAGCCACCGCCGTTGAAGCCGGCGCCCAGGTAGCGCCGGCTGGCGCCGGTCAGGCCGGCGATGTTCACCGCCCCGGTCTTGGTTCCGGCCTCGGCGCCGTCGAGGTAGAGCCACTGCTTGCCGGCCCCGGCGACCAGCGCGACGTGGTGCCATCTGCCGTCATTGACGGCGGCCGTCGTGGCGATCGTGGTCTGGCTACCGGTCCACAGGCCGCCGTGCAGCCGGCCGCTGCTGCCGATGTAGAGCGCCGGCGTGTAGTGGTTGCCGGTGGTGGCCTTGGTGATCGGGTCGGCCGAGTAGCCGAACAGCACCCCGCGGTCGCCCGGGTTCGCCTTGAACCACAGGGCCATCGACTGCACGCCGGTGGCGGCGTCGAGCTTGGCCGGCAGCTCCACGCGCGACGAGGTGCCGTTGAAGCCGGCCGAGGTGGCGGTCGCGCCGGTCAGCGGTCCCGGCTGGCCGAGGGTGACGTCGGTGTATCCGGCGTTGTCGAGGCCCTGGTTCGTGGGGACGGCGCTGACCGCGGTGGCGCCGGACGTCTCGGTCAGCCGCCAGTACGACTGCGGGCCCGCGTTGGCCACGATGGACGGGTGCTGCGAGGCCGAGGTGTGCTGGTAGACGGTGCACTTGCCGTTGTTGCCGGGCGGGCAGACCTGGCTCAGCTCGTCGTCCGGCCCGTAGTGGTACTCGTGGGTGTAGCTGCTCTCCGGGTCGTCCGGGTCGAGCCGCTCGGTGCTGACGTAGAGCACGTGCCAGCGGCCGGATCCGGTCTGCCGCCAGTCGATCCACAGGCGGCGCCCGGAGGCAGCGGTGATCGACTCGGCCCGCCCGCCGGCGTACTGGAAGGTCAAGGCCCGGTTTTGTACGTCCGTGATGGCGGTGACGCGATACTGCCCGGTGCCGGCGGCCAGGCCGAAGGTGTACGCGGTGCCGTCCTTGTCGGCCAGTCGGTAGCCGCCGTTGATCGCGGTGAAGGTGGCGAACCGCCCGGTGGGTGGGACGTAGGCGCCGTCCGGGTTACGGCCGAAGCCCACCTCCTGGCCGTTCGGGTAGGTGACCACGACGCCTTGCAGCGCGCCGGCCCGGTCGCGGGACTCGGTCGCCTTCGCGTCCAGGATGCTCGACCATCCGGCGCCGAACGCGGTGTCCCGGCGTACGTCGAGGGTGTTGTAGAAGCGGTCCAGCGACAGAGAGGGACCGACCGTCGGCACGGTGAGATCGGTGACGGTAGTCGTGTAGTTGCGGGTGTCGGGGTCGAAGCCGCGCCCGCCGTTCTGCGACAGACCGGTGGTGACCAGCGACTGCGGGAATCGCGGCTGCAGGCTGTTGAGCTGCTGGGAGGTGCTGGTGGCGGAGCCGTCGGTGACGGTCACGGTCCAGACGTACGTCTTGCCCCAGCGCAGCGCGCCGGCCGGCACCGTCCAGCCACGCGCGGCGATGGCGCCGGACTGCGCGACGACGGCCGCCGCGGCGTCGTGAACGGTGAACGAGTATCGCAGGGCCGACGGCCCGCCGTCCGGATCGCTGCCGGCGGCCAGCAACTCCGGCGTCAACGTCGGCACGGCCGCCCCGGTGGCCGGGTACTGCGCGTCGATCTGCGGCGCCACGTTGGCCGCGAGGCCGACGCTACGGCTGCCGGCCAGGGTCTTCTTGACCGTGCGCTTCTCCGGCACGTCCGGCGGCAGCGCCCCGATGCCCTTGCCCGCCGCCCGGCCCGCGCCGCCGTCGGCCCGGGTCGCGCCGGACCCCGCCGGATCGGCCTGCCGCGGGCCGCCGTCGCGTTGCTGCGGGAGCGCGCCGCGGGACTGGCCGTCCCCCGGCCCCGGAGCCCTGAGGTGGGCGCCCAGCGAGGCCAACATGGCGATGATCGACGGTCCACGTTCCAGCTCGGCCGCCAATGGCAACGGCACGGCGCCGCCGACGGCCAGCGACATCGAAAAGAACAAGCCCAGAGTTCGGCGTCCGCGCAACGGTCCGTCCCATCGGTCATGCACCGCGGCGGTGGCCGGTGCGGGCCGTCAAAGTGGACCAAGGCTGATCACTGTCCGGCTACGGTCCGGATGCCGTCCGTACTGTCCGGAACAGTGCCGGACACGCCGGACGCCCGTCGGCCATCCCTTGTGGACACCTATAGATCGATTTAAGTTTGTCTCCGTGATCCGAGTGGACTCCGGCAACGGCGGCGCGCCGGCCGCGCGCAACGCGGAAGCATTCGTGGCCGAGCTCCGCCGCCTCCGCGCGCGGGCCGGCGATCCGTCCTTCCGGCATCTCAGTCGGCTCGCCGCCGGCCAGCGCCCGGCGGATCCGCTGCCACCGAGCACGATCTCCGACGTGCTCGCCGGCAAACGCCTGCCTCGCCTGCCCCGCCTCGAGTTCGTCGAGGCGTACGTGGCGGCCTGCCTGACCGCGGAGGGCCGGGACGAGCCCGGCATCACCGCCGAGCTCGCCCAGTGGCGGGCGCTGTGGCGCTCGCTGGCGACGCCGGAAAAGCTGGAGGAGCAGGCCGATTCCGTACGATCGGAGCAGCCTCCGCGGCGTCGCCGGCTCACTCTGCTCACCCTGGCGATCGTGGTGTTCCTCGCCGGCCTGGGCGCCGGCGTCGCGGGCACCTTGGGCTGGACCGGCCGGCACCGGGCCGTAGCGGACGCGGCGGCCGCTCCCGACACCTGCGTCCCCGCCGGAGCGGCGCCGCCGACCGGCCAGGACGTCCTGCGACTGCCGTCCCCGGGCCGGAAAACCGGCTCCTGGTGGGTCAACGACACCACCGCGGCCACCCTCAGCACCGACGGCCGGCGGTTCCGGGCCGACGTCACCGCGGGCACCTCACGCCCCGGCGACCTCATCATCGTCAAGAGCGACGTCACCCTGGTGCGGGGTCGCGCGTACGCCCTCGCCTTCACCGCCGCCGCCGACCGCGCCACCACGATCCGGGTCCGCGTGCAGGACAGCCAGCCGCCGGCCTACCAGGCCTCCCACGACCGCGAGGTGTCGGTGGGCCGGGACACCTGCCACCACCATTACCGGTTCGTCGCCCAGAAGAGCAGCAGCCATTCCGAGCTCACGTTCCAGGTCGGCGGCCGCCCCCACGACTTCCAGCTGCACGTCAGCAACGCGGCCCTGGTCGCCGTCCCGGCCTGACCCGCCGAAACTCGAGTTAGGCGCCGTATCCGCCGTCGATCCTCAGTACCGCGCCGGTGACGTAGGAGGCCTCCGGGCCGGCCAGGAAGACGACGCCCGCGGCGATCTCCTCTCCCCTGCCGTAACGCCCCATCGACGTTGTCGGAAGGAACACGGCTGCGGCCGGGCCGTCGGCGGGGTTGGCATCGGTGTCCACGAATCCGGACTGGATGACGTTGACCGTGACGCCCCGGCCCGCCAAGTCGCGGGCCACGCCCCGGCTGAAGCCCTCGAGAGCCGACTTCGTCGCCGTGTAATAGGCCATCCCGGGGAACCCGGCCCGCGTTCCCACACCCGAGCTGATGCTGATGATGCGCCCGTCGTCAGGCAGCAGCGGCAACGCCTCGCGGATCGCGGCTGCCGGGCTCCTGTAGTTGGCGGTGAGCTGCCGCTCGATGGCGGCCTCGTCCGGATCGGCGTCGTCGATGCGGCCGCCACCGCCGATGCCCACGTTGTTGACCAGGATGTCGAGCCGTCCGAACCGCTCGGCCACCTGATGGATCAGGCCCACCGCCTGCGTCACGTCCGCCTGGTCGGCCCGGAACGCCGCCGCGCGCACTCCCTTCGCTTCCAGGTCGGCGACCACGGCCTTGGCCCGGTCCTCGGCGGCTACGTAGCTGATCGCGACGTCGGCTCCCTCGCCGGCCAGCGCCAGCGCGATCGCGGTCCCGATCCCCCGCGATCCGCCGGTCACGATCGCCACTTTGTTGTCCAGCTTTCCCACTGTTTCCCACTTCCCGATCCAACGAGTTCTTGACTGTTCGGTCCACATTAAGAGTAGTGGACCGAACGGTAAAGAACCCGTATCCTGGATCGCATGGCACGACCGCGAGGGTTCGACGAGAAGCAGGTGCTGGACGCCGTCCGTGATCAGTTCTGGGACGCCGGTTACGCCGCGACCTCGCTGGAGGACCTCATGCGGGTCAGCGGGCTCGGAAAAGGCAGCCTGTACGCGGCGTTCGGGGACAAGCACCAGCTCTTCCTCCGGGCCCTGCACAGCTACACCCACGACAACCACGACCACCTCCGCCAAGCCCTCGCCGAGGCGCCCCGGGCCGTGGACGCCCTACGCAAGATCCTCGAGCCAGGCACGCGGCGCGGCTGCCTGATGGCCAACAGCACCCTGGAACTCGGCAACGCCGATCCCGAAGTCCTCGATCACGCCCACCGCACGTACGAGACGTCCACCGCGCTGATCGGTGACTGCGTCGCCCGCGCCCAGCGCGAGGGCGACCTGCCCGCCGGAGCAGATCCGATCGCACTGGCGCGGGCCCTCCTGGCCGCACAACAAGGACTGCTGTTCATGAGCCGGACCGGCCTGGACGCGGCCACACTCACTGCCACGGCACGATCACTCGCGGACCAGCTCCTGAAGGCGCAGTCCTGAAGCGCACGGCTGGGCCTGACCCTCCATGTTGTACCTTGCCGACGACGTGCGTGACCGTGCGAAAGAAGATCGGTGCGACCACAGATGATGAAGTCGTGGCGGGTGGCCGGGGCCGGAGTGTGGGCGGTCGCGGTCAGCGTCACGGCGCAGTGGCTTGCCTGGCAGGCCGGGCAGGACACGGTCAGGACGGCCGGGGAACATCCCGGCGGCGGGGCCGCGGTCGCGTACGGCGCGCTCGGCGCGGTACTGGCCGCGATGCCGGCCGTGCTGCTGACGGTCCGCCGGCGGGACCCGGTGGCCCGGGTCTGGGTGTGGGCGGCGGCGGCAGGCCTGGCGCTCGGCACGGCCCGGTTCGTACCGGTTCCCGATCACGAGCTCTACCTTTCGGTCCTCGCCGCGCTGGCCGCTCTGGGCGCGTTCATCGCGCGGAACCGCCGGCCGGCCGAACACCGGAGCGTCCCCGCCGCGATCGTCGCCGGGGTGGCACTGCTGCTGCCCTGGTTGTGGGTGGGCGCGCTCGGTGGGCCCGTCGAGACGGCGCTGGCGGTGGTCGCGGCGGGCGCGGTCGGGTGGCTGGCGGCGGCGGTGCTCGCTCCGGCGTACCCCGGGAATGGTTTGGTTCTCGGTGTTGGTCTGATTCTGATCGCCGCTGGTGTGGGCCAGCCAGGTTCGAGCCTGGCGGTGTCCGCGCTGGCCCTGGCCGGGTTCGCGGTCGCCCGGATGCGCGGGCGGGTGGCGGTCGGGGTGCTGACCGGATTGGGCGTGCTCGGGCCGCTGGCGTTCGTCGGCCCGGAGGAGGTGACCGTGATGCTGACCGGGCGGGACGTGCCGATCTGGACCGCGGTCGCCGGGGTGGCGACAGCCGTGATCGCGGTCATGGTCGGCGTGGTCTTCCGCTTCTGGACTCCCGGGCGACGGTACGCGGCGGCGCTGCTGCTGCTCGGCACGGTGGTGCATGTCGGCGCCGGGCAGCCGGGGTTCCACGGCGACCGGCTGTTCGTGATCCTCGCCGACCAGGCCGATCTGTCCTCCGTCGACACTTCACGGATCGGCCCGTCCGGCCGGGCCGCGCGGACCAGCGAGGTGCACGACCGGCTGGTGGCGCAGGCCGAGCGCACCCAGGCCGGTCTGCGCCGCGATCTGGACCGCCTCGGGATCGGCTACACCCGGTACTACCTGATCAACGCGCTGGAGGTGGAAGCCGGCCCGTGGCTGCGGCCCTGGCCGGAACGTCGAGCCGATGTCGGCCGGGTGCTGCTCAGCCCCCACCTGCGGCCCCTGCCGCGGCCACGCGAGACCGGCGGCGGCCCGGTCGGCTCAGCGCCCGGCGACGGCTGGAACATCACGGCGATCGGGGCCGATCGGGTCTGGTCCGAGCTGGGGATCCGCGGCGCCGGTGTGGTCGTCGGCGCCTCCGACAGCGGGGTGGACGGCACCCATCCGGCGCTGTCGGCGAACTTTCGGGGAGGCGACGACTCCTGGCTGGATCCGTGGAACGGCACCCGGGTTCCGGTCGATCACGGCGGCCACGGCACCCACACCACCGGCTCGGCGGTGGGTGGCGGTGGTATCGGGGTGGCGCCGGACGCCCAATGGGTCGGTTGCGTGAACATGGACCGCAATCTGAGCAGCCCGGCCCGCTACCTGGACTGCCTGCAGTTCATGATGGCGCCGTTCCCCGCCGGCGGTGATCCGATCGCGGACGGGCGGCCCGGACGTGGTCCGCAGGTGCTGACCAACTCGTGGAACTGCCCGGTGGTCGAAGGCTGCGACCTGGCGACGTTCACCCCGGCCACCGCCGCGTTCGCCGTCGCCGGGACATTCGTGGTCGCCTCGGCCGGCAACGGCGGGCCCGGCTGCGCGACGGTGAATCTGCCGCCGGGGCCGTACCCGGATGTGGTCACCGTCGGCGCGACCGACCACGCGGGTGCGGTGGCGGCGTTCTCCAGCCGGGGGCCGGGCGCCAAGCCGGACCTGGTCGCACCGGGCGCTCGGATCCGGTCCGCATTGCCGGGCGGCGGGTACGGCGAGATGTCCGGTACGTCGATGGCGGCGCCGCACGTCGCGGGGGTGGTGGCGCTGATGTGGTCGGCGGTCCCGGCGCTGATCGGCGACCTGCCCCGGACCCGGGCACTGCTCAGCTCCACAGCGACGCCCGTCACCGGCCCCGCAGCCGGATGCGATGCGGCCGGCGCCGGCATGGTGAACGCCCCGGCGGCAGTCCACGCCGCCCTGGGGCTGGATCTCGAGGCGACGTCCGGTTGAGTCGCCGGATGACACCCACGCCGGCCTCCGTCAGCCAGGCTCGATGTTGGGGATGGGGGTACCGAGTTCCCAGAACCTGTTGATCGCTTCCCAGTACTTCGCAGACAGGGGGCGGAGCCAAGGCCGGAACGCCTCCGGGTCAACGCCCCGCGAGGTGACGGTTTGCATCTGCATACCTTCGAGATAGCCGATCACGCCCAGTTTGTAGACGTACGGATCGCCATGAAGGATCAGATGCTCGATGTAGTCGAAGGCGGCATCGAACTCGCTCGTGTCGCCCGCTGCGACCTGAGGCCGTCACGCGGCCCAGAAAACCGTGCACTGCCCCTCGGCTGCGGCTGTCCGGTAGAACCCCACCAGCAGGAGGTAGGCCAGCGCGAGCCTGTCTCGGATGGCGCGCGCTCTTCCCTCGTCGACGGGGCTGACAACCGGCTCGAGCGCCGGACCCGGCGCCTCGGCTTCGAGCAGCGGCCGCAGATGCACCTCCAACGCCCCGAACGGTGTCACCGCCAAGTGTTCCGCGGCCGCCTTGACCTGCTCCGCGGTCAGGGACAGCCCGAAGTCACAGCGCTCATCAGGAAAGGGCGCTCCGCCGGTGACCGGGTTGAGCGGAAAGCCCGCCCGGTCCATGAGTTCCGCGAGCCTTCTCCACTCCCGGTCGAGGTCCAGCATGTCGCTGAGCACGCTGACCCGGTCCCAGGCGTTCTCCGGGCCGGCCTTGATCTCCTCCAGGTGCGCCGGCGGCATCCGGCGGAACTCCCCCAGCACACTCACGCCATCGCCTCGATCTCCGCCTTCAGTGATCGGTCAGCTCCTTGGCCAAGTGGTCGATCACGGCGCGGGCGTCATCCTCTATGCCGTTGATGAACGATGAGCGGCGGCGGCGCAACATCGGCAAGCCCAAGGCGTACAGGCCGGGTGCATCGACCACGCCGCCCTCATGACGTAGGCGGCCCTTCTCGTCGACGACCGGGACGTCCAGCCAGCTGTAATCGGGGCGGAAGCCGGTGGCCCAGATGATGGTGCTGATCTCGCCGCTGCTCAGGTCGAGCTTGAGGCGGGTCGAGGCGGGCACGGCAGTCGGCTCGAAGTCCGGCGAAGGAGAAAGGCCGGCCCACTCGTCGAAGCCGGTCAGCAGGCGCTTCATCTTCAGGTCGGCCAGCGAACATACGTTGCGCAAGCCGCCCGAGAACAGGGCCACCCCGTCGCGGACCGCGGCCAGGCGGCCCACCAGCTCGACGCCCAGGCCGGTCAAGGTGTTCAGGTCCAGCGTGTCTCGCGTGGGGCTTCCGATCAGTTGCGGTGACGGCAGGCGGCGCGCCCTGTTCAGGTCGTCCACCTCGTCCCAGCGCTGGTCCCACACGCCGGAGGCGTCCATCCACCACAGGACGTCGCGGTCCCGGTACAACCTCGGGAGCCGGACGTGCTCGCCGACCGACAGGACCACCGGGCGGCCGGATCGCTGGATCTCGGCCGCCAGCTGTACGCCAGTAGCCGAGGCACCGACCACGAGCACGCCGCCTTCGGGCAGGGCGGACGGCCCCCGATAGCCGAGCGGTGTCAACTGCGTCAGGGCCGGCGGCAACGACGTACGGAAAGCGGGGGTTGTGGCTTTGTTCGAGGCCCCGCTGGCGATGACGACGGACCGGCAGTCGATCTCGCCTTGACTCGTGGTGACCCGGTATCCGTCGCCGGACGGCCGCACCGACGACACGTCGCAGGAAGTGCGCACGGGGGCGTCGATGACCCGGGCGAAGCGCGACACCAGGGACGCGACCTCGCCCGACGTCATGTAGCCGTCCGGATCGGGGCCGTCGTAGTCGAGGCCGGGCAGGCGGCTCAGCCAGTTCGGGGTGAGCAGCCGCAGCGAGTCCCAGCGTTCGCGCCGCCACGAGTTGGCCACCTCGCCCCGTTCCAGGACGACGTGATCGACCGAGCGGCCGGTGAGGAAGTGGCTCGCCGCCAGGCCGGCATGACCGGCGCCGACGACGACCGTGGTGACGCGTTCGATGATCCGGCCCGCCTCAGGCGACTTCGACGGTGACGTTCGTCGGGTTGGTCAAGGCGTCGTAGACCGCCGAGCGCTTCTGCGACTGGGCGACCAGGGCCTCGATCTCCTCCTTGGAGGCGTCGGCGTCGATGTTGAAGGTGACCTTGACGTCGTTGAAGCCGTTGCGGACGTCGCTGTCGGCGCCGAGGATGCCGCGGATGTCGTGGGCGCCCTCGACCGTCGACTCGATCGAGCGGACCTGGATGCCCCGGTTCTGCGCGACCGAGGCCACGCCGGCCGTCAGGCAGCTGGCCAGGCCCACGAGCAGGTATTCGATCGGGGTGATGCCGTTGTCCTCGGCCGCGAAGACCTCGGGGTGGTCGGCCGAGAAGACCGACTCCTTCTTGTGGGTCTGCTCCTGGCCGAGGCCGAAGAACTTCTGCACGGTGGCGGTGCTGTGCACGCCCTTCTCCCACTTGGAGGTGGCGCGCCAGGTGAACTGGGCGGCCTCGGGGGCGCCCTTGAGAACCTCGCGCGCCTCGAGCAGCGCCTGCACGTTCACGCCGTTGTCGACTACGGTCATGATCCAAATGCCCCTTTCAATATAATCCCGATAGGGATTCCCGACAAACATACTGGCCTGCGCAGACGGCGTATAGATAGCATCTCCCGCATGGTGAGGCCCTTGACCGTCGAAACTCAGTTCTTGGATCTACCGGGGTCTCTGCCGCTCGACAGCGGCCGCGAGCTGCGCGAGGTCCGGGTGGCGTACGAGACGTACGGCACCCTGTCCGAAAATCGTGACAACGTCATTCTCGTCTGTCACGCCCTCAGTGGAGACGCTCACGCTGCCGGATATTCGACAACGGCCCCGGCCGCGGGCACCCGCGACGGCTTCGCGGCGGAGAGCCGTGACGGCTCCCAGGGCAAGGCCCTGGGCTGGTGGGACGGCATGATCGGGCCCGGGAAGGCGTTCGACACCGACCACTATTTCGTCGTCTCGACCAACCTGCTGGGCGGCTGCCGGGGCAGCACCGGGCCGTCGTCGGTAGACCCGGGGACCGGTAAGCCGTACGGGTCCGACTTTCCCGTCATCACCGTGGCCGACATGGTTCGGTGCCAGCGGGCGTTCCTCGACGAGCTCGGCATCGAGCGGCTGGCCTCGGTCGCGGGCGGATCCCTGGGCGGCATGCAGGCGCTCCAATGGGCGGTCGAATACCCCGAGCAGGTCGACTCGATCGTGGTGATCGCCTCCACGCACGGGTTGCACCCGCAGGGCATCGCCTGGAACGCGATCGCCCGCGAGTCCATCCGGCGCGACCCGGCCTGGCAGGGCGGCCACTACTACGGCACCGGCCGCAAGCCCGACGGCGGCATGGGCGTGGCCCGCATGGTCGGCCACATCACCTATCTCTCCGCGCCCGCTCTGGAGGAGCGGTTCGCCCGGCGGCTCCAGTTCGCCGACGACATCCGCTACACGATCGACCAGCCCGAGTTCGAGGTCGAAAGCTACCTCGACCATCAGGCGGAGTCGTTCGTGAAGCGGTTCGACGCGAACACGTACCTCTATCTGTCGAGAGCTTTGACCTATTTCGACCTGACCCGAGGGCACAAAACGCTCGCCGACGCGGTAAAAGGCGTCAAAGCCCGCGTCCTGCTGATCGCCTTCAGCTCGGACTGGCTCTATCCGCCCTCGGCGTCCGAGGAGATCGCGGCCGCGCTGCCGGCGAAACCCGAGTTCCACGTCATCGACGCCCCGTACGGGCACGACTGCTTCCTGCTGGAGGAAGCCCGGCAGACTCCGATCGTCCGCCGCTTTCTGAATCTGGAGTCCAAGTGATCGAGGAAGCCCACGAGTTCGGATTCGAGACCCGGCAGCTGCACGCCGGGCAGCGGCCCGACCCCAACACCGGCGCCCGCGCGGTGCCGATCTTCCAGACGTCGAGCTACGTCTTCGAGGATCCCGAGTCGGCGGCCGCTTACTTCAATTTGCAGGAGTACGGCAACACGTACTCCCGCATCATGAACCCGACCACGGCCGTCTTCGAGGAGCGGGTGGCCAACCTCGAGGGCGGCTCGGGCGCGGTGGCGTTCTCCAGCGGCATCGCGGCCCAGGCCGGCGCCCTGTTCACCCTGCTCCAGCCGGGCGACCACGTGGTCGCCTCCTCGGCGCTCTACGGCGGCACGGTCAACCAGCTCAAGCACCTGCTCCGCAAGATGAACGTGGAGCTGACCTGGGTCGACCCGGACGACCCGGACGCGTGGCGCAAGGCCGTGCAGTCGAACACGAAGGCGTTCTTCGGCGAGACCATCGGCAACCCCGGCGGCAACGTGCTCGACCTCGAGACCGTGGCCGGCATCGCCCACGAGCACGAGCTGCCGCTGATCGTCGACAACACGTTCGCCACGCCCTATCTGTGCCGCCCGATCGAGTGGGGCGCGGACATCGTCATCCACTCGGCGACCAAGTTCATCGGCGGTCACGGCACCAGCATCGGCGGCGTGGTGGTCGAGGCCGGCACGTTCAACTGGTCGAACGGGCGCTTCCCGGTCGTGGCCGACCCGTCACCGGCGTACCACGGCCTGCAGTTCCATGAGACGTTCGGCGAGTACGGCTACCTGATGAAGCTGCGCGCCGAGACCCTGCGCGACCTGGGCGGCACCATGTCGCCGTTCAACGCCTTCCTGTTCCTGCAGGGCCTGGAGACGCTGTCGCTGCGCATGGAACGGCACGTCCAGAACGCGCTGAAGATCGCCGATTTTCTTCAGCGGCACCCGCTCGCCTCCAACGTGAGCTACCCCGGGTTGCCCGGCAGCAAGTACGCCCCGCTCGTCGAGAAATATCTGCCGAAGGGCGCCGGCGCGGTGTTCTCCTTCGACGTGGCCGGCGGCCGCGACGGCGGCCAGGACCTCATTCGCGGCGTCACCCTCTGGTCCCACCTGGCCAACGTGGGCGACGCCAAGAGCCTGATCATCCACCCCGGCAGCACGACACACCGCCAGCTCAGCGATGAGGAGCTGACCGCGGCCGGCGTCGGCCCGGGCACGGTACGCCTGTCGGTGGGCACCGAATCCGCCGACGACCTGATCTGGGACCTGTCCCAGGCGTTCGAAGGGCTGAAGAAATGACCGACCTCGCGCAGTACCAGGACGTGAAGGACATCCAGCGTGTCCTGCACACGTCGAAGACGATCGCGATCGTCGGCCTGTCGAACAACCCGCTGCGGGCCAGCTACTTCGTCGGCTACTACATGAAGCGGCACGGCTACAAGGTCATCCCGGTCAACCCGCGGGAGTCCGAGATCCTGGGCGAGACCAGCTACAAGAGTCTGCAGGACGTCCCCGAGCCGGTCGACGTGGTGAACGTCTTCCGCGCCCCGAGCGCCGTACCGCAGATCGCCACGGACGCCGTCGCCGTCGGCGCCAAGACCCTGTGGTGCCAGTTCGGCGTGATCAGCCCCGAGGGCGCGCAGACGGCCACCGACGGCGGCCTGACCGTCATCATGGACCGCTGCCTGAAGGTCGAGCACGCGCGCTACGTCGGCCGGATGAACTGGCTCGGCTTCAACACCAAGAGAATCACCGCGGTCCGTACGGGGCTGCAGTGAGCTCCCCGTTCCGGACGATCGCCGCCTCGATTCTCAGCAGCAGGCCGGCCACCGTCAGGATGCCCGCCAGAAATCGCCACGCGTCGTAGTCGCTGTCCCACAACAGCACGAGCCAGACGAGGCCGGCCAGGGCTGCGACGGTGCCGACGGCCCGCACAGTACGGCTGTTGCTCTGTTCCACGGCGGGAAGTGTAGGGACCCGCCGAGGCTCGTGGTGTGCTGGACTGGGTGGCATGCTGATGCGTCCCGCGGAACTGGAGGCGATCCGGGCCGGCGAGGTCGACGTGGCGTTCCGGCGCTGGGAGCGGCCCCTGGTCAAGGTGGGCACCCGGATGCGGACCGCGGTCGGGCTGGTCGAGGTCACGTCGGTCGATCGTGTGCCGGTGAGCAGGCTGACGGCCGCGGACGCCCGCCGGGCCGGGGCAGCCTCGCTGGCGGCGCTGCGGCAAGGGCTGGACCGGGTGCATCCCGAGCGGCCGGTGTACCGGATCGGGCTCCGGTACGCCGGCGTGGATCCGCGGCTCGCGCTGCGGGAGGCGGTGCCCGGCGAGGCGGAGATCGAGGCGATCGGGGCGTGGCTCGACCGCCTCGACCGTGCCTCGGCGAGCGGGCCGTGGACCCGGGCCACGCTGCTGCTGATCGACGAGCTGCCGGCCACCCGGGCGCCCGACCTGGCGCAACGAATGGGCCACGACACCGTCTCGTTCAAACAGAACGTGCGCAAGCTGAAGGAGCGCGGCCTGACCGAGTCGCTGGACATCGGCTATCGGCTCTCGGCCCGTGGCGCCGCTGTCCTGGACCACTCCCGGCCGGGCAGCAGCCGAACCGCACCGGAACCAGGCATCCCCCTGCCCCACCTCGGCGCGCCCGCGACCCGCGCCCTCAGCGCACGCGGGGTGGTCCGGCTCGAGCAGGTGGCCGAGCTGAGCGCGGGCGAGGTGCGGGCCCTCCATGGGGTGGGGCCCTACGCACTGCGCCATCTGCGGGCGGCGCTGGACGCGGCCGGCCTCGCCTTCCGCGACGATTCCGACGCCTCACCGCCCTGATCATCTTCTTCGTGAACGCGCACTGGTCCTCATGGCCGGCGGGGAGGGACGGGCAGGCGGCGCAGCGCCCGATGCTCCCCCACTCGCGCGTGGTCGAGCCGATGAGGCCGGTCCACGATGGCCTCCCACGGATCACGGCAGCGGCGGCGAGCCGGGGCGAACGCGGCCCCGCAGGACCCAAACGGCGGCGAGCCGAGGCGGAGGCCGCACAGCAGGACCCAAACGGCGGCGAGCCGAGGCGGAGGCGGCGCGGCAGGATCAGGGCGGCGGCGGGCCGGAGCGGAGGCGGCGCGGCAGGATCAGGGCGGCGGCGAGCCGGGGCGGAGGCGGTGCGGCAGGATCAGGGCGGCGGCGAGCCGGGGCGGAGGCGGCGCAGCAGGATCAGGGCGGCGGCCGCCGAGACGGGCTCGCCCAGGGCCAGCGCCACCCACACGCCGGTCGTTCCGGTGTGGGCGAGCGCCACCACCAGCGGCGCCTTGATGGCGAGCAGGGTGCCGACCGAGATGGTGTACGACAGCGCGGGCCGGCCCAGCGACTGGCTGTAGGCCGAGATGAGCGGGGCGACTCCGGCCGCGACGAAACCGATGGCGATGATCCGCAGCGCGTCCCGGGCGGTCGCCGCAGTCTCACCGTCGGGCAGGAACAGCGCCACGAGCGGACCGGCGAACACCGCGACGACGGCCGCCATCGCGGCGCCGTAGATGACCGTGGCTCGCAGCGACAGGGTCTTGGCGCGCCGGACCCGGTCGTGCTGCCCGTTTCCGGTGTTGTAGCCGACGATCGGCTGCAAACCCTGACTGATGCCCAACTGGGGCATGGCCACGAAGGTCTGAAGACGAGCGCAGACCGCGTACGCGGCAAGGGCCACCGCTCCCCCGGCCGCCGACAGAGTGTTGTTGACCAGCACCGCGAGCAGAGTCGCACCAAACCCGGCCAGGAACGACGGCGCGCCCACGCCGATCAGGGCGCGCACGGCCGGGCCGTGCGGGCGCAGGTCGGCCGCCCCGATGCGATAGGGCCGCTCGCGCTGGAGGAAGAAGAACCAGATGCTCATCGCCGCCGACACCGCCTGCCCGCCGACCGTGCCCAGGGCCGCCCCGCGTACACCCCAGCCCAGGCCGAAGATCAGTAGCGGGTCGAGGGTGATCTGCACCAGCACCGGGACCACCCACAACATCGTGGAGAACCGCAGCCGGCCCTCGGCCCGGACCAGGCTGGAGAAACCGGTCGACACGAGCGCCCCGCACAGGAGCACGATCGTGTAGTCACGGGTCAGGCCACGGGTGGCGTCCTCCGCACCGAGCGCGGTCAGCAACGGCTCGATACCGAACAAGCCGACCGTCGTGACCAGAACGGCGGCGATCCAGAAGACCGCGAACGCGTTCCCGGCGGCCCGGGCCGCGCCCGCCGGATCACCCGCCCCGAGCCGGCGCGAGACCAGCGACGCGCCACCCGCGCCAACCGTGGTCGACACCGCGCCGAGCACGAGCAGGACCGGGGCGGCCAGGTTCACCGCGGCCATCGCGTCCGCGCCGACGCCGCGGGCCACGAACCAGGCGTTGGTCAGCGCGTAGATCCCGTACACGCCGACCGACAGCGTGGTCTGCGAGCAGGTGTGCCACAGCAGCCGCCCGACCGGGCGGCTGCCGAGCATCGCCGCGCTCAGCGACTCTCCCGGAACAGCGCCATCACCTCGTGCAGGCGTTCGCGGGCCCAGTCGTACTGCTTGGTGTCGGTGTGGCCCCGGTAGTCGGTCTCGATGATCATGATGAGGATCAGGTACAGGGTGTAGAGCTTGCGGCGCTGCCGTTCGGTCGCCGTGAGCTCGGGGTGGCCGTAACCGCGCATGAACGCCGCCGGGTCGCCGAACGCGGGCAGGTCGATCGCGGTGAAACCGGCCTCGATGAGCGGGTCGCCGTAGAACGCCCGCTCATGGTCGATGATCGCGACGATCCGCCCGTCGCGGATCATGACGTTGCTGTCCCACAGATCCCACTCGACGAAGCGCGGCTCGCTCACCTCGTCCAGGCAGTCTTCGCTGGCGGCGATCACGTCACGGACCACGGAGCAGGGGTAGCCGAGGTCGACATCGCGACGTTCACCCGAACCCGGGGCGATCTTGACCACCACGCCGGCGCCGTCACGCAGGCGGATCCGGTACGCAACGTTGAACCAGCCGTGGCCCATCTCCTCGGCCCAGTCGTCACCGTCCGGCGCCTGCCCCGGCCCGCACGCCCGGGTGATGCTCTCCATCGGTCTCCCAACTGACACGTTTAAGCGAGCTTACCGGCACTGCAGAGCGCCATGGGCTGGGCAAGATGAGGGCCATGTGCACTCAAACCCATCATCTGCCCGGTATCAGCCGTCGCGTGGCCTTGTTCGGAGGGGCGGCGGCCGTCGCCTCCGTGGCCGTGGCCACGCCGGCCGAGGCAAGCGGGCGCGGCGGCCTCCTCGACCTCACCTATCCCCTGACTACCGGCTTTCCGGCGTTCTCGCCCGGCGAGGAGGCCCGGCGCCGGACCGTCGCCACCATCGCCGGCGACGGCTACTACATGCAGGAGTGGACCACCGTCGAGCACATCGGCACCCATGTCGACGCGCCGGTGCATTTCACGGCCGGCGGGCGTACGGCCACCGAGCTGCGGCCCGATGAGCTGATCCTGCCCGCCGTGGTCGTCGACATCGCGCGCAAGGCGAGGAACGACCCGGACGCCGTCGTCACCGTTGACGACCTCAAGGCGTACGAGCGCCGCTACGGCCGCATCCCGGACGGAGCCGCGGTGTTCATGTATTCGGGGTGGGGCGCCAAGGTCGGCGACCCCGGCGCCTACCGCGGCACGGACGCCAAGGGCGCCCTGCACTTTCCCGGTTTCGGTCTCGACGCGTGCGAATGGCTTCTGCGGCACCGCCGGATCCGCAGCCTCGGCGTCGACACGCTCAGCATCGATCCCGGGGTCTCGTCGACCTTCGACACGCATCTGGCCCTCACCGGCGCCGACCGCTACGGCGTGGAGAACCTCGCCAACCTCGACCGGCTCCCCCGGCGGGGCGCGACCGTCTTCGTGGGCCTGATCCCGTACGAGGAGGGCTCCGGCGGCCAGGCCCGGGTCCTGGCGATGAGATGAGATAAATCCTATTGGCTCTAGAGGAAATGAGGAGAACGGCCTACGCTGGCCCCCTGTATGCAGCCATATGCAGCTGGGAGCTGGACGTATGACCACCGTGACCTGGCAGGACCCGGACGTGCGCGAGGGGTACGCGCATATCGCGCGGCGCGTCCCCTTCGTGTACGGGCTGACGAACTACATCGCGGCCACCCTCAGCGCCAACGTGCTGCTGGCGGCCGGGGCCGGGCCGGCCATCGGCGCCGTGGCGGACTGGACGACCACGTTCCCGGCCGGGGCCAGCGCCGTCTGGATCAACGCGGCCGCCCTGATGAGCAGTGACGAGGAGTCGCTGCGCGAGGTGGCCCGGACGGCGCACGAGGCCGGCACGCCGTGGGTGCTCGACCCGGTCGCGGTCGGGGCGGGCGCGGTCAAGTACGACGACTTCGTCCGTTCGCTGCTGGAGTGGAGGCCCGCCGTCGTGCGGGGCAACGCGAGCGAGCTGCTCGCCCTGGCCGGCGGCGCGGCCACCGGCAAGGGCGTGGAGACGACCGTCGACTCGGCCGACGCGGTCGGGGCGGTGAGCGAGTTCGCCCGGGAGACCGGAACGGTCGTGGCCATCAGCGGGCCCGTCGACTACATCTCCGACGGCACCCGGACGGTGCGGGTGCCCGGCGGGGACGTACGCCTGACGAAGGTGACCGGGGCCGGATGCGCTCTCGGCGCGCTCACCGCGGCGGCCGTCTTCGCCACCGGGGACGCGTTCCAGGGGGCCGTCGTCGCCCATGCCGCGTACGCCGTCGCGGCCGAGCGCGCGGGGAGCCGTACCACGGGAACCGGGTCTTTTGCCGTGGCTCTGGTCGACGAATTGTCGGTGCTGTGATCCACCTCGGCGCCTTCCTCAACGCAGGTGTGCAGGGAACCGCGGGCTGGCGGCATCCCGGTGCGGCGCCCGGGTTCCTGACGGCCGCGCATTACGCCCGGATCGCGCGGACGCTCGAAAGTGGACTGTTCGACTTCGCGTTCGTGCCGGACGCGCTCAGCGTTCCGCGCAGTCTCGGTGACTCGTTCGAGCCGGCGGTGAAGTGGGGTTCGGGCACGCCGAGGCTCGATCCGGTGCCGGTCATCAGCGTCATGGCCGCCGCGACCACCCACCTCGGCGTGGCGGCCACCGTGTCGACCGGCTATCACGAGCCGTACAACGTGGCCCGGGAATTCGCGACCATCGACCACCTGACCGGCGGCCGCTCCGGATGGAACGTCGTCACCAGCTTCCAGGACGCCGAGGCGCGGAACTTCGGCCAGGACAGGCTGCCGCCGCGCCCGCGGCGCTATGCCCGCGCCGAGGAGTTCCTCGAGGTCGCCACCCGGCTGTGGGACAGCTGGGGCGACGACGCGATCGTCGGCGACAAGACTTCCGGCGTCTTCGGCCGGCCCGAGCGGGTCGAGGCGATCGACCACGACGGCGAGCTCTTCACGGTCCAGGGCCCGCTGAGCGTGCCGCGTCCGCCGCAGGGCTATCCGGTGATCATCCAGGCCGGCGCGAGCGAGTCCGGCCGTGACTTCGCCGCCCGATGGGCCGACGTCATCTTCTGCAGCCACGAGTCGCTGGAGTCGGCCGTCGCCTTCTACGCCGACGTGAAGGCCCGCGCCGCCGCGCACGGCCGTGATCCCTCCCAGATCAAGATTCTTCCCGCGGCCACGCCGGTGATCGGCCGGGACATCGAGGACGCGCTGGCCAAGCACGAGGCGTTCGCCGATCTCGTGTCGGTCGAGGCCGGTCTGTCGCGCCTGGCGTACCACGTCAACGTCGACCTGACGAAGTACGATGTGGACGGTCCGCTGCCGGCCCTCGATGAGGTCGGCGTCGAGGGTCACTACCGCGAGGTCGTCGAGTTCGCCGAGCGCGAGAAGCTCACCGTCGGGCAGATCGGCCGCTGGTACGGCGCCCGCACCGAGGGCCGCCTGCTCGGCTCGGCCGCCGACATCGCCGGCACCATCGAGCAGTGGGTCGCCGCGCGGGCCGCCGACGGCTTCGTCATCCAGGCCACGCACGTGCCGGGCGCCTTCGACGAGTTCGTGACCGAGGTCGTTCCGGAACTTCAAAGACGAGGCTTGTTCCGTACGGCCTACGAAGGCACCACGCTCAGAGAGCATCTCGGCCTGAGCCGCCCCGAGCGCGGCGAGTGGAAGGCCCGGCGCAAGTGACAAACGCCCGCGACACCATTTACCGCGCCGTGCTCGACCGGCTGACACACGGCCACTACCGCGACGGCGCCCCGCTCATCCCGCAGCAGCTCAGCGACGAGTTCAACGTCTCGCGGACGCCCGTGCGGGAGGCTCTGGCCCTGCTGGAGCAGGACGGCCTGCTCGTCTCGGGCAAGCGCGGCTTCGAGGTCCGCCCGCGCAGCGACCAGGAGATCCTCGACATCTTCGAGACACGGGCCATCCTGGAGTCGTCGGCCGCCTACGCCGCCGCGACCCGGGCCACACCCATCGACCTCGCCCGCCTGCAGGACCTGCACGACCGGTCGCAGGCCACCGACGACCCGGCCGAGATCCGCCGCGTCTTCAATCACTTCCACGACGCCGTGCGCAACGCCGCGCACAACCGCACGATCACAACCCTGCTCCGTACGATCGAAGCGCAGGTGAAGGTGTCCGCTCCCTGGACCACGCCGGGCGGCGCGCGCGAGTTCGGCCCCAGCTACGCCGAGCACGCCGCGGTCCTCGGCGCCATCCGGTCCGGCGACGCGGCGGGCGCCCGCACGGCCAGCCTCACCCACAGCGCCCACGACCGGGACACGCGGGTCAGTCAGTTGATCGTCCGGATGGCCGAGGACCTCACCGCGCCCGACTCCACCGCCGCCGGCTTCCTCGACCGCCACAGGGGCTGACCCAGCAGAACCCCGGCGAAGACCAACACCAGACCCCCGATCTGCTGTACGGACAGAGCCTCGTGGGCGATCGCCGTGCCCAGCAGCACCCCGGTCGCCGGGTTGAGCAGGCCGACCAGCCCGACCGTGCCCGCGCTCAGATGGCGCAGCCCGGTGAACCAGGCCGCGAAGGCGACCGCGGTCGCGATCACGGTGATGTAGCCGAAGCCCAGCACAGCCGCCCCGTCCAGGGCCGGCGGCGCCCCTTCCAGCAGCATCGCGGCCGGGACGAGCATGGTCCCGCCCGCGATGAGCTGCCACGAGGTCAGCGAGAACACGTCGACGTCGGCGCTCCACTTCTTGGCCAGGATGTAGCCGAACGACGACATGACCATGGCCGACACCGACGCCAGCACGCCCCGCGCGCCGACCGCGACCGGCCCGGTGAACAGCATCAGGCAAACACCCAGCACCCCGACCGCCGCGCCCACGAGGTGCGCGCCCCGGGGCCGCTCGCTCAGCGCCGCCCACGCGAAGAGCATCAGCACGACCGGCGAGGTCGCCATGATGGTGGAGGCGATGCTGGTCGGCAGCGTCTGCGCCGCGAGGTAGACCAGCGCGAAGAACGCACCCATGTTGAGCGTGCCCAGCACCAGCGACTTCCACCACCACGACCCGGACGGCAGCTTCCGGCGCACGAGCAGCAGCAGAAGCCCGGCCGGCAGCGCCCGGATGGCCGCGCCGTAGAGCGGGTAGTCGGCCGGCAGATATCGGTGGGTCACGAAGTAGGTGGTCCCCCACGCGATCGGCGCGAGCGCCGTGATGACCGTCCACCGCCAAGTAGCTTCCACGGAAGGTACTATAGCTTCCATGGAAGCTATCGACCACGTGTCCCGCATCCAGCAGGCGTGGGCCCGCGAACGCCCCGACCTCGACGTCACCCCCCAGGGCGTGATCGGCCGCCTGCACCGCGTCGCCGGCCACCTCACCGACCAGCTCACGGTCGTCTACCGCCGCTACGGCCTGGGCGAGGGCGACTTCGACGTGCTGGCCGCGCTGCGCCGGGCCGGCGCCCCTTACGAGCGAGCCCCCGGCGAGCTGGCCGCCCACACGATGGTCACCACGGGAGCCATGACCAAGCGCATAGACCGCCTGGAACGCGACGGCCTGGTGACTCGCCGCCCCAGCACGACCGACGGCCGGGGCCGGGTGGTCGCCTTGACCGAGGCCGGCCGCACATTGATCGACCAGGCTTTCACCGACCACATGCGCAACGAGCGCCGCTTGCTGGACGAGCTCTCCCCCGACGACGCCGCCACTTTGGAGGCCATCCTGACCCGCTGGCTGGCCCGCTTCGAGACGCCGTAGCTCGCAAGCCACCTCACGGCCGCCGGCGGCGGATCTGTCGTCGAACTGACATAGGCCACGGGTAGCGGCTTAGCGGCGCTTGTATTGTCCCCAGCCGCCCAGGGCGCTAAGCATGATCCCTCTTATGTCCGGTCACGTTCAGGGCTCAAAGGTGAGCCATGGCTGAGTTCTGGGCCTTGATGCACAAGGTTCTCGCCCGATCGAGTACCGTCTGGCGGCTCCTCTGGCTCGTTTTCTGCCTCGTGGTCATCTGCCTGGCGGGAGCGCCCGCACTCCGGTGGGTCGTTCCGTACGTGCTCGCCGGTATAGGCGATCAGCCCTCGACTCCGCTGCTCCCGAAGAAAGCTGACGCCGAGCCGCCGCCCGTCGGACCCTTCCTCACCTGGGTGCTACCTACGATCTTCTGGATTCTTGGTGCCGCCTGCGTGATCAAGCAGCTCTTCTTCCCATGAGATCGCCGGCTGCCCGGCAGGCGAGAGGAGGGATCTCATGGCACGCGTCTTCATCACCGGGTCGGCGGACGGCCTCGGGCGGGCGGCCGCGCGGACGCTGCTCGGCGAGGGACACGACGTCAGCAACGCCGTCGATCCGGGCTGGGTTCCGACCCGGATGGGCGGCCCCGGCGCCGACCCCCACTTCCAGGACCGTCTGCTCGACGCCCTGGCCGAGCTCACCGGCACGCCGCTGCTGCTCTGACCGGCGCCGTCAGGTGGGGTGGTGGCCGTCGTCGGCCATCTCGATGGAGCGGCGGATCGCCCTCTGCACCTGGTGGAAGACGCGGTCGTCGCGGCTCGCGTAGACCACCACCTCGGCGCCGTGATGCTTCGCGTGGATCTCCCATGTGCGCGTTCGGCGGCCCAGCGCCGCCCAGACGCAACCGATCGCGAGCACGTCGACGACGGCCGCCGTGACCCACATCGGTGTGCTGTCGGCGTACACCGCCGCCGCCAGGGCGACGATCGCGACCAGCACGCTCACCCCCGCCAGCACACTGGCGCCGGCGCTCGGCGGCGGCGGGGCCCCGCGGACGATGCCGAGCTCGCGCAGCTCGCGGCGCGGGAACGTGCGCACCGGCTCGGTCAGCCAGACGATGTGGTCGCTCGTGACGACGGCATCCGGGCCCCGGTAGTAGATTCTCGTCACGCGGCCACCCCCACCGAAGCGTATGCATCCACGCCCTTGATCGCAGCGCTCGGTCAGCGAAGTGACTTCCGCGCCCCGCAGTCCTCGAGCCAGCGGACCAGCTGACGGTGGACGGCGTCGGCCCCGTAGAGCATCGTCTCGCCCGGTTCCAGCTTCAGCGGCCAGTCGGCCGGGTGCACCAGCACGGCCTCGTTCTGCCAGCCGCCGAGGCCGCCGTGACATCCCACCAGCTCCTCGAAGGCGTGCACCTCGCGGGTGCGCTCGTCGAGGGTCGAGTGCACGTACAGGTCCGGCGCGTTGGGCATCGCCGCCACGCGCGCCAGGTCCCGCGCCGCCCTCTTCCCGAACGGTTCCAGGGGATCGGCGCCTTCGATCAAACCCTCTCCGAGCACGTGTACGCCGTCACGGCCGACCGCCAGCGGCCCGCGGGCACTGTCCACGACCAGGAATCCGATCCCCGGCTCGCCCAGCAGACCGGGGATCAGGTTCGGGAAGTGCCGCCCCAGTTCCTCGATCGGCACCCGGCCCGGGCGCCGCGGGAACCAGACCAGCCCGAGGTTGCCCGAGCCGACCACCACCAGCTCGGGCCGGTCGCCGTCGGGGGCCGCCCCGTGGCCCGGGTCGGGCCCGAGCTTCTTCGATTTGCCGAGCACCTCGGTGAGCATCGCGTTCAGCGGCCCCCACGTCTCCGCGTCCCGGGTGTCGGCCAGCGTCGACACCCGCGACGCGCCCGTGTGCTCCCGGACCGCGTCCTCCAGGGGCCGCCCGCTCAGCTGCCGGAACGTGGCGCCCTGGCTCTGGCCGTGGTCGGAGAGCACCACGAAGCGATAGGGCCGGGGCGCGGCCGCCGCGACCCGTTCCAGGGTCGACAGCACCCCGTCGAGCCCGGCCAGGGCGGCCAGCGACTCGGGGCGCAGCACCCCCGCGTGGTGGGCGATCTCGTCGTAGTCGACGAAGTCCACGAAGATGACCGGCGCCGCCGCCATCATGTGCTCGGCCACCAGCGCCACGTTCAGGTCGCGGAGCAGCACGTTCGTCAGGCCGCGCAGCGCCACGTACGACCCGCGCCGGGAGACCCGGGGCTCGATGCCGCGCAGGCGCTGCTGGCGGCCCTGGTAGACCTCCTTGACCATCTCCCCGATCGTGCGCACCAGGGCCCGCACCAGCACGAACGGGCTGGCGAAGAAGCGTACGTAGGCCTTGCCCGGACCCAGCCCGAAGCTGCTGCCGGCCCGGCTCATCACCACGTGCGCGGTCGGCGCGTCCCCGCTGAACATGTTCGAGATGCTGACGCCGCCCTCGGCCAGCAGGCCGTTGCCGTCGGACAGGCGGGCCTCGATCGCCGCCGCGTCGGCCGGCCGGTTGGCCACGAACAGCCGGCCGGCCTCCTTGTCGTACCACCGGAAGGCGGGAATTCCGTCGTTGGTGCCGTGCAGGAGCCCGGCCTGGCTGGCCGGGGTGGTCGACGGCACCCGGGCCCACCAGCGCGCCGCGTCGTGCGTCCCGGAGCGGATCCAGCGCGACAGCGTCGGCAGCGTCCCGGCCGCCGTGCCCACCTCCAGCACCGGGAACGGCAGCCCGTCGATCTGCACGATGACGACGCCCTCGGCGCCGCCGCTCTCGGCCGGCCGGCGCCGTACCCGTCCCCGGTGGATCAGATCGGCGACCAAATACGAGCTGTCGTTGACCCCGAGCAGCCAGCGGGTCACCGCCAGCACGACCGACACGATCAGCAGCGTCCAGGCGGCCGTGCCCCAGCCCGCGACCGTCACCCCGGGCACCACCACCAGGGCCGCCTCCACGACCGCGACCTGGGCCGCGATCCCCAGCAGCAGCGAGATCACCGCGCCCACCCGCCCGGCCAGCACCCGCAGCACGGGCAGGACGGCCGCGTCCACGAGGCCGAGCAGCGTGGCGATCAGCAGGGCCAGCCAGGACGACGAGAACGCCAGCCCGTCGAGCACCGCGGCCGCCACGAGCAGCGCCACCGCCGTCGGCACGAGCCCCAGCATGGCGTCCCGGACGTCCCGCCCACCCATTTGATGATCTTACGAAATGCCACGCCAAGTTACGGCGCAGACACTATGCGTATCTGATCGGCCGATGCATTCCGGCACCGCCGCACGTAGGAAGTGTGCACGGGGTGGCACCGCGACGAGCTGAGGGGGCCGACGTGGAAGGTCGCCAGAAGTACCACGACGGCACCTTCCTGGCCGGGCTGTCCGACCAGGAGCGCATGGGGCTGTTCCGCCTGGGCCAGCGCCGGGACTTCCGCAACGGCAGCTATCTGCTGCGCCAGCAGGACCGCGGCCGCGACGTCTTCGTGGTGCTGCACGGCCGGGTCGAGATCTTCATGCTCGACCGGCGGCAGCGCCCGCAGCGCATCGCCGTGCGGGTGCCGGGCGACGTGCTCGGCGAGATGGCGTACGTCGACGGACGGCACCGCTCGGCCTCGGTCGTCGCCGCCGGACCGGTCATCACGCACAGCCTGCCCGCGGCCTCGTTCGACCGCTATCTGCGGGAGTTCCCCGGCGCGTACCGCCATCTGACCCGCACCCTGATCGACCGTCTCCGCGCCGCCGACAACCGGCAGGTCGAGATCGGCTCCGACGTCGAGTCACGCCTGGCCGCGGCCCTCTACCTCCTGGCCACGCAGGGTGACGATCACAACGGCGTTCATGTCGTACGCCGTACCCAGCGCGAGCTCGGTCAGATGATCGGCGCCTCGACCGTCTCGGTGCACCGGGCTTTGCGAAAACTGGCTGGTCGCGACTGTGTCCGTACGGAATATCGGGAAATCGTGGTCCTCGACCTCGACAACCTGGCCTCGGCGGCCGGCGCCCGCACAACTATGCATCGCCTGATGTAGATCAGTTGGCGGCCCCGGAATCGGTCACTCACAGTGGAGAACACTCCTTTACTGATCAAGGTGGATATCGATGACTCGCACGCTGCCCGTCCCCGGAATCGTGTCCAACTGCGACGTCGTCGCCTCGAGCGCCGGAGGCTACACACGCCACGCCGAGCTCAACGGCGCCGCCCGCTCGCTGATCGCCGGCGCCGTCCGGACGTCGTCCGCTCCGGCGGGATGGATCCGCGACAGCCAGGGCGACGGCGAGGTCACGGTCGCACCGGCCGCGATCCCGGCCGCCTGGATGCTCTGGGACTTCCTCAACGAGATGTACGCGGGCGTGATGGCGTACAACCGCAACAAGCACGAGGACCACCGGCTGCGCCTGCGCTTCGGCCTGGCCGGCGGCGACGTGCTGATCGAGGAGGGCGTCCCGCGCGGCGGCGACCCCCTCGTCCTGGCCGCCCGCCTGCAGAACTCGCCGGCCGCCCGCGAGGCGACCCGGGCACTGCCGGAGGTCCCGCTGGTCGCCGTCGTCGCCGACGACCTGTACCAGCGCGTGGTCCCGCACGGCGCCAACGGCTTGCAGCCCCGCCAGTTCCGCGGCGTGACGGTCGACGTCAACGACGTCAAAGTCCTGGCCTGGCTGTACGTCCCCCACTCCTACCCACCGCACGTCGGCGCCACCGCGGCCCGGCCCGCGGCCCCGGCCCCGCCGCCCGCACAGCCCGCTCCGCCCGCCGCCTCGAAGTTCGACATCCGCATGGACCGCCCGTCGGGCGTCCAGATCGGCGACAACGGCCAGATGTGGGTCGGCCGGCATGAATGACGAGACACCGCCCCCGCCACCACCGGACCAGCCACCGGCACCGGCGCCGGCACCACCGGAACCTGAACCCCAGCCCCAACCCCAGCCTCAGCCTCAGCCTCAGCCCGAGGCGGCCTCGCGCGCGCCGGAGAGCGACAGCACCAGGAAGGACTACGACGACTTCGCCAACCCGGGCGGAACGGCCGCGACCGGACCGGCCAAGCCGGACGACAGCTGGGGCGGCGACGCCGGCGGGGCTGACCTCGGCCCGGATCGCGGCTACCACGCGAAGATCGACGGCGGCTACACGACCATCGGCGACAACGCCCGCACCTTCGTCTACAACCTGCGCAACGGCCGCGAGATCGCGATCCTGCGCTACCACCGCGGCCCGGAATGGGTCGCCCGCGCCCTGGACATCTTCGTCCCGCCGGCCAACCATCAGTCCTGCTACCGGACGCTGACCGAGGAGCGGCTGCTCTACCTCTGCGGACCGGCCGGCAGCGGCCGCCGCCTGTTCGCCGAGATGCTGTTGAAACTCGCCGTCGGCGAGGACCGGATCTGCGGCCTCCAGGTGAACCAGACCGACGTGCCCCTGACCGCTCTGGCCGGCGAGAACGACCTGCTCGCCGACTGCCACGGCTTCGGCGTCGTCCTCGAACTGGCCGCGCCCGGCCCGGTGGCCCCGGCGACCCTGGCCGCCCTCGCCGGCATGGCCGAGAAGGCGGACGCGTTCATCGTCGTGCTCGGCGAGCCGGGCGCCACCGCCGACCAGCCCCTGCACCCGTACGACGCGCTGATGGAGCCGGCCCCGCCGGAGGAGGTCCTCCGCACGCATCTGCTGCGCGAGCTGCGGGACCGCCGCGAGCGGGGCGACACGGTGCCCGGCGCGGACCCGGACGACTTCGTGCGCCTGTGCCGGAAGACGGACAAGGTCCAGGAGCGGCTCACCGCCGATCCGCTGCCCGGTGCCGTGGCCGACCTGGCCCGCGCCCTGGCCGTCTGGAACGGCACCGGCGAGGACGACCTGGACCTCGCGCTCAACCGGATCCGGGCCAAGGTCCGGGAGCTGGCGGCCCGCCTGGTCAAGGGCGAGGGCGACGCCGAGGCCACACCGGCCACCCCGCGCCGGCAGGCCGTGCAGATCGCGCACGCCGCGTTCGACGGGCAGCCCCTGGCCGACGTGTTCGAGGCCGGGCAGGTGCTGCTCGACATCCTCGACCACCTGGCCAGTGGCGGCGCCGACCGGCCGCGGGCCGTGTTCGACGCCGACGTCGACCGCATGCTGCGCCTGCCCGACGGCACCGTGCTGACCCGGCTCGAGGCCACCGACAGCCCGCGCCGGGCCCACTTCGTCGACCCCGGGTTCGCGCCCGAGGTGCTCGACGTGGTGTGGAACGACTTCGACACCGTCCGCGTGCCGCTGCTGTTCTGGCTGCACCAGCTGGTGGACGACGGCCGGCCGGCGATCCGGCGGCGGGCCGCCTACACGGCGGGTGCGCTCGCCGTCCGCGACTTCGACGAGGTCTGGCGCTATCTGATCAAGCCGTGGGCGCGCTCGGGCAGCGGCGTCCAGCGGCAGGCGGCGGCCTGGGCCATGGACGCGCTGGCCGCCGACGGCCGTCTGCTCTGGCTGGTGCGCGCGCTGGTGCGTGACTGGGCGCGCAGCCGCAATCCTCAGCTGCACGACGCGGCCGCGCGCGCCTACGGCACCTCGCTCGGCGCCGCCCTTCCGGAGGACGCGCTGGCCGACCTGCGCCTGCTGGCCGGGCGCGACGACCTCAACGGGAGCGCCTCCGTGGCGTACGCGATGAAGTTCCTCTACATCGCCGCCCCCGAGCTCACCCGCGCCGCGCTGGTCAGCTGGAACGCCGACGAGCTGTACCGGCTGCGGGTGCACGCCGCCCGTTCGCTGATCCTGCTGGCGCGCTATCCCGCCGCCGCTCCCCGGCAGCAGTGGCCGGTCCTGCTGGCCGACGTCGAACCGGGCGACCTGGCCGGCCTCTGGCGGGGCGCGCTCGCCGGGCCGACGACGATGCGGCGGGCCTGGAGCGAGCTGCGGATCTGGCTGCAGTGCGCCGACGCGGATCCCGATTTCGCGGACCGGATGGCGGAGCTCGGCCGCCTGGTCCTCGCCTCCTCCCTCGAGGACCGGGGCCGCTTCTATCTCCGGCGGTGGCGGCGGGACTGCGCCACGGCCGCCCGGCTCTACGACTCCCTTGGAGACCCCGCATGAGCAAGTCGTTCTTCCAGCGCTTCCGGGACCTGTTCCGCCGCCGGCGGGAGCCCGCGCCCGAGCCGATCAGCTACCGCCCACCGGATCAGCCCTTCACCATTTCGGCGCTGTGCCGGGGCGACGTCCACGAGTTCCAGGTCAGCGTCGAGACGGAGTGGACCGGCGACAACGTGCTGTACGAGGCCGTGGTCCGCCAGGCCGGCAAATACCAGTCCAGTGTCCAGGACACGCACCGGCGCCGGATCTGGCAGATCGCCCGCAACTACGGCCCGCACGAGGCGGCCGACGCCGAACGGGCGATCCAGCAGGACCTGGGGACGATGTGTTACAGCACCGACAACGGCCAGGTCCGCTGCACGTCGTACTTCCGGGTCACGCCCGACCCCCGCGTGCGGGAGCATCTCACGCAGTTCGTCCTGCGCGAGGTGAACGCCGACAGCGAGGCGGTCCTGGCCCGGCAGCGGGTGGTGCTGGCCCGCGAGCTCACCGGCAAGTGGTCCGGGCTGCTGACCGACCTCGGCGTGAGCCCGGTCAAGCTGAGCGCCACCGCCCTGGCCGACCCGCACTTCTCGGCCGAGCTGGGCCGGCTGGCCGACCGCCGCCGCCTCTCGGCCCGCGAGCTGGTCGACGTGCTCGGCGAGGCGGCCAAGGACCACGGCCAGCTCGGCATGTACGAGATCGCCGAGCTGTACGCCACGGCGGTCGCGGCCTACCAGCGCCAGATGGAGGTCCAGGACAGCGCCTTCATCCGCGAGGTGATGGACATGGAGCCCCCGGAGCCCGCCCGATGACCCGGCCAGGCACAGCCCTCACTCTCGCCCTCCTTCTCCTCCTCGGTGGCCTGGCCGCAGCGTGTGGCGACGGGCCGGATGTCTGCGACGGCATGACCGGCCGGGACGCGGGACAGGCCGCGACCACGACGGTGCTCATCGATGTCAGCGGGTCGGCCCGGGTGGGAAGGACCGCGCCCGACTACGCCGCCGCCCTCGACGGCCGGCTCGACCAGGCGATCGGCCGCGGCGACGTCGTGTCGATCGGCTCCTTCGACGGATCGGCCTCGACGGTCAGGTGGGCGCTGCAGAACCACCTGACCCGCTCGGACGCCAACCGCGAGGAGAACCGGAAGAAGCAGCGGGCCAACTTCAAGGACTGCCTGACCGGCGCCGCCAAAAGGGCCGCCACCCGCCCCGCCGAGACCGCCAGATCGGACATCGGTGGTGCGATGAACGTCGCCGCGGCGGCCGGCCCGGGGACCGTCGTCGTCGCCACCGACGGGATCGGCACCACCGGATGCCTGAGCCTGTCCTCGCCCTCGGCCGGCAGGTCACGCTGGATCGACGACCTCGTCGGCACCTGCCCCGGCCGGGACGGCTGGCCGTCCGCGCTGGCCGGCAAGAACCTCGTGATGCTCGGCGTCGGGCAGCCCGCCGACGGCGTTCCCCCGCCCACCACCGGCACCGTCGAGTTCCTCGGGCGCCTGTGGCAGCGTACGTGCCTGGCCGCCCGAGCCCTCTCCTGCGAGATCTCCACCGCACCGGTCGCCCGCGGCGACGGCGCCGCCGAGTCCGCCCACGCCGATCCTCCCGTCACCTTCGTGGCCGACGACGGGCCGCCCCCGATCTCGCCCGGCCCCGTCTTCAACCTCTCTTCCGAGGAGTTGTTCGCCCTCGACTCGGACGAGCTCAGCGAAGGCGCCGAGGCCCGGCTGCGGGC
The DNA here is from genome assembly GCF_042899005.1 of Actinoplanes sp. NPDC000266. Classification (NCBI taxonomy): domain Bacteria; kingdom Bacillati; phylum Actinomycetota; class Actinomycetes; order Micromonosporales; family Micromonosporaceae; genus Actinoplanes; species Actinoplanes sp. NPDC000266. Next base: position 261,841 of record NZ_JBIAZI010000008.1, read on the forward strand.
CCTGGCCGACGACCTGCGCCGGCGGAACCCGGTCGCCGTCCACGTCGTCGGGCACACCGACACCCGGGGCAGCGTCGAGCACAACCGCGACCTCTCGCAGCGCCGGGCCGCCCGCGTGTCGGCCGTGCTGAGCGCGGCCGGGATGCCCGGCGTGACCAGTGACGGCAAGGGCGAAGCCGATCCACTGTGCACCGTGGGCAAGCGGCCGGACGGGTCGTGGAACGAGCCGTGCCTGCAACGGGACCGGCGGGTCGAGATCACGATGAAGGTGAAGGACGGGCCGGCCTGATGACCGAGATGACGCGACCCGGCGAGACCTCGAACGGCCGCCGCTATCCGAGCACACCGTGCGGCGCCGGCTTCCCGCCGGTCCTTCCGCTGATGCCGGCCGGTAACAGGCAGGAGCCGTACGACCGGAACGAGCTCTCCTACGCCGAATCGGCCCGGCTGACCCGGGCCACCATGGCCGCCGAGGCGGCGATCGTGGCCGCCCGCGACGGCATCCGCGAGGCCCACCGGCGCCTGGTCACCGCCTGGCACCGCGGGGAGACCGCCGTGCGCCGGGTGGAGGAGTACGCGGCCGAGCACCGGCACGGCGAGGCCGGGCGGTCCCGGCGCCGGGTGCTCGACCGGCACGCCGGCGACGGGGCCGAGGACCGGCGGGCCCGGCCGCGCTGGCTGAGCTGGTGGCTGGTCTGGCCGCTGATCCTGATCAGCGCGGCCTACGACACCGCGTTCTTCGCCGGCACGTTCCAGACCGCGCTCGACGTGCCGGTGGACGCGCCGTGGTGGCACACCGCCATCTCGTACATCCCGGGCTTCGGCATCGCGATGGCGCTGATCCTGGCCGGCAGCTGGCTGGCCGTGCCGTTGCTGCGCCACCGCAACCGGGCCGAGCGGCGGCCCACCCGGGGCCGGCTCGACTGGCGGGTCGTGCTGTCCCGGACCTTCCTGCGGTGGCGGCCGTCGGTGGAGACCCGGCGGCCCGGCGACCTGCCGTGGCCGAGCTGGCCGTTGCCCGTCGCCTTCCTGCTGGCCCTGGTCGGCGTGCTCGGCGCGTGGGCCTGGCTGCGCGGCGACGGCCTGATCGACGACCGGCTCCGCGGCCCGCTGGCCGCGCTGCTGGTGCTGCTGACGGTGTCGGCCATCGCCTTCAAGGCGAGCGCCCACAACCCGTTCAAGGACCGGGACGTCGAGTCCCGCGTGGGTTTGGCCAGGAGCGGCGAGGAACTGACCCGGCTGGAGAAGGGCGCCCGCGACGAGCTCGGCGAGCACACCACGGCCTGGCAGGACTTCCACGCCGCGGTCGAGGACGCGGCGGCCGATTCCCGGCGGCATGTCGTGCAGGCGTGGGCCGAGATCGCCGACGAGCGCGGACGGCACGGTCTCACCGGGCCGATCGCCCCGCGGTTCGCCTCGGCCGACGGCGAGGGCGTGATCTTCGAAGGGCTGCTGCCGGCGCCGGCCGTACGGAGCCTCGTGCTGGGCGACGCCGGCCAGGCCGTCGAGCGCTACCGGCCCAGCGCACTCGAGGATCGGCTGACCACGGCCCTGCGCGCGGCGACCGACCAGCTGAGCCGGGCCATGGACCCGTCAGGTGAGCAGCAGGATCGCGGCCACCACCGTCGCGAGGACGACGATGGTCCACCGCAGGGCCCCGGCCGGTAGCCGCTGGGCGACGCGGGCCCCGGCGACGCCGCCGGCGATCGTGGCCGGGGCCAGGACGGCCACGACCGCCCAGTTCACCGGCCCGAAGACGCTGTAGGTCAGCACCGTGGTCACGCCGACCACGGCCGAGAAGACGTTCTTCAGCGCGCTGATCCGGCGCAGCGTCTCGTCGAGCACGAGCGACAGCGCGGCGATGAGGAGCAGCCCCATCGCCGCGTTGAAATAGCCGCCGTACAACCCGCAGAGGAAGACCGCGACCTGCACGAAGACCACGGGATTGTCCCTGGGCGGGCCGGCCAGCGAGCGCAGCCGTTTCTGGAAGGCCATCATCGCGGCCGCCGCCAGCAGCAGGAACGGCACCACGAAGTCGAAGACCGAGCGCGGTGTGAACAGCAGCAGGGAGCTGCCGCACAACGTGCCCACCACGATCGCCGGGATGATCGTGACGATCCGGCGGCCCTGGCCCACCAGGTCGGGCCGCCCGGCGAAGGCGCTGGCGGCGTATCCGGGCGCCACCGACAGCGCGTTGCTCACGTTGGCCGCCACGCCCGGCAACCCGAGCGCGACCAGCAGCGGGAAGGTGATCAGCGAGCCGCCACCGGCCACGGCGTTGACGGCGCCGGCGAGCAGCCCGCCCCCGAGCAGGGCGGCTATCTCGGCGGTGGTCAGCGCTTGTGCTCCCGCAACAGCTGCACGAGGTGCTTGCCCGGGGTGTCGGCCAGGTCGGCCGCCTGCGTGCGGCAGGAGAAACCGTCGGCCAGGAAGATGTCGCCCTCCTCGGCCTTGTCCAGGGCGGGCAGCAGCTGCTGCTCGGCCACCTGCACCGACACCTCGTAGTGGCCGCGCTCGACGCCGAAGTTGCCGGCCAGGCCGCAGCAGCCGCCGAGCCGCTTGACGGTCGCGCCGGCCTTCTTCAGCAGCTTGGCGTCGGCGTCCCAGCCCATCACCGCGTGGTGGTGGCAGTGCGGCTGCGCGATGACCCGCACCCCTTCCAGCGACGGCGGCTCGTAGCCCTCGGTCTCGGCCAGCAGCTCGGCCACGGTCTTCGTCGCCGCGGCGACGTCACGGGCCTTGTCGTTGTCGACCAGCTCGACCGCGTCCTGTCGCAGCACTCCGGTGCACGAGGGCTCGAGCCCGACCACCGGGATGCCCTGCTTCACCGACTCGTGCAGCTCGTCCACCGTCTTGCCGAGGATCCGCCGCGCCGCGTCGAGCTGCCCGGTCGAGATCCATGTCAGACCACAGCAGGCTTTCCGGCTCGTCACCTGCGGCGCGTACCCGGCGTCTTCCAGCACGTCCACGGCCGCCTGAGCGATCTCCGGCGAGAAGTGATCGGTGAAACTGTCCACAAACAACACAACCGGTTTGCCCAAATTTTTCGGCTCATAAGACGCGCGGAACGTGGACGCGGCAAATGTCGGGATCGACCGCCGCTTGTCCACACCCGCGAAATACAACGCGAGCCCCCGGATACCGGGCAGAGAGGTCATCAGGTTCGCCAGAGCGGGCATCCTCGACGCCAGCCGGGACCACCGAGGCAGCCACCCCAGCGAGTAATGCGACCGCGGCCGCGCGCGCCCCTGGTAACTCTGATGCAAGACCTCGGACTTGTACGCCGCCATGTCGATCCCGGTCGGGCAGTCCGAGGCACACCCCTTGCAGGACAGACAAAGATCAAGCGCATCGTGTACGGCCTCGGCCCGCCAGTCAGGCGCAAGGTCGCCGTCGAGCATCTCCTGCAGCACGCGCGCCCGGCCCCGCGTCGAGTCCTTCTCGTTCTTGGTGGCCAGGTATGACGGGCACATCACCCCGCCCAGCACGGTGGTGTCGGCCCGGCACTTGCCCACGCCCGTGCACCGGTGCACGGCCTGGTTGAAGTCGCCGCCGTCCGCGTGGTAGGCCAGCGCGAGCGGCACCGTCACCGGCCGCGCCCGCGACACCCGGATGTTCGCGTCGACCGGGTCGGGATCGACCAGGTTGCCCGGGTTCAGCAGGTTGCCCGGGTCGAACGTGTGCTTGATCCGCCGGAACAGGTCGATCGCGGCCGGCGAGTACATCCGGGTCAGCAGCTCGCTGCGGGCCCGCCCGTCGCCGTGCTCCCCCGACAGCGAGCCACCGTAGCTCACCACCAGATCGGCCGCGTCCTCCAGGAAGGCCCGGAACTTGCCCGGCCCGCCCGGCTTGTCCAGCGGGAAGTCCAGGCGCACGTGCACGCAGCCGTCACCGAGATGCCCGTACGGCATCGCGGTCAGCCCGTGCCGTTCCACCAGCACGTCGAAGTCACGAAGGTAGGCGCCGATCTTCTCGGGCGGCACGGCCGCGTCCTCCCAGCCCGCGTGGGCCGGCAGCCCGCTCGGCGCCCGCCCGGCCAGGCCCGCCCCGTCCTCGCGGATCTTCCAGAGCGGCGCCGCCTCGGCCGTGTCCTCGACCACCCGCGAGTCGACCGCCCCCGAGGCCGCGACCAGTCTCGCCGTACGGTCGCGGACCTCGTCCTGGTCCTCTCCGGCGATCTCCACCATGAGCCAGGCCGTGCCACCCGGCAGCGGCGGCACCGCGCCCGGACCGCGGCGGCTGCGCACCACGTCGCAGATGCGGGAGTCGATGCCCTCGCACGCGGTCGGCTTGAACCCGAGGATCTCCGGGATCACGTCACCGGCCGTGCCGAAATCGGGATAACCGAGAACGACGAGCGTCCGGTACGCCGGATCGGCCACCAGACGTACCGTCGCCTCGGTGATGACCGCGAGCGTCCCCTCGCTGCCGACCAGGAACTCGGTCAGGTTGAAGCCGTTCTCCGGCAGCAGGTGCTCGACCGCGTAGCCCGACACCTGACGGCCGAAGCGCGCGAACTCCGTACGCCCGGTGGCCAGGTTGGCCCCGATGACGTTGCGCAACTCGTCGACGACCTTGTCGGCACCGCTCGTCTCGGCTCCGGTGATCAGCCGATCGCCGTCGATCGTCAAAGCCCTCAGACCGGAGACATTGTCCGATGTACGCCCGTAGCCCAGCGTCCGGGCGCCGCACGAGTTGTTGCCGATCATCCCGCCGATCGTGCACCGGGTATGTGTGGACGGATCGGGACCGAACCGCAGCCCGTACGGCTTGGCCGCCGCCTGCAACGTCGCCTGGATCGTTCCGGCCTGCACCCGCGCGGTCCGCGCCTCGGGGTCGATCTCGAGCACCTTGTTCATGTGCCGGCTGAAGTCGAGCACCACGCCCGGGCCGATCGCGTTGCCCGCCACCGACGTGCCCGCGCCCCGGGCCGTGATCGGAACGCCCAGCTCGCGGCACACCCGCAGGGTCGCCGCCACATCGTCGTCGTGGCGCGGCCGCACGATCGCCCGCGGCACCACCCGGTAGAGCGAGGCGTCGCTCGAATAGGCCGACCGGTGCGCCGCATCGGTGAGAACGTCGGCCACACCGGCCCGGCGCAGGCTGTCGGTCAGGTCGGTGTCGCTTGTCATGTCCGGTTCCAGTGGGGCTGCGTAGCGGCGGTGTCCTCGGCCTTGTGGGCGTCGCCGTCATGGTAGTCGCCGTCCGGGCCACCCCAGCGCACCGGGCGCGTGGGCCATAGATCACACTGCTGCCCATGGCGAACGTGACTGTGCTCGGCGCCGGCGCCGCCGGCCTGGCCGTGGCGGCCCAGCTGAAGGCCAACGGCGTGGACAGCGTCGTGCTGGAGCGCGGCCCGGAGGTGGCCACCAGCTGGCGGGGCCGCTACGACCGGCTGCGCCTGCACACCGTGCGCCGCCTGTCCGGCCTGCCGGGTTTCCCGATCCCCCGCGAGTACGGCCGGTGGGTGCGCCGGGACGACCTGGTGCGCTACCTGGAGGCGTACCGGGAACGCTTTGCCCTTGATGTCCGCACCGGCACCACGGTCGAACGGGTCAAGCCGGGCGGCGAGCGCTGGTCCTTGCAGTTGGCCGACGGTGCGGAGCAGACGACGCGCACGCTGATCGTCGCCACCGGATATCTGCACACCCCGGTCGTGCCGCGGTGGCCGGGCCTGCCGTCATGGACCGGAACGCTGATCCACTCGTCGGCCTACCGCAACGCGGAACCCTTCCGCGGCAAGAACGTCCTGGTGGTCGGCCCCGGCAACAGCGGCGCCGAGATCGCCACCGACCTGGCCGAGGGCGGCGCCGCCTCGGTCAGCCTGGCCATCCGCACGCCACCGCACATCGTCCGCCGCACGACCGCGGGCTGGCCCGCCCAGATGAACGGCCTGCTGCTCAGCGGCCTGCCCGAGCCGGTCTTCAACTCGATGGCGGCCACGATGGCACGCATGGAGGTGCCCGACCTTCGCCAGTACGGCGTGGCGCGCCCCACCGAGGGCCTCAAGACCCGCCTGCGCACCCAGCGCTACGTCCCGTTGCAGGACGTGGGCATCGTCCGCGACGTCCTGGCCGGCCGGGTCCGCCCGGTCGCGGCGGTCGAGTCCTTCACGCCGTCCGCGGTTCAGCTGGCCGACGGCACCACCATCGAGCCGGACGTGGTGGTCGCGGCCACCGGTTACGGCACCGGGCTGCCCGCCCTGTTCGACGACCCCGCGCTGTTCGACGACACCGGCGTCCCGCTGGTGCACGGCGGCCCGTCGGCCCGTCCCGGCCTGTACTTCATGGGCTACAACGTGACCCTCGGCGGCATGCTCCGTGAGCTGGCCATCGAGTCCCGGCGGGTGGCCCGGGCCGTCGCGGCTCCTTAAGGTCGCCGCAGCGCGTCGTACATGCGCCACCCGGCGATCACCGACCCGCCGGTCAGGATCAGGTACAGGAGCATGAGGGCGGCCGCGCCCCCGACACCGGCCACACCCAGGAACAGGGCGAAGCCGAACGCGGCGGCCCCCGCCCCGACGGTCAGCACCCAGCCGGCGGCCTTCTGCGCCGGCTGCCAGTGCGGCGACCCGCTGGCCAGCAGCATGCCCGCCACCGGCCCGGCGACCGGGATGAGCACGGCCCCGACGGTCATGAGCCCGACCGCGGTGTACTCGGCCGCCCCGCCCCGGGCGACCGCTCCCCCGCCGGTGGCGGCCGGCGGAGGAGGCGGAACCAGGGCGGGCAGCCGGATGTGGGCCGGCACGCTCCCGCGGCGCACGGCCGCCACCAGGTCCTCCGGCGGCCCTAACCGGCGAATGATCTCCGCCGGATCCTCGAGCGGCGAGCTGGGCGACGTACGCCGCACCGCGATGTAGTCGGCCACGGTCGTCATGAGCTCGTCGCGAAGCTCGGGCGCCAGGTCTTCGCTCTGCGCCCACAGAGCGGCCAGGTAGTCGAGCACAACAACGTCGGTGTGTGCGAGCGGTGCCGTCGTCATTTGTGGTCCCCCGTTACTGGTCCGGCGCGATGGAAACAGCTTCGCCCGGCCCCACCCCCACCAACATCCACCCTCGGACGGAATCCCCTTGGCCGCCTCTACCTTTCGGCCGATGCACCGCGCTGGTTACGGTGCCGAGGTGAGGATCGCCGTCGCACAGACCGAGGTCACCACCGATCCGGTGGCGAACGGCCGAGCCATCCGAGCCGCGATGCGCCAGGCCGCCGACCAGGAGGCACGCCTCGTCCACTTCTCCGAGGGCGCGCTATCGGGCTACGCCGGCATGGCGAAGACGTACTACGCGGGCTGGCGCGTGAATGGGGAGCCGGTAGCGGACGAGCTGCGCCACACGATGGCGCTGGCCGCGGACCTGGGCATCTGGGTGGTGGCGGGCGGCAACCACCACTTGACCGGCCGCCACCGCCCCCACAACTCCCTCTGGGTGATCGACGATCGGGGCCGCCTGGCCGATCGCTACGACAAGCGCTTGCTGTCCCACTCCGAGATAAGCGGCTACTACACCCCCGGCGACCACACGTGCACGTTCGAAATCGACGGATTCCGTTTCGGCTGCCTGCTCTGCATCGAGGTGAACTTCCCCGAGCTGTGGCTGGAACAGCGCTCCCTGGACGTGGACTGCGTCCTGTTCTCCAGCTTTTCCGAGGACCCCATCTTCGAGGTGATGGCCCGGGGCCACGCCGCCGCGAACAACTATTGGGTGAGCATGGCCGTCCCGGCCCAGTGCGCCCCCGCCACCCCGTCGGCGGTGATCGGCCCCCACGGCTACGTACTGCGCCAAGCTTGTACGGAAGGTCCCGACGTGATCTGTGTCGACCTGGACCGCGCCGACCCGGCACTCGACGTCGCCCTCACGAAGGCCCGCCCCTGGCGCGCCATCGCCCGGGCCGGGGACATCTATGCCGCCGCCCGGGTCACCGACCCTCGCAGCGCGGACCACACCGGCATCTGACGAATCGAATCAGCCGATCCTGGCCGAGTAGCTCTCCGCGTCATACCACTCCTCCACACCGGCGATGACGTCGAGCATTTCCAGGGCTTCATCGGTGCCCAGCCCGGCGAGGTACTCCTTCGTCCGCGCCGGCCCCGCCCCGAGCAGAAGTTCGGCGTCGATGGCACCCGTGGCGTCCATGCTGGTCCGGCGGGCACGATGAATCAGGAGCGCGTCCTCGACCTGCCCGCCGTGCCACAGCTGAACGGCGCAGATCCGCATGAGCTCGGTGTTGCCGGGAACCGAGCCCACGCCGGCATAGGTGTCCGCCTCGTTCCGGGTCTCGCGAACGAGAATCTCCCGGACAGCCGGAAGGAGCCCAGGCTCAACGTGGAGACCGTGGACGGCCAGATATCGCTCGGCGTCGCGCTCGTACCGGTCATAGACGTCCACCTACACTCCCAGCATGGTGCGTGCCGACAGCTTAGGTGGAGGGGCCAAGTCATGTGGGCCGTGATCGGTGTGTGGGAGATCGACCCGTCGGTCATCGACGAGTTACGCGCCCAGGTCCCTCTGATGGCGTCAAGCAAGGTAGGAACGCCCGGCTTCGTCCACGGCACATGGACACTCGACGGCCACATGATGCAGGTATACGCCGACGAGAACAACGCGAGGCGCTACCACGAAGCGATGCTGGCCCAGGGCGCCACCGAGCGCCCGGGCGTGCGCTGCCTCGTATGGGACGTCGCCGAAGTCGGTGCCGAATCATCGGCCCCGGACCGCTCCTGACAGCCAATCCGCGGTCACATCACCGCGGAAAGACCCCGTCGACGCAAATACGATGTCGGCGTCTTCGGAACCGTAAGCAGATCATCGTCGTGGCGACATTCTGTTGGAGCGCAGACGCCGCGGATTTGTCGGATCTGAAGCACCTGATCATGTTGATCGAATGAGCATTCGCGCTCACGGATCCTCCGCTGTGCTGAGGATTCAGATGCAGGACGACGATCTCGGAGATCGTCAAGCACAGCAGTTCCTGTCGCCCGCCGTCATAACGCGCGGCGAACACGGTATCCGGGCGAGGTCGATCACTTGATCGCGTCGTCGCCTACGATGGCAGCTTGCCACTGGCATCATTTTCTCAAATACCCCACGAAGGAGGGAATGTTGCGCTCACCCTGGATAAGATCAAGCGATTCCGGCAAGCGCTGAGTTTCGATCTGTTTCTGAACACTCCAATCGGGCAGCCCGTGGGAATCGTCGTTCCCTATTTGCGGTTTCGGCTGGCCACTTCCGTTTCACCGGTCCCTCCGGACATCGAGGATCCAGTAATTACCTGATGTCGCGACGGCACGAAGCAGACGAGACGCCTCGGTGACCGGCTCGCCGATTCCGACTGCGGTCGATGAGACGTCCGAGAACGACGGCCCATGCCCGACGGCGCGCCTCAGCCGCACGTCATGGCAAGGACATCGCGTGGGCGACAGGCATGCGCCACACCGATCGGCGCTCGCACTCGCCGCGGGTCAGTCCTTGCGACCGGTGACCGCGACCGAGACACCCAAGCCGATCATCGTCAGGCCGCCCAGGCCGCCGACCATCGACAGGCGGCGTGGGGAGCGGGCGAACCACGTGCGGGTCGTGGCGGCGGCCAGGCCCCAGGCGCAGTCCGACGTGATGGCGACCAGGTTGAAGATGAGGCCGAGCAGGAGCAGTTGGGCTACGACGTGGCCCTGGGTGGTGTCGACGAACTGGGGCAGCACGGCCGAGAAGAAGACGATGCCCTTGGGGTTGGACACGCCGACCGTGAAGCCCTCGCCGAAGGTCCGCAGGCCGCCCCGGGCCGGTCCGCCGGCCACGAGCTTCAAGGTGTGGCGCTCGCGCCACGACCGGACACCCAAGTAGATCAGGTAGGCCGCGCCGGCCAGCTTCAGCGCCGTGAAGACCAGCGCCGACCGCTGCACGATCGGGCCCACGCCGAGCGACACCGCCACCACCAGCACGTAACCGCCCGCCGTATTGCCCAGGACCGAGGCCATGGCGGCCCGGCGGCCCTGTGACAGGGCCCGGCCGACGATGAACAACACGCTCGGGCCGGGGATGACGACGAGCAGGAACGACATCGCCGCGAAGGCGAGCAAGCGGTCTCCGGACACCATCGGGTCATTGGACCACGGCCATGACCATGATCTGTAAAGGTTTTCATGCGCCAAGAAAGAGATCATGGTCGATGCATTGACAGCGGAATGAAACGGATTGCAGTCTGGCCCGCATGGCAGTGACCATCAAGGACGTGGCTCGCGCGGCCGGTGTCTCGGCCGCCACCGTCACCCGGGCGCTGTCCAATCCCGAGGTGGTCCGGCCCTCCACCCGCGACCGGGTCAAGGAGATCGCGGCCAGCCTCGGCTATCACCCCAACCGTGCCGCCCGCGGCCTGATCACCGGGCGCACCGGCAATCTGGGCCTGCTCGTGCCCGATCTCGGCAACCCGTTCTTCCCCAGCATCGTCAAGGGCGTGCAGGCCCGCGCCCACGAGGCCGACCACGCCGTCTTCCTGGCCGACACCGACGAGGATCCGGCGGCCGAGGCCGGCCTCGTGCGCAAGCTGGCCAAGCAGGTCGACGGGGTTCTGCTCTGCTCGCCCCGGATGGCCGAGGCCGACCTGCGCGAGCTGGCCGCCGAGGTGCCCGTCGTGCTGCTCTACCGCCGCATCCCGGGCGTCCCCTCGGTCACGGCCGAGTTCCTCGACGGCATGCGCCAGGCCGTCAGTCACCTTGTCGCGCTCGGGCACCGTCGCGTGGCGTACGTCGCCGGACCCCGATCCTCATGGGCCAACCGGGAACGCGTCCGCTCCCTGCGGACGGTGGCCAAAGCGAAGGTCGACCTGGTCGAGACCGGCAACGTGGTCCCGCAGTTCGAGGGCGGCGTCTCCGTGGCCGACCGGGTGCTGGCCGAGCGGGTGACCGCCGTCATCGCCTACAACGATCTCGTCGCGCTCGGCCTGCTGCACCGCTTCGCGGCCCGCGGCGTCGACGTTCCGGGCGACATCAGCGTGCTCGGCTTCGACGACATCCCCCTGGCCGCGATGGTCCATCCCGCCCTGACGACCGTCGCGCTTCCCAAAGAGCTGGCCGGTCAGGCCGGCGTCGATCTGCTCCTGAAGAGACAAGACAAGGAACGCCGCGAACTACCCACCCAACTGATGGTACGAGGCTCCACCGGCCCCGCCTGAGGAGACACCATGTCCCGAAAGATGATCACCGCCGCCGTAGCCGCCGTCCTCCTGGCCTCGGCCTGCGGCGCCCCCGACAGCCCGGACGGCAACGACGGCGGGTCCGTCACCGTCAACATCCTCGACGTGGCCGGCAATCTTCAGCTGACTCAGGGGATGATCGACGAGTTCGTGGCCAAGAACAAGGACCAGATCGGCAAGGTCACCTACTCCAAGGCCACCGCGCCCGAGCTGGTCGGCAAGATCAAGGCGCAGCAGAACGCGAACCGGGTCGACATCGACCTCGTGCTGACCGGCGTCGACGGCCTGGCCGCCGGCATCGAGCAGGGCCTGTGGACGCCGCTGGCCGACGCCAGGACGAAGTTGCCCGGCATGGCCACGTACTCCGAGGGCGCCGCCGCCATGCAGAAACTGGCCGGCGACTTCGGCGTCACCGTCACCTACTACCCGTCGGGCCCGCTGATCGAATATCTGCCGGCCAAGGTCCCGGATCCGCCGAAGACCGCCGAGGACCTTCTGGCGTACGCCAAAGCGAACCCCGGCGCCGTGCAGTACGCCCGCCCGTCCAACTCCGGACCGGGCCGCACCCTGCTCATGGGCCTGCCCTACCTGCTGGGTGACAGCGACCCCAAGGACCCGGAGAACGGCTGGGCCAAGACCTGGCAATATCTGGCCGAGCTCAACAAATACGTGACGCTCTATCCGTCGAGCACCAGCGAGACGATGAAGAACCTGGCCAACGGCTCGGCGAAGATCATCGCGACCACCACCGGCTGGGACATCAACCCGCGCGTGCTCGGCACCGTGCCCAAGGAGGCCAAGGTCCAGGCCCTGGACGGATTCCACTGGGTGACCGACGCCCACTACGCGGTGATCCCCAAGGGCGTCCCGGCCGGCAAGCAGGCCACCATCCTCAACCTGCTCCAGGACATGCTGACCCCGCAACAGCAGGCCAAGGCGTACGACAAAGGCTATTTCTATCCCGGCCCGGCGGTGAAGGACGTGACCCTGGACATGGCGCCGGCCGAGAGCAAACAGGCGATTGAGGAGTACGGCCGGCCCGAGTACGAGAAGCTCATCGCGGACAACCCGCTCGAGGTGCCGCTGGACGCGAAGGCGCTGGTGGCGGCGTTCGACAAGTGGGACCGCGAGATCGGCGGCGCGAAGGTGAAGAAGTGACCACCTTCTCCGAGCTGCGCCTCGACGGGGTACGCCGGCGTTTCGGCGGCAAGGACGCCCTCGCCGGGCTGAGCCTGACGATCCGGCGGGGCGAGTTCATCGCCCTGCTGGGCCCGTCCGGCTGCGGCAAGTCGACGGCGCTGAACTGCCTGGCCGGCCTGCTGCCCCTGACCGACGGCAGCATCTGGCAGGACGGCGCCCGGCTCGACACGTTGCCCCCGGAGCGGCGCGGGTTCGGCATGGTCTTTCAGAGCTACGCGCTCTTCCCCCATTTGTCCGTACGCAAGAACATCTCGTTCGGCCTTCAGATGCGCCGCCTTCCCCGCGACGAGATCCGCCGCCGCACGGACGAGGCGATCAGGTTGGTACGCCTGGAGGAGCACGCCCGCAAGCTGCCGGGCCAACTGTCCGGCGGTCAGCAGCAGCGCGTGGCGATCGCCCGCGCCGTGGTGCTGGAGCCCTCGCTCGTGCTGATGGACGAGCCGCTGTCCAACCTCGACGCGAAACTGCGCCTGGAGATGCGTACGGAGATCCGGCGGCTCCACCAGTCGCTCGGCCTCACCACGATCTACGTGACGCACGACCAGGAGGAGGCCCTGTCGATGGCCGACCGCCTGGTCGTGCTGCGCGACGGCCGGGTCGAACAGATCGGCACCCCCGAGGACCTGCACAACCGCCCGGCGAACCGGCACGTGGCCGACTTCATGGGCTATCGCAACCTGCTGCCGATGAAGGTGAAGGCGGTGCACGGCGACACGGTGTCCGTCGACGGCTCGGGCCTCACCCTGGAGGGGACGGCGGTGGGCCCGGTCGCGGCCGGCGACGACGTGGTGGCCGGCATCCGGCCCGAGGACCTGCGCGCCGGCCCGCACGGGGTGCCGGTGACGGTCGAGGTCGTCGAGTACCAGGGACGTGAGTTGGCGGTCGAAGCCCGTACGGAAGAAGGGGTCGCCCTTTTCCTGCGCGCCGCCGAACGGCCGTCGCCCGGCGACCGGATCACGGTCACCGCTTCCCCCGACCGCGTCCTGGTGTTCCCGTGACGGCGACGCTTCCCGACCGGGACACGACGCCGGAGACGCGGGTGGCGCTGCGGCACCGCCTGGCCGAGCGCGGCATCGACCGGCAACTGCTGCTGCTCGCGCCGGCCCTGATCGGCGTGCTCGCGCTGTTCGTCTACCCCTTCGCGTACGGCATCGGCCTGTCCTTCCAGCCGGCCGAAGGCGGTGTCCTCGGGGCCTACCGAGCGTTCTTCACCGACGCCTACCAGCGCGACACCATCGCCACCACGCTCGGGCTGGCCCTGCCGGCGGCGATCCTGAACGTGGCCGCCTCGGTGCCGATCGCGTACCGGATGCGAGGCCGCTTCCGGGGGAAGCGCCTGATGACGACGGTCCTGGTCGTGCCGATCACGCTCGGCACCGTGCTGACGGCCGAAGGCCTGCTCAACTATCTGGGCCCGGCCGGCTGGTTCAACCGCGCGCTGATGACGATCGGCCTGACCGACGCGCCGGTGCGGTTGACGAACAACTACTGGGGCGTGTTCTTCTCGCTGGTCATCACCGGTTTCCCGTTCGCGTTCCTGCTGATCCTGTCGTATCTGTCGGGCATCGACCCGACCCTCGACCGGGCGGCGGCCACGCTGGGCGCCGGCTGGTGGCAGCGCTTCCGGCGGATCACCCTGCCGCTGCTGGCCCCCGGCCTGGCGACGACCTTCTGCCTGACCTTCGTGCTGGCGTTCAGCGTCTTCCCGTCGGCCGTCCTGGTCGGTGATCCGGCCGGCACGACAAGGGTCATCTCGATCGCCGCCTACCACGCCGCGTACGAGGTCTACGACTATCCGCTCGGCAGCGCCATCGCCGTGATCATGGGCCTGGTCGAGCTGGCGGTGGTCGCGGTGGTGCTCGGCCTGCGCTCACTGCTCTACACGGGATCGACGGGAGGTAAGGGATGAGATCGAAGATGACCGTCGGCGCCTGGCTGGTCTGGGGCGCGGTGGTGTTCTTCTTCGTCCACCTGGCCGGCGTGATCCTGTCGGTGGTGGTCAACTCGTTCGGCGAGCGCTGGTTCGACACGTGGCTGCCGCAGGGCTGGACAACGAAGTGGTACGCCTCGGCCTGGAACGAGTTCGGCCTGCTGCAGATCCTGGTGGTGACGCTGGAGGTGGCGCTGCTGGTGGTGGCGATCTCGCTCCTGGTCGGCGTCCCCGCCTCGTACGTCCTGGCCCGTCGCTCCTTCCCGGGCCGCCGCCTGGTCTACCTGCTGTTCCTGCTGCCGATCCTGATGCCACCCATCACGTACGGCATCCCACTGGCGACGGTGCTTTACAAGTACGGCTTGGCCGGCCACCTGGCCGGCGTGGTCCTGGCCAACCTGGTCCCGTCGATCCCGTTCGTGATCCTGACGATGACCCCGTTCATCGAGCAGATCGACCCGTCGGTGGAACGAGCGGCCCGCATGTGCGGCGCCCGAACGAGCCAGATCTTCGCCCGGATCCTGTCCCCCCTGCTGGTGCCGGGCATCCTGGCCGCCTCGATCCTGGTCCTGGTCCGCACGGTCGGCATGTTCGAGCTGACGTTCCTGACCGCGGGCCCCGACTCGCAGACGTTGGTGGTGGCCCTCTACTACTCGATGTCGGCCGCGGGCATCCGAGCCCAGCAGTCGGTGGACGCGATGGCCGTCATCTACACAGCCTCGATGCTGGTCCTGCTGGTCATAGCCCTACGTTTCGTCAACCCGACCCAGTTGGTGGCCCGCGTCAAGGAAGATCCAGAATGAGGTGACTTCCCGTCTCGCTCCAACGGAAGCCTCCGGCGCCATCGCCTTTGCCCGCCGCCCGCCCGTGCCTGAACCGTCGATTCGCGTCGTACTGCCATGTCGGCCTGGACGGTCGGCTTCGCCCGCACATGCGAGAATGACGGTTCGGCCCTGGCCGGACGAGACGCCTAAGATGACGTCTGATGACCAGTTCTGAACAGCGGTCCGCCGGTGAGACGGATGGCTGGACGCCCGCGGAAGAAGCCCTGCGACTGCTGGCCGGCGCTCCGGCCGAGCTGGACGTCGCCGTCAAAGGGCTCAGTCGCAGCAGTGGTGTCTACGCGTGGTGGGCTGCCCCGGCGGTCTTTCCCGATCTGCCCGGCCTGCCCAACGAGAACAACCCGTCGCTACGGCTGCTGTATCTCGGCCGGGCCACCAACCTGCGCGGGCGGATTCTTCGCAACCATCTCCGGCGGTCGGGCAGTTCGACTCTGCGCCGCACGCTGGCCGGATTGCTCCCGCACGAGGGCTATCGGACACAATGGACCGACCGCGTCGTCCTGGTGCCTGAGGATGAGGCACGGCTGACGCGATGGATGTACGCCCATCTGCGCCTGACCTTCGCCGAGGAACCCGAGCCGGTCCCCGTCGAGGCCGAGCTCGTCCGTCGCCTGCACCCGCCACTGAATGTGCACGGCGTCGATCCGGAACACCTTCAAGCGGCCGTTGTCGCCGCCAAGAACGCCTACAACGCCTCCAGCAGCCCGCCGAACTGAACTGTCGCTGCCCCGCCCCATCGAGTGATGTCACTTCACGGAGTACGCCAGTCCAGGCGCCGGGTCAGGATGGGCGCCAGAACGGCCCGGTTTGCCGCGCCGATCCCGTCCAGTGCCCGGTCCATGGTCTGCTCGGCGTCCTCGGGCAGCTCCTGGGCACCCACCATCGGCAGCATCAGCAGAAGCCGCTGCGCCCAGGTCAGCCTCTCGTCCGGCCGCCCCGCCGCCGAGAGAAGCTCGGCCCACGTCATCGCCGAGGTGAATCCGTGACCCTGAACGGAGGCGACCACCTTCGCCGTCCCGCCCGGCCGCTCCCGGACGAAGTCGATCGCCGGTTCGTCCTCGCAGTTGCGGTACACGATCCGAAGCCACACTTCCGCGCCGAGCCGCACCGAGACGACCGGCCAGCGTTCCGGATCGTCAAGAACGGCCGACACCGCGTCGCGGCCCTCCGCCGTCACCTCGAAGGCGTTGCCCGCCTCCGGGTAGGCGTTCAACGGGTCCGACAAGTAGCGCTCCCAGAAGGCCGGCCGCCGCACCAGGCCATCAGCGGCGTACACGACCGCGTGGCCGGGCGGAACCGGGCCGGTGTACCCAGGGATCGTGAACGCAGGTCCCGCGGTCGGCGACATGGCGGCATTCAACACGATCCCGGATCCGGGCGACGGAGCGAGGGCGTTGACGGAAGGGGGCATCATCGTGACAGCGCGAGCATGGGAGGAACTGTGGTTCAGTCCTTTGACGCGGTCGCCGCGTGGCGGGCCGCCGGCGAGGCCGGTGACGCCGCCGGGGCGGTCGCCGCCCTCGATCCTGAGGTCACATTGGTCTCGCCGATCACCGAACAGTTCACGTTCCGAGGGCATCGGCAGGTACAGACCTTGCTCGAGGTGGCCCTGACCGCCATCGACGACATCACCTACACCGACCAGGTCACCGAGGGCCGTACCACGGCGCTCTTCTACGAGGCGAGGATCGGCGCGACACGCCTGTTCGAAGCCCAGCGGCTGCGCTTGGGCGACAGCGGCCTGATCAGCGACATCACCCTCTACATCCGGCCGTTGCCGGCGCTCACTCTGCTGATGACCCGCCTCGGCCCCGAACTGGCCCGGCGCGACGGGCGACCCGGGCTGGCCCGGCTGATCCCGCTCGCCGGGGGCGTGATGCACTCGATGGCCACCACCGGCGAGCAGCGAATCATGCCGAGAGTGGCGCCCCGATAGCAGCGGGCGGTCCGCGGTGAAAACGGCGATCGTGATCCTGCTGGGCGCGCTGGCCGGCGCCGTTGCCGGCGCCGTGTTCGCCTGGGTGTTCGCGGACGGGTACGAGGCCGTCGACTCGATGATCGGCACCGGGTTCCTGGGCGCCCTGCTCGGCCGCCGTGGCCGTGGCCGTGGCCGTGACGCTGCGCCGCCGCCGGTGACGCGGACGCCTCAATAGCCGGTGACGCGGACGCCTCAATAGAAGCCGCCGCGGCGGTAAACCGAAGAGCGTTCCCCGGTTGACTTTGTTTCACGCCGATGACAGCGTTGTCATCGGCTTGTTCATCGTTGTAAACCGCGGCTAGGAGTGCGCGTGTTCCATCGATCCACCCCGCGACGCGGCCAAGCGGCCGCCACCGTCGCCATTCTGGCGGCCGGCCTCGCGCTGGCCGCCTCGTCACCCGCCGCTGCTCATGGGCCCAGCTCCACCGTGGTCTCCGGGAAAGCGCGGTTCGAGGTCCTCTCCCCCACCCTCATCCGCACCGAGTACGGGACGTTCACCGACGCGTCCACGTTCAACGTGATCGGCCGGGACTCCTTTGCTCCTGTGCGCTTCACGAAGCGTACGGACAAGGGCTGGCTGACCATCGACACCGGCGCTCTCACCCTGCGCTACAAGGTCGGCTCGGGCTCCTTCACCGCCGGCAACCTCGACGTCCGGCTGCGCACCGGCCAGCAGGTCGTGCAGGCCTCGCCGTGGGCCGGCCACTATCCGCCGAGCTGCGACGTCGGCGTGCTCTGCGAGGCCGAGGCACTCGATGTCCGCGGTCCGGGCGTGGCCACCGACCACCGGGACTTCACCGGCAAGGGCTTCACCGCCGGCTACACCGGCACCGGTGACGCCATCGTCTTCACCACCGCCGCCTCCGGCAGTCTCCAGCTCGCCGTCCGCTACGCCAACAGCACCGGCGGCGACGGCCAGAACGTCACCCGCACCCTGACCGTGGCGGTCGACGGGACCAACCAGACCCTGTCGCTGCCGCCCACCGCCAACTGGGACACCTGGGGCGTGGCCACCGTGCCGCTCCAGCTCAGCGCCGGCACACACCAGATCAGCGTGACCAAGGGCGCCAACGACACCGGCAACGTCAACATCGACAGCCTGGCGCTGATCCACGCGGGCGACGCCTACCCGGCGCCCACGCCCGCTCAGCCGCAGCCGTGCGCGTTCGGCACTGTCTGCGAAGCCGATCAGGGCACCCTGGCCGGCGGCGCCCGCACCGCGTCCGACCACAACGGATACGCCGGCGAGGGCTTCCTGGCCGGGCTCGAGAACACCAGCTCCTCGGCCGCGCTGACCGTGACCGGCGTGCCGTCCAGGGGCACCTACCGCGTGCAGGTCCGCTACGCCAACGGCAAGGCCGGCGCCCAGCCGGTGCAGACCCGCACGATGACCGTCAACGGCGCCACGGTGACGCTGCCGGCCACCTCGAGCTGGGACTACTGGCGTACCGTCGAAGCTCCTGTGACCTTGGACAAGGGCACCAACACGGTGACCCTGGCCTGCCCGACCGCGGCCAGCTGCAACGTCAACGTGGACACGATCGCGCTGGTCCGGGGCGGCACGCCGCTGCTGGCCCCGCACGCCGCGCTCGGCGGTTACCGCCGCGGCCTCGACGGCGTCAACGGCGCCGCCCTGACCGAGCCCGGCCTGCTCTACCAGGACGGCTGGTCGCTGCTCGACGACTCCGCGTCGGCGCTCTACAACACCAGGACCGGCAAGGTCACCCAGCGATCGGGGACGGCGCAGGACGGGTACGTCTTCGCGTACGGCCAGAACTACACCCGCGGCCTCTCCGAGCTGTCGAAGCTGACCGGCCCCACGAAGCTGCTGCCGAAGTGGGCGTACGGCGTCTGGTACTCCGAGTACTACGACCGCACCGCCGCCGAGTTCCAGGACATCGTCAAGCGGTTCAAGTCGGAGAACGTGCCGCTCGACGTGCTGATCGTCGACACCGACTTCAAAGCGCCGGACAAGTGGAACGGCTGGAACTTCGACGCCACCCGCTTCCCCGACTACACGGCGTTCCAGTCGTGGCTGAAGAAGCAGGGCATCAAGACCAGCTTGAACATCCACCCGAGCATCCTCGGCTCGGACCCGAAGTTCGCGCAGGCCCAGGCCACCGCCAAGGGCAAGCTCAAGAAGACCGGGTGCAACGGCGGGGCCGACTGCTACACCTTCGACTTCGGCGATCCCGACCAGTTGAAGGCGTACTTCGACCTGCACTCCTCGCTGGCCGACCCGGACTTCTGGTGGCTGGACTGGTGCTGCGACGCCTCCACCTCCACCCTGGCCGGCGTGACCGGCGACGCCTGGATCAACCAGCAGTACGCGGCCCGCGACGGCTTCGCGTTCTCCCGGGCGTACGGCTCGTTGCAGGCCGGCGGCTACGGCAACCCGACCGCGGTGCCGACCGGCCCGTGGGCCGACAAGCGCACCACGCTGCACTTCACCGGCGACACCGTGTCGACCTGGGAGACGCTGCAGGCGCAGGTCGGATATACCCCGGGTGAGTCGGCCGCGACCGGCCTGGCCGCGGTCAGCCACGACATCGGCGGCCACACCGGCGGCCTGTCGACCGAGAAGGGCGCCGAGCCGGACAGCACCAAGCTGCCGGACGACCTTTACGCCCGCTGGGTGCAGCTCGGCACGTTCCAGCCGATCGACCGCCTGCACTCCAACCACAGCGACCGCCTGCCCTGGCAGTACGGCCCGGCCGCCAACGCCTCGGCCAAGAAGTTCCTCCAGCTGCGCGAGAAGCTTCTGCCTTACACGTACGCGGCGGCCCAGAAGGCCACCCGCACGGGCACCCCGATCGTCCGCCCCATGTACTTGGCCTACCCGGGCCAGCAGGAGGCGTACGCCACGGCCGGCTCGCAGTACCTCTACGGCGACGACTTCCTGGTCGCCCCCGTGACCACCCCCGGCGAGACCGCGACCACCACGGTCTGGTTCCCGCCGGGCGACAACTGGAAGGACTACTTCACCGGCAAGGTCTATCGAGGCGGCACCACCCAGCAGATCACCTCGACCCTGGCCACGATGCCGGTGTTCGTCCGCTCCTGACCGCATCCCGCTCCGAGCGCGCCCCCGGCCACCGTCAGGCCGGGGGCGCGCCATCATGGACGCATGCGCCTGGTCTCCCTGCTCCCGTCCGCCACCGAGATCGTCTACGCCCTCGGCCTGGGCGACGACCTGGTCGGGGTGACCTTCGAGTGCGACGAGCCCCCGTCGGCTCGCACGGACAAGACGGTGGTGGTCGGCGGCCGCGACACCCGCGGCATGACCCCGGCCGAGATCGACGACTACGTGCAGACCCAGATGAGGAGCGGCCAGGACCTCTACACCCTGCACGCGGGCGCTCTGGCCGCCCTGGATCCCGAGCTCATCCTGACTCAGGACCTCTGCCGGGTCTGCGCGCTCCCGTCGGGTCACGTCACCGACGCTCTGGACCACCTGGGCTGCCGGGCCGACGTGCTGTCACTCGATCCGTACACCCTGGAGGAGGTCCTTCGGACCTTCCTCGAGGTGGGCGTAGCGGCCGGTGTGCCCGACCGGGCTGAGACCTTGGTCGCGGGCCTGCGGGCCCGCCTGGCCACGGTCAGCGCCGCCGTCGACGGCCGTACCCGGCCGAGGGTGGCGGTGGTCGAATGGGTCGATCCGCCCTTCACCGCCGGTCACTGGGTCCCCGACCTGGTCACGGCGGCGGGCGGCGTCGCGGTCGCGGCGCGTGGTGGGCAGCGCTCGGTCCAGACGACGTACGCCGACCTGGCCGCGGGAGATCCGGAGATCGTCCTGGTCACCCCGTGCGGCTTCCACCTGGACGGCGCCGCGCTCCAGGCCGCCGACGTGGTCCCCCACTTCCCCGGCGCGCAGGTGTGGGCCCTCGACGGCGACAGCCTGATTGTCCGCCCCGGCCCGCGCCTGATCGACGGCGTGGAGACGATCGCCGCGATACTGCACCCCACCGCGTTCCCGGCGGGCCCTAACCCGAGATCCGCTCGACGTCTTTCTTGAGGGCCTCGGCCTCCTGCTCGGTGACGTCCTTGAGCGCTTCCGCGACCTTGTCGAGCGGCACTCCGGCCCGGGTCAGCGCTTCCACCCACCGCTCATGAACAGACTTGTCGGCCACGTTCGACATACCCCCAGCCTGTCATTTCCGTCGTCCCGCCGTCCGCCCAACGCCGGAAACGCCCGAACCACGCCTCGCCGACGGCTACCGGGCGTTGAAGCAGAGGCCAGAACGCCTCGCCCGGTCGTGCCGAGCATGACGGATGCTGACGGCCCACCGAACAGGGAGCATCCGACATGACCTACGAGCCACCCACCCCGGCGGCCATGACAACTCCAGCACCCGATCCGGTCCCACCCCGGCGACCCCGCAGGGCCGGCCCGGTCTGGGTGATTCCCGCGGCGGCGATCGTCGCGCCGCCGGGACCCGAACTGTCCGCCGCCGATGTCAAACTCACCCCGAAGGTCGCCGAGAAGCAGTGCTTCGGTTCGGCCGGATGCAACGTGACGGTGAAGGTTCAGATGTCCTACGCGGGGCCGACGCTGAAGTCCAGCCGCACGAAGATCACAGCGAAGGTGACGGGCGTGGAGCGTGTCGGCTGACGTCGTCCGTAGCGTGATCGAGCGGAGAGCCGAGGAGGTGACGTGAGAGCCGAAGCGGCCGCTCTGCGGGACTTCATTTCTGATGTCTCCGAGGATGTGTACGCGGCCGGCTGGATGGCCGGCTGCGAATGGGACATCTGGCGGGCGTACACCGACTGGCTCGACGGCAAGCCTGCAGTCTGGGCACACGCGGACATCAGTGCACATATGCCGGCGCTGAATCGACTGCACAAGGCGGCGGGCGGATGGGTGTGGTGGCTGGACGACCCGGACGACGAAGTGGACGGCGAACGGTTCGTGTCCACCGACCGTTGGCTGCGGCTTCTCGATCTGCGGGAGCGGGCCGGCCGGCGGATCAGCAACGAAGATCTCGATCTGTCCGCCGGTGACGGCTAGCGCTGATACGCGGCCAGGCCTCAGTGGGCCAGGGCCGGCCGGCGGGACGGGACGGCCGACCAGCGGGCACGGGCGGCCTCGCGGACGCGCATGGCCCGGTAGAGCCAGTGCACGTCGCGGCCGAACGACCAGGTCAGGGAGCCCAGGGCCAGGGCGAGCACCGCGAACGCGGCGACGAAGGGCAGGAAACCGGCGGTGACCAGCGCCAGCGCGACGCCCTGCACGGCCGCGACCACCTTGCGGGAGAAGCGGGGCGGCAGCGCCGCGTTGAGCCACGGCCAGGCCCAGGCCGCCGCCACGAACGCGTAGCGGAAGGCGCCGATCGCGACCCACCACCAGCCGTAGCGGTCGCCGGCGTAGACGCTGAGCACCAGGATCAGGAACGCGTCGATCTCCATGTCGAACCGCGCGCCGAGCGCCGTCGTCGTGTTGGTGCGGCGGGCCACCTGCCCGTCCACGCCGTCGAGGGCGAGGGCCACGCCCGCGATCGCCACCAGGGCCGGGGTGCTGACCGGGTGGGTGAAGGAGGTCACCACCATCGCGGTCACACCGCCGACCAGGATCGCGCGGCTCAGGGTGACCGAGTTGGCCGCGCCGAGCTGCGTCATTCCGGCCCGGCCTAGCCCGGCGCCGAGCAGCGCGCACAGCACCAGGCCGTACGCCGCTCCGGCGACCAGCCCACCGGCCGTGAGCCCGAGGGTGCTGCCCAGCAGGGCCAGCAGGGCGAGCTGGGCGGCGAGCCCGAGAACCGGCCCGCGCGAGGGGCCTGCCGCTGCTTCCGCGGTACTGAGGGTCACCGTGGCTCCTCCCGTTCACAAGATCGGCCGCCGCGTATGGTTGCCGTCGTCAGCGCTTTACACGAGCGGAACCGGCGAACGGTTCAGCCGCTGAAGGGATCAACGCATGTCGGGTGACGCGGAAGCGTTCTGGCTCGCCGAGCCCGGCCGGGGCGAGATCCGCCCGGCGAAGGTGCGCGAACCCGGTCCGGACGAGGTGCTCGTGCGCACGCTCCACAGCGGCGTGAGCAGGGGAACCGAGACTCTGGTCTTCACCGGCCGGGTGCCCGAGAGCCAGTGGCCGTCGATGCGCGCGCCGTTCCAGGAAGGCGACTTCCCGGCCCCCGTCAAGTACGGCTACCTCAACGTCGGCGTCGTCGAGCAAGGACCGCGGGACCTTCTCGGCCGTACGGTCTTCAGCCTCTTCCCGCACCAGACGCGTTTCGTGGTGCCCGTGTCGTCGGTCACCGTCGTCCCGGATGACGTCCCCGCCGATCGCGCCGTGCTGGCCGGCACCGTCGAGACCGCCGTCAACGCTCTCTGGGACGCGGCCCCGCTGATCGGCGACCGCGTCGCCGTGGTCGGCGCGGGCATGGTCGGTGGTTCGGCCGCCGCGATTCTCGCGCGCTTTCCGGGGGTACGTCTCCAGCTCGTGGACATCGATCCGGCCCGTGCCGCCCTCGCCGCGCGGCTGGGCGTGCCCTTCGCCTCGCCGGACGAGGCCCTGGGCGACTGCGATCTGGTGATCCACGCCAGCGCGTCGGCGGCCGGATTGAAACGTTCGCTGGAGCTGCTGGCCCACGAGGGCACTGTCGTGGAGCTGAGCTGGTACGGCGACAAGCGGGTGGACGTGCCCCTGGGCGAGTTCTTCCACTCGCGGCGCCTGACCGTGCGCGGCAGCCAGGTGGGCGGCATCCGGCCGGACCACCGCCGCTCGTACGCCGACCGGCTCGCCCTCTCGCTCGATCTGCTCCGCGACGACCGGTTCGAGGCGCTGATCAGTGGACGGTCCCCGTTCGGGGACCTGCCCGCGGTCATGCCGCGCCTGGCCGACGGTAGCCTTCCGGCACTCTGCCACGTGATCGACTACAACTGAGGAGGAGCTGATCTTGTTCAGCGTCACCGTCCGCGACCACATCATGATCGCCCACAGTTTCTCGGGTGAGGTCTTCGGACCGGCCCAGAAGCTGCACGGCGCGACCTTCGTGGTGGACGCCACGTTCCGCCGGCCCGAGCTGGACGACGACAACATCGTCGTCGACATCGGCCGGGCGAGCGAGGAGCTGCACGCGATCTGCGGCGGGCTCAGCTACCAGAACCTCGACGACGACCCGGCGTTCAAGGGCGTCAACACGTCGACCGAGTTCCTGGCCAAGGTGATCGCCGACCGCCTGGCCGACAAGGCCGCCGCCGGCGACCTGGGCCCGGGCGCGGCCGGGCTGACCGGCATCTCGGTCACCCTGCACGAGTCGCACATCGCATGGGCCTCGTACGAGCGCGATCTGTGAGCTCACCACCTCTCTGGGCGGTGCTGCCGGGCGGGATCGACGACCCGGCGGCACCGAGCGGTGGCAACCGCTACGACCGGGCGGTCCTGTGCCGCCTGCACCGCGACGTCCACGAGCTGGCGATCGGCGGCACGTGGCCGTCGCCGAGCCCGGCCTCCCGGCGCGCGCTGCAGTGGGCGCTGGCCGACATCCCCGACGGCGCCCTGGTGCTCGTCGACGGCCTGGTCGGCTGCGGCGTGCCCGAGCTCCTGGCCCCGCATGCCGGCCGGCTGCGCATGGCCGTGCTCGTGCACCTGCCGCTGAGCGACGAGACCGGCCTCACCGCCGAGCAGGCCGCGGACCTGAGGGCGAAGGAACGCGCCGCCCTGCACCTGGCCACCACGGTGATCGCCACCAGCGAGGCCGCCGCCGCGCACGTGGCCGCCATGCACGGCCTGCCGCGGGTGGAGGTCGCCGCGCCCGGGGTGGGCCGGTTCCCCGCCGCCGAGCCGCACCCCGACGGCCACCGCCTGCTCTGCGTCGCCTCGGTCTCCCCCCGCAAGGGCCAGGACCTGCTGGTCGGCGCCCTCGAGAACGAGCTGCCCGGCCTGCGCTGGAAGTGCACGTTCGCCGGCGCCCTCGTCAATCCGGTTCCGTATCTGAGCGGCCGCATCCAGTTCGTGGGCCCGCTGGCCGGCGCCGATCTCGACGCCGCCTACGCCAACACCGACCTCTTCGTCCTGCCGTCCCGCAACGAGACGTACGGCATGGTGGTCACCGAGGCCCTGGCTCGCGGCATCCCCGTGCTGGCCACCGCCGTCGGCGGCGTGCCCGAGGCTCTGGGCACCACTCCCCTGGGCCTGCCCGGCATGCTCGTGCCCCCGGAGGACCGCACCGCCCTGGCCGCCGCCCTGCGCGACTGGCTCACCGACCCCGCCTTGCGCGCCTCCCTGCGCGCGGCCGCCCTCCAGCGCCGAGAGACCCTCCCCAGCTGGACCGCCACGGCCGAGCGCGTCACCGAGATCCTCGACGCCATGCCACCAGTTCCGCCGCCGCCCGCAACCCGGGCCGCGGCTCCGCCGATCGAAGGAGAGTCCGCATGACCGGTGAGTTCAGCGAGTCGTGGCTGGGGCTGCGTGAGCCGGCCGACGCCGACGCCCGCGCGGCCGACCTGGTCGGACGGCTCCCTCAGCCGATCCACGTGATCCGCGACCTGGGCTGCGGCACCGGCTCGCTGGGCCGCTGGCTCGCCCCCCGGCTGCCCACCCCGCAGCACTGGATCCTGGCCGACCGTGACCCGAAGCTGCTGCATTACGCGACCTCGCACCTGCGGCTGCCCGGCGTCACCGTCGAGGGCGCCCTCGGCGACGTCACGGCGCTGACCGCCGAGGATCTCGACGGCACCGACCTGGTGACCTGCTCGGCGCTGCTCGACCTGCTCACCGAGGACGAGATCGACTCGCTGGTGGCCGCCCTGGCCGCGGCGGGGACGGCCGCGCTGTTCACGCTCTCGGTGGCCGGCGAGGTCACGCTGGAGCCCGCGCGGCCGGAGGACCAGCTGGTCGAGGCCGCGTTCAACGCGCACCAGCGCCGCGTCGAGGGTGGCCGCCGCCTGCTCGGGCCGGACGCGCCGGCGTACGCCACCCAGGCCTTTGAGAAAGCGGGCGCCGCCGTGGTGACCCGGCCGAGCCCGTGGAAGCTCGGACCGGAGCGCCCGGAACTGACCGCGGAGTGGCTGCGCGGCTGGACCGGCGCCGCCCGTGAGCAGGAGCCGGAGCTCGCGCTGGACGACTATCTGGCCGCCCGTCTGGGTGACCTGCCGAGCGTGTCGGTCGGACATGTCGATCTTTTAGCGATCTTCGGCTGAACCCTTTGTGCCCGCCCCGGCGTACTAGGGGAAAGACGGGCTATCGAAGGGGACGGCGAAGTGACGCGATCGATCTGGGTGTGGCTGCGGATCCTGGGAGGGGCCGGGATCCTCGGTTTCCTCCTGTGGCGGCTCGGCACCGGCGCCTTCCTCGACGGCCTGCGGGTCATCGACGGCCCGTTGCTCGCCCTCGCGTTCGGCATCGGCGTGGTGACGACGGTCTTCAGCGCCTGGCGCTGGTGCCTGGTGGCCCGCGGCCTGGGCCTGCGGCTCTCGCTGGGCGGGGCGATCGCCGACTACTACAAGGCCCTGTTCCTGAACGCGGCCCTGCCCGGCGGCGTGCTCGGCGACGTCGACCGGGCGGTCACCCACGGCCGTGACGAGGGTGACGTCGCCAAGAGCGTGCGGGCCGTGGTCCTGGAGCGCACGGCCGGCCAGCTGGTCCTGATCGGCGTGGGCGTGACGGTGCTGCTCACGGTGCCGTCCCCCGTCCTGACGGCCCTCTCCCGGCACGGCGCCACCGTCGCGGTGGCCGTGACCGCGCTGGCCGCCGCCGGCGTGATCCTGCTGCTCGCCGTCCGCAAGCTGCGGCAGGGCGGCTCCCGGGTCGCCTCGGCGGTCCGCACCGGCGCCGCCGAGATCCGCACCGGCCTGCTGTCGCGCCGCAACTGGCCGGGCGTCACGCTGGCCTCGACCGTCGTGCTCGTGGGCCACCTGGCGACCTTCGTGGTGGCGGCCCGGGCCGCCGGCTCGACCGCCTCCCTGCTGCGCCTGGCCCCGCTGATGCTGCTGGCCCTGCTGGCCATGTCGCTGCCCCTGAACATCGGCGGCTGGGGCCCCCGCGAGGCCGTGACCGCCTGGGCCTTCGGCGCCGCCGGCCTCAGCGCCACCCAGGGCCTGACCACGGCCGTCGTCTACGGCGTCTTCGCCTTTGTGGCCGCCCTGCCCGGCGCGGCCGTGCTCCTGGTACGCGCGACCGCCGGCCTGCGCACCTCGCTCGCCGTACGCCGCGCCGTCCGCCTCTCCCCGGCCCCGGCCCTGCCGGTGCCCGTCTCCCCCGCGCCCGCCCTGCCGGTCCTCGTCTCGGCCGCCCCGATCGCGCCGGAGATGCTGCTCGGGCGCGAGCTGGCGCGCACCGGCGCCTGAGGGCGGCCCTGGGTGCCTTGGCTCTTACGCCGCGGCCCGTGGCCCCGACCGGGCCGCGGGCCTCAGCCCTGTCACACGGCCCTCTGTCCCACGGCCCTCTGCCCCACGGTCCTCTGCCCCACGGACTGGTCAGGCCGCCTGGAAGCGGTCGGAGAGGGCGTAGCGCAGCAGCACCACGTCACCGATCTGGCGCACCTCGGCCAGCGTGGCGCGGCGCCCCGGCCCCCAGGGGAAGTCGCCGTCGGTGACGAACCTCGGCGCCCGCGAGTCGCCCACGAAGAACGGCGCGACCACGAGCTGCAACTCGTCGGCCAGACCGGCGGTGAGGAACTGGGTGTGCATCCGCCCGCCGCCCTCGACCATCAGCCGGCGCACGCCCCGGGCGGTCAGGTCGGCCGTCACCAGACGCAGGTCGACCGGTTCGCCGCCGTCGACGACGGTGGCGACGTCGCCGAGCTTGGCCCGGGCCGATTCGACCGAGGGCGAAGCACAATAGACGATTTTGTCCACTTCGCCCACGGTGAAGAACTGGGCGCCGGGATCGATCGCGCAGCTGCCGGTCACGGTGACCTTGACCGGGTTGGCCGGCTCGCCCCGCGCGACCCGGGCGGCCCGCCGCTCGGCCGAGCGGACCAGCAGGCGCGGATCGTCCTGCCGGATCGTCGCGGCCCCGACGAGGATCGCGTCACAACCGGCACGAACCTCATCGACCCGGTCGAAATCGGCCTCGTTGGACAGCAGGAGCCGCTCCTGCGCCGCGTCATCGAGGTAGCCGTCGATGGACATGCCGCAGCTCAGCAACGTGTAAGGACGCTCAACCACCGATGACGCCTCCCGTCGAGCGACCATCGTCACCCTGGCCGAACAGTTGCGTCCAAGATAATCCGGGACACGATTACTGGCACGTTCGCAATCTGTTGCGGTGCGGTGACTCCGTCGGCGGGTATAGCGATCAACGGGGAACCAACGAGGAGGACCGATGATAGAAGCCACGGTGCGGCAGCAGGTGACCGTTCCGCTGCGGTTCGGGGACGGGTACGCGACGCCGGCCCGGGTGATGACCTTCGACGGCCTCGTCGACGGCAAGGAGCACCTGGCCCTCGGCCTGGGCGACTGGCAGAGGGCTCTGAAGAAGTCCGACGCGGGCGGCCGTGCCCCGCTGGTGCGCCCGCACAGCGAGTGCCTGACCGGGGACGTCTTCGGCAGCCAGCGCTGCGACTGCGGCCCGCAGCTGCGCGAGGCCGTGGAGCGGATCGCCGAGCAGGGCGGCCTCCTGCTCTACCTGCGCCAGGAGGGCCGCGGGATCGGCCTGTACGCCAAGCTGGACGCCTACGCGCTCCAGGACGCCGGTCTGGACACGTACGAGGCGAACGTCGCCCTGGGCCGCGGCGAGGACGAGCGCGACTACGCGCCGGCCGCGCAGATGCTGCTGGCTCTGGGCGCCGACCGGATCCGCCTGCTCAGCAACAACCCCGACAAAGCCCTGCAACTCGAGAAGAACGGGATCGACGTGACTCAGCGCATCCCGACCGGGGTCCACATGTCGCCGACCAATGTCCGCTACCTGGCGACGAAGGCGTCACACACGGCTCACACGATCGAGCTACCCCTTGCCGAGTAACTGATGCCCGGGGTCATCCGGCACCATGAGGGGATGGCGGACGACCCCGAGCTCATTCTCACCGCGGTCGACCAGGTGCCGTTCATCCTGGCCGTGTGCGAAGGCCCCGATCTTCGGGTGCTCCTGCTGAGCGGGGCCACGCGCGCCGTCCTGCCCGGCCGCGACTACCGAGGGCGGCCGATCCGCGACGTGATCAGCGACCTGGTCGGTCAGCAGATCGTCGACGCCTATTACGAGGTCAACCGCACCGGCCAGCCGTTCGAGGGCCGCGAGTGGCGGGTCCACCTGGACATGCCGGACGGATCGGTCCACGAGATGTTCGCCGACTTCACGATCACCCCGTGGACCGTGGACGGCGAACGCCGCGGCGTGATCGGCATCGGCACCGACGTCACCGAGGCGGTGCACAAGCGGCGGGCCGCGGCCGCCGACACCGAGCGGCTGCGCCGCCGCTACGAGGAGAGCCGCGAGGTCATCACGGCGCTCCAGCGCGAACTGCTCCCGGCCGGGCTCCCCGTCCTGCCCGGCGCCCAGATCGCGGCGAGTTACCTGCTGGCCGAGACCGACTCGGCGGCCGGCGGCGACTGGTTCGACGCGATCGTGCAGCCCGACGGCCGCCTGGCCCTGATCGTGGGCGACGTGGTCGGCCACGGTGTGGCCGCCTCCGGCGTGATGGGCCAGCTCCGCGCGGTCCTTCAGGACCGCCTCTACTCCGGCGCCTCGGTGACCGAGGCGATCGGCGCCGTGGACCGTTTCGCCGCCCGCCTGCCGGCGGCGCACGCGGCGACGGTCGCCCTGGCCGTGCTCGACACGGTCTCGGGCGCGGTCGAATACTGCACGGCCGGCCATCCGGCGCCCCTGGTCGTCGGCGGCGCCGGTGGCACGCGTTATCTGCACCTGACCGGGGCCGCCCCGCTCGGCACCGGCGGCTCCCTCGCCGTCGGGAAGGACCAGATAGAGGACGGGGACCTGCTTCTTCTCTACAGCGACGGCATCCTCGAGCGGCCGGGCCGCGACCACACGTCGAGCGCCGCCGAGCTGGCCCAGTCCGCCGCGGACAGCGCCGCCGGGCGGGCGCTGCGCGATCCGGAGGCCACCCCGGCCGAAAGGGTGTGCACGCAGACCGTCGAGCTGCTGGTGCGCGCGACGGGCCACGGCGATGACATCACGCTGCTCGCTGTGCAGCGCGTGACCCCCGTACCGGATCTGGCCCTTGATCTGCCGGCCGGGCCGGCCGTTCTCCGTGGTGCGCGCCACGAGCTTGGTGCGTGGCTGACCAAGGCGGGCGCCACCGACCAGGATGTCTTCGTGCTTCTGCACGCTATCGGGGAGTTGATGACCAACGCGGTCGAGCACGCGGCCGCCGCCGAGGGGTCGACGGTGACGGTGACGGCCACCCTGACGGCCTCGGGCGCGATCGAGGCGGTCGTGACCGACCGGGGCAAGTGGCGGGCGCCGACGCGGCAGGAGAACCGCGGGCGCGGGCTGGCTCTGACCGCACAGCTGGTCGAGAGCCTGACCGTGACGCACGACACCGACGGCACGGTCGCGCGGATCAGGCAGCCGCTGACCCGTCCGGCCCGGCTGCTGGACATGCGTGATCCCGCGACGCCGGCCCCGGCGCCGGCCGCGATCGAGTTCCGCATCGTCGAGCAGGAGGGTGACGACGAAGCACACGTACGGGTGGAAGGGCCGCTGGACTTCGAGACGGCGTCGCTCGCGCGGCGCGAGCTCTTGCGGCGCAGCCGGGGTGGAACTGTGCCTCTCACTGTGGAGTTGTCAACGGTGACGCATTTGTCCAGCGCCGGGGTCTCCGCGCTGCACCACGTCGCGGCTCAGCACGCGGCTCAAGGAGCGCCGCTGAGTCTCGTCGCGCCGCCGGGGTCACCGGCGCAGACGATTCTGGCACTCGTCGCGCTGCTCCATTGAGTTGTCCACAGGCCCGAAGTTATCCACAGGGCCCGAGCGGATTGTCGGTCCACCTCTCTAATATCGCTTCGTGACTTCGCCACCGACTCCCGCCTACGACGTCCTCAACCGCGTCTTCGGCTACCCCGACTTCCGTGGGCAGCAACGCGAGATCATCGAGCATGTCGTCGACGGCGGCGACGCGCTGGTGCTCATGCCCACCGGCGGCGGCAAGTCGCTGTGCTACCAGATCCCGGCGCTGGTCCGCCCGGGCACGGGCGTGGTGATCTCGCCGCTCATCGCCCTCATGCAGGACCAGGTCGACGCCCTGCGCACGCTGGGCGTGCGGGCCGGCTTCCTCAACTCGGCGCAGGACTACGACGAGCGCCGCCTGGTCGAGGCCGAGTTCGTCAACGGCGAGCTCGACCTTCTCTATGTCGCGCCCGAGGGCCTGGGCGTCGCGGCGACCCAGCGGCTGCTCGACCGCGGCAAGATCTCCCTGTTCGCGATCGACGAGGCGCACTGCGTCTCGCAGTGGGGCCACGACTTCCGGCCCGACTACCTGGGCCTGTCGATGCTGCACGAGCGCTGGCCCGACGTGCCGCGCATCGCGCTGACCGCCACGGCGACCAGCGCCACCCGCGAGGAGATCGCGACCCGCCTGCGCCTCGACGACGCCCGCCACTTCACGGCGAGCTTCGACCGGCCCAACATCCAATACCGCATCGTGCCGAAGAACGAGCCGCGCAAGCAGCTGCTCGACCTGCTGCGCACCGAGCACCCCGGCGACTCCGGCATCGTCTACTGCCTCTCGCGGGCCTCGGTGGAGAAGGTCGCCGAGTTCCTCAACCAGAACGGCGTCACCGCGTTGCCCTACCACGCGGGGCTCGACAACCGGGTCCGCGCGGCCAACCAGTCCCGCTTCCTGCGTGAGGACGGCCTGGTCATGGTGGCGACGATCGCTTTCGGCATGGGCATCGACAAACCGGATGTACGCTTTGTCGCCCACCTCGATCTGCCGAAATCGGTCGAGGGCTACTACCAGGAGACGGGCCGGGCGGGGCGCGACGGCCAGCCGTCGACGGCCTGGCTGGCGTACGGGCTCCAGGACGTGGTCCAGCAACGCAAGATGATCGAGAGCTCGGACGGGGACGTCAACTTCCGCCGCAACGCCTCGAAACACCTCGACGCCATGCTCGCCCTCTGCGAGACGGTGTCGTGCCGCCGGTCCGAGCTGCTGGCCTATTTCGGTCAGGACCAGTCCGGCGACAACTGCGGCAACTGCGACACCTGCCTGGCCCCGCCGGAGTCGTGGGACGCCACGGTGGCCGCGCAGAAACTCCTGTCGACGGTGCTGCGGCTCCAGCGCGAGCGGGGCCAGAAATTCGGCGCCGGCCAGTCCATCGACATCCTGGTCGGCAAGCAGACCGACAAGATCAAGCAGTTCCGCCACGACCAGCTCTCGGTCTTCGGCATCGGCACCGAACTGCGCGAGACCGAGTGGCGCGGCGTCGTGCGGAAGCTTCTGGCCGCGGGCCATCTGGCCGTCGAGGGTGAGTACGGCACGTTGGTGCTCACCGAGAGCAGCGCGGAGGTCCTCCGCGGTCAGGCGAAGGTCGCGATGCGCCGGGAGGTGGCCCCGGTCAAGACCAGGGCCCCGAAACAGCGCGCGGCCGCGGCGGCTCCGGCGGCCGACCTGTCACCGGCCGCCACCTCGGTCTTCGAGCGTCTGCGGACGTGGCGAGGGGCGACGGCGAAGGAGCAGGGCATGCCCGCGTACGTCATCTTCCACGACGCCACGCTGCGGGCGATCGCCGCGCTCAACCCCACGACCCTGTCCGAGCTGGGCACGGTGAGCGGTGTCGGCCAGAGCAAGCTGGCCAAGTTCGGCCAGCAGGTCCTGGACACCCTCCACGGCGACGGCGCCCCCGCAGCTCCCGCCACGCCACCGCCCGCCGCCCGCATCGCCTCCCGCTTCGGCGACGACCCCGCGCCGGCCGCGGCAGAGGGCCGGGGCGCGGCAGCGGGGCCAGGCGCGGCGGCAGCCGTCGGCGCGGCGGCCCGCGGCGGTGCGGGCGGAGCCGCTGCGGGCCAGGCGGGCGAGGCCTATCCGTTCGACTTCAGTGAGGAGCCGCCGGACGATTTCGACTACGACTTCGACGCGCCGCCGCCGGACCACCACTGACGAAGGGCCGGGCTACTGGGATGTCACGTTGACCATCCAGTGGATGCCGTACTTGTCCTTCAGCTGGCCGAACGTGTCGCCCCACATCTGCTTCTCGAAGGGGACCTCGATCTCGGCGCCGTCGGCCAGCTTCGACCACACGTCCTCCAGGCCTTCGCCCGTGTCGCCGGACAGGCTGCAGACGATCGTGTTGCCGGGGGTCGTGGTGCTGCCGGGCGGGGCGTCGGCGCCCATGATGGTGTAGCCCTGCGGGGTCTCCAAGCGGCCGTGCATGATGCGGTCCGCCGTTGTGGGGTCGGGGGCGCCGAACTCGCCGTACGTGTTGACCGTCAGGTCGCCGCCGAAGACGGACTTGTAGAAGTCGAGCGCCTCTCGGGTCTTGCCGTCGAAGATCAGGTAGGGGTTGAGCCGGGATGCCATCGCGGACTCCTTTGGCTGTGAAGGCCTGTCCCGGCTGACGCTAGACCTCACCTTCGGCGGACATCAGCCGGAAGAGTGAGATGTACCCGGTCGTGACGAGGCCCCGGCGGCTCGGGTGAGCGACCGGGGCCGAAAGAGGGAACGGGTCAGCGGTGATCGGAACCGGTCGATGAGATCGCCGCGCGGCCGGCCTCCAGGCGGGCGATCGGCACGCGGAACGGGGAGCAGGACACGTAGTCGAGGCCCACCTCGTGGAAGAAGTGCACCGACTCCGGGTCGCCGCCGTGCTCGCCGCAGACGCCCAGCTTCAGGCCGGGACGGGTCGCCCGGCCCTCGTCGGCGGCGATGCGGACCAGGCGGCCCACGCCGTCGCGGTCGATCGACTCGAACGGGGAGATGCCGAAGATGCCCAGCTCCAGGTAGCGCCAGAAGAACGCGCCCTCCACGTCGTCGCGGGAGAAACCCCAGCCCATCTGGGTCAGGTCGTTCGTGCCGAACGAGAAGAACTCGGCCGCCTCCGCGATCTGGCCGGCCGTCAGCGCCGCCCTCGGCACCTCGATCATCGTGCCGATCAGGACCTCGACGCCCGAGGAGCCGACCACCTCCGCGATGATCCTCTCGGCTTCGGCCCGGACCGTCTCCAGTTCCTGGACCGCGCCGACCAGCGGCACCATGATCTCCGGGCGGGGGTGGCCGCCCTCGCCCGCCAGCGCCACCGCCGCCTCCGCGATCGCCCGCACCTGCATCGCGAACAAGCCGGGGATCACCAGGCCGAG
Organism: Actinoplanes sp. NPDC000266; assembly: GCF_042899005.1. NCBI lineage: Bacteria > Bacillati > Actinomycetota > Actinomycetes > Micromonosporales > Micromonosporaceae > Actinoplanes > Actinoplanes sp. NPDC000266. The sequence goes on from NZ_JBIAZI010000008.1 coordinate 296,168, forward strand.
GCGGACGCCGCGCAGGCCCAGCATCGGGTTCGACTCGTGCATGCGCCGCACCGCCGCCAGCATCCGCTCGTCGTGCTCGGCCTCCTCGCCGCGCTCCTTCGCCACCGCCACCTGCACCGCCAGGTCCTCCAAGGACGGCAGGAACTCGTGCAGCGGCGGGTCGATCAGCCGGACCGTCACCGGCAGGCCGTTCATCTCGCGGAAAATGTCCAGGAAGTCCGCCCGCTGCAACGGCTGCAGCGCGCTCAGCGCGTCGTTGCGCTCGGCGTCCGTCCGGGCCAGGATCAACCGCTCCACCAGGGGGCGGCGGTCGCCCAGGAACATGTGCTCGGTGCGGCACAGCCCGATGCCCCGGGCCCCGAAGCGGCGCGCCCGGGCCGCGTCGGCCCCCGTGTCGGCGTTCGTCCGCACGGCCAGGCTCGCCGCCGAATCCGCGTGCGTCATCAACAGGTGCACCGCCGCCACCAGCGGCTCGTTGGCCAGGGCCGGGTCGAGGTCACCCTCGAAGTACTGCACCACCTCGGACGGCTGCACCGGCACCTCGCCCAGGTAGACCCGGCCGGTCGTGCCGTCGATCGACACCGTGTCGCCCTCGTGGACGACCTGGCCGTTCACCGTGAACTGGTCGCGGCCGACCTCCATCTCGTCGGCGCCGCACACGCACGTCTTGCCCATGCCGCGGGCCACCACCGCCGCGTGGGAGGTCTTGCCGCCGCGGGAGGTCAGGATGCCCTGCGCCGCGATCATGCCGGGCAGGTCGTCGGGGTTCGTCTCCCGGCGTACGAGAATGACCGATTTGCCCTCGGCAGCCGCCGCGACCGCGGCCGCCGCCGTGAAGACGACCTCGCCCGAGGCCGCTCCCGGTGACGCGCCGACACCGCGGGTGATCGCCGACGGCGAGCCCGACAGGTCGAACCGGGGGAACATCAGCTGGCCCAGCTGACCGCCCGAGACCCGGGTGAGCGCCTCGTCCAGGTTGATCATGCCCTCGTCCACGAGCTGGGCCGCGATGGTGAAGGCGGCCGCCGCCGTCCGCTTGCCGACGCGGGTCTGCAGCATCCACAGCTTGCCGCGTTCGATCGTGAACTCGATGTCGCACAGATCGTGGTAGTGCCCCTCGAGGCGGGCCATGATGGCGAGCAGCTCGTCGTACGACCTCTTGTCGATCTTCTCGAGGTCCTGCAACGGCACCGTGTTGCGGATGCCGGCGACCACGTCCTCGCCCTGCGCGTTCTGCAGGTAGTCGCCGTAAATGCCGCTCTCGCCGGTGGCCGGGTCCCGCGTGAATGCGACGCCGGTGCCGGAATCGGCGCCGAGATTACCGAAGACCATGGCCACGACATTGACGGCCGTGCCCAGGTCGGCCGGAATGCGCTCCTGCCGCCGGTAGAGCACGGCCCGGTCCGCGTTCCACGAGCGGAACACGGCCGCGATGGCCAGATCCATCTGTTCGCGGGGGCTCTGCGGGAATTCGTGCCCGGTGTGTTTGGAGAAGACTTTCTTGTACGCCGTGACGAGCGCCTTGAGATCGTCGGCGTCGAGCTGGACGTCGTCCTTGACGCCCTTGCGCACCTTCGCGTCGTGCAGCGCGTCCTCGAACTCGTGGCCCGGAACGTCGCACACCGTCTTGCCGAACATCTGGATGAGGCGCCGGTACGAGTCCCACGCGAAGCGGTCGTTGCCGCCCGCCTGCCGCGACAACCCCTCGACCGACTCGTCGTTGAGCCCGACATTGAGGACAGTCTCCATCATGCCGGGCATGGAGAACTTGGCCCCGGAACGCACCGATACGAGCAGCGGATCAGTGGGATCACCCAACGACCGCCCCATGGCCCGCTCCAGCGCGGCCAGATGATCATCGATCTGGGAGGAAAGACCCTCGACGTGAGCGCCGTCGGCGAGGTACCGCTGACACGCCACGGTGGTGATCGTGAAGCCGGCCGGGACGGGCAGGCCGAGGTTCGTCATCTCCGCGAGATTGGCACCCTTACCGCCGAGCAGATCCTTGAGATCCTTGTTGCCCTCGGCGAAGTCGTAGACGAACTTCTCCATGGCCAGTCACCTCCGGTTTCGATTCCGCGGCCGAACTGGTTTCTGCCCCGAGATTCGTAAGGCTATGCAGAGATCCGCCGAATAGTTAACTGTCCCGTGGGGTATTGCACAGGCCACCATCACCTCCTGTTCGGTAAGCGCTTTCTCCGCGCAGTTCCGCGCAGCGACCACGGCGAGTAGCGTGGCCACGGTGGAAAACCTGCGGCGGCGATGCGAGTCGCGCCTGCGCGGGGTCCGCGTGCCCGACCCGTTCGATCTGGACACGTTCTGCGCCGAGGTGGCGGAGCGGCGCGGCCGTCCACTGATCCGCCGGCCGGTGCCCGGCCTCAGCGCGGACGCGCCCTGCGGCCTGTGGATCGGCACCCCCGAAGCCGATCACGTCTTTTACGATCCAGGCACGTCCCCGCTGCACGCCGAGCACATCGTGCTGCACGAGCTGGCTCACATCCTCAGCGGACATTCCGGTGCCGACGGTTCGCTCGCCCGCCTGTTCCCCGACCTCGACCCGGCGACCGTCGGCCGGGTGCTGGGCCGGGCCGCATATTCCGACGCGCAGGAGCGCGAGGCCGAGATGATGGCGTCGCTGATCCGCGGCCGCTCCCCCAGGCCGCCGCGCACGACGCTGGGCCGCGTCGCCAAGGCGCTGGGCCTGGAGTGATCCTCTCGGCGATCCTGCTGGCCCTGCTCTGGGGCATGACGGTCGTCCGATTTCCCACCATATTTCGCGACAGCCGGCAACGGGCACTGTGGGCCTCCCTCGCCGCGGTCACCTTCGGCAAGACCTTCGCCTTCGCCCCGATCCTGGCCGAGACCCAGAAGCCCGCCCTCCCCCATCTGTTCGGTGTGCTGGCCGCCTTCTTCCTGCTCCGCTTCGTCGCCCTCGTCACCGGGCGCGGCGACAACCGCCGGCAGACCATCCTGGTCACGCTCGTCCTGGCCGCGCTGATCATCCTCACCGCGGGCGTGACCGCGCCGGAGCCCCGCATACCCACCCGGCATGTCGCTTACTGGGTCGTTCTGGAGGCCTATCTGGCGTACGTGCTGGTCAATGCCACCGCCCTCTTCTGGTCGACGAGCCGGCAGGTGAACCCCGGCCTGCCCCGCTTCGCGCTGCGGCTGATGGCGGTGGGAACGGCGCTGATCACCGTCTTCGCGTTCTTCCGGATCAGCGCGCTGGTCATCGACGAGGTGCGCGAGGCCGAGCCGATCGCCGAGCAGGTACAGACGATCGCGGTGCTGCTGACCGTCACCGGCGGCATGATCGCGGCCAGTCCGAGGGCCCGGAGCGCCCTGACGGCGTACCGGAATCTCCTGGCTCTGAGGCCTTTGTGGAAGGCCATGCGGGACGCCTTCCCCGAGATCATCCTCTTCACGCCGCGCCGCGCGATCGTCGAGCTGGCCGGCGTCGACGACATCCACCTGCGCCTTTACCGCCGGGTCATCGAGATCAGGGACGGCATGCTCGCCCTGCGCCCCTACCTCGAGACCACGGGAGAGAAAACCATGAGGTCAGAGGCCGAGGCCGTCGTACGGGCCTTGGAGCGCCGAAACGCAGGCGAATCCCCCACGGAAAGCTCGGCCGAGTGGGCGCCGGTCGGCGCGACCCTGGCCGACGAGGTGGCGTGGCTCGGCGGCGTCAGCCGGGAGTTTCGCCGGGCCGGCGCTCGGACTCCCACACCTTCCGGATCAGCTCGCTGATCGTGTCGCGCCCGCGCGGCGACACATCGGCCGCCCGCAACGCGATCTCGGTGACCCCGGCGTCGTGCAGGGTCCGCAGCAGCTCGAGCTGACCGTCGACCCGGGCCGCCTGCTCATCGTCCAGAAAGTACGCCACCGGCACCCCGAAATAGGTGGCCAGCGCGGTCAGATGCTGGATCGTCGGATTTCCGCGGCGCCCGGTGCGCAGCTGCCAGATGTACGTGTGGGAGATCGGCACGCCCTGATCGGCCCGGATCGCCTCGGCCACGGCCATGTAGCTCGGCTCGCCCTGCCCCGCCGGGCGCACCGAGCGGAACAGGCGGTCGAGTTTCTCGGCGATGGAGAAGGCGCCCACCACGCCCTCCTCCCCCGGGACAAGATGAGGTGCCCACCATACAGCGAACGGCGTCCATGAGCAGGGACCGGACGCGCCGGCCCATGCACATCCCCCGATGCAGGACGCCATAAACTGTGGTTGATGAGCCCGCACCACCGTATGCCAGGCCACCGGCCCACTCAAGCCCTTTCTGTCGCACCCGCTCGCTAGGCTTCGGCACATATCGATGCGTCGAGAGGAGTCCGCCGTGACGTCCGTTGTCGAGAGTCCGGAAGTCTTCACCCTGCTCACCGAGCTCACCACGATGGTCGGCCGGGAGGATCCCTATCCCCGGTACGCCCGGCTCCGCGAGATCTCCCCGATGGTCCGGGCCGGCGACAACGCGCTGGTGGTGACCCGTCACGCCGACTGCGCCGCGGTCGCCCGCGACCCCAAGCTCGGCCACATGCCGGCGCACATGCTGGCCTTCGTCGGCTTCCCCGACTGGGCCGACCACCCGGCCCTGCAGCAGTTCTTCACCAGCATGATCGCGCAGAACCCGCCCGACCACACCCGGCTGCGGCGGCTCGTCAGCTCACGTTTCACCGCGCGCCGCGTGCAGGAGCTGCGGCCGGCGGTCGAGGCCATGGTGAGCGACCTCCTGGACGACCTGGCCGGCAGCGGCGAGGCCGACTTCGTGTCGGCGTTCGCCTTCCCGCTGCCGGCCAACGTCATCGGCGAGCTGCTCGGCGTGCCGAAACAGGACCGGGCGCAGTTCCAGACGCTGGTCCGCGACTGGTCGCAGGTGCTCGACATCATCACGCCCGAGGTCCTGGAGAAGGCCGACCCGGCCGCGAAGATCATGCGGGACTACCTGACCGGGCTGGCCGCCGAGCGCCGGAGGGATCCGCAGGACGATCTGCTGAGCGCCCTGGTCAGCGCCGAGGAGGAGGGCGACCGCCTCACCGAGGACGAGCTGCTCACGATGGCCGCGCTGCTGTTCGCGGCCGGTTTCGAGACGACCACCAACCTGCTGGCCAACGGCCTGGTGGCGCTGCTCGACCACCCCGATCAGATCCCCGCTCTCCAGGAGGACGCCGAGGCCGCGGCCGAGGAGCTGCTGCGCTTCGATTCACCGGTGCAGCTGCTGGGCCGGGTCGCGTGGGACGCCACCACGATCGCCGGCGTGCCGATCGAGCCCGGTGACCGCCTGGTCGCCTATCTGGGCGGCGGCAACCGTGATCCGGAGCGGTTCGCCTACCCCGACCGGCTCGACCTGCGGCGTACGGACAACGCGCCGCTCTCGTTCGGCGGCGGCATCCACTATTGCCTGGGCGCTCCGCTGGCCCGGCTGGAGGCTCAGGTCGCCTTCCCGGCGTTGATGCGCCGGCTGCCGAAACTGGCACGCGCCGAGGGCGCCGAGCGGCGCGACAGCCTGACGCTGCGGGGTTATACGAAGCTGCCGGTCACGACAAAGTAAAAAATAAGGGCGCCGCTGTGAATTCCACGGGGGAAGAACTCACAACGGCGCACTCGGAACATTAGACCTTCTCCGGCGGGCTGTCCATCCCGGGCGCCGCATTCACAGCCGGCTTTGAGGTTCAGCCGACGCGCTGCACAACCGATCCGACCAGCTTCTGCCAGTCGCCGGCGAAGTTGGGTGACGTGCTGGCGTTGTTCAGCTGATAGATCGCGTACGCATCGACGAGCACCACGTTGCTCTTGGTCAGCACCGCGACCGCGGTGTCGGCCGTGCCGGGGTGCTTCGGCTCGTACTTCTTGTGGCGGATCACCGCGAAGCCGTCCCAGCCGCTCTCGTTGAACGTCTTGATCTCGACGGTCTCGGTGTACGCGGGCTCGGACTTGTCGTTCGTGACGGTCGCCGGCACCGACACGTCGGCCTTGCAGCCGTCGGCGATCGCCCGCAGGGCCGCCTGGCCGGCCTTGGCCGCGGTGGCGTCGCCGTAGACCAGCGCCTTCTGGTCGAGGGTCTGCGCGCCCTTCTCCCCCTCGTCCACGAAGGACGCGGCCACGACCTCGCCGCCCGGCGGGACCTCAGGCGCCGTGGAGGTGCCGCCGCAGATGCTCACCAACTGGCCGGCGGCGGGGGCGGTGGCGGGCGGGGCCCACGTCGGCCCGATGTCGGTCGCCTGCAGCAAGGCCCCGCGCATGGTGGTGGCGGCGATGAGGCCGGTCGGCTCCGGGGCCGGGTCGTCGTCGCCGGACGAGCAGCCGGCGGCCAGGAGCACGACGCAGAGCGCGGGGGCGGCGATACGAGCGAGCATCGGGCCATCTTCGCAGAACACATACCGTGACGGATCCGGGCGCTCCGGGTTAGGTTGTCGGGGTGACCGACCTCGATGCGCTGGCCCGGCGGCTGCGGGCGGAGCTGGGCCCCGACCAGGTCATCACCGACCGGCAGGAGCTGCGGACGTACGAGTGCGACGGCCTCGCCCACTACCGGGTGGTCCCGGCCATCGTGGCGCTGCCGCACACCGCCGCGCAGACCGCGGCCGTGGTCAGGGCCTGCGTCGGCGCCCGGGCCCCGTTCGTGGCCCGCGGCTCGGGCACCGGCCTGTCCGGCGGGGCGCTCCCGCACGCCGACGGGGTGCTGATCGTGACCGCGCAGATGCGCCGCGTCCTCGACGTCGCCCCCGAGGACGAGCGCGCGGTGGTCGAGCCCGGCGTGATCAACCTCCAGGTGACCCGGGCCGCGTCGCCGCACGGCTACTACTACGCCCCCGACCCGTCGAGCCAGCAGATCTGCTCGATCGGCGGCAACGTGGCCGAGAACTCGGGCGGCGCCCACTGCCTCAAATACGGCTTCACCACCAACCACGTGACCGGCCTGCAGTTCGTCGCCCCCGACGGCGACCTGGTGCGCGTCGGCGGCCGGGCCGAGGACCCGCCCGGTTACGACCTGCTCGGCGCGTTCGTCGGCTCCGAGGGCACGCTGGGCATCGCGACCGAGGTGACCGTGCGCCTGACCCGGCTGCCCGAGTCGGTGCGCACGCTGCTGGCCGCGTTCCCCGGCGTCGACCAGGCCGGGGCCGCGACCAGCGCGATCATCGCGGCCGGGGTGGTGCCGGCGGCCATCGAGATGATGGACGCGCTGGCCATCGAGGCGGCCGAGGCGGCGGTGGCGTGCGGCTATCCGGCGGGCGCGGGCGCGGTGCTGATCGTCGAGCTGGACGGGCCGTCGGCCGAGGTCGAGGCGCAGTTCGAGCAGGTCACAGGGCTGTGCGAGCAGAGCGGGGCGTTCGAGATCAGGATCGCGGCCGACGACGCGGAGCGGGCGCTGTTCTGGAAGGGCCGCAAGTCGGCGTTCGCGGCGGTGGGCCGGATCAGCCCGGACTACATCGTGCAGGACGGGGTGATCCCGCGGACCGCGTTGCCGCAGGTGCTGCGCAAGATCGACGACCTGGCGGCGAAGAACGGCGTGCGGGTGGCCAACGTCTTCCACGCCGGCGACGGCAACCTGCATCCGCTGGTGCTGTTCGACGACGGCGTCCCGGGCGAGGCCGAGCGGGCCGAGGCCACCTCGGGCGCGATCATCGACCTCTGCATCGAGTACGGCGGTTCGATCACCGGGGAGCACGGCGTCGGCGCCGACAAGGCGAAATACATGCCGCGCATGTTCGGCGACGACGACCTGGACACCATGCAGCTGCTGCGCTGCGCGTTCGACCCGGACGGCCTGGCCAACCCCGGCAAGATCTTCCCGACGCCCCGGCTCTGCGGGGAGCGTCCGGGCCGCCACCGGGCGGCCGACGCCTTCGGCGACGCCGAGGTGTTCTGACGTGGGCGTCCTCGACGAGCTGACACGGCCGGCCACCGACGACGACCACGTGGGCGGCGTGCCGGCCCGCCTGGTCGCCTCGCCCGCGTCGACCGCCGAGGCGGCGGCGCTGGTCGCCGCCGCGAGCGACCTCACCGTCGTGGTCCGCGGGGCCGGCACGAAGATCCACTGGGCTCCCCCGCCGGACCGGCTCGACCTGATCATCGACACGGCGCGGCTGTCCGGGGTCGTCGAGCACGCCGCGGGCGATCTGATCACGGTCGTCCGGGCCGGGACGCCGCTGTCCGGTCTGTCGCTGGGCGACCAGCGGCTCGTGCTCGACGGCCCGGCCGGTTCGACCGTGGGCGGGACGGTCGCGGCGAACACCAGCGGGCCGCTGCGGCTGCACTACGGGACGGTCCGCGACCTGCTCATCGGGATCACGATCGTGCGGCCGGACGGCAAGGTCGCCCGTTCCGGCGGCAAGGTGGTCAAGAACGTCGCGGGATACGACCTGGGCAAGCTCTTCACGGGTTCCTACGGAACCCTCGGGCTGATCACCGAGTGCGCTTTCCGGTTGCATCCGCTTCCGGCGTCGAGGGCGTACGTCCGTACGACCGCACCCGCCTCTCTGGCCGCGGCCGTCCTGGGCGCGCAGGTCGTGCCGAGCGCGCTCGAGATCGACTCGGCCTCCGGCGAGCTGGCCGTCCTGCTCGAGGGCACCGCCATCGGCGTACGGGAAAGAGCCTCGGCCGTGGAGAAGCTCATCGGGGGCGAGATCAGCGAGGAGGCGCCGGCCTGGTGGGGTGTGGCGCCGTGGGCCGCGGACGGGATCGGGATGAAGCTGTCCGTGCCGAAATCGCGGGTGCCGGAGCTGGCCGCGCCGGGCTTCGGAGTGCGCGGATCGGCCGGTACGGGCGTGCTCTACGCGGCGCCGCGCGACATCACCGAGGCGGAGCGGCTGCGGGCGCTGTGCGTGACCCTCGGCGGGCACGCGGTCGTGCTGACCGCGCCGCCGCCCGTGCGCGACATCCTGGACATGTGGGGCCCGGTGCCCGGGCTGGCGCTGATGCGCCGCATCAAGGACCAGTTCGACCCGGCGCGGCGCTTCGCCCCCGGCCGCTTCGTGGGAGGCATCTGAATGGTCGACGCCACGTGGGGCACCGGCGAACCACCCCGTGACGTGCTGGGACCGGTGGCCGGTCCCGCCGCCTTCGACGACGACCATCCGCCGCGGGCCGACCTTGTCGCCGACTGCGTGCACTGCGGGTTCTGCCTGCCGGCCTGCCCGACGTACGCGCTGTGGGGCGCCGAGGCCGACTCGCCGCGCGGCCGCGTCTACCTGATGAACCAGGGCCTGAACGGCGAGCCGCTCAGCGACTCGATGGTGGCGCATTTCGATCGGTGCCTGGGCTGCATGTCGTGCGTGACCGCTTGCCCGTCCGGCGTGCAGTACGACCGGCTGATCGAGGACACGCGGGCCCAGATCGAGCGCCGGCACACCCGCTCGCCGCGCGACCGTGCTCTCCGGTCGGCGATCTTCGCGGTGTTCCCGTACCGGCGGCGGCTGCGCCTTCTCCGAGGCCCGCTGCGCGCGTACAAGGGCCTCGGCCTCTCTGGTCTGCTCGGTCCGCTGCTGGCCCGGCTCTCGCCCACGCTGGCCACACTCGACGCGCTCGCCCCGCGCCCCCGGCGCGTCCCACCCCCGCCGCGCCTCGTCCGGGCCCGCGGAACGCGACGGGCCGTCGTGGGCATGCTGACCGGTTGTGTTCAGGGCGCGTTCTTCCCTGAGGTCAACTCCGCGACCGTCCGCGTCCTGGCCGCCGAGGGCTGCGACGTGCTGATCCCGCCCTCGCAGGGCTGCTGCGGCGCGCTGAGCGTGCACAACGGCCGCAAGCGGGAGGCGCAGCGGTTCGCCCGCAAACTCATCGACACGTTCGAGCACAGCGGCATGGACTACTTCGTGGTCAACGCGGCCGGCTGCGGCTCGTCGCTGAAGGAGTACGACGTCCTGCTGGCCGACGACCCGGCGTACGCGGCCCGGGCCGCCGCGTTCACCGCGAAGGTCCGCGACCTGGCCGAGCTCCTGCACGACCTCGGCCCGGTGGCCGAACGTCACCCGCTGCCGCTGACGGTGGCCTACCACGACGCCTGCCATCTGGGGCACGCCCAGGGCGTACGGAATCAGCCCCGCTCCCTGCTGAAGGGCATCCCCGGCCTGACCGTCCGCGAGATCGCGGACCCGGAGATCTGCTGCGGCTCGGCCGGCGTCTGGAACATCCTCAACCCCGTGCCGGCGGCCGAGCTCGGCGACCGCAAGGCCACCAACGTGCTGGCCACCGGGGCCGACCTCCTCGTGACGGCCAACCCCGGTTGCCTCATGCAGGTCGCCTCGGCGATCCGCCGCCAGGGCGGGACGATCGCCCTGGCCCACACGGCCCAGGTCCTGGACGCCTCGATCCGCGGCCTGGGCCGGTCGTTCCTCTAGCCCTACGACACCGGGGTGGCGTTACCCGCGTTCCACTGCTGTTTGGCGCCGAAGGTGCACTCCTGCAGAAGAACCGCGATGGCGGTCCCGCCGAACGCGCCGATGCACAGGTTCTTGTTGTACTGCTTGGCGCTGACGCTTCTGATCACCCAGGCCCCGTTCGCCTGCTTGATGGCCTCCCATTGCTTGTTGATGTCGCTCCCGCCACCGGCCCAGTTGCAGGTGCCGAGCGACAGGTTGTAGCTCAGGGAGGCGTTCGGGTGCGCCTCCAGGCAGGAAGTCGACGAGGTGCCCTGGCTCTGGAGCACCCACATCGGGTTGCCGGTGCCGCCGAAGTTGTCCACCTTCTGGTGCAGCCACCACTTGGCGAGGCTGTTCGGCGACGACGCACAGCTCTTGAGGTACGGGCTGTGGTCGTCGGCGCGGTTGTCCTCGGTCCAGAGACACATGCTGCGGTTGTCCTGGTCGCTGTGGAACACGTTGGTGAAGGCCCGGCTATACACGCCGACGGCCTGGGCCGGCAGGGCCCAGGCCGTGGTGATCAATAGAAGGACAGCGGAAAAGAGCATGGTGATACGTCTGAGCATGGACGAGTCCCCTCTCTCGGTTTCTCAGTGCGAAACATAGTTCCGCATGGAAGCCGATCGATCAAGACCCTAGAGATCCCGCTCCTTGGTGCTGCGCTCCACACAGAACTCGTTGCCCTCCGGGTCCTGCATGGTGACCCAGCCCAGACCGCCCTCGGCCCGGTGGTCCTCGTAGAGCTTGGCCCCGATGCCGACCAGCCGCTCGACCTCCTCGTCGCGGGTGCGCTCGTCAGGCATCCAGTCGATGTGCAGCCGGTTCTTGACACTCTTGGCCTCGGGCACCCGGATGAACAGCAGGCTCGGCACCGGCTCGGGCGCGGCCAGCAGCACCTCGTCGTCGTCCGGCAGGTCCTCGTCCGACAGGGGCCAGCCGGTCACCGCACTCCAGAAGCGGGCGAGCTCGTACGGCTGCGAGCTGTCGATGGTGATGTGGCGAAGGATCATGCCGTCAACCTACCGCCACGTCCGCAGCCACCACGGCAGCTCCGGCGGCGCGAACGGATCGGCGATCCACAGCCGCCGGCGCCGATCGTCGGCCGGCCCGATCACCGCCCGGAGCTCACGCCGGGCCCGGCGGGACAACCGCCGCAGCGCGACCTCGATGACCGCGCGCGGATCGTCCGGGTTACGCCAGTCGTAGTCGTCGCCGTGCCACGGAACGCCCCCGCCCCGAGGCGCCCCGCACCAGACGCGGATCGCCTCCGCAGCCCGGTTGTCCGGCCACCCTTGGCCACGATCAAGGGCGCGCAACTGGCGCATCGCCGCCGCGGAGAGCCCGGTCACGTCGACCCGGCGGCGGGAAGACCGGCGATGATGGCGCCGGAGGGTGGCGCGAACGGCAGCGGGCGGCCGGCGGGGCACGGACACTTCCCAGGGCTGGTGGCCGCCCGATCGTGCCACAGGTGAACCCGCCGAGGGGACCCGCGTTGATTTCGGAGTGGAGACAACATTGCTGGGAGATCGGGTTCGCCGAGCTGGTCGACTACTACGAGAACCACCATGTGCCGCCGATCCTCAGCCTGGCGCCGGCTCCGCTGGGTTGTCAGCGCAACTTCATCGACGCCGGTGACTTCCAGGTCGTCACCGAGCTATGACGAGGCCCGCTTCCTGGACCGGTCCCGGACCCGCTCATACGTCGTCGACGAGCGGGTCACGACCAGGCCCAGTCACTGACGTCACGCCGACCAGCCGCGGCGCCCACGTAATCGGCACGGTGAGCCGGGCCGACCAGGACCCACGCTCGTCAGGTGCCGAGCCCATGAGGTACGGCCAGGACCTGGTCAGAAAAGCCGGACCTCACCGGTAGCGGTAGGTGCGGACGATGCTCTGCTCCGTGGTCTTGCCAGCTTGTCGGCCGTGGTGGAGCGCAGGGAGACGAAGCCGGCGCCGCGCGGGAGCTGGAGGGCATCGAGGACGAGGGCCGGCTCCGGGGCCGGTCGCGGACCCGCTCGTCCGTGGTGGACGAGCGGGGCGCGTCGTGACGGTCACTGGATGGCGAAGCTCGGGTGTGGTGGCTGGTTGTAGGCGGTGTTCTGCCAGGCCAGGGCCTCCCGGTACTGGATGTCGTGCAGGAGGGTGACCACCCGGCGGTCGGTCGGGACCGGTGTCGAGTAGATGCGCAGGGCTGTGTTGTTGCTCGTCGGCCAGATGACCTCCTCGCGCCAGTCGCCCAGGATGTCGCCGGACAGGGACGGGGTCGACTTGGTGCCGTTGTTGGAGTGCACGCCCGACGCCGTCAGCAGGCGGGTGTCCGACGACGTGCCGTACTTGTCGATATGGGTGCCGTCGAGCAGCTCCCGGACCGGGTCGCCGTCCCACCAGACGACGAAGTTCGTCGAGCTCGGCTTGCGGGACGAGACGACCGAGCCGGACGGGTTGCGGACGCCTGCGGCCAGTGACGACCAGGACTCGGCGCCGGCGCTGCCGGACCAGATGTCGGCCGAGACGCCGCGGCCGTTGTCGCCGCCGGCGGGAGTGCTCCACAGGATCTGGCCGGTACGGGCGTCGGCCATCCACGACGACGGCTTGCTGGCGTCCTCGTCGACCTTGAAGACCTCGAGGCCGGCCCGGGACGGGTTGAGGTCGCCCACGTGCAGGGCGTCGCCGTGGCCGAGGCCGGTGTTCCAGAGCCGGGCGCCGTTGTCGTCGACGGCCAGCGAGCCGTAGACGATCTCGTCGCGGCCGTCGGCGTCGACGTCGGCCACCGACAGCTGGTGGTTGCCCTGCCCGGCGGTTCCCGGGTTGGTCGAGCTGTTGCTGTCGAAGGTCCACCGGCGGGTCAGCGTGCCGTTGCGGAAGTCCCAGGCCACGATCACCGTACGGGTGTAGTAGCCGCGCGCCATGATCAGGCTGGGGCGGGCGCCGTCGAGGTACGCGGTGCCGGCCAGGAAGCGGTCGACCCGGTTGCCGTACGAGTCGCCCCAGGAGGAGACCGTGCCGCGCGGGGGCACGTAGTCGACGGTCGACAGGGCGGCGCCGTTCCGGCCGTCGAACACGGTCAGGTATTCGGGGCCGCTGAGGACGTACCCGCTGGAGTTGCGGTGATCGGCGCTCGCGTTGCCGATCACCTGACCGGTGCCGGAGGTCGTGGCGTCGGCCGTCTTCATGGCCACTTCGGCGTCGCCGTCACCGTCGTAGTCGTACACCTGGAACTGGGTGTAATGAGCCCCGGCCCGGATGTTGCGGCCCAGGTTGATCCGCCACAGCCGGGTGCCGTCGAGGCGGTATCCGTCGATGTAGACCGGGTCGGTGACGCCGGACTGCGAGTTGTCCTTGGCGTTGAGCGGCTCCCACTTGAGCACCAGGTCGAGGCGGCCGTCGCCGTCGAGGTCGCCGACGCTGGCGTCGTTGGCCGCGTAGAGCGAGCTGTTCGGGTTCTGGATCGGCACGTCGAGATAGCCGCTGCCGAAGGTCAGGCTCGGGCCCTCGGCCGCCTGCTCGGCGCCGCTCACGACCGGGCGGACCGTGTACGAGGAGGACGCGGCGGCGCCGGCGTCCAGATAGTTCGTCGACGCGGTGATCGGCGTGGAGTTGAGCTTGGTGGAGCCGCGGTAGAGGTTGAACCCGACGCCGGCCGGGTCGGTGGCCAGCCACCGCCAGCTGACCAGGTTGCCGCTGCCGGAGCGGACGCTGATCAGGCCGCGGTCGAGCCGTTCGCGTTGCCGTCCGTCGGCGGCCTCGGCCCTGGTCGCCACCGTGATCACCGCGCCCGCGGTGAGGACGGCCAAGCCCGCCGCGATCTTTGCCCTGCTGGACACCGGAGTCTCCTCTCGATAGCTTCGGGAGCGCTCCCAGATTGACGTGTGTCGATGGATGAGTCAAGGAGAAGCCATGCGGAGATGGAGTACGGCCCTGATCGCCGGCCTGCTGATCGGCGCCGCCACGCTGGTCGCGGCCGCGCCCGCGTCGGCCGCCGTAGGCTGCCGGGTCGAATATAGGACGACCGCGCAGTGGCCGGGCGGGTTCGGCGCCTCGGTCGACGTCACCAACCTGGGCGACCCGGTGACCTCGTGGACGCTGACGTTCGCCTTTCCCTCGGGACAGACGGTCACCCAACTGTGGAACGGCTCGGTGACCCAGTCCGGGGCCGACGTGACCGTCCGCAACGCCTCGTGGAACGGCGCGCTCGCCACCAACGCCACCACGTCGTTCGGCTTCAACGGATCGGGCTCGGGCGCCGCCCCCACGGCCTTCGCGCTCAACGGAACGGCCTGCAACGGCGGAACGACGCCGACGACCCCGCCGACCACCCCGCCGCCTGGAGATCAGCCGGTGAAGATCATGGCTCTCGGTGACTCCATCACGGGCTCGCCCGGCTGCTGGCGGGCCCTGCTCTGGCAGAAGCTGCCGGCCGATCAGGTCGACTTCGTGGGCACCCTGCCCGGGCAGGGCTGCGGCTTCGCCTACGACGGCGAGAACGAGGGCCACGGCGGCTTCCTGGCCACCAACGTCGCCAACCAGAACCAGCTGGTCGGCTGGCTCTCGGCCACCGACCCCGACGTGGTGCTCATGCACTTCGGCACCAACGACGTCTGGAACAACCTTTCGCCGGCCACGATCCTCGCCGCGTTCACCAAGCTGGTCGGTCAGATGCGCGCCCAGAACCCGGCCATGAAGATCCTGGTCGCCCAGATCATCGGAATGAACGCGAGCAACTGCTCCGAATGCGGCCAGCGCGTGGTGAACCTCAACGCCGCGATCCCGGCCTGGGCCGCCGGCCTGTCCACCGCCGCCTCCCCGATCACGGTCGTCGATCAGTGGACGGGTTTCAACACCAGTACCGACACGTACGACGGCGTCCACCCGAACGACGCCGGAAACGTGAAGATCGCCGACCGCTGGTACCCGGAGGTCGCACGGGCCATCGGCTGATGCCGTAGCTTGTCGCGGTGATCGAGGCGCGCTACGGGAAGGACTTCGACGCCTGCGGGGCGCTCGACACCGGGGTCCTGGCCGAGCACCTGGGCGTCCCCGCCCCGCGGGAGGAGGCCGGACCGGTGAGCGGGACGAGGTCCTCGGCAAGCCGCTCTGCGTGGTCCAGCTCCAGGTGCTCGACTCGAACGCCCTGCTGTTCCACACGCTGATCGTGCCCGAGGGCCTGAAGTCGCGTCCCTGCGACGACCAGGCCGCCCTGCGGGCGGCGGTGATCGACAGCATGCGGGTGGCTTGAGGCACCCCCTCGGGTGATCACATCTTCCATTTCTGACCGATTCACGTAGTTTTCGCAGCATGTTCCAGGATCTGCGGCGGCTCACCCGGGGGCACCGCCGGTGGATCGCGGTGGCGGCCGGGCTCAGCCTGCTCGGGTCGGCCCTGGCCCTGGCCCAGCCGCTGCTGGCCGGGGCCGCGGTGGACGCCGCGAGCGGCGGGCGGGTGCCGTGGCCGGTGTTCGCGGCGCTCGCCGGGCTGTTCGCGGCCCAGGCCATCGCCCACGCGACGGCCCGCTACGTGCAGGCGTACACCGGGGAGACCATGACCCGGCAGTTGCGCCTCGCCCTCATCGTGCGGCTGCTGCGGGTGCGGATGCCGCTGCTCGACCACGTCCGCACCGGTGATGTGATCGCCCGCGCCTGCGGTGACACCGCCGTCGTCAAGACCCTCGTCGCGCAGAGCCTGGGCACCGGGCTGGCCGGCGCGATCGCCCTGGTGGCCGTGGTGGCGCTGCTGGCCCGGCTCGACCCGTCGCTGATGGCGCTGGTGGTCGCGCTGTTCACCGTCTCGGTGCTGAGCCTGCTGGCCGTGGTGCGCCGGCTGCGGGCCGCCTCGCACACCGCCCAGGACGCCGAGGGGGCGCTCTCGGCCGACCTGGAACGGGCCCTGGGCGGGATGCGCACGGTGCGGGCCTGCCGGGCCGAGCCGGTGGAGGCCTCCCGGCTCCACGGGTCGGCCACCAGGGCGTACCGGGCGAATCTGCGCATGGCCGAGCTCGCGGCACTCAGCGGGCCCGCCAACGACCTCGCGGTCAGCGGGGCCTTCCTGACCGTGCTGCTGGTCGGCGCGACCCGGGTCGCCTCGGGCGAGACCTCGCTGGGCCGCCTGGTCGCCTTCACCCTGGCCATGACCTATCTGTCGGCGCCGATCTACGAGATCTTCCAGGCCGTGGGCGCCATCCAGCAGGGCTCGGGGGCGCTGCACCGGATCAACGAGGTGCTCGCCCTGCCGGTCGAGCGCGACCATCCGCGGGCCGTGGTGCCGATGAGCCGGCGGCCGCCCGTGCTGGAGTTCCGCGACGTGTGGTTCGGCTACGACCCGGCCCGGCCGGTGCTGCGCGGCATCCGGTTCACCGTGCCCGAGCGCGGTCACGTCGCGCTCGTGGGCGCGTCCGGCGCCGGCAAGTCGACGGTGTTCGCGCTGGCCGAGCGGTTCTACGAGCCCGACCGGGGCACGATCCTGCTGCGGGGGCGCGACGCCCGCTTCATTCCGTACGCCCGGCACCGCGCCGTCGTCGGCCTGGTCGAGCAGGACTGCCCGCTGCTGGCCGGCACCCTGCGGGAGAACCTGCTGTACGGCTCCGGGCCCACCGCCGAGCGTGACCTGGACCGCGTGCTCGCGATGACGGGGCTGACCGGCGTCGTGGCCGGCATGCCCGACGGTCTCGACACCTCCGTGGGCGAGCGCGGCGGCCGGCTGTCCGGCGGCCAGCGGCAGCGCGTCGCGATCGCCCGCTGCCTGCTCTCCCGGCCCGCCCTCGTCCTGCTCGACGAGCCGACCGCCCACCTCGACCCCGACAGCGAGCGGGCCCTGGCCGCGACGATGCGCGAGGTGGCCCGGATCTGCGCCCTCGTGGTCATCGCCCACCGCTTCTCCACGGTCCAGGCGGCCGACCGGGTCCTGGTCGTCGAGGACGGCGCGGTCGCCGCCGAGGGGACGCACGACGAGTTGCTCCGCGCCAACGCCTATTACCGCCGCCTCGCCGGCGCACGCGCGGGAAGCGCGAAAGTTCGCCATCGTCCATTGTGAATCTTGTTACATAGATCATCTCCTGTCGCCCGGCGTAGTTTGCCCGCCAAAGCATTGCCTGCCGACAAAGGAGAACCATGCGATTGGTCCGCATCACGTCGGTGCTGGCCCTGGCGGGCGTCGCGGCCTGGGCCGCGCTGCCCGGCGGGGGCCTCGCCGCCGCGCAGACCCCCGGGCCGGCCGCCGCCACCGCGGCGACCGGGCCGGCCTTCGCCGCCCAACCGAAGGCGGTCACCCTCATCACCGGCGACACCGTCAAGATCCGCAGCGTCGCCGGCCAGACCACCGTGGACGTCGTCCCCGCACCGGGCCGGGAGAAGATCCCGTTCCTCACCTCCAGCGCCGGCGAGGACGTCGAGGTCGTCCCGGCCGACGCCGCGAGCCTGCTGGCCGCCGGCCGCCTCGACCCGCGCCTGTTCGACGTGTCGAAGCTGCTCGACTACGGCTACGACGACACCCGGCGCACCCTGCCGCTGATCGTTCAGGGCACGGCCACCCCGGCCGGCGCCCGGGTCACCCAGAAGCTGCCCGACGTCGGGCTGGTCGCCTACGAGCAGGACCGCAGCCAGCCGGCCGAGCTGTGGAAGAGCCTCACCGCGGCCGGCAAGCTGCGCTCCGGCGTCACCAAGGTCTGGCTCGACGGCCAGCGCAAGCCCACCCTCGACGTCAGCGTTCCGCTGATCGGGGCGCCCGCGGCCTGGCAGGCCGGGCTGACCGGGGCCGGGGTCAAGGTCGCCGTGATCGACAGCGGCGTCGACCTCACCCACCCCGACTTCGCGGGACAGGTCGCCGGCGCGGAAGACTTCACCGGCTCCGGCAACCTGACCGACCCGGTCGGTCACGGCACGCACGTGGCCTCGACCATCCTCGGCACCGGCGCCGCCTCCGGTGGCCGCTACAAGGGCGTGGCGCCGGGCGCGAAGCTGCTCAGCGCCAAGGTCTGCGGCCTCGAGGAGTGCTTCGAGTCGGACATCCTGGCCGGCATGCAGTGGGCCGCCGAGCAGGGCGCCGCCGTGGCCAACATGAGCCTGGGCGCCCCCGACACCCCCGACATCGACGTGCTCGAGCAGGGCGTCGACGACCTGACCGCCAAATACGGCATGTTGTTCGTCATCGCGGCCGGCAACTCCGGCGAGTCGGGCGACAGCACCGTCGAGTCGCCCGGCAGCGCCGAGAAGGCCCTGACCGTGGGCGCGGTCAGCAAGACCAAGGAGCTGGCCTCCTTCTCGAGCCGGGGACCCCGCGCCGAGGACGCCGCCGTCAAGCCGGACATCACCGGACCGGGTGTGCAGATCGTGGCCGCCCGCTCCGTGGACGGCCAGTTCCCGCCGGTCGACGGCGAGGAGGCGTACACCTCACTCTCCGGAACCTCGATGGCCACGCCGCACGTCGCCGGCGCCGCCGCCCTCCTCGCGCAGCGGCATCCGCAGTGGCGCGCCACCCAGCTCAAGGCCACGCTGACCGCCGCCGCCGACCCGGGGACCGGTCTGACGCCGTACGAGCAAGGCTCGGGCCTGGTCGACATCAAGCGTGCCTTGGACCAGCCGGTCACGAGCGACCCGGTGAGCGCCGGTTTCCAGCGCGACGGGACCACCCAGAAACAGACGATTGTGTACGCCAACAGCGGCACCCAGGCGGTGACGCTCGACCTGAAGCTCGGCACCGACGCGCCCTCCGGCGTCTTCACGGTCAGCGCCGACAGCCTGACCGTGCCCGCCGGCGGAACGGCCTCGGTGACCGTGACGGCCGCCGTCACGGCCGGGCTGGAGGAGCAGCCGTACGGCGGTGAGCTGACCGCGACCGCCGGCGCCCTCCGCGTGGTGACGCCGATCGCGATGTACCTGACCCGGCACGCGCTCACCGTGAACACCCCCGGCGTGACCGGCGAGAACCCGCGCTGGGTGACCATGCTGACCGACCTCGACAAGCAGACGGTCTTCTCGTTCGCGCACGCCGGCGACAGCGTCCGGGTGCCGGTCGGGCCGGGCCGCTACGTCGCCCAGTCGTACCTGCTCACCGGCTCCGAAGAAGATCCGGTCATCACCTCGCTGGCCGACCCGCGGGTGGTGCTCGACCGTGATCGCACGATCACCATGGACGCCCGCACGGCCAAGCCGGTGACCATCACGATGCCCGACACCAAGGCGGTGCCGGCCTATCACGAGGCGGGCTGGACCATCCGCGACAAGAAGCCGGAGATCTGGGGCAGCAACGACCCGTACGGCGTGCTGATGAACCTGAACTTCGCCCGCCTGCGCACGGGACCGGCGGTCGGCGGCGGCACGGCCCCGGGCTACGTCTCCTACCTGTCCGGCAAGTGGGCGGCCCCGGCGGCCACCTATCACGTCTACTTCTACGAGCGCGGCCGCATGATCGCCGGCAAGACGAAGGCGCTCCGCACGAGCGACCTGGCCACGGTCCGTTCGACGATCGGGGCCGACGTGCCCGGCGTCCCGGTGACCCGCCTGGCCATCGGCCGCGCGCCGGGCAACTCGGCCGTCTACCGCAGCGCGGACGCGCGGCAGAGTCCGCTCAGCTTCAACTACGACGCCCCGGCCACGGTCACCGAGTACTACAACCGCGACCAGCAGGCCGAGTGGCAGGTGTCGAGCAGCCAGCTCGGATACACCCACTACGAGTCGGACTGGACGTCGTGGCCGCCCGGACGGGCGTACACGGAGAAGTGGGCCAACGGTGTGGAGGGCCCGGTCTTCCCGAAGCCCGAGTTCGCGCAGCAGTTCGCCGCCCGCTACTGGGGCGACACGATGGGCGGCCCGGGCCCGCTGCACGGCGACGGCAGCGGACACGAGGGTTTCCGCTTCCCGCGCACGGGCAGCGCCGACGTGAGCATCTACCGCAACGGGAAGCTGGTCGGCGAGTCGGCGTGGACGCCGCAGGCCACCGAGGTGCCGGCCGAGGCCGGTGACTACCGGGTGCACGCGGTGTTCCGCAGCGACCCGGCCTTCCCACTGTCCACGGTGGTCGACGCCGAGTGGACGTTCCGCTCGTCCCACGTCCCCGACGGCAAGCTGGTCAGCCTGCCGATGACGGCGGTCCGCTACACCCCGGCGCTGACCATCGACAACACGGCCGCCGCGGGCCGCCTGACGACCCTGCCCATATCCCTCGACCGCCAGATCGGAGCGGCCCCGGCCGCCCCGCGCTCCTTGACGGTGGAGGCTTCGTTCGACGACGGCAAGACCTGGCATCGCCTCCCGGCCCTGCGCCTGGGAACCAAGGCCACGGCCGTCATCCAGCACCCGCGCGGAGCGGGCTTCGTCTCCCTGCGCGCCACCACATCCGACACCGCCGGCAACACCACGAAGCAGACCATCATCCGCGCCTACCGCTACCGGTAGCCAGCGCCGGTCAGTTCTCCGGGCGGGCGGTCTCCGGGCCGCCCGCCCGGGGGGCATCCTTCTTTACCTTCACGGCATGGCGCACCCCCGGGTGAGTCAGGGATGAGCAGACCGATCTCCACGGCGACGATGAGGACCACTCGTTGCCGGACGCCGCCACCAGACGGTGGGGTCGCTTTGGCGAGACGGGTGAGCCGTCATCAATCACCCCAGGTCCGGTGATGTCTTAGACTGCCAGGCCATCGGCAGAGGGGCAGCGTGGTGGCGGATAAGCGGTCGCGGTGGCTGCGATCACGTATTACGACCAGCGGCGGCTGAAGGAACTGACTGAAACCCGTTACGAACGCCGCTACGTCGACCGTGTCGCCTGGTGGATGGGAAACGATTTCAACAACCCGGGACAAGAGGCGAGGCTGATCATTCAGAACCGTTCGACCGCCCCGCTCAGAGGTATCGCCATACAGGGGCGGTACCCGGCCGGACCCGCCTTCAACGATGGACAGTTGATTGCTTACGCCACGTTCAACATTCCGCCCTGCAAAGCCGTTGATCTTCCGCTCCCCAAAGGACCGCGCCGCACGGGTCCTCAAACCCCTCTCGGTGTCGAATCTCGAGGACTGCACCGACGCGTGACCTGCGTACGTGATGGCTCGGCGGACCACCAGCGGAGGTAGTCCTGGTGGGCCCGGCCCGCCGTGCCGATCACGCGGACGCCGGCGGAGCCGGCGCCAGGCTGAGGATCAGCGGCACGTGGTGGTTCTCGTAGTAGTCGACCAGCTCGGCGAACCCGATCTCCGGCTTCTTCACCAGGAAAGCCATGACCTTCAGCAGCGTTGTCTCCACCCCGGGATCAACGCACCGTCCCGCCCCGGGTTCACGTAGAGGGCCCGGGCCGTTTTTACTGCCGCCACGAATGCTGAGGTTCGTAGCCGAGCAGGCGGCGGGCCTTGTCGATCGACAGCAGGGTCTCGTGCTCGCCCAGCTCGCGGGTGACCGGGACGTCCGGGAAGTATTCGGCGGCCAGGCCGGCGCTGGAGCGGCTCATCACCGTGTCGGCGTTGGCGATCACGAAGACCTCGACGCCGGTCGCGTCGTAGATCAGGGCTCGGCGGACGGCCTGGGCGCCGTCGCGGGCGTCGATGTAGCCCCACAGGTTCCAGATGCGCTGCCCCGGGTCGGCGTCGAACGACGGGAAGGCCTCGTAGTCGGCCGGCTCCATCACGTTCGAGAAGCGCAGGCCGATCGCGGTCAGCTCGGGGTTCCAGCGGCAGAACTGCTCGGCCATCTTCTCCTCGAGATGCTTGGAGAGCGAGTACGACGTCTCGGGCCGGGCCGGATAGTCCTCATCGACCGGGATGTACGGCGGCGGGCTGTCCGGTCCGAGCGGCAGCCCCAGCAGCGTCTCGCTCGACGCCCACACGATGCGGCGGATGCCGGCGGCGCGGGCCGCCGCGAACACGTTGTAGCTGGCCGTGATGTTGTTGGTGAACGTGGCCGCGTTCGGCCGCAGCCCCGGCGCGGGGATCGCCGCGAGGTGCACAACCGCGTCGATGCTGTCGTAGCGGTCGTCGATGGCGCTCAGCGCCTCGGCGACCTGCCCGTAGTCGGTGAGGTCGACCAGCGTGAACGGCGCCGACGCCTCCCGCGGCGCGGCCCGGTCGAGGTTGACCACCTCGTAGTCGTGGTCGAGCAGTTCTTGAACGACGGCGCGGCCGAGTTTGCCGCTGCCGCCGGTCACGGCTATCCGAGGCATGACGCTCCTGGGTGGTGAGGGTTCCCCTAGATCCTCGCACCCCGCCGTCAGGCACGCCGGTCCAGCAACGGGAAACCGGTCAGGAGCTGTCGCAGGTGCATGACCTGGCGGGGGATGAACTCGGCGATCGTGAGGCCGACGACGTCGGCGGCGGCTTCGAGGTCGGCGACCACGCGGCGGACCTGGGTGGCGGTGAGGCCGTCCGGTTCGGCGCCCAGGCCGAGGACGATCTCGGTGCTGTCGACGGTGTCGACGTCGAAGTGCACGGCCAGGCGTGAGCAGCCCGTGGCGGCCAGCCAGTCCAGTAGCGGCTGTGACGTCGTGCGCAGGTCGCCGGGGGCGAAGCTGCGGATGCCCCAGCCGGCGACGTTGCCGATGTCGTCGCCGGTCCAGGCGTGCAGGCCGGCCAGGGCTACGCGTGAGGGCGACACGGTGGCCGGGAGCAGGCGGAGTACGTCGGGATCGCCGTGGCCGGTCAGCGCGGAGACGGCCATGGCGTGGAAGCCGGGATAGTCGCTCTGCGGGGTGCCGATGTCGGGGTGCGAGTCGATCCAGACGATCGCCAGGTCGTCACCGTAGCGGTCGGCCAGGGCGGCGAACGGCGCGACGCTGACCGCGCACTCCCCGCCCAGCGTGACGATGCGGGCCGGGTCGTGGTGGAGGATCACGTCGAGGGCGGCGGCCAGTTGGGCGAGGATGGCGTCCTTCGCCTCGATGCCGTCGCGCTCCTCGAGACCGGCGTCGTTCATGGCCACGGGTACGGCGGCGGTCGGCCCCTCGTGCGGGGGAAGTACCGCCTCCAGGACCGCCGACCCCACGGCGTAGCCGCGCCGGGCCACGTCGAACGGGAACTCGGGCGCCAGCTCACGCACGCTGGATGTTCCCGCTCCCTGCCACTGGGGCCACAGCAACCGCAGGGTCGTCATCTCGCTCCTCTGGTTTTCGGGTTTCGAGCGCAACCATTTCCGCGGGCCGCCCGGGTGGGGTGAGCGTTCTGGGCGCGCAGCGCCCTGCTCGCCCCGCCCGGGCCCTCGACGGGAGTTGCGGTCCGTACCCACCACCCCGCTACGACATATTGATCTTGATCCTGATCTGCTTTTCAGCGCACCGCCAATTCCCCCAGCTCGGACCAATCGCTCTGGTCGATGCTCTGGCTGATGATCTTCGGGGTCGCCACCAGGTATTGCGGCAGGTCCTGCTGGGCCTGCTTGAAGTGGGCGGAACCGACGTGGGCGCCGCCGGCGTCGCCGTCGCGGAAAGCCTCGACCAGGACGTACTCGGCCGGGTCGTCGAGGCTGCGGGACCAGTCGAACCAGAGGCAGCCCGGTTCGGCGCGGGTGGCCTCGGTGAACGGGCCGGACAGGCGCGGCCAGTCGTCGGCGTGCTCGGGCTTGATCCGGAACTTGGCGGTAATGAAGATCATGTCACTCGACACCTTTCGCACGATCAGCTATGCGGGTTTTCTCATCTTGCCGCCCGACGCAGGCTGGACGACATGAAGCGCGCCGGGGTGCTGCAGTCGGTGGAACGGGCCATGCGCGTGCTCGATCATTTCGCGGCGGCCGGCGGGCCGGTGACGGCGAAGGACCTGTCCAAGGCCCTCGGCCTCACCCTCCCGACCACGTATCACCTGCTCACGACGTTGGTGGGTGGTGGTTATCTGGTGCATCTGGCCGACGAGCGGGCCTACGCGCTCGGTCACCGCGTCGACGATCTGGCCCGGGGGCTGCACCGGCAGATCGCGGTGCCGCCGGAAGTACGCCGGGTGGCCTCGGTGGTGCACCGGGAGGCGCGGGCCGCCGCCTACTACGCGGCGCTGCGGGACGACGAGATGATCGTGGCGCATGTCGAGGAGTGCCCGGAGCATCCGCGGATCAACCCGCTCGGGGTGGGCTTTCATCAGGTGCCGCATGCGACCGCCTTCGGGAAGTTGATGCTGGCCATGCTGCCGGGGGTGCTCGACGGGGTGCGGTTGCCGGAGGTGACGGCGGCGACCGTCACCGACCGTGCCGTGCTCCTGCGGCAGCTACGGCAGGTCACCGGCACCGGGCTGGCCGTCGAGGTGGACGAGTTCCAGGCCGGGCTCAGCTGCATGGCGGCGCCGGTGACCGACGCCGCCGGCCGGTTCGTGGGGGCGGTGGCGATCTCGATGCCGACCCTGCGGCTGCGGACGGACCGGTGGTCGGTGGAGCGGGCCGTACGGATCGGGGCCGTCCGGGCCACGCGGGCGGTGGCCCTGGCCGGGGCGGCCCGCAGCGGGCGGCTTCAGCCGGGCACGTCGATGTCATAGAGCCGGGCCGCGTTCAGGCCGAGGATCTTCTCCTTGGCCGTGGAGGTCAGCCGGCCGTACTCCCCCTGCATGTCGTCCGGGATCTGAAAGGCGGCGAACTGCTCGACCAGCCACTTCGGATGCCAGACGGCGTAGTCGCTGCCGAACAGCAGGCGGTCCTCGCCGAGCCAGTAGAGCAGCTCGCCGATGATCTGCGCGAAGTACCGCGGCCGGCTGTGCAGGAACGGCATCGCCATGGCCAGGCCGCCGTAGACGTTGGGCTCCTGCGTGGCGATCCAGCAGAAGTCCTCCAGCCGGGGCAGCCCTACGTGCTCGACGATGAACCTCAGGCCGGGAAACGCGGTCGCCGCGTCGTCCACGTCGGCCACGTCGAAGTCGTCCCGGTTCATCGGGTAGACCGTCGGGCCCTTGGGCACGTGGATGTTGCAGATCCCCAGCTGTTCGCAAAGTTCGAGATAGCGGTACGCCCACGGGTCGCTCAGCTTCCAGCCTTTGCTGTTCCCCTTCCATTCGGCGGTGCACAGCGTCACGCCCGGCAGCTTCCACCGCTCGTACAGCCGCTCCAGTCTCTCCAGACCGGCCTCGCCGTCACGCGGGTCGAAGGAGCCGTTGACGATGAAACGGCCCGGATGCCGCTCCGCCACCTCGCCGTGGTGGCCGGTGGTGGTGAAGCCGTTGACGAACCAGTCGGTCAGGCCGGTCGTCTGCAGGATCGCCACGTCGGCGTGGCCCACGTCGAACAGGTCGTGCAGCATCTGCTTCTCGCCGACCCGCTCGAACTCCTCGAGCGGCCACCGGTACCCGGCCGGCGAGAGGTTCGAGTGGTAGCCGTGCAGGCACCGGGTGAACCCCTCGCCGTACCGGTTGATCTGGTTGGCCGGGCCGCCGTCCCAGAGCCGGCAGTGGCCGTCGACGACGAAGTAGCCCTCGTACATCAGGGGACCAGGATCCCGCGTCCCTGGAGTCGTCCCGCCTCGAGGTCGTCCATGGCCTCGTTCACCGCCGCCAGCGGATATTGCCTGGTGTGCAGGGTGACCTGGCCCTGGGCGGCGAGCGTCATCAGCTCGTCGAGGTCGGTGTAGGAGCCGACCAGGTTGCCGATGATGTTGCGCTCGGTGGAGATCAGGTCGATGGTCGGGATGTCGATCTTCCCGCCGTACCCGATCACGAAGTAGCTGCCGGCCCGCCGGGTGATGGCGAGGCCCTCGCGTTCGGCGCCCTGCTCCCCCACGAAGTCGAGCACGATGTGGGCCGAGTCGGTCAGGTCCTCGCCGCTCTCGACGACCTCGTGCGCGCCCAGTTGCGTCGCCAGCTCGCGGGCGCGCGGGTTCGGGTCGACCACGACGATCCGGGCCGCGGTCATCGCGACCAGGCACTGGATGCCGATGTGGCCTAGGCCGCCGGCGCCGATGACGACGCAGGTGGCGCCCGGATGCAGCAGCGGAACGGCCTTGCGGACGGCGTGATACGCGGTCAGTCCGGCGTCGGCCAGGGCGGCCACGGCGGCCGGTTCGAGGCCGTCGGCCAGTTTGACCACCGAGCGGGCGCTGGTCAGCAGCAGCTCGGCCATGCCGCCGTCGCTGTCGATGCCCGGGAACCGCGAGTTCTCGCAGTGCACGTCGTCGCCGCGGCGGCACGGCCCGCACAGCCCGCAGGTCACCAGCGGGTGCAGGATGACCGCGTCGCCCGGGGCCACGTTGGTCACGGCCGAGCCGACCTCACGCACCCAGCCGGCGTTCTCGTGCCCGATCACATACGGCAGCTGGACGCCGGACTTCTCGGCCCACTGCCCCTCCACGATGTGCAGGTCGGTGCGGCAGAGTCCCGCCGCCCCGACCTGGACCAGCACATCGAAGGGGCCGGTCACCCTCGGTTCCGGCACGTCGTCCACCGAGGGCCTTTTTCCGTACGCGTGTACTCGAACAGCCTTCATGACGCGGACTCTGCGCCGTTGCCGCCCTAGTGCGTTAGCTCCGGTTCAGATGGTGACAACGGCTTCTCCTCCGGCTCCCGGGCCTTGCCCAGCTTCGACGGCCACCACATGTGCCGGCCGACGTCCAGGTTCAGCGCCGTGACCAGCACCGACCGCACGATCAGGGTGTCGAGCAGGACGCCGAACGCCACCGCGAACCCGATCTCCACGAAGGCGACCAGCGGCAGGCTGGCCAGCGCGGCGAAGGTGCCGGCGAGCACGATGCCGGCCGACGTGATCACGCCGCCGGTCGCCGCGAGCCCGATCAGCGCCCCCTTGCGGGTGCCGTGCTGCTGGGCCTCCTCGCGCACCCGGGTCATCAGGAAGATGTTGTAGTCGATGCCGAGGGCGACCAGGAACACGAAGACGAACAGCGGGAACGACGTGTCCTCGGCCGGGAAGCCGAGAATGTGGCGGAACACCAGCACGCTCACGCCGAGCGCGGCCGCGAACGACAGCACCACCGTGGCGATCAGGATCAGCGGCGCCACGATCGCCCGCAGCAGCACGGCCAGGATGAGCAGGACCACGAGCAGCACGAGCGGGATGATCAGCCGGTTGTCGTGCTTGTTGGCGTTGTTGATGTCGAGCAGCGCGGCCGACGTGCCGCCGACCTTGGCGTCCGCTCCCGGCACGGCGTGCACGGCGTCGCGGGTCCGTTCGACGGTCTGCTGAGCGGCCTCGCTGTCCGGCGCCGCCTCGAGGGTGCCGTCGATCAGGGCCTTGCCGTCCTTGATCACCGGATCGGCCACCGCGACGATGCCGTCGACGCCCTCGAAGGCCGTCTTGACCTGCGCCGCCTGCGCGGCGTTGGCGATGACCGTGACCGGCTGGCCGCCACCGGCCGGGAAGTGCCGGGCCAGCACCTCCTCGGCCGCCACCGACGGCTTGTCGCTGGTGAACTGCTCGGCCGAGGTGAGGCCGGTCGCGTTGAGCTGGAGCAGGCCGAGCGCCATCGCGCCCAGGGCCAGCGCCGTCACGATCCACACTGTGCGGGGCCGCCGGGCCATGCGGTTGCCGATCCGGGCCCAGAATCCGGTCGCCGTCGGCTCGGGCGTGCCGAACTTCGGCTTGACCGGCCAGAACAGCCACCGCCCGCAGATCACCAGCATGGCCGGGAGCAACGTGACCATGGCGGCCAGGCCGACGACGACGCCGATCGCGGCGACCGGGCCGAGGCCGCTGGTCGAGTTCAGCTCGGCCAGGGCCAGGATCGACATGCCGATGGCCACGGTGGCCGCGCTGGCGATGATGGCCGGGCCGGCCCGGTGCAGCGCCAGCTGCATGGCCTCGTGCCGGTCCTCGTGGCGTCTCAGCTCTTCCCGATATCGCGCCACCAGCAGCAGCGCGTAGTCGGTGCTGGCGCCGAAGACGAGCACGGTCAGGATGCCGGCGCTCTGTGCGTTCACCACCAGGTCGGCGTACTTGGCCAGGAGATAGATCACCGCTTGGGCGACCATCAGGGCCACACCGGCGCTGATGATCGGGAACAGCCAGAGGACCGGGCTCCGATACGTGATCAGCAGGATGATCGCGACGACGATCAATGTGGTGTAGAGCAGGGTGCCGTCGATGCCGGCGAAAGCGTCGGCCGAGTCGGCGGCGCTGGCCACCGGGCCGGCCAGATAGACCGTGGCGCCCCCTTCGGCGATCTGGGTGATCTGCTCGGCGATGTCGGGCAGCGCCTCCCAGCCGTCATCGTCGATCTTGACGGGGACGATGAGCTGGATGGCCTGCTTGTCCTCCGACGGGATGGGGCCGACGATCTCGCCGGTCACACCCGGGACGCTCTTCATCTCGGCCGCGTCGGCCTGCGCCTTGGACAGATCGGCCGGGGTGATGCCGCCCGGCCGCTCGTAGATGACGATGGCCGGTGCGATGTCGTCCGGCTGGAACGCGCGCGACTCCTCGATGACCTGCGTGGACTCGGCCCCGCCGGGCAGCCAGGCCGAGTTGTCGTTCTTCTCGACGCTGCCCAGTTTGCCCGCGAGCGGCGCGGTCAGGACCAGGATCACGATCCACAGGGCCAGCACGATCCACTTGGAACGGCGGCCGCAGATAAATCTCCCCATGATGAATTCCCCCCGGCGGGCAGCGTAAGTCCGTGGGCGGGCACGCAGAAGCCCCCGAAGGCGTACCTCAGGGTTATCTCAGGGGAGATCCACAGCGGACGTTGATGGTGAATAATCCCTCGGGTGACGAACTGGGAATACGCACGGCTCGAATACCGTGCCGCGGGCACGCTCGGCGCCGACCGCTTCATGGACTGGACAGCGACCTTCCACCACCCCGGCGGCACGCTGCGCTGGGGCACCGACGAGCGCTACGACGACCTGCGCCACCTCAACCGGGCCGGGGCGGCCGGGTGGCAGGCGTACGACCGGGCCGCGATGCACGTGCACAACGAGCCGCACCGGTTGAGCAGTGTCACGTACTCCATGCGGCGGCCCGTGCCCTAAATTAAGTGGTCGTGAGCAAGGAGACCGGGCGCAAGCTGATCGCCTCGAACAAGAAGGCACGGCACGACTACGCCATCCTCAAGACGTGGGAGGCGGGCCTCGTGCTGGCCGGCACCGAGGTCAAGTCGCTGCGTGAGGGCCGCGCCTCGCTGGTCGACGCGTTCGCCGCCGAGCACGAGGGCGAGATCATGCTCTACGGCCTGCACATCGCGGAGTACGGGTACGGCAGCTGGACCAACCACGCCCCGCGCCGTACCCGCAAGCTCCTGCTGCACAAGGCCGAGATCGTCAAGATCCTGTCGCAGCTGAACGACGGCAACGGGCTCACCCTGGTGCCGCTGTCGATGTACTTCAGCGAGGGCTGGGCCAAGGTCGAGCTCGGCATGGCGCGCGGACTCAAGTCGTACGACAAACGTCAGGTCATGGCCAAGCGCGACGCCGAGAAGGAGATCGCGCGCGAGATGGGCCGCCGCCTGAAGGGCAGAACCCGCCGGTAGGATGATCATGGTGGAATTCGGACTCGATACTTTCGGCGACGTCACCGCCGACGCACACGGCAAGCGCCTCCCCTACGCGGAGGTGATCCGCAACGTCGTCGAGCAGGCCGTGCTGGCCGAGAAGGTCGGCGTCGACGCCTTCGGCCTGGGCGAGCACCACCGCGACGACTTCGCGGTCTCCTCCCCCGAGATCGTGCTGGCCGCCATCGCGGCGCGGACGTCGAAGATCAGGCTGGGCACGGCCGTCACGGTCCTGAGCTCCGACGATCCCGTGCGTGTGTACGAGCGTTTCGCCACCCTCGACGCCGTCTCGAACGGCCGCGCCGAGATCACCCTGGGCCGTGGCTCGTTCACCGAGTCGTTCCCGCTGTTCGGCTTCGACCTGCACGACTACGAGAAGCTGTTCGAGGAGAAGGCCGAGCTGATGGCCGAGCTCCTCACCGAGGGCCCGGTCACCTGGTCCGGCTCGGTCCGCCCGCCCCTGGCGGGCCAGCAGGTCTACCCCAAGACGGAGTCCGGCCGCATCCCCACGTGGATCGGCGTGGGCGGCAGCCCCGAGTCGGTGGTCCGGGCCGCCAAGTACGGATTCCCGCTGGTCCTGGCCATCATCGGCGGCGAGCCGGTGCGCTTCGCGCCGTACGTGGAGCTCTACCACCATGCCCTGAAGGAGTTCGGCCGGCCCGACCAGCCGGTGGCGGTGCACTGCCCCGGCTTCGTCGCCGACACCGACGACGAAGCCGTCGAGACGCTGTGGCCGCACGCCCGGACCATGCTCAACCGCATCGGCCGCGAACGGGGCTGGCCCCCGATGGCCCGCGACCGCTTCGAACACGACATCACCGAGGGCGCCTGGCACGCGGGCTCTCCCGAGACGGTCGCCCAGAAGGTCGCCCGCACCATCAAGGAGCTGGGCATCCAGCGCTTCGACCTGAAGTATTCGGCCGGCACGCTCCCGCACGAGCAGATGATGAAATCGATTGAGCTGTACGGCACCCAGGTGATCCCGAGGGTCAAGGAGCTCCTGGGCTCCTAGGCCGGGGCGCGGACGATCAGCAGCGATAGGTGGCCTTGTGGGCCGTGCCCCACGCGGTCACGGCCGGGCCGACCCGGACCGACGTGTCACACCAGCGCCCGGTGACGGTCCACCGGCTGCGGGTGTCGACCTCGACGAAGACGGGATTGTTCTCCACCCCGTAGTTCGTCGTGGTGGCGATCTCGTCGGCGGCCTGGAGCATGCGGTAGGCGGCGATACAGGCGCCGCCCGTCCTCACGACCACCTGCCCGGCGGCCAGCTTGGCAGCCTTGATCTTGAGCGGGGCGCGGTACAGCACGCGGATCGGCGCGAAGGTGTCGATGAGCAGTCCGACGCCGCACGCTTTGACCAGGTCCTCGGCCCCGTTGTTGATCCCGATGGCTTTGACGATGGCGTCCCCTCCGGCCCAGACGCCCGCGTTCGAGGACTTCCGGCCGGCGCAGATCGCGCTGAGCCGGCCGCGGAACTCGGCGGAGGCCTGAACGCGGCTGATCGCCCACCGCATGCCGTGGTCGGCGATGGCCGCGCGAGAGAACTTCAGCTCGGCCGCGCGGGGTCCGCGGTTGAGCAGGGAGGCGTAGATCGCGCCGGCCTTCGCCTCGTTGGTACGCCACTTGCGGTGCGCTTCCGTGGAATCGAGGATGCGGACGCCGGCGTCGAGCAGGCCCCACCGGCAGTCCTTGCCGGCGAACGCCGAGTACATGGCGAAGCCGCTGGAATCGGGATCACGGTCGAGGCCGTGCCAGTAGTACGCGGTGAGCTCGCCGGCCGGCGTCCGGGACCGGCTGTCGGGAACGCGCCCGTCGAAGGCGGCCGCCGGCGGGACGGACACGAACGCGGACAGCACCGTCACGGCCACGACCAGCGCCGTTCGCCTCGGGAATCTTCGCATGCGAGGGACGGTGACATGTCTGGATAAAACAGCGCCATACCCCCGCGGAGTGACGCGCCGGGCCGAGCCTCCGTTTACCGCTCGCGGGTTCGCCGTTCCGCTCACCCGATCCCGGACGTTCAGGGGGCGCACCCGGCCCGGCGTCAGCCACCCGGTGGCCGCTCGGCCGTGTGGTCCGGACCGGCCGGGTCGCCGCCGCTGAAGGGCTCATCGCTCCAGCGCCACCAGCCCTCATCGCCGTCGAGGTGGAGCAGGAACTCGGGGACGTCGGCCCGTTCGGGTGAGCGCAGTGCCACCACGGCCGCGTAGAGCCAGGGAAAGTCGGCGTCGGTCACGACGAGGTCGGCCAGCACCCGGTCGTCGTCGCGACGGCACAGCTGCCGGACAGCGCCCCGAAAGCCACTCATGACGCGGACCCTAACGGCGGCCTCTGTCGGTCGCGGTTGTCAGGGCGGCGGCGGTGATGGCGGCGGCGCCGGTGGTGGCGGCGGCCCGGACCGTGGTGGGGCGCCGGCGGGTGGCGGCCAAGGTGGCCAGGCCCCAGGCGGAGGTCAGGGCCACCGCCCGGCCTCCCCGGCGGCTGCGGGTCACGGCGGTGGTCACCGCGGCCGCGGTGGCCAGCAGGGCGGCGGTGGCGGCGGGCACGGTTCGCGGGGTGTTGCGAGAGGGCCGGGCCGCCACCACGTTGACGACACTGGCCAGGGCGGTCCAGCCCAGCAGCAGGCCGGTGCTGGTGGCGGTGATCGTCGTGGGGCCGGGGCCCGCGGGCAGTCGCTGCAGGCGCAGATGGGCGGTGGCGGCCAGGGTCGCGGCCACGGGCAGCAGGTACGGCGTCAGGGCGAACCGGTTGCTCTGTGCGGCCAGGGACCACGCGGTGTTCGCGGCGTAGGCGGCGGCCAGCGGCCAGCCGGTCCGGCGGCTCACCGCGCTGTGCCGGGCCGACGAGCGGCATTGGGCGATCGTCGACGCGGCGCAGGCCGTGAAGATCGGCGCCCACACCGCGAAGGCGTAGCCGGGCGGGGTGATCGCGGTGTCGTACCGGTCGGTCTGCTCGCCGGGGCCGAGCAGGGCGCCCAGGTTCGGCACCGCGATGAAGGCCGTGCAGGCGCCGGCGAGCGCCAGGGATCGTGGTCCGTCCATCGTCCGCCCCTAGGCAACTGAGTAGCTTAGTTTCTAAGCTAGACCCCATGGAGCCGTCGCCGGACGAGCTGGCCTGGGCTGTGCACCATCTGGCAACCGCCGCCGCCGAGGTGGACGCGGCGACGGCCCGCCGCATGGGGCTCAGCGCCGGCGATTTCCTGGCGCTCAAACACCTCCTGGTGGCCGGGGAGCCGATCGGCCCGGTCGAGCTGGGCCGCCTGCTGGGCCTCACCTCCGGCGCCGCCACCGGCCTGGTCGACCGCCTGGAGCGGGCCGGCTGGGTCGGCCGTGCCCCTCACCCCGGTGACCGCCGTCGCCAGATCCTCACGGCCACCTCCCGGGCCACCAGCGTCCTGCTGGCCGAGCTGCGGCCCCTGGCCGACGACATCGCCGGCGTCGCCGCCGGCCTGCCCGCCGAGCAGCGCCGCCTGGTCACCGAGGTCCTGCACGACCTGGCCCGCCTCCACCGCCGCCACACCGGGGCAGCGCGGCCGGACGCGCCTGGCCTAGGGTCGGGTGATGGGTGAACGTCTCGACTGGGCCGACCCGACGCTGCGGGAGTGGGACTGCGCCGTGGTCTGGTCCGATCCGGCCGACCCCGAGCAGGGCATCGTGCTCGACCGCTCGGCGTTCTATCCGGGCGGGGGCGGCCAGCCGCCCGACCACGGGGTGCTGCTCTGGGAAGGGGTGCGCACCCGGATCGTCGACACCCGCAAGGGCGACGACTTCCGGCTGATCCCGGCGCCCGGCGATCCTGTCCCGCCGGCCGGGACCAGGGTGCGCGGTGCGATCGACGACGAGCGGCGCACGACCCTCATGCGCACCCACTCGGGGCTGCACATCCTCTGCGGCACGGTGTTCCGCGACTTCGGGGCCATGGTCACCGGCGGGAACATGCAGCCGGGTGAGGCCCGGATGGATTTCAACCTGCCCGAGGTCCCGGCCGGCTTCAAGCAGTCGCTGGAGGACGCGGTGAACGCGGAGATCGCGGCGGACCGGAAGATCGTGGCCCGGGTGCTGCCCCGCGCGGAGGCTCTTCGGATTCCGACCCTGGTGCGTACGCGGGACGCGCTGCCCCCGCTGGAGGAGCCGGAGATCCGGGTCATCGACATCGTCGGGCTCGACGTGCAGGCCGACGGCGGCACCCACGTCGCCTCGACGCGGCAGGTCGGGCGGGTCGAGGTGGTCAAGGTGGAGAGCAAGGGCCGGCAGAACCGCCGCGTACGGATCCGCCTGGCCGCCGCCTGACACACCGGCGCCCCGCCTTCCACCCCGTTCGGGGCGGAGACGGGGCGGCCGGGCGGGGCTACTCGGCGTCCGCGTCCGCGGTGGCGGTCACGCCGATCTTGTTGGTGGTGCAGAGCTTGGCGTACGCCCCGGCGCAGAGCTTGGACTTCTCGACGAAGCCGGCGGCCAGCACGTTGTTGATCTTGTCCTTGGTGATGGGCTGGGGAAGGATCGACCGGAACGGGATGTAGGCGCCCGACTCCGGGTCCTTGATCTGCTCGGTGACCTTGGGCGTCTGGCCCTTGAACAGGTCGATGGCCATGTTGGCGGCCGCGGCGGCCTCCTGCTCGAGCGGCTTGAAGATGGTGACGCACTGGTCGCCGCTCAGCACGGCCTGAAGGCCCTCGAGGGTGGCGTCCTGGCCGGTCACCGGCACCTTGCGGTTGAGGCCGTTCTTCTTCAGCACCTTGATGACCGCGCCGGCGATGCCGTCGTTCGCGGCGAGCACGCCCCTGATGTCCGGGGCCTGCTGCAGCATCTGGGTGAAGATCTTCTCGGCCTCCTTGGGGTCCCAGTCCGGCACCCACTGGTCCGGGCCCTTCTTGGCCCGGGCGTCGTCGTAGATCGGCTGGAGCACGCCGTCGTAGCCGTTCTTGAACAGCGTGGCATTGTTGTCGGCCTTCGAGCCGTTCAGCTCGGCGATCATCGGGTTGCTGATGTTCCGGGCGCGCAGGCAGTTGTTCAGCGCCTGCGCCTGCTGCTTGCCGACCTCTTCGTTGTCGAAGCTGACGTAGTAGTTGGCGCCGCCGTTGAGGGTGAGCCGGTCGTAGTCGATCGTCGGGATCTTGTTCTCCCGGGCCTTGTCGAGCACGGCCTTGCCGCTGGCCGCGTCGAGGTTGGCGATGATCAGCACCTTCACGCCGCTGTTGATCATCGACTCGCCGATCTTGACGAAGTTCGCCTCGTCGCCCTGCGCGTTCTGGATGTCGACCGGGACACCGGCCTTGTCGAACGCCTGCTTCAGGTACTTCGGGTCGTCGTTGCCCCACCGCTGCGAGCTCACGGTGTCGGGCAGGATCACGCCGACGCGGGCCTTGCCACCGCCGCTCGTGCTGGTGTTACTCGCGTCGCTCGAGTCGTCGCCGTCATCACACGCAGTCATGGTGGCTGTCGCCATCACACCCGCCATGGCGAGGGCCAACAATTTCTTGCGCATGGGGAAGTCGTCCTCTCCGGTGGAACCCGAGCTGTGAAACGCCCGAACGAGCGGACCCAGTATCGGATACCCGTCAATGCACTCGACAAGGGGTACGGTGCCGGAGAGAAAAATAGTTCATTTCCCGTCAGTAAGCACGCGTCAACTACGTACGGTATCGACGTTCATGATCATGCCCTGGTCAAGCGCGTGAGAAGGCCGGCGCTCCCCCGAACCGCCGACCTTTCCGACAAGTCCGTAATCACGCGACTTTTCGCTGAATCCACCAGACCGAGGCCAGCCCCAGAAGCGCCGTGACTCCCAAAAGTAGCCCGAGCTCCCGCCACTGAAGGCTCCAGAACCGGTCCGCCGGGATGTACGTGCTCTTCTGCGTCAGGTTCAGCGTGCCGAGATACCTGTCGCACTCCCGCTTCCCACCGGTGGCTTCGGGGCCGCACTTGGCCGGGTCGATGGGGCCCTTGAACTCCTTGCCGTCCGGCCCGACCGTGACGTTCGACAGCTCCCAGGCGTCCTCGACCGGCGAAGCCGCCCGGACGGTGATGGTGTTGTCCTCACTGATGCCGAGCGAGCTGATGTTCTCCGGGTCGAAGGCGGTGGAGCTGGTGACCGGGGTGGTCAGATGCTCCCGGACGAAGAACGGGACCGCCACCTGGACGACCACGACCACCAGCAGCGTCACCGCCATGGCCGCGATCGACCGCCGGAGCAGCATGCCGATCAGCACGCCGGCCGCGAAGCCGAGCGCCGCGTAGCCGATCGGGACGATCCCGCGGGCCGAGAACAGCTCCGGCGAGATGCGCCCTGACTTGCCGTCGTCGAGCGGCGCCGCCCACCAGGTCACCATCGCGCTGATCACGACGGCCGTGAGAACCGTGGCCAGGCCGACCCCGATCAGCTTGGTCAGGATCCAGCGGCGCCGGGACACCGTCTGGTTCCAGACCAGCCGATGGGTGCCGGTCTCGAGCTCGCGGGCCACCATGGGAGCGCCCCAGAAGATGCCGGCCAGCGCCGGCATCAGGAGAAGGGCAGCCGTGCCCACCCCGTACAGAATCGTGTTGAGCCTCGTCCCGGCCTGAATGATGAACGTGTCGGCGAGGTCGCCGCAGTCGGCCGTGCAGTCGGCCAGGCCGCTGGTCCGGTAGAGGTCGAACAGGTGCGGGCCGGTCACCGCGAGCGCGGCCGCGACGGCGACGGCGAAGACCGCCGCCACCCAGGCCTGGATGCGGAACTGTCGCCAGGTCAGCCAGATCATCGCTTCTCCAGCACGCGGTCGCGGCCGTTGGCGCCGGCCTGGGTCATGTAGGCGAGGACGATGTCCTCCAGGTCGAGCCGGTCCGCCGTCCAGGACGGATCGTCGACCGGGGCCGTGCTGCGCACCACGAGGGTCGACTGCACGTCGGTGTGGCTGGCCTGTACGACGTCCAGGCCGGGGCCGAGCGTCTCCGGGTCGCGGCGCGGACCGGTGAGCCGATGGTGGGTGCCGAGCAGCTCTTCCACGTCGCCGTGCACGCGGACGCGTGAGGCCACGAGCACGATCAGGTAGTCGCAGACCCGTTCGAGGTCGGCCACCAGGTGCGAGGACATGACGACGCTGGTGCCGTGCTCCGCGGCGTACGACATCAAGCCCTGAAGGAACTCGCGGCGGGCCAGCGGATCGAGCGCGGCCACCGGCTCGTCCAGCAGCAACAGTTCCGGCCTTTTCGCGATGGCCAGGGTCAGGGCGAGCTGCGCCCGCTGGCCGCCGGAGAGCTTGCCGGCCCGCTGCGACGGGTCGAGCCCGAGTTCGGCGATGCGCCCCTCCGCGAGCGCCTTGTCCCAGCCCGGGTTCATGTGGGCGCCGAACCGCAGGTGATCGGCGATGGTCAGGTTGCCGTAGACCGGCGTGTCCTGCGCGACGAAGCCGAGGCGCGAGGAGCCGGTGTGCGGGCTCTGGCCGAGCACTTCGATGCGGCCCTCGGTCGGCCTGAGCAGACCGCAGGTGAGCTGCAGAAGCGTCGACTTGCCGGCCCCGTTCGGGCCGACCAGGCCGACCACGTGGCCGGCCGGGATGTCCAGGGTGCAGTCGCTGAGCGCGGTACGCCGCCCGTACCGCTTGGTCAGGCCGATGGTGGTGACGATGCTAGTCATCCCCGTCTCCCCGCTCGTTCTTCCGAAAACTCACGAAAGGTGCTGATGAGGAGCGCCTCGACGTCCTCGTCGTCCAGACCGGCGGCCCGCGCGCGGCTGAGCCAGCCGGTGAGCTCGCGGCGCAGCGGCTCGTGCGCCGCTATCGCCGCGTCGTCGCCCGCGAGCGTGCGGGTGACGAAGGTGCCTAGGCCGGGGCGGGGCTGCACCAGGCCCTCGTACTCCAACTCGCGGTAGGCCTTGAGCACCGTGTTCGGATTGATCGCCACGCGGGCCACCACGTCCTTGACGGTGGGCAGCCGGTCGCCCTGCTTGAGCACTCCCAGCCGCAAAGCGTGACGGACCTGCTGAATCAGCTGCAGGTAGGGCGCGACACCGGAGCGCGCATCCAGGTGAAACTCGATCATCCTTGACCCTTCTATTTCACTAGGTGAATAGCACAATAGCAGTGGGTCTCTCATGGAGGAAGATGAAGGGCATGACTCTGACGAGCCGGCTCGCCTCGCACGCCGACCTGGAAGCGCTGAAACCCCTGATCACCGCAGCGATCGCGGAGAACCAGAAAAGCTTCCTGACACCGGAGCAGGTCGCCAGCAGTAACGCGATCATGGGGCTGGACACGCAGCTGATCGACGACAAGACGTACTTCGTGATCCTCGACGGCGACGAGATCGCCGGCTGCGGCGGATGGAGCCGGCGGGCCACGCTCTACGGCGGCGACCACTCCACCGGCCGCGACGCGGCCCTGCTGGACCCTTCCAGAGACCCGGCCAAGGTACGGGCGATGTACACGCACCCGGGTCACACGCGCCGTGGCGTCGGCCGGATGATCCTGTCGCTGTGCGAGCAGGCCGCGGCGGCCGAGGGCTTCACGATGCTGGAGCTGATGGGCACCCTGTCCGGGCAGCCCCTCTACGAGAACTACGGCTTCCAGGCCGTCGAGCGGGTCGAGGACGCCCGCGGGGGTGCCCCCGTCCCGCTCGTACGAATGAGAAAGAACATCACCAGTTGACGGCGATGTACTTCGACTCGAGGTATTCGAGCAGGCCCTCGTGGCCGCCCTCGCGGCCGATGCCGCTCTGCTTCACCCCGCCGAACGGCGCCGCCGGGTCGCTGACCAGCCCCCGGTTGAGGCCCACCATGCCCGCCTCGATGGCCTCGCTGACCCGCAGGCCCCGAGCCAGGTCCTTCGTGTAGACGTACGCCACCAGGCCGAACTCGGTGTCGTTGGCCAGCCGCACGGCCTCGTCCTCGTCGGTGAAGGTGACGATCGGGGCGACCGGCCCGAAGATCTCCTCGCGCAGGATGGGGGCGTCCGGCGCCACCCCGGTCAGCACGGTCGGCGGGTAGTAGTAGCCCGGGCCCTCGGGCCGGGAGCCGCCGGTGGCCGCGGTCGCGCCGCCCTCGAGGGCCTGCTTGACCAGGCTGTCGACCTTGCCGACGGTGTCCTCGTTGACCAGCGGCCCGACCTGGGTGTTCTCGTCGGTGCCGGGGCCCACGCGCAGCGCGGCCATGCGCTCGGCGAGCTTCGCCGAGAACTGCGGGGCGACGGACGACTCGACGTAGAAGCGGTTCGCGGCCGTGCAGGCCTCCCCGCCGTTGCGCATCTTGGCGATCATCGCGCCGTCGAGCGCGGCGTCGAGGTCGGCGTCGGCGAAGACCACGAACGGGGCGTTGCCGCCCAGTTCCATCGACGTGTTGACGACGTTGTCGGCGGCCTGGGCGAGCAGGATGCGGCCGACCTCGGTCGAGCCGGTGAACGACAGCTTGCGGACCCGCGGATCCTTGAGCATCCGGCCCACGACCTTGCCCGAGCTGCGCGAGGGCAGCACGTTGACCACGCCCGAGGGCACACCCGCCTCGGCCAGGATGGCGGCCATGGCGAGCGCGGTCAGCGGGGTGTCGCTGGCCGGCTTGAGCACGACCGTGCAGCCCGCGGCGAGCGCCGGCCCGATCTTGCGGGTGGCCATGGCGGCCGGGAAGTTCCACGGGGTCACCAGCACGCAGACGCCGACCGGCTGGCGCGTGACCAGGATGCGGTTGGCGCCCGAGGGCGCGGTGGCGAAGTCGCCGGCGCCACGGACGGCCTCCTCGGCGAACCAGCGGAAGAACTCGGCGGCGTACGTCACCTCGCCCTTGGCGTCGATCAGGGCCTTGCCGTTCTCGAGGCTGATCAGCTTGGCCAGGTCGTCGGCCCGCTCGGTCATGAGCTCCCAGGCTTTCCGGAGCGCCTCACCCCGTACCCGCGGAGCAGTGGCCGCCCAGGCCCGGCCCGCCTCGGCCGCCGCGTCCACCGCCGCGATCGCGTCCGCCTCCGACCCGTCCGCGACGGTGGCGATGACGTCGCCGGTCGCCGGGTCCCGCACGTCGAAACGGTCCCCGGTCGAGGAGGGGACCCACTTGCCACCGATGAAGAGTTCAGTTTCCACGGTCCCAGTCTGGTCCTGTTGGGTAATCGGGGCCAATGCTGGAGACGACTGAACGCACCTTCTTCGGCCAGCCCCGACCGCTGGCCAATCTTTTCGGGGTCGAGCTGTGGGAGCGGTTCTCCTTCTACGGCATGCAGGGCATCCTGCTGATCTACCTCTACTACGAGGCCTCGCGGGGCGGCCTGGGCATCGACCAGACCACGGCGACCTCGATCGTCGGGGCGTACGGCGGCTCGGTCTATCTGGCCACGGTGATCGGCGCCTGGTCGGCCGACCGCCTGTTCGGCCCGGAGAAGGTGCTGTTCGGCAGCGCGATCCTCGTCATGTGCGGGCACATCGGGCTGGCCGTGGTCCCGGGCATCGCGGGGGTGGCCGTGGGCCTGGTCCTGATCGCGCTGGGCAGCGGTGGCGTGAAGGCCACGGCGACGTCGATCGTGGGCACCCTGTACGCGCCGGAGGACGAGCGCCGCGACGCCGGGTTCTCCCTGTTCTACCTGGGCATCAACCTGGGCGCGCTGGTCGGGCCGCTGCTGACCGGCGTGCTCCAGCAGGAGGCGGGCTTCCACTGGGGCTTCGCCCTGGCCGCGGTCGGCATGGCGCTCGGCCTGACCCAGTACGCGCTCACCCGCCGTTCGCTGCCCCCGGCCGCGAGCCGGGTGGCGAACCCGCTGCCGCCGGGCCGCCGGCCGCTGGTCCTGGGCGCCGCCGTGGCGGTGGTCGCGGTGATCGCGGTGCTCGCCCTCACCGGCCTGATCCCGGCCGACCACCTGTCCGACATCGTGGTGGTCCTGTCGATCCTGGCCGCCGTGGCCTACTTCGCGGTGATCCTCACCAGCCGGAAGATCGACACCGTCGAACGCCGGCGCGTCTACGCGTTCATCCCCATGTTCATCGCGTCGGCGGCCTTCTGGTCGCTCTACCAGCAGCAATTCACGGTAGTCACGATTTACTCCGACAAAAGGCTCGATCGCGACATCTTCGGCTGGACGATGCCGGTCAGCTGGGTCCAGTCGATCAACCCGGTCTTCATCATCATCCTGTCCGGCGTCTTCGCCGCCCTGTGGACCCGGCTCGGCGACCGGCAGCCCTCCACCCCGGTGAAGTTCGCCGCCGGCACGGCCGTCATGGGCGTCGCGTTCCTGCTGTTCCTGCCCTTCGCCGGCAACCCGAGCGTCCCGCTGCTCGGCCTCGCCGGCATCCTGCTGGTCTTCACGGTCGCCGAGCTGCTGCTCTCCCCCGTCGGACTGTCCCTGTCGACCAAGCTGGCCCCGCGCGCCTTCCAGACTCAGATGGTCGCGTTGTTCTTCTTGTCGGTCGCCCTGGGCACAGCCCTGTCGGGCACGCTCGCCGGCTACTACAGCGAGGAACACGAGGTGGCGTACTTCGGCATCCTGGGTTTGATAGCGATCGCCCTCGGCGGCATTCTGTTCGCCCTGAGCCCATGGATTCGCCGCTTGATGGGCGGCATCCGCTGACACATCGCGGCCCGGATGCCGGTGCGAGGGGCGATGGTCGCGGTCTGCTGGCTGTGGCCGGTCGCCGTTCCGCTGCTGTACGTGGCGTTGTCCCCCGCTTCCCTGACCGACGTCCTGCCGGACGGCGGTGCCAGCACCAGCACGCAGCTCTACGCGGGCCGGCTCAGCCTGGCCTGTTCGCCGGAGGTGCCCGCATCCGGGACGTCCAGGACGACGACCGATCCCGCGTATCGCAGCGACTACTTCGATCCGATCTCGGCGGAGATCGGGGAGATTCTCAGGCTCCACGTCGACTACGCGACCCACCTGGGAATCCCGCGGCGCAACGCCTGGGAGGTTCGGGCGGCCGCATGGGTGATCGAGCGCTTCGGAGTCGTCACGCCGATCTTCACCGTCTTCGCCGTGCGGACCCTGTCAGGACGCGCGACGAAAGCGAAGCCGTCGAAGTCGTCGCCGACGCTGTGCGGGCCATACCGGCCTCGGGCGACCATCATCATGGCTAGGTGGCCGGAACCACCGCGCCCGACTTGTCGATCGTGTGGCGGCGCCAGTACTGGTCCCACTTGTCGTCGGTTCGCTGGGGCTCCTGGCCCGGTGGGTAGCGGACGTACCCGGCCGGCGGCTCCTGGCCGTCGGGAACGCACGTACGGCCGGTGGAGTCGACCTGGGCCGCCGGATATTCGCCGTCGCGACAGACGGCCTGGTCGGCGCAGGCCGCGGTCAGCAGGCAGGCCGCGACGGCGACGGCCGGGAGGAAGGCGCGCCTCACGCCGGGGGTTCGGTGACCTTGGCGAGGGCGTTGATGGCGACGGCGGCGCGGATGAACTGGTTCTCGGCCAGGTCGCCGATCGTGTTGATGCCGAAGGCCAGGGACAGGCCCTGCGCCTCCTCGTCGCTGACACCGGACAGGGCGGAGACCGGGGCCGCCACGACGTCTTTCAGGTCGAGGGAACGGTAGGGCTCGTCGAGAAG
The DNA here is from genome assembly GCF_042899005.1 of Actinoplanes sp. NPDC000266. NCBI lineage: Bacteria > Bacillati > Actinomycetota > Actinomycetes > Micromonosporales > Micromonosporaceae > Actinoplanes > Actinoplanes sp. NPDC000266. The sequence goes on from NZ_JBIAZI010000008.1 coordinate 338,384, forward strand.
GGCATCGAGGTTCACAGTCACTGCCACGCCCCGCAGCATCGCACGCGTATCCGCCCGGGCACCGTCCCGTTTCGGATGGCGCGAACCAATGACGCCGGATTGGATCGGGCGCCGCCGCCGGCCGGCTCCTAGCGTCGCTGGCATGACAGTGGGATTCCTCGGGCTGGGCGTGATGGGCGCGCCGATGGCGGCCAACCTCGCCCGGTCCGGCACCGATCTGATCGTCTGGAGCCGTACACCCTCGAAGCCGGCACCGCCCGGCGCCGAACGCGCCGCCACCGTGGCCGAGGTCTTCGAACGGACCGGCATCGTGATCCTCATGCTGGCCGGCGCCGAAGCCATCGACAGCGTCCTCGACCCGTCGCTGATCGACGGACACCTGATCATCCACATGGGAACGACGGCCCCGGAATACTCGGCCGCGCTCCGGGACCGCGTCGAGAAGGCGGGCGGCCGCTACGTCGAGGTTCCAGTCTCCGGCTCGCGCGGGCCGGCCGAGGCGGGCTCGCTCGTCGCGATGCTGGCGGGCGAGGCGGAGGAGCTTGATGTCGTACGTCCCCTGATCGCACCCATGTGCGCCGAGACGTTCGACTGCGGGCCGGTGCCGGGCGCATTGCTCATGAAGCTGGCCGTGAACACGTACCTCATCAGCATGGTCACCGGCCTGGCCGAGGCGTTCCACTTCGCCGAGGGTCACGGCCTCGACCCGGTGACGCTGCGCCGGGTCCTCGACGCGGGCCCGATGGCGAGCACGGTGTCGCGGGTGAAGGCGGCCAAGCTGGTCGACGGCGATTTCACCGTGCAGGCGTCCATCCGCGACGTGCTGATGAACAACGAGCTGATCGTCAACGCCGCCCGCACGGCGATGCCGCTGCTCGAGGTCTGCCGCAACCTTTACCGAGAAACCCTTTCCCAGGGGTACGGCGACACGGACATGGCGGCCGTGGTGAAGGCCATCGCTACCCGTTCGCAAGCCGCGTGACCGCGTCGGCGACCGGCTCGTCCCCGGAGGTGACCTCGACGATCACCCGGTTGAGCGAGGGCTCACGCAGAACGGCCCCGATGAAGGCGGCGACATCGTCACGCCGCGTGTCGCCGTACGGAACAGCGGGTCCTGCCGTGACTTTGCCCTCGCCGGCGTTGTCGACGAGAGTGCCCGGCCGCACGATGACCCAGTCGAGCCCGGTCCGGGTGAGGAACACGTCGGCGTGCTTCTTGACGCGCATGTAGTGCTCGAAGCCTTCGGTGGGCTGCCGCCGGCGCCCGGCCTCGGGAAAGACGGAGACGAGCACGAACCGTCGTACGCCGGCTAGCTCGGCGGCCTCGGCGGCTTTCTCCAGGCCCTTGCCGTCGATGAGGGTGGTCTGGTCCATGCCGGCCCCGTGCGCGCCGGCGGTGAAGACGATGGCGTCGTGGCGCTGGAAGCGCAGGGCAAGCTCGTCGACCGTGTCATGCACGAGGTCGCCGAGCAGTGGCGTGGCGCCGGAGGCCTCGACGGTTGGAGTCTGGTCGGGCCCGCGGTGCATGCCGGTCACGTCGCCGCCAGTGGTGGTCAGCAGTCTGGCCAGCCGCCGGCCGACGCCGCCGGCCGCCCCGATCACGAAGATGCGCATGCCCTCACCACCCCGAGCCCACCACCTAGAGCCCGCCCTCCCTGGGGGGACCCCCGTCCCGGTCAGTATGGCCAAACCTGGGCGATCTTGCGGCGTCTCCTGTGGATGACACGCGATTGTGGATAACGCTCGGTCCCACGAGCCGACCCCCTAAGCTGTCCACCCACACGGAACAGCCGGAGGCGTGCATGACGGTCACGGACGAGTGGCGGCAGGCCCTCGAACAAGGCTTCGAGGTCCTGCTCGGCCGGCCCCTCGGCGAGTTCGATCCAGGTGTGCCGTACGCCGTCTACTACAGCTGCGGCGACCTGGTGGACGACCTGTTCGCGAAGGGCTTCGACGTGGGCCCGTTGGCGGGGATCGTCAGCCCCCCGTTCACGACGATGCCGATGCTGCGGACGCTGCTGGCCGACTGGGATCTCATCGCTCCGCACTGGAGCTTCGATCTCAGCCGCTCGGTCTTCCGGGCCGCGGTGGCCGGTGACGGCGCCGAGGTCGGCGTGCCCGAGCTCGACGCCGGACTGCTCGGATCCGAGCTCGGGCAGAGCCTGACCGAGCGCGGTCTTGACCCGAGAGACATCCGTGACGCTTATCCGGAGGCCGAGTTCCGGCTGCACACCGATGGTTCGCTGCTCGGCGCCTTAGCGGCCGCAACCGGGGCGATGCGCGGACCGGATCACCTCTTCGCCCTCAGCCCCGATTGGGGTGTTGACCCGACCTCGGACGAGCGGCTGAAGGCCGTACACCATCCGGGTCTTCGCGAGCATCTGCGTCACCTCTCGCGAACCCGTGACAGCGCCCGTTCCAACGGCGCCTACTATCTCGGTGCCGAGGACCCCGGCTTCACGCCGCCGCGCCCGGTGATCGCCGCCTGGGTGGTCGGCGAGTCGCAGTCGTGGACCGCGGTGGTGCAGGACGGCCGGTAGCGTGATCGTCGATGTTCGCCGTGGCGTGTCTTTGGGCGTCGCCGCGGAGCGTGCCAGGGTGATCGTGCCGGGGCCCGCGCCGGGGGCGCCGTTCGAGCCGAGAAAGCTGTTTCTCCAGGGTTGGGCGACCTTTGAGCTCGCCCTGTGGTGCGGAACGTGCCCGGCCTTGTTCACGAAGCTGGCGGAACCCGAGGCCGCCGATCTGGAACTCGCGAACGACCGGCTCGATGCAGGTCTTCAGCGCATCGACGACGACGTTTTGGCTGTGTACGGGACGGTGTTGCCGGAGTCGGAATACACGGTCCTCCTGCTCGACATCCGGCCACAGCTCGTGGAGCCGGGCGATCGGTCCGACTACTTCGCGCACGAGCAGGTGACCACCTGGGGCGTAGATCCGGTGCTCGGCGGCCCGGAGGATCCCGGCACGCCGTACTACCGGACGTTCGAGACCCCACTCGGAAACGATAGGCATCTGTACGAGTTCGTGGTGCCGATGGTTCCGCCGGCGTGGAACGACAGTCATCGCGTAGCCGAATACGCGGCGGTCTCAGCGGGCGAACACCCGACGGCGGTCGCCTACTCGATCCTGGACGTGCTGCAACCGGCGACAGACCCGGGCGACGACTATTACGCGCACTGGGTCGTGAGCCACTTCCTGCTCGACGGACATCACAAGGTCGAGGCAGCCGCGACGACCGGCCGGCCCGTACGGCTTCTCACCTTCCTGGACGAACGCACCAGCCTCGCGGCCGGCGACGATGTGGCGACGATGCTGCAGTCCCGTGCACGGTCACGGCAGGCCCGGACCGCCCCCGATTAGAAGTTGTTCCAAGAGTTTCCCGGCCGTGCGGTGTTACGGCCTGACCGAACGCCGGCCCGCGCGCGGCGGCTGATCAGCTTGATGACCGCCAACAGCACAATCGCCCCCGCGACGGGAACACCAGCCACCAGCGCGACAACCATCCACGACATGTACCCGTGCCCCCCTGCCGCCGTACGTCCCCAGATCATCACATGCCCGACGACACGCTCTTCAGTTTCACGCCCGGACACCGGCCCTCCGTCGGCGATGTCGCCAAGGTTCGCGAAAAGGAGGTACAGCCTGCCGGCCTGCTCCGCCGTTTCCCGTGACGGAGGCTCGGTAAGTTCGTACTGCAACTCGGCCACCACCTCCACCGGATCCTCCGCGGCCTCAAGGACCCGCCACATGTACGCATCCACGACGTGCGTCAAAGCGGCTGGCATGCTTGCGGAGTCGGGCACACCCCCATGATCGCGCACCCTGCGTCTCGGTGGTCCACAAGCCAGCAGCATCGGGCGTCAGACTGCAAACGCCCGGTGACAACTCTCCGCGGGCCGCCGCGCGCGACCCGCGGCTACGAGAATGCGCGTCTCTCCGGCTGGAGATGTGCTTCCCTAAGTTAATTTTGGTTGGCGTGATCGTTTCTTTGCTGCCGATCTTCGGGGTGCGGGATAATGGTTCATGGCGCAGCTGGGGTTCTTTTCCAGGTCGGTTATTGCTTCTATGCGGGATTGGTCGGGCGTGCCGAGTCATTCGCCGGAGATGGTGGAGTTCCGGCGTGGTCAGGACGAGCGGCGGAAATGGGGTCTTCAACGACGCCACGCGTTGAAGCTGTGCCGGTTGCATGGGTGCTCGCGGTTGTGCGGTGAGTTGGGTCTGCATGATTCGACCGAGCGGATACCGCCGTTGATCTGGGATGACGAGGTCAGCTGGGTGCGGCGCCCGTGTCGGCCCGTTGAGCAGACGGCCGCTTCCGTCCCCGACGGTGTGCCGGTCAGTTGTACAGAGAGGCCGGCTGTGGCCGACCCGGTAGTGCGGGCCGAACCGGCCACCCAAGCCGAGCAGGCAGTCCGGGACGAATCGGCTATCGAGGCTGAGCAGGCAGTCCGGGCCGAGTCGACCGCCAAGGCTGAGCAGACAGCCCGGGCCGAGTCGACCGCCAAGGCTGAGCAGGCAGTCCGAGCCGAGTCGACCGCCAAGGCTGAGCAGGCAGTCCGAGCCGAGTCGGCCGCCGACACCGAACGAGCAGTCCGGGCCGAGCGGGCAGCGTGGGCCGAGCCGACTGTCCATGCCGAGGCGGATGCGCGGGCCGAGTCGGCCGTTGCGGCCGGGACGGCAACGCGGCCCGGATCGACGGTTCGGGCTGAGGTGGTGGAGCGGGTTGAGGCGGTGACGCTGGACCGGCCGGAGGATCAAGCGAAAGTCACCGCCCGGGCCGAGCCCACCAGCCCGGGCCGATCCTCACGCACCGCGCGTAGGCGCCGGCCGGGTCATCTGAAAATCAAAAGCTCGCATGATTCTGGCCGGCGGCCCGCAATTGCGGCAATACACGCAGGCGACACCAGAATGGCGACCGGGGCGATCTCCGCAGTCGGCTGAAGCGTGCCGCTGACAGTTCATTGGCGGGCGCCTTCGAAGGGCGGCAGATCCGGACGCCTTTCGACAACAGGGATCCCGCCTGGGGTGGCTTCAGCGCGGGCTTGTGTCTCCGGGCAGCAATCAGCGAGTCGCTGAAGTTCCGGTTGTTCACGGCGGAGTGATTTTGAAGCTCTCGTCGATCGCATTCACCAGGGGAGCCGCCCGTTCCCCGAGGCCGACACGGACGGCCCAACTGGTGAGTGCCTTCAGGAAACCCAGCAGATCATTCTGGACGCTGAGCAGCATGGTCGGCAGCACCGGCCGGGGAACGTCGATGTAAGACCCGGCGCTGTCGTCTCGGTGTCTCCCGTCCTGCCAGAGCCGGAGGTTCTCACCGATCAGCTCGATCTGCGGCTCCGGGTCGTGGCCCAACCAGATGGGGGCACCGGACAGCACATCGGCCCAGTCCCGCCAGCATTCCAACCCGGCGCAGCAGCCGGGCACCACGATCCTCGCCGTCGCTGAGTCGTGCAGTCGCAGGCCACCGTTGATGAGCAGCACTTCCTCGGCGACAAGAGCCTCGGCGACCTGGGCCGCACCGCTCGACAGCGGGACCTCGATCCGGGACGCCAGCACAGCGACGAACAGCCCTACCTGCTCATCGGTGCAGTGGGCGTCCAGGGCCACCCATGACCATGGAGCATCCCGTGCCACTGGCCACGCGGGTGCCGGCGAGGCGTCCAGCGGCTCGACCTCGAAGACCGCCTTCGCAGTGATCATGGAAAGCATTGAACAGGGTCATGGGGCGTTCATTCGAAACGGGCCGGGTCGCCTGCGCCGACTCGGAGGATCTCGGGCTCGCCGTCGGACAGGTCGATCACCGTGGTCGGCTCGGTGCTGCCCTCGCCCGCGTCGATCACGGCGTCCAGCTGGTGGTCCAGGGTCTCCTTGATTTCCCAGCCCATTGTCATCGGCTCCTCCTCGCCCGGGAGCAGCAGCGTGCTGGAGACCAGCGGCTCGCCCAGCTCCTCGAGGATCGCCTGGGCCACCACATGGTCGGGGATGCGGGCGCCTACCGTCTTCTTCTTCGGGTGCAGCAGGCGGCGCGGCACCTCCTTCGTGGCGGGCAGGATGAACGTGTACGGGCCCGGGGTGGACGCCTTCACCAGGCGGAACGACGCGTTGTTGATCTGGACGAACTGGCCCAGCTGGGCGAAGTCGCGGCACATCAGCGTGAAATGATGGCGGTCGTCCAGATGCCGGATCTCCCGGATCCGGTCGAGACCGTCCTTGTTGCCCATCCGGCAGCCGAGCGCGAAACACGAGTCGGTCGGGTACGCGATCAGCCCGTCACCCCGGACGATGTCCACGACCTGGCGGATGGCGCGGGCCTGAGGGTTGTCCGGATGTACGTCGAAATACTTCGCCACCCGCGAAGTCTAGTGAGTAAGGTCGCCTGACGTGATCGACTCCCCGCGGATAACCGCCGTCACCGTGCCCGGCATCGACAACTCGGGCCCCGGCCACTGGCAGACGCTGCTCGACGCCGACCCCGCCTTCCTTCGCATCCAGCCCGCCTCCTGGAGCGACCCCGAACTGGACGACTGGATCGCCGCCCTCGACCGCGCCGTCGCCGTGGCCGACCACCCGGTGCTGGTCGCGCACAGCCTGGGCACGCTCGCCGTCGCCCACTGGGCCGCCCGGCCCGACGTACCCCCGGTCGCCGGCGCCCTGCTCGTCGCCATCCCCGACCCGGACGGGGCCGACTTCCCCACGACGGCCGGCACGTTCCGTGAACCGCCACTCACCCCGTTGCCCTTTCCCTCGATCGTGGTGGCCAGCACCAACGATCCGTACGACGACAATGGTGTGGCCCCTGCCTTCGCCCAGTCGTGGGGAAGCCGCCTGCTCGACCTCGGCGACGCCGGGCACATCAACACCGATTCCGGGTACGGCGAGTGGCCGCTGGCCGCGACCCTCATCGAGCGCCTGCGCCACGCGGCCTGACGTCCCCCGGGCGGGGGGCTGTGCGCGCGGGCGCCGATCCACCACAATGGGCCGTCTCCGACGAGAGGTGGTACCGCGGTGAGCGGTGTGGAGCTGATCACGGCGGCCCTGGCGGCCGGGGCCACGGCCGGGCTCACCGACACGACCAGTGCGGCGATCCGTGATGCGTACGGGCGGCTCTCCTCGCTCCTGGCCAACCGTAACGCCCTGCCCGCCCCCGGCGCGGAGCCCGATCCGGCCGTGCTGGCCGACTCGGGCGCGGTCACCGACGAGCAGGTGCTCGACGCGGCCCGCCGGGTGCTGAAGCTGAGCGGGAACACGTTCGTGGTCGGCACGAACAACGGCGCGGTGGGCGAGTTCCACGCCCCGGTGACGTTCCACGCGCCGCTCCCCCCTTCCTAGCCGGCGACGGCCCCGGGCCGGCCGTCCCCGGCGTCAATCTCGGCCTGTCCGGCACGTTCCACGGCCCGGTTCACGTCAGCCCGCCCCCGGAAGTCACGTGGCCGCACCGGGTCGGCGTGGTGCCCTTGCGCGCCGACTGCTATCAGGACCGGCCCCTGCCCGACGACCGTGTTCTGGTGTTGTCCGGCCCGGGCGGGGCCGGCAAGACACAGCTCGCGGCCGAGCTGGCCGAGCAGGCCGGCCCCGATCTCCTGCTCTGGGTGACCGCCTCGTCCCGGCAGGCGATCCTGGCCGGCTACGCACAGGCCGCCGCCGAGGTCCTGCACCTCGACCCGGCGGACCAGGAACGGGCCGCGACCCGGTTCCTGGCCTGGCTGGCCACGACCGAGCGGACCTGGCTGGTGGTGCTGGACGACCTCACCGACCCGGCCGACCTGCGCCGGCTGTGGCCGCCGGGCCACGGCCGTACGGTCGTCACCACCCGGCGCAAGGACAACGCCCTGGCCGGCGCCGGACGGCGACTCACCGAGGTCGGACTGTTCACCGCGGCGCAGTCCGTCGCGTACCTCACCCGCCGCCTCGAGGCCCGGCCCGGCCTGGCCGACGACCCGGCCGGGCTGGCCGGCGCCCTCGGTCACCTGCCGCTCGCCCTGGCCCAGGCTTCCGCCTATCTCCTCGACCAGGAGGTGACCTGTGGCGCCTACCGGGCCATGCTGGCCGAGCTCCGCCTCGACGACCTGCGCCCGGAGGTCCTCCCGGACGACCAGGAGCGCGCGCTCGCGGCGACCTGGTCGCTCTCCGTCGAGCTGGCCGACCGTGCTCCGCACCCCGGGCTGGCCCGCTCTGTGCTGAGCCTGGCCAGTGTCCTGGACGCCAACGGCATCCCCGAGGCGGTGCTCGAAACTCCCGCGGTGACCACATGGCTGACCGCGAAACGGCTCATGGCTCATGGTTACCGGATCGGCGCGGGCCGCCTGCGCGAGTCACTGTGGCTGGACGCCCGATCCGAGGAGACCACCTTCAAGGCGCGGCTCCTCCGGAGGGCCACCCGCTGGACGCTGCGCCGTTTCGCGGTCGAGCCGGCCACCGCCGCCGACGTCCGTGACACGGTCCGCCGTCTGCACCTGCTCAGCCTCGCCGCCCACGACCCGGACGGCCACACCATGCGGGTGCACGCCCTGATCCAGCGCGCGACCCGCGAAAACACCGAGGATCAAGAGCTTTCCCAGGCCGTACGGGTCGCGGCCGACGCCCTGGTCGAGTCATGGCCGGCCGCCCGGCAGGTCCCCGAGGTGGGCCAGGCCTACTACGTCAACATCCAGGCCCTGATCAAGGCCGCGCCGGACGACCTGTGGTCCGACCCGCACCCGGTGCTGGTGCACGCCGCGGACGTTCTGCTGGGCGTCGGGCAGGCCCGCGCCGCGGTGGATCATCTGACCTGGCTGGTGGCCGAGGCCAACCGGCGGCTGGGCCCGGACTCCGTCCACACGCTGGGCATCCGCCAGACCTTGTCCGCCGCCCTGGGCCGGGCCGGCGACCAGGCCGCCGCGGTGACCGAGATCGAGGCGGTGCACGCCGACGCCATCCGTGCGGTCGGCCCTCACTGGCAGGGCCTGCTCAGCATCCGCCACAACTTGGCCATCGCCTGGTACAAGGCGGGCCGGGTGGAGGAGGCCGCGGCCGAGTCGGAGAGCCTGGTCGCCGACTGCAGGGCGATGCTCGGCCGCTACAACCTGTTCACGCTCTACAACGTGCACCAGCTGGCTCACTTCAGGGGCGAGCTGGGCGACCCGGCGGCAGCGGTCGAGGCGTACGAACAATTGCTGAAAGACCGCAAGCGCCTGCCCCCACGCGAGGCGGCCCAGCTGGACCTGCACGTCCGCGTCCAGCTGGCGCACTGGCGAGGCGAGAACGGCGACCACGCCGCAGCCGTCACCGACCTGGAGACGTTGCTGGCCGAGCAGACGCCGCTGCTGGGCCCACATCACCGCCGGGTCCTGGCCATACGCCAGAGCCTGGCCCACTGGCGCGGCGAGTCAGGAGACCCGTCCGGCGCGGTGACCGACTTCGAGGCGGTGCTGGCCGACTGGCTGCTGGTGCAGACCCCGGACAACCCCGACACGATGACCGCACGCCAGCTGCTGGCCCAATGGCGAGGCCGCGCGGGCGACCGGGCCGGAGCCGTGGCCGATTTGAAGTCCCTGCTCACCGACCGGCTCCGGGTGCTGAGTCCCGACCACCCCGAGATTCGTGCCACGCAGACCGAGCTGACCCGTTGGCAGTCCGACAGCCATTGATCCCGCGGACAGTCCTGGGCAACGATCGGTAGGTGAGCGACGCCCGGAGCTTTGTGGAGCTGCAGATCGACGAGGTTCGGAACTCCCAGCGGGCTGAAGCGACCGTGACCGTACGGAACCTGCGCGGCACGGTCTTCCGCGGCGCCAGATTCCACCGGGTCGATGACTCGGCGGACGTGATCGACCTGGAGCTGACCCAGATCATCTGGTACCAGAGAACAGTCGACGAGATTCCGGCGGGCCACACGGCCCTGGTCACACTACGTGGGCCGGACACGCGGATCCTCCGGTCCGGAAGCATCACCGGCGGCTGGCAGCGCATCGAGGGCCGCAACGGTCCAAGTGCCGGTGAGAGCAGCCGCTGACCGCTATCGTCGCACTGGTGGATTCTGGAACGGTGGTCCTTTACGGCGATGTCTACACCGCCTATGGCCAGATCTACGTCAACAGGGCTGTTGACGGTGACCATCGATCCGCAAGACCCAGGCTCGGTCGCCGGCGAATTCGAAGACATTGCCGAGATCAGCATGACAACCGAGGACGACCGTTTCCTGCTGGTCTGCTGGGGCGGACAGGAGACCCACGACCTTTCTCCGCTCCCGGCCGGCGCGGCAACATATCGACTGCGGTACCACGCCCGCGGCATGGACAAAGCTTCCGGCGGCGCCCGGCGCGACATCGACGGCCCACCGCTCGACGAATATCTGCTCCAGGTCTGGCCGGCCCCGTATCAACCGCCGGCCTTCGCCCAACTGGCCAGTCGCTCAGCACAGGCGATGCAAAACATGTGGCGACGCTGACGCCTGCTTCTGCCTGGCTTTTTTCGGGCCTCAGTTGTGTCAGGCGAGGTGATCGCAGTGGGGCGAGCAAGGTCGGCCGAGGCGATGGCCGAGGTTCCGCAGCAGCCTTTCGAGTCGCTCGGCCTCTTCGGCGTCAGCGGGTGGGGTGATCGGAGCGCCAGCCGCAATGTGCTCCCCGACCTCGTACAACATGGCGTAGAGATCCTCGGCGGTCGCCCGGTCCAGGCACAGCGTGATGTCGTCGGTCACTCGGCGAAGCTACTCTCGAGCTGCGGGCTGCGGAACAGCCCGGACGTGCTGGAGGCACTGTCCGGGCTGCCCGATCGGGGTCAGGTGGGGCGGGTTCTCATCGGATGAGGTTTCGGGGCACGGCGCGGGCCAAAGCGGCGTAGCCGGCCGGGTTCAGGTGCAGGTGATCCCCGGTGTCGTACGCCGGTAGGAGCGTTTCGGGGGCGGCCGGGTCTCGGGAGGCGGCGTCGAAGTCGGCCACCCCGTCGAAGATGTGGGGGATGGCCTCGTTGATCGTTCGGCGGGAGCGGCGGCGCAGGCCGGCCGGGTCGTCGTAGCCTGTGTTGCCGCCGAACGGGGTCAAGGTGGCGCCGTGGACGGTCAGGCCTGTGGCGTGGGCGCGCAGCACGATCTGGTCGTAGGCCACCAGCAGGTCGTCGACCACCTGTTTCTGTGCCTGCTCGGTGGCCTCGGCCGTTCCGATGTCGTTGACGCCCTCGAAGAGCAGCATGCGGTCCACGCCGCCTACCGCCAGCACGTCGCGGTCCAGCCTGGCCAGGACGTTCGGGCCCAGGCCGTCGTTGAGGACCCGGTTGCCGCCGGCGGCCTGGTTCAGCACCGCCACCTTCGAACCTCGGGCGAACAGCTGGTCGGGCCACCGGTCGTTGCCGTTCGTGGTCGATCCGCGGCCGTCGGTCAGTGAGTCGCCCACGATGGCCAGTGCCGCCGCGGACGCCAGGACCTCGACCGCGCTGATCAGGTACCAGTGGTCCGTCGGTGTGGCGCCGGGCAGGTCCGGGTCGCTGTGATGGTCGCCGTTGACGAGATGCGAAGTGGTCCGCGAACCCGGATGCCCGGTGACCGCGCCACCCGTCAAGCCGGTGGCGAGGTAGGCCGAGATGGTCAGGTTGGCCGCCGTACCGACCGGCAGCGTGACCGGGTCGGAGACGATCTGCGCGCCGGCCGGCACCACCACCGACGGGCGGCCGCCGAACGTCAGCGGCCGGACGCTGGAGGGGACGATCGCCGGTACACCGGCCCGGCCGTCGACGGGCAGGCCCACCGAGGCCGCGGTGATCGGCAGCGGGCCGGTGCCGAAGGCGTTCGAGAACCGCACCCGCAGCTGACGGCCCCCGATCGTCACGTGGACGGTCTGCCGCAGGGTCGTGTCGGCGAGCGCCGCGAACGGCGCCGGCGGCAGGTTGTGCGGCTCGGTCAGCTGCGGCATCGCCGTCCACGTGTGCGCCCAGGACCGGCGCCGGGAGGCCTGGGCCGGCGCGGCGGCCGCGGCCCCGAGGGGCACCGCCGCTCCCCCGGCCACGAGAAGGGTTCGCCTGCGCATCTCAGAACCTCCGGCTCTCGGGCGGGCCCAGGTACGACTGCTGGAGTCCACCGGTGTCGATGACGATCCGCTGCAGGACGACCGTCGGATCGACGGCGTGGAAGGTGACCGTGTGCTTGCCCGGCGCGAGTCCCTCGTACAGCGTGGTCGTGATGTTGATGTTGTCCGAGGTGTTGCGGGCCCACTGGCGGTTCATCGTCGTGTCGTTGGCGCCGGTGGCCGTGGTGATGTTGACGATGCGGACCGGGCCGCCGTCGACCGAGACGCCGTAGCGGACACCGTCCGGGGTGTAGACGCTGTTGCGCGGCGACAGGTGGGCCGCGATCCGCGCCGGCGCGTCGCCGGTCAGGGTCACCGTGTACGACAGCGTGGCGTTCTCCGAGCGCGGCGTGAGCCCGTTGCCCGTACGGCCGATGTCCGGCAGCAGCTGCCACTTGCCCGTCCTGCGGCTGTAATGGTCGGCCTCGATCGCGACGGCGCCGCCGGCCTCGAGGAACCCGGCCGGAGCGACCCGCGGCTTCTCGACCTTGACGTCGACCACGACGCTCGAGCCGGCGCCACTGACCGTCACCGGCACGGTCGTCACTCCGGCCGGCGCCCGCTTCCAGTCGACACGGACGGCCACCCGGACCTCGTCACCGACACGGCCTCTGTCAGGCGTGACCCTCACCCACGGCTCGGACGCTCGAACCTCGTACGAGAAAGGTGTCGTGCCCTTGTTGTAGATCTCCAGATGCCCCGACGAATCCGACGCCCAGGGGCTCAGCGACGACGGCAGCACCGGGAGCACGCCCAGCGAAGACCCGGCCGGGACCTCGATGCGCTTGAGGTACGGGTAGATCTCGTCGGGCAGGGCCACGTTGTTCAGCTCCGGCTGCTGCCAGGGCGCGTTCGGGCCGTAGCGGGCCACGTTGCCGTACCCGATCTTGGGCTGGGTCTGCCAGCCCTTCCACTTCCCGCCGGCCAGCACCTCGTTGTAGTAGCGGCTCATCGCCTGGTCCTCGGCGAACAGCGCCTCGGCCCGGTCGGCCAGGGCATTGGTCGCGGCCCGGCCCTGACCGGCGTACTCGATGTTGGTGAATTCGGCGCGCCTGAGGTCGTACACAATCGCCGTGTCTTTGATCTGGTAGTAGACCAGCTGGTAGAAGGCGTCCTGCCAGGCTTCCGGGACCCGCTGCCGGAGTTTCGTGGCGCGGGCGGCCAGGTCGAGCCACTCCTCGGTCACCCGGTCCATCTCGCCGTAGGCGGTACGGCTGAACGGGCTGGCCTCGTCGTTGTAGGTCACCTCGCCGGTCGCCGGGTTCGTCGAGATGCGCCGGTTGAGAAGCTCCGGCTTGCGGCGGGACTGCAAATGGCCGTACTCCTCGAGCAGATCCGCGATCGCCGGGGCGAGCGAAGGCCCGAAGTTCTGCCGCGCGAAACGCCGGTGCCACTCGCCCAGCGCGCTCACCGGCAGCGCGTCCGGGTTCCAGGCGTAGTCCAGGAAGAACTGCGTCGGCAACTCCTCGTTCTTCAGGTCACCGACGTTGACCATCCAGAGGCGGTCAACCCCTGAGGTGTACGCCCGGTGCAGTTGCTCCCAGGTGTTCGTGATGTTCACCGTGTCGGCCCACTTGTAGTTGCGCCCGTCCCCCACGTAGTCGAAGTGGTAGTACAGCCCGTAGCCACCGGCACGCTTCTCGGTCGTCGGCAACCGGCGCATGTTGCCCCAGTTGTCGTCGCAGAACACGACGGTCACGTCGTCCGGCGGCCGGTAGCCGTTGTCCCAGTAGCGCTGCACCTCCTTGTAGAGGGTCTGCACCTGAGGCCGGTCGATCAGCCCGGTCTCCCGCAGGATCTGCCGCTGGCTGTCGATGATGGAGGACATGAGGTCGATGCCGTCGCCGTCGGGCAGCGACACATCGCCGTTGCCGCGCATGCCGAGCGTGATGACGCCCTCGATGTTCTGGTCACGCATGCGCTCGGCGCCGTCCCGCCAGTACGCCTTGATCGCGTCGGGGTTGCGGCGGAAGCTCCACTCCCCCGTGCCGGTGGGGTGCCGGTTCCACTCCTCGATGCCGCGCATCATCGGCGCCTCGTGGGAGGTGCCCATGACGACGCCGTAGAAGCTGGCGGTGGCGTGGTTGGCCGGGTCGTCCTCGGCGAAGGCACGGCCCCAGACGGCCGGCCAGAGGTAGTTGGCCCGGGTGCGCAGCATGGTCTCGAAGACCTTTTCGAAGTAGGCGGCGTTGAGGCCACCCGGGTAGCCGGGCGCCTTGCCGGGGCCGAAGAAGCTGGGCGCCCAGGTGCCGGTGGCGGGGTTCTCGTCGTTGATGAAGAAGCCGCGGTACTTGACCTTGGGGGTGCCCTGGGAGTGCCGGCCGGGAAGGACGTAGAGGGCGCCGGAATGGGCGGCGGGCACGTCGTCCCAGAAGTGCCAGGGCGAGATGCCGATGTTCTTGGAGACGTCGTAGGCGCCGTAGATGGTGCCGCGCTGGTCGCTGCCGGCGATGACGAAGGCGCGGCGGACGCCGGGCAGCGGGTCGGTGACGATCTGCTCGATCGTGGTTTCCCACTTGCCCCGGATGGAGGTGACGTCGAGCTTGCCGCGGGCGACGATCTGGTCGATCAGCGGGCTCTTGCCGACGGTGCCGACGATCACGAGATCGCGCGCGGCCGCGTCGTGCACGACGGCGGGCCGCACGCCTGTCACTTTCTCGATGTCCGCCTGGAGATCGTCGACGACCCGGATGACACCGGCATGGTCGGCCGTGCTCACCACGATGGGCGCCGCCTTGCCGCCGGCGACCAGAGGGAAACGGCCCGGGCCCGGCTGGGTGGCGATGTAGCCGGTGGTGTTCGGAGAAGCGGGGGTTGCTTCGGCGGAGGTCACGGGGGCGGAGATCAGCGTCGCCGTCAGGGCGAGCGCCACCACCGCCGCCCTCACTTGAACCACCTCAGCGGCACGGCGTCGGCCATCGCGGCCATGCCCGCGTCGTTGGGATGCAGGCCGTCGCCGCTGTCGTAGAGCGGGTTCAGGCGCAGGCGGTCGGCCGGGTCGCCCATGGCGCGGTCGAAGTCGATGACGCCGTCGTATTCGCCGCCGGAGCGGATCCAGCGGTTGAGGACGTCGCGTTTGCGTTCGTTGGCCTCCGAGTAGAAGCCCAGCGTGTCGCCCTTGAACGGCAGGATCGTGGCGCCGATGGCGGTGATGCCGGCCGCGTGCGCGCGGGCGATCAGCTGCCGGTGGCCGGCGATCAGGTCGTCCGCCGTCACCACCTCCGACGCCGGCGCGACCGTGCCCGGGTGGCCCAGGTCGTTCACGCCCAGCAGCACGATCAGGTGGCGGGCGCCGGGCTGCGCCACCACGTCGCGGTCGAAGCGGCGCAGGCCGCTGTGCCCGAAGTAGTTGGCGAACGTCTCGGCGTCGCTGCCGGGGGCCGGGTTCGGGTCGTGCAGCAGGCGGTTGCCGGAGATGCCGACGTTCGCCACGCCCCGTTCCAGGCCGGCGGCGCGCAGCCGGGCCGCCAGCAGGTCGGGCCAGCGGTGGTTCAGGTTGTTCTGGGTGTTGGCGCCGTTGGTGATCGAGTCGCCGAGGGTGACGATCGCCGAGCCCCGGTCACGGACGGCCACGCCGGAGAGGAACAGATATTGACCGATCGTCTGTACGGGGGTGAGCGTGCGCGCCGCTGTCACGTCCCCGTCGGCGATCACGTTGTCCTGGAAGGCGAACGCGGCCAGCGTGGTGACCGGGGTGCGGGCCGGCAGGAACAGGCTCACCGCCAGGTCGGCGCCGGGCTTCACGTGCAGCCGGACCGGGTCGCTGAGCAGCGGCGAGCCGGCCGGAACGACGGCCTCGGCCCGGTTGCCGAAGGTGACCCGGCGGTCGGTGCCGGGGACTATCGCCGTGCTGGAGCCGGTGCCGGCGCGCAGGGCGACCCGCACCGCGCCGACGCGCAGCGGGGTGGTGCCGAACTCGTTGGTGATCCGGACGCGGAGCTCGTCGCCGCCGGCGCTGAGGTGGACGACGTGGCGGACGGTCTGCGCGGCCAGCACCAGCGGCGGGGACGGCGGGATGGTGGTCGGTGCGGCCGCCCACGAGGCGACCCAGTCGTAGTCGTCGTCGTGGGCGCCCGGGGAGGCGGCGGCCGCGGTGGGTACGGCCAGTCCGGACGCGGCGGCGGTGACGGCCGCGCCGGAGGTGAGGGCGAGGAGTTCGCGTCGGGTGGGCATGGGGCTCCTTCTCGGCAGCGGGGACGGCAGCGAAGGCGTGAGGGGGACGGCGCTGAAAGTTTCGGAAACAAATCGAACCGACCTTCGTAACGTAAAGGCGTTCATCTATGTCGTCAAGAGATCCCGAGCCGATCATGGTGCACATGTGGCGTTGAATCGTTTCCGGTAATCGTCGGAACTTTCGGATCGGACAGACGCCAGCGGCGACGCGAGAATCTCGCGCCGCCGCCGGGTCGGGGGAAGGGTCAGGCCGTCGAACAGGCCAGGTTGCTCACGTTCGGTGGCGCGGCTCCCGAGCCGATCAGACCGAACGTCGTGTGGCTGCCCGCGGCCACCGTGCCGTTCCAGGCGGCGTTCTTGACCGTCACCAGCGATCCGCTGCTGGTGGCCGTGCCGCTCCAGGCCTGGGTCAGGCCCTGCGAGCCCGGCCAGGTCCAGGTGACCGTCCACTTGCCGATGGCCGCGGTGCCGGCGTGCACCATCACCTCGGCCTGGAAGCCGCCGTTCCACGAGCCCGTGACGTTGAACATCGCGGTGCAGTCCGAACCGCCACCAGGGTTGGGGGTGGTGGGCACAGGTGTGGTCGGCACCGGCGTGGTGGGCGTCGGGGTGCCCGGCGTCGTGCCGCTCCCCCGAATGCCGGTGACCTCGCCGTTGCCGCCGTCGAAGACGACGTCGGAGCAGCCGTAGAACGTCTCGTTGCTGTCCGAGCGCTGCCACACCGAGTAGATCAGGTGGCGCCCGCTCTTGCCGGACGGCAGGTTCGCGTTCCAGTAGTAGTAGCCGTCGTCGCTGCCCGGCCCGCCGTTGTCCGGCGGGTTGGTCACCGTGTCGAACGGCGTGGACTCCAGGTCGCTCCAGGCCAGGGCCCGGGTCGGGCTCCAGCTGTCCTTGGTGATGTAGAGCCGGAACGTGCCCGGGTGCTTGGCCCAGTTGTTGTACTTCACGCCGAGCGTCGCCCCCGAGGTCAGGTGCGTCACCGGCCAGTCGTCACGAGCGAGATTGAAACCGGTGAAGTTGTACGGTCCCCCGGTGCCACCGGAGCAGAGCTGGCCGTCGGGGATGAAGCCCGACATCCGGCCCGCCCCGTCCGAGCGGAGCACCGCGAACCAGTTGTAGAGCGACGTCGTCCCGCTCTGGGCCACCGCCGCCGCGCAGGCCGCGTTGGTCGGGTTGATGGCACCGGTCGAGTCCTTGCCGTCCTTGTAGCACAGCCACGTCCGGCTGCCGGGCACCATGATCGCGCCGTGGGCCTGAGCCGTGGTCGACGTGATCACGAGGCCGGCGCCCGCTGCGAGGAGCGCGGCTACGGCGTACATCAGAAATCTCTTCATGGTCCCTCCGAATCAGCCGTTGGGGAACAGCCGGGCGAAGTCGGCGTAGCCTGTGGCGACGTCGACCTGGGCCCAGAACCGGTGGTAGTTGAACGTCGGCGCCGGGCCGCCGTTCAGATAGGCCTCGACCTTCGGGTAATCCGGGTCGTTCTTGTAGAAGGAACGGATGTCCAGGAAGGACACACCGGGCTTGATGGCGTCGCCGTTGGGCATGGTGCCGCTCCAGCCCGGCGGGATGTAGATGCCCTGGCCGGTGGACGCGTTGTAGGTGTCGTCCATGCGGTTGTAGTCGGCGCGGGTCTCGGTGACCGACACGCCCTTGCTGTCCTTCTTGGTCCAGATCGCGTCGAGCAGGTTCTTGGCCGCGGTCTTGGCCGTGGCGCTGCCCGACTTGGCGGCGTAGTAGGTCAGCAGCTTGGCGAACGAGCCCGCCACGCCCAGGTCCTGGCCCTTGCTGGTCACCGTGACGTGCAGGTTGGTGTTGGCCGCGGGCGAGGACGGGTTCCAGGTGGCCGGTGCGCCCGACCACGCCATGTCGGACGGGATGGAGAAGTCGGTGGCGCTGATGGTGCTGTTGGCCAGCGCCCACGGCACCCACTTGTCCAGCACCGACTTCGCCTTGGCGTCACCGGTCGTGTAGTAGTACTCGGCCAGCCGCTCGAGGGACCAGGTCTGCATGCCGAACCAGCGGTTCGACGGCGGGTCCTCGTAGACCGGCGCCTCGACGTAGGCGAGACCGTAGAACGTCGGCGTGCCGGCCGGGCGGGCCTGGTAGCTGCCGTTCCAGCTGTTCGTGGCGCCGCCGGCGATCGCGCCCTCCGACGACTGCAGCCACTGGTAGAACTCGAGCTGCCGGTTGAGGCTGGCCTGCCAGTCCGCCTTGGCCGTCGGCGACTTCGGGGCGAAGGCGCTGACGTTGGACAGGATGTACGCGGCCATCGGGTTCTGATATCCGAAGTGGCTGGTGCTGGAGCCGATCCGCCACGCCCAGCCGGCGCTGGTGTCGGTCGCGCCGCCCCAGGCGTAGTACCAGGACATCAGGTTGTTCGAGGCGTTCTTGCCGGTGCCCGCGGCGCACGAGGTCGACGCGCAGCCCGGCTGCTTGAAGTACTTGTCGTAGAACGAGTACCGCAGGTAGTCGCCCATCTTGGCCGCGTTGGTCACGGCGGCGGAGATCTGCGACTGCTTGCCCTGCTCGGTGGCCCAGGTGTACGCCCAGTACGCCGCCTGCACCGCGCGCGAGTCCGCGTCCGGCGCGTTGGTGTACTTCCACTGCTTGGCGTAGCTGGAGTCCTTGGTGAACAGGTCGAGGTAACCGTTCGGGCCGCCGTGCTTGAAGGTGTCGCAGGACGGCTGGGGCACGGTCTCGAACGTCGACTCCTGCGGGCCGCGCTGGAACGTGTTGATGTAGACGTTCTTCGACGTGCCGTCGCCGCAGTGGCCGAAGCCGTAGACGTTGTCGACGTCGAGCAGCCAGTGCATGCCGTAGATGTCGTCGGTGCCGTACGCGCTCTTGAGCTCGGCCGCCAGCGGGTCGGTGCCGACCGACACGCTCTGGTCGAGCTGCGACGGGTACTGCGACGGCAGCGGGTACTCGGCCGCGTAGGTGGCCGGCTTGGACGCGTTGTAGTTCGCGTTCGTCGGCTGGTCGGCGTGCGACGGGATGATGTACTTCTCCATCGTGGCCCAGGCGCTGTTGAACGGCGCCCAGTCACCCGACGAGTGCCCGTGCTCGGCCTCCAGCCACAACCAGTAGCTGAACGCCTCGGACGTCGTCTCGTGGCCGTGGTCGGGCGCCTCGTCGATCAGCGTCTCGATCGAGTGGTAGGGCACCCCGTCGGGGCTGAAGTAGCCGTTGGACGGGTTCTTGATGTCGTTGTAGAGCTGGGTGAACCGGGCGTCGGCCGAGCCCTGCTGGGCCACTGTCGCGTTCACCGTGGCGGCGGTGTGCCCGCTCGCGGTGGCCGAGAACGTGGCCGTCGCGCCGAGGGCGGCCGCGCTGGTGGCGGCGATGGTGACGGTCTGGCCGGTGTTCCAGTTCGACGGCGTGAACGTCAGCGAGGCCGGCGTGGCCGACACCGTGGTGGCCCCGGCGGTGCGGGCGACCGCGACGGTCACGTTGGCCGTGGGCGCCTTGGACAGGGCCAGCTTCAGCGTGGCGCTGCCGCCCGGCGAGACGGTCACCGACGTGGCGTCGGCCACGATGGCCGGGGTGGTGGCCGCGTCGACGAAGACCGGCACGTCGGCCGTGTTGCTCTTGACCCCGTTGGCGTCGTACGCGATGGCCTGCAGGTGATAGGCCGCGGCCTGGGCCGGGACACCGGACCAGGTGTACGTGTACGGGGCCGCCGTGTCGGTGTTCATGAGCAGGCCGTCGTGGTAGAACTCGACCTTGCTGATGGAGCCGCCGCTCGCCACCGTGGGCGTGGCGGTGATCGGGATCGACGCGGGCGCGGTGTAGCGGGTGTTCGCGGCCGGGCTGGTGATCTCGACGGTCGGCGCGGCGACGGCCCCGTTGCAGGGCGCGCCGTTGAGCGTGAACGAGGTGGGCACCGGGTTGGCCGAGCCGAACGTGCCGTTGAAGCCCGTGCTGACCGTGCCGTTGGTGCCGATGCCGCCGTTCCAGGCCGCGTTGGTCACGGTGACGTGCCGGGCGCTCTGCGCGTAGACACCGTTCCAGCCTTGGCTGACCTTCTGGGCCGCGTCCGGGAAGTCGTACTCGAGCTTCCAGCTGGTCAGCGGATCACCGGTGTTGGTGATGGCGATGTCGCCGGTGAAGCCGCCGGACCACTGGCTCTGCACCTTGTAGACGACGGTGCAGCCGGGTGCGGCCAGGGCGGGGGTGCCGGCCGAGAGGGCCACGCCGGCGCCGAGGACGGCGGCGCCGGTGAGGGCCAGCCCGCGGCGCAGGCGTCTTCTGACTCTTTGTCGTGCTCGCACGTGGGGGAGTTCCTTTCTGCTCAGGAGCAGGTGATGGGTGAGGGGACGGGGTTATTCGTTCCGGCCACGCTGCCGAGGAAGCCGAAGGTGGTGGTGGCGCCGGGGGCGAGGGCGCCGTTGTAACTCGCGTTGCGGGCGGTCACCGCCGTGCCGCTCTGGGTGGCGGTCGCGTTCCAGGCATTGGTCAGGGTCTGGCCCGCGGTGAAGGACCAGCCGACGGTCCAGCCGGTGATGGCGGCGGTTCCGGTGTTCTTGACGGTGACCTCGCCTTGGAAGCCCCCTTGCCATTGACCGGTCACCTTGTACGTCGCCGAGCAGCCCCCAGGAGCAGGAGTGGTCGGAACTGGGGTCGTCGGAACTGGGGTCGTCGGAACTGGGGTCGTCGGAACGGGAGTGGTCGGGACCGGCGTGGTCGGCGCGGGGGTCGTCGGCGTCGGAGTCGCCGGATTGCCGGTTTTATCGCCATAAACGATGCCCCGGCCGTTGGTGCCGAGGTAGACCCGCCCGTACACATGGGGATCGGCGGCCAGGGCGTCACCGGCGTTGCCGTACTGATGGGCGTCGTCGTTGATCCGCACCCAGCTCGCCCCGGTGTCGTCCGACCGGAAGACCCCGGTCACCCCGTCGACCGTGCCGACCAGGTAGACCGCCGGCCTGGCGGAACCGGGCGCCGCCTTGCCGAACGCCACATTGACGGCCGACGTCACCGAGGCGACCTTCGTGAACGTCGCCCCCGAGTCCGTCGAGCGCAGCAACCCCGTACTGCCGGCGAACCAGACCTCGCCGCCCGCGCCCGGCACGGCGTGCAGGTGGAGCCGCCCGCTCGACGGCATGGCGGCCGCCGACGCGGTGAAGGTCGCGCCGCCGTCCTTGCTCGTGTAGAACGCTCCGGCGGCGTACGCGTAGAAGGTCTTGGGGTTGACCCTGTCGCTCTCGACGATCGCGCCCGCCGGCAGCCCGGCCGAGGCCGTCCAGGAGCTGCCCCGCGTCGTGCTGAAGTGCACGCCCGCGCCCTGTGGTGACCAGACCATCGACGTCGCGTCGGCGCCGACCGCGATGGTGCCGCCACCGGTGACCCCGGACGGCTCCTGGCCCTGGTACCAGTTCTTGCCGCCGTCGCTGGAGATGCCGATGTGCGGGGCCGCGTCGGCGTTGCCGACCCGGGCGAACACCGCCGGGCTCAGCTCGGCGAAGTCCAGGCTGGTGTTGCTGCCCAGGCTCGGCGTGTCGTGGAAGTTGGCCGGCACCGTGTCGAGCGAGGCGTGGTGGAAGCCGCCGATGTCGCCGAGCGCGCTGACCAGCGGCGCCCCCGACGGCGGGCTGGCCAGGTCGAGGACGGCGGTCTCCTCGAGGCCCTTGGCCATCGGCTTGATCGTGATGGCCGAACCGGCGTCCCAGTTCGTGAGGTTGGCCGAGCCGTAGACCGTGGCGCCCGTGCCGTACAGAAAACGGTTGGAGTTGAAGGGATCAATGGCCAGGGTCTCGTTCATCCAGCCGAGCTTCGGTGTCGACTCCGGTGGTTGCGGATTGGTGTTGAAGTCGAGCCACGGGTTGGCCGAGATGTCCATCGTGTAGCGCTTCGTCACCGACGGGTAACCGGCGAAGTCCCAGATGCGGGTCCAGGTGGCGCCGTTGTCGGTGCTGCGGAAGAAGATCGCGTCGGGCCACCAGGAGATCTGCGTGGCCACCATCAGCGTGCCCGGCTTCTGCTTGTCGACGGTGAGGCCGGAATAGCCGTAGTACGGCGAGTCGGCCGCCGGCGTCGGCGAGATGTCGGCCCACGCACCCGTGGTGAGGTCGAGGCGCTGGACCTGCCCGGCGCCGCCGTCGTACGGGCCGCCGGTGTCGCTGGTCGCGATGAACAGGTAGTTGCCCTGCACGACGCCCTTGTGCGCGATATATCCGGTGGGCTGGCCGGGCACGCGTTCCCAGGTCACGCCGTTGTCGAGCGAGCGGTAGACCGGGTTCTGCTTGTCGGCCACGCCGACGTAGATCTGGTTCGCGGCGCCGAAGGTGACCCAGGTCAGGCCCTGGTTCTGGTTGAGATAGCCGTTGGCGTCGTTCGGGTCCTGCACGTAGTTGCCGGCGTTCGGGAAGGCGGTCACCTTGGCCCAGGTCGCGCCGTAGTTCGTGCTGCGCCACAGCCCGTTGCCACCTTCGGCGGCGTAGTAGACCGTGCTGTTGTGGTGCGGGTCGACGGCGAGCCGCTCCCCCATGCCGCGCCCGGGCATGTTGCCGCCGTTCTTGAACGGCAATGTGGTGATCTGCCAGGTGTTTCCCTTGTCGGAGGATCGGAGGATCGCGCCGTTGTTGGGGTCCCAGCTGTTGGTATACATCCCGACAGCGGCGTAGACCCGGTTCGTCTCGACCGGGTCTCCGGCGATGCTGACGACGCCGTTGTAGCCCCAGTTGTCCTGGCCCACCCAGTCGAGCAGAGGCGTCCAGCTCTGCCCCGTTTCGTTCCATCGATAGGCGCCGCCGATGTCGGTGCGCGCGTAGATCAGGTTCCGCTCGCCCGGGTTGAAGACGACGGCCGGGACGAATCCGCCGCCGTCGATCCGGACGTTCTTCCAGCTGTACGGATCGACGGCCGCCGCGGTGGCCGTCAGGGGCCGGGCGAGGACCAACGCCACGGCACTGAGCAGGACCGCGGCGACGGCGGCCGAGATGGTGGAGCGCCTCATCCAACACCTTCCATCGATGAACGTCATAGTGGGAGCGCTCCCAGAAGCGTGGGTCGCCGACATCTGGCTGTCAAGACCTGGAAACCCGTAGTTGACAATCGTGCATATCTTGGGCACCGTGCGGGCTTGGAGTCGGCGGCGGCGGGTACACGCCAGACCTAGCGGGGCAAACCGCTCAAGCTATTGAGACCGGTGAATCGCGGCGACTCTTAGGAATGAACCAAATACCGTACGTCAAGGATTCGCCGGGCGTTTTTCTACGCTGTGTATCATCTGGCCTTGATTACGGGGACGGCGTGGCGTTCGCTGTGTCAGTGGAAGCGGCGGTCGACGGACCACCGCGGTGGAGGAGCGTTTGATGAAGGTTTGCGTTGTCGGCACTGGCTATGTCGGGCTCACCACCGGCGTCAGTCTTGCCTTCCTGGGCCACCAGGTCACCTGCGTCGACCTCGACCAGCAGAAGGTCGACATGCTGCGCGCCGGGCACTGCCCGATCTACGAGCCCGGCATGGAGGACCTGCTTGCCGAGGCCGCGGGAAACCTGACCTTCACGACGTCGTACGCCGACGGTGTGCCCGGCGCCGACGTGGTCTTCGTGGCGGTGCAGACGCCGTCGGCCGCCGACGGCTCGCCCGACCTGCGGTACCTGCGCTCGGCCGCCGAAAGCGTCGCCCAGAACCTCGACAACGACTTCACCGTCGTGGTCAACAAGTCGACGGTGCCGATCGGCAGCGGAAACTGGGTCGACGCCATTCTGCGCGACTCGTTCGCACTGCGTGACGACCGGCCCGAGAAGTGCGAATTCTCGGTCGCGTCGAATCCGGAGTTCCTGCGTGAGGGCAATGCCATCCACGACACGCTCTTTCCGGATCGAATCGTCATCGGCTCGGACAATCCGCGCAGCCTCGAGGTGCTCAACCAGCTTTACCGCCCGATCATCAACCAGACGTTCACCGCGCCCAGTTTCGCGCCGCGCCCGGACGACACCACGGCCGTTCCGCTGGTCTCGACCGACCTCGCCTCGGCCGAGCTCATCAAATACGCGGCCAACGCCTTCCTGGCCCTGAAGATCAGCTTCGTGAACGAGATCGGCCAGCTGGCCGGCAAGGTCGGCGCCGACATCACCGAGGTGGCCCGGGGCATCGGCCTCGACCAGCGCATCGGCTCGCGCTTCCTGGAGCCCGGCGTCGGCTGGGGCGGCTCCTGCTTCGGCAAGGACACCAAGGCCCTGATCGCCACCGGCGCCGAGTACAACTACGAGATGCCGATCGTGCGGGCCGCGCGCGACATCAACCAGCGCCAGCGGGCCATCGCCGTCGAGCGCCTCCAGGACGAGCTGCGCATCCTCAAGGGCCGCAAGATCGGCCTGCTCGGCATCGCGTTCAAGCCGAACACCGACGACCTGCGCGACTCGCCGGCCCTCGACATCGCCAACCTGCTGATCGCCCGCGGCGCCCGGGTCCGGCTGCACGACCCGATCGCGGCCGAGCGGTTCCGCAAGGAATACCCCGAAATGGCGCCCTATCTGGCCGAGACCCTCGACGGCGCCTTCGACGACTGCGACGCGGTCGTGCTGGTGACGAAGTGGGCCCAGTACCTCGAACTCGACTGGGGCAAGATGGTCGGCCTCATGCGCCAGCCGATCGTGCTGGACGGCCGCAACGTGCTCGACCGTGACCGGATGACGCGCCTCGGCTTCAAGTACCTGTCGATGGCCGGCTGACCTCAGCCAGCACCGCCTCAACCGAACAGGCCACCCCGCTCTCGTCTATTCGACGATAACCGAGCGGGGTGGCCTCTTTGCGACTAGGGTCTCCCCTAGGCCCTTTATGGGCCATGACCTGCGGTTCTTCCTTAACCGGTTAAGCTGCCCCGTGCATCGCGGCCGTATCGTTATCGAGTCGATCAAGCGGAAATCATTGCGCAACGTGCCGGTTACCTCTTGACTGTTGTCCAAGTAGCGCTTCGGACGGCGGCGTCTTTGGACGCCGGAGGCGCGATTTGACATAGGGAGCGGTATGTTCGGTCAACCTACGAGCCCGCGTTTTCGCCGGGCTGCGCTCGCCAGCGCGCTGAGCGCCGGGCTGGTCTTCAGCCTCGCCGCGTGCGGCGGAGACGATTCCGACAGCGAGGGCGGCACTGACGCGTCGGCGTCGGCCATCGACTGTTCGCCATACACCAAGTTCGGCGACATCAAGGGCAAGACGGTCACGATCTACACGGGCATCGTGACCCCCGAGGACACCCCGCACAAGGAGTCCTACAAGCCCTTCGAGAACTGCACGGGCGCCACCATCAAGTACGAGGGTGACAAGTCCTTCGAGACGCAGATCCTCGTGCGCGCCAAGGCCGGCAACCCGCCGGACCTCGCGATCGTGCCCCAGCCCGGTCTGGTCAAGCAGCTGGTCGCGACCGGCAAGGCCAAGGAGGCCCCGGCCGAGACCGCGGCCAACGTCGACAAGTTCTGGGACAAGGCCTGGAAGGCCTACACCACGATCGACGGCAAGTTCTACGGCGCCCCGCTCGGCGCGAGCGTGAAGTCGCTGGTCTGGTATTCGCCGGCCGAGTTCAAGGACTCCGGCTACACGGTGCCGACCACGCTCACCGAGCTCCAGGCGCTCACCGACAAGATCGTCGCGGACGGCAAGAAGCCGTGGTGCGCCGGCATCAGCAGTGGTGACGCCACCGGCTGGCCGATCACCGACTGGATGGAAGACTTCATGCTCCGGACCGCCGGTCCGGACACGTACGACAAGTGGGTCAACCACACCATCCCGTTCAACGGCCCCGAGGCCACCGCGGCCCTCGACGCGGTCGGCGGCTACCTGAAGAACGACAAGTACGTCAACGGCGGTCTCGGCGACGTCAAGAGCATCGCGACCACCACGTTCCAGGACGCGGGCCTGCCGATCACCCAGGGCACCTGCTCGCTGCACCGCCAGGCCAGCTTCTACGCGGCCAACTTCGACAAGAGCACCAAGGTGGCGGAGGACGGCGACGTGTTCGCCTTCTACCTGCCGGGCAAGGACGCCGACACCAAGCCGGTCCTCGGCGCCGGTGAGTTCGTCGTCGCGTTCGCCGACCGTCCCGAGGTCAAGGCCTTCCAGACCTACCTCTCCTCGGACGTGTGGGCCAACACCAAGGCCAAGCTCTCGTCGGGCTGGGTCACGGCCAACAAGGGCCTCGACCCGAACAACCTGACCAACCCGATCGACAAGCTGGCCGGCACCATCCTGCTCGACCCGAAGGCGACCTTCCGCTTCGACGGCTCGGACCAGATGCCGGCGGCCGTGGGCTCGGACGCGTTCTGGAAGCAGGCGACCAACTGGATCACCGGCCAGGACACGAAGACCACGCTGGACAACATCGAAAAGGCATGGCCTAAGTAGTCACATAGCGTCATCGGGGCCGGTCGGAGATTTCCGACCGGCCCCACTCCCCTTCTTTAGCCAGCCCTGTTCACTCGTCCAGCGCAAAGGAGGTCCGGGTCGCGTGTTCAACACCGCCTCCACCACCCCCGAGAAAATCTTGCAGATGCTCGCGGCGCTGCTTCTCTTCGCCGCGATCCTCGGTGTCATCCTCTTCATCGCCGCCAAGTTCGGCGGACGTCGCGGCGACCGGGTCGTCGCGTGGCTCTACCTGCTGCCGACCGTGTTCCTGCTCGCGTTCGGCCTCGTCTATCCCGGGCTTCGCACGATCTACCAGTCGTTCTTCGACGCGGCCGGCAAGACCTTCATCGGCCTCGACAACTACACCACCATCTTCTCCGACAACGACCAGCTCACGGTCCTGCGGAACACGGTGATCTGGGTCGTCGTCGTGCCCTTCCTGGCCACGGCGATCGGGCTCGTCTACGCGATCCTGGTCGACCGCTCGCGGTTCGAGTCGTTCGCCAAGGCGCTGATCTTCCTGCCGATGTCGATCTCGTTCGTCGCGGCCAGTGTCATCTGGAAGTTCATGTACGAGTACCGCCCCGATCAGGGCAACGTGAAGCAGATCGGCCTGATCAACCAGATCATCGTCTGGCTCGGCGGCAAGCCCATCCAGCTGCTCATCGAATCGCCGCTGAACACGTTCCTGCTCATCGTCGTGATGATCTGGATCCAGGCCGGCTTCGCGATGACGATCCTGTCGGCGGCGATCAAGGCGATCCCGGACGACATCATCGAGGCGGCCCGCCTCGACGGCGTGAACGCGTGGACGATGTTCCGCAACATCACGCTGCCGAGCGTGCAGCCGACCGTGGTCGTGGTGCTGACCACCATCGGCATCGCCACGCTGAAGGTCTTCGACATCGTGCGGACGATGACCGGTGGCCAGTTCAAGACGAGCGTCGTGGCCAACGAGTTCTACAGCCAGACGTTCCGGGCCGACAACCAGGGCCTCGGCGCCGCGCTCGCGGTGCTGCTGTTCATCCTGGTCATCCCGATCGTCGCCTACAACATTCGCACGCTCCGTCGTTCGGAGGCATCATGACCGCGGCGACTCCGACTCCTGTGACATCGACGCCCCCGCTGACTCCGCAGAAGGAGACCGCGGCCGGCATCGCGAAGAAGAAGCTCAGCTCGCCGTGGGCGTCGATCGCGGCGATCGTCCTGGCGGTGCTGTGGACGATCCCGACCTTCGGCCTGCTCGTCTCCTCGTTCCGGCCGGAGCGGGCGATCAAGACGACGGGCTGGTGGACGTTCTTCAGTGACCCGACGGTCACGATGGAGAACTACAAGGCGGTCTTCGGCGAGGAGGGCGGCGTCAACCTGGCGGCGTACTTCGTCAACTCGCTGATGATCTGCATCCCGGCCGTGCTGATCCCGATGGCGCTGGCCACCCTGGCGGCGTACGCCTTCACCTGGATCAACTTCCCGGGCCGCAACTTCCTGTTCATCGTGGTCTTCGCCCTGCAGATCGTCCCGTTGCAGGTCACCCTGATCCCGCTGCTCGAGATCTTCGTGAAGATCGACCTCACCGGCACGTTCTGGACGCTGTGGATCTCCCACTCGGCCTTCGCCCTGCCGCTGGCGATCTACCTGCTGAGCAACTTCATGCGCGAGATCCCGAGCGGCCTGATCGAGGCGGCCCGCATCGACGGGGCCGGCCACGTGTCGATCTTCTTCAAGGTGATGCTGCCGCTGCTGACCCCGGCCCTGGCCGCGTTCGGCATCTTCCAGTTCCTCTGGGTCTGGAACGACCTGCTGGTCGCCCTCGTCTTCGCCGGCGGCGGCGACGAGGTCGCACCGATCACCTTGCAGCTCGCCAACCTGAGCGGCACCCGGGGCACGGCCTGGCAGCTCCTCTCCGCCGGCGCCTTCGTCTCGATCATCGTTCCGGTGGTGGTGTTCCTGCTGCTCCAGCGCTACTTCGTACGAGGTCTGCTGGCCGGCAGCGTCAAGGGCTGAAACCCGCTCCGCACAACGAAGAGGCCGCGCTCCCCACGGGGACGCGGCCTCTTCTATGCTCACCGCCATGATCGATCCGTCTTGGATGGCCGCGTCGGCGGGCGCGGTGTTCGACGTCGACGGGCGGCGTTTCGCGTACGTCCCGGGCGGCACCGTGACGGTCGGCTACGACGCCAACCGCTTCTCCCCCACCCCCGAGCAGGTCGAGGACTACGCGGCCAGCGCCGCCGAGTGGGGCCTGACCGAGGACATCCGCGCGTTCGTCGACCGGATGACCTCGCCGCCGCGCACGGTCACCCTGGCCCCGATGCTGGTCGCGGTCGAGGCCAGGGACGCCGGCCAGTACGCCGTGCCGTCGTACGAGACCGCGGTGGCGCGGCTCGCCGAGGCCGGACAGCGGCTGCTCACGCCGGACGAGTGGGAGTACGCGTGCGGCGCCGGCACGTCGACGCTGTGGCGATGGGGCGACACGAGCCCGCTCGACGACGATCCGTACACGCTGCGGACGGTCCAGTACGAGCCGCACCCCTTCGGCTTGGAGATCGGCCAGGACCCGTACCGCGACGAGCG
This sequence comes from Actinoplanes sp. NPDC000266, assembly GCF_042899005.1. Taxonomy (NCBI): domain Bacteria; kingdom Bacillati; phylum Actinomycetota; class Actinomycetes; order Micromonosporales; family Micromonosporaceae; genus Actinoplanes; species Actinoplanes sp. NPDC000266. The sequence goes on from NZ_JBIAZI010000008.1 coordinate 367,512, forward strand.
CACCGCCGACCCGGGCGTGGTCTGCGGAGGCGACGGCGGCAGCATGGTCTGCGGCGGCGCCGGAGCGTTCGTCTCGTGGCTCACCCTGGCCACGTCCTACCGGGATCCCCATCATTGCGCCGCGGTCCGCGACAACACGTACGGCCTCGACGAGATGCTGATCCGGCCGGTCATCCCGCTTCCGGCCTGAGCGGGAACTCGTCGCGCGGCCGCTCCCCGGTGATCGCCTGCCGCAACCGCTCGAACCCGTCACTCAGCGCGACGCGCTCCATCCGCTCGAACGCCGGGAGGTCGACGGTCTTCGTGCCCGGGAGTTCGACCAGGACAACCAGGAAATGTGGACGCCGCATCTGATGGTCGAAAGCCGCCGCCAACTCCAGTTCCTGTCCCTGCCGGATGCCTGCAGGGCCGAGAAGGATGGCGATTGCGTGAGATTGGGCCACCCGTTGACGCATCCTCGATTCCCAACTTCCGAGGAACGGGGCGTCGAAGTGGGATTTGTGAGCGAGCAGGCCCGCCTGACGTAGTTGGCCGACGAGGAGGTCGGCTACGTCCTGGTTACTCTGGTCGAAGCAAAGATAGACGTCATAGTGCCTGGTGTACTCCTTGCCGAGGACCGAGGCGGTCGCGGCCGAGCGGTCACGGGTCAGGTCGGCGCTGGCGTTCATCTGGCGCACGTCGGCCCGCGGCAGCCGGTCCTCGCGGTCGAGCAGGGAGATCCGGACGTTCTCGCAGTCGGGGCAGGCCATGTCGCGGTTGCCGCGGGCCTGCCGGCGCCGTACGAGATCGACCGGCACCCGGTAAGCGCAACCCGGGCACGTGAAGACGCGGTCCCGCTCGACCGACCCGGGAACCGCCCGCGCCTCGAGGTGCTGGCGTACGTACTCCTCGAAGAGAAAACGGGTCTGCTCGCTGGGGGAACCGCTGAAATATACGGTCAGCTCCCCGCGTCCCTCCTGCAACGGGCGGATCCGCAGTCCGCACACCCCACCGACCCGCGCCCGGTAGTCGCTGGCGTCACGCCACATCCCCACGCGCTCGTAGTCGGGCACGTGGCCGAGGCGGACGGCGAGGGTCGCGTACACGCTCTGCACCGCCCCGTCGAACCGGAAGATGATGTCGGCCGCCTCCTGCTCCGGCGAGTCCGGGCGGTCCACCGTCAGCTGTGATGGGAAGACCAGGTCGACACCGTCCGCGGTCGGCTCGCGCAACACCAGGTCGTGCCGCAACAGCTCCTCGACCACCGCGATCAGCAGCAGCCGCTCCTCGGCGGCGGGCAACCGGTCCTCGGCCGGCAGCGGGAAGCGCCCGGCCAGCGCGTCGTCCTCGGCGATGTTGCCCAGCCCGTCCGGCTGATCCCGGGCCGCGATGACCAGAGCCGCCGCGTACGAGTCGAGCAGCTCCGGCCGCAACAGCACGAAATCCCCGAACGACAGGCACCGTACGAGATCCCGCAGCTCCAGGACCCGTACACAGGTCTCGAAGCTCGCCCGCAGCTCTTCCTCGCCGATGCCGGCCGCCCGCGGCCGGAACAAACGGAACAGGTCGGTGGTGGTCGCCATCCGCCGGGAGGCGGCCTCCCGCAGCACGAACGCCTTGATCGACTCGAAGAGGTCGCTGGAGACCGAGCGTGGCAGCGAGGACCAGTCGATGACCTCCCGGATCGCCGCGCTCACCTCGGCGATCCCCTTGCCCTCCCGCGCGCTGGTCTCGAAGTAGCCGGCCAGCCCCAGACCCTCGCGGACGCCGTCCACGCGCACCCGGCCGACCGGCCGGCCGCCGATGTCGGTGCGGGCGGCGACCAGGATCAGCGGCACGTCCGCCCGCAGGCGCATGGCCCGCGCCCAGTAGTGCACGCCGGCGAACGGGTCGATCTCGCTCCGCGAGTCGAACACGATCAGGGCGGCCGCCACCTCGGCCAGGTGCAGCTGATGCACAAGCCGGTAGGCGGGCTGCCCGGCCATGTCCCACAGCAGGATCTCCCGCCGCTCGACACTGCCGTCGGGCCGTTCGACCTCACACGCGCCGAAGGTGCGTACCTTACGCGCGTGGGTCGAGTCGGTCGGCGCATACGGTTCGCCGGCCAGCACCGTCGCCAAGCCGGACTTGCCCACACCGGTGTCGCCGAGCAACACGACTTTGGCGTTGGCGTAGGTGCGCGGCCGCTCCTCGGCGCTGTCGAGTTGGATGAGGCGCGCGTAGTCCACCTCGTACAGCTCGACGCCCGCCGGAGTGATGCTCCGGCGGGCGAGTACGGGCCGGCGGGGCGCGGCGGCGAGGCCGCCGACGAACTCGTGCGTCTCGCCGACCTCCACCACGCCCACCATCTGCCAGGTGTCGGTGCGCCACAGACGGAGCGTGCCGTCCAGGGCGATGGAGAAGAGCAACCGGCCGTCGGTGGAGAATTCCAGGCTCAGCAGACCGGCGGTATGCCCCTCCAGGGAGACGGCCGACAGATTTTCGCTGACGACCCGGACGATCGCGTCCTCCGTGCCGGTCGCGTAAGCGCGCCCGTCCGGTGACCAGGCCGCCCATCGGATGGAGTTCTGGCTGTGAATCCGCAGTAGGGAGCTTTTCGCCAAGGTCACGCCCCCCTGGTGGAGAAAGAGGATCTCCGGACCCGCCGGGGAGTAGATCGCGCCAAGGACGTACCCACCGGCCGGCAGGGATCCGATCCTCGTTCCGTCGCCGACGGCGACGACGTCGACCTGGGCCTCGCCGGCCGCCACCACGATCCGGTCGCCCAACGGCGAGAAGGAGACGACCGGGCGCAGACTCCGGTCCGACTCGTGGGGGATGCTCCAGCGCACCTCGGCACCCCGGCCGTCCCCGCCGACGCGCGCGCAGACGATCCGGTGCTTCTCGACGTAGACGAACACGCCGGGGTCGGTCGGCGACCACGTCACCTGGAAGTAATCCTCGCGCGGCGCCCCGAACGTGAACGCGTGCCGCGCCTCGAAGCCGTCCATCTCCCAGACGTCGCCGCCGAGCCCGGCCGTGGCGAGCCACCGTCCGTCGCACGACCAGGCCAGCGCGGCCACCGCGCGCCCCTCCGGGCTGGGCAGGAACGCCCGCCGTACGAAACCCGGCAGCTCCTCCGTCATGCCTGCACAGTAACGATCGGCCGCCGCGGAGGCGCGGCGGCCGATCGTCGCGTCTACGACTGGCCGCGCGGGCCGTCCGGCGCCAGCGTGTCGACGAACTCGTGCGGGCCGTGCACGTCGGTCGGCCGGCTCGGGGTGCCGGACTTCAACGTGGACACCGCGTCCTTGCCCGCGACGGCGGCCACCTTGTCGTAGGCGGCCTCGCTCAGGGCGTACGCCACCCGGTAGTCATGTTTGGCGAACGCGGCCTTGGCCACGCCGAGCAGGGCGTCCGCCGCGTGCAGGCGGGTGCCGGCCGGGACCGTCGCCGCGAGGCGGTTGGCCGCCTCCCAGTAGGCGGCGGTCAGGAAGCGGTCGCTGTTGTCGCGGTCGAACTGGCTGAAGTCCCAGTTCACGTCGATGTAGCTCATGACCGAGTTGTTCTCGTCACCGGCCCAGACGTAGAAGAAGCCGCCTTCGGGCCCGTAGGCCACGCCGGTCTCGCTGTCGTAGCCGTCGTGCGGATGCGACATGCCCAGGTGGTGGCCCACCTCGTGGATCTGCGTGCTGGTCAGGCCGTAGCCGGACTCCACGATCTCCGGCGAGATGAAGTTGAAGACGTACGACTGATCGCCGGTCACGTAGTCGTCGTCGGCGAAGCCCAGCGCCGGCGAGCCCACGCCGGCGCCCACCGCGTAGTTGAAGACCGACAGCTCGTAGTCGACCCGGCCCTGGTCGTCCTGCGTACGGGCGAGGTTCTCCCGGTTGTAGAGGTAGAGGTTGGCGAACGCGGGATATCCGGTCTCCGGGTAACAGCTCTCGTCCTCGAGCAGGCCGACGTAGCAGGCCTCGGCCTTGGCGTCGTACGGAAGGTCCTGACTGTCGAAACTGAATTTGTTCCGCCACCGCAGCTCACCGAGCTCCCGCAGGAGCAACCCGGGGGTCTGGTAGCGCGCGGAGGCGTCCACGCCGGGCCATCCCTCGTACGTGTTGCTGTCGATGTTGATGCTCTTGGGCGGCTCGGCCGTCGGCAGCTCGACCGGGTAGAGCGGCGAGTTGGTCATGAGCAGGTTCAGCGCCACATAGCGTGTGATCTTGCCGAGGTCGCTGGGGAGGGCGCTCGGCGCGCGGTAGCCGCCCGCCGCGTACTCCCAGATCGGCGGCATCCGGTAGTCGGCGAGGCCGTCACCGTCCACGTCGGGGTTGGTGATGTCGTAGTTACCCGTCCACGACTCCGGCCCGGCCGAGAGGTCGTGGAACCAGACCCGGCGGGTCCGCCCGAGCCCCGTCTCCTCGTCGTCGGCGGTCGTGCCGCCCCAGGCGATCATCTTGCGGCTGTCGCGGTTGGCCCCGAAGTCGTAGCCGGTGTCCGGGTCGGGCTCGCCGGTCTTGGTGTAGACGTGGAACTTGAAGTCGGGCCGCCCGTACCAGTTGACGAAGAAGATCGTGTTGCGCCGGGTGTCCACACCCGACGGCGGGTTCAGCGCGAGCCACTTCTCCACGCTGGGCGCGTCGATCGCGTGATTGCTGGTGATCGTCCTGGTCCGCTTCGGTTGAGCGTTGTAGGCCGTCTGATATTCGGTCAGCGGCGCGGGTTTCGCCATTTTGGTCAACTGCGAGAAGAACCTGTTCTCGTACGATTTATCGGCGTACCGCAGCTTGTAGTCGTACGTGTAGGTGATGCCCAGCTTCTCCACCACGCCGTAGTTCAGCCGGGACCGCACCACCGGCTCGTACTTCTTGGCGAGCTGCCCGGTGAACGCCGCCCGATTCGGCTCGTAGCCGACGAACACCACGTTGACCGGCACTTTCTCGGTCAGGCGGGGCTGACCTCCGGGATTGAGGAACTGGTATTTGTACGTGGGCGAGGCCGCACCCGCCGGCGTCGCGCCCGCACCGACGAGCACAGCGGTCAGCACAACGATGAACACGCTTCTTCGTCTCATCCCGCCACCAGACCATCAACAAAGATCGATGGCAAGCGTCACTCTTTCGGTGATGTTTTCCGGCATCCCTCATCGACGTTTCCGACTTTCCCCAGGTCGCCGCCGCCCAGCGCCTCATCGGCGGCTTGGCCCGACCGCTATAACGGTTCGCATGGAGGCCATCGACCAGCTCAGCGACGACGACCCCGCCGCCGCCCAGCTCCTGTGCGTGTGCGCCGTCCTGCATCCCGCGCCCCTCCCGGTCGACGTCCTCACCCCCGGCCTGCCCACACTCCCCCACCCCCTCGGCGCGGTCACCCCGTCCGCGCTGCCGGCGGTGGTCGAAACCTTGACCACGCACGGCCTGGCCGCCACGGACCCCGGCGGCCTGACCATCCCCGACCCGGTCCGGGACGCGGTCCGGGACGACCTGGGCCCCGAGGCCGTACGGGTCTGCCGCGCCTACGCCGGCACGCTGATCGCCGCCGCCGCGCCGGCCGAGGTCGAGAATCCGAACACGTGGCCTCGCTGGGCGGCCCTGGCCCCGCACCTGATAGCCGCCGACGCCGCCCACAGCACCGACCCGGCCCTGCGCGCCGCCGCCCACCGCCTGGTGGCCTCGCTCCTGCACCGGGGCAAGCCCCGCCCGGCCCGAACCATCGCCGCCGAGCTGCACGCCGCGTGGCGCACCGACCTGGGCCCCGACCACCCCGACACCTTGACCGCGGCCCACGAGCTGGCCCGCGCCTTGCTGGCCGGCGGCGCCCTGCTGCCCGCCCGAGCCCTCCTGGAGGACACCGTCACCCGCATGATCCGCACCCTGGGCCCGTCCCACCCCCAGACGCTGGCCACCGCCGCCACCCGCCGGGGCGCGCTCCTGCGCCTGGGCGGCGCGCCCGGCAAGACCCTGCGCCGCCGCACCTGACATGCTCAGAAAGTTCCTGACATGCCTCGTGCTGGCGGCGACCGCCGGATGCGGCGACGCCCCGAAGCCGCCACCACCAGCCCCCGCCGCACCGTCGCCGTCGCCATCGCCGTCGCCGTCGATTCCCGCGCTGTGGCCCACGGCCGTCGTGGCCGCGATGCCACCGGAGATGGTCAGCCGATACGAAGAGCGACTGGCCGACTTCTACAACGCCGACACCCTGGAAGAGCTACCGGTGTACGTCTGCGTCGCGCTGGCCGTCAACCAGCTGTCATGGCCGTACGAGGACCAGCTGAAGGGCGACGTCGCCACGGTCATGACCCGCGCCGAGGAGTACGACACCCAGACCGCCGCCGGCGTCCGGGTGTACGCCGACCACAACGTCCGGAACGACACGGAGTACATCGACCAGCTGGCGATGGACGACACGGCCCTGGTGCAGCTGTCCCTGGACCACTTCTGCCCGGAGATGACTGCAGCGTGGAAAGACGTGCAGCCGTCGATCCGCAACGCCGTGATCCTGAAAAAGAGGAGGGACGCCAACGAGGCCGAGGACGAATACAACGTGACCCACCCGGCAAGGCGTTTCGCCGACGGCCGCTACACGGTCGGCCGAGAGGCGGGAATGGTCCTGCCCGGCACCTACCGCCTCAAGGGCCCCTTGGCCGACTGCTACTGGGAACGCTCCTCCGGCAGCGGCGAGATCATCAACCACAACTTCGTCACCAACGCCCCCTCCGGGGTGCAGGTCACCGTCCGCGCCGGCGAGGGCTTCACATCGAGAGGCTGCACCGACGACGACAAGAGATGGGAGAGAACCTCCTAACCGGAACGATCTCACTCGTTCGGATGACCGCGAGGTGATCCCGCATCTCGCATACTCTCCGCGTGAGGTCGACAGTGGTCGAAGGAGTGAATGCGTGAGGCGCGCCCGGCCGGCTGTCGTCGTCCTGTCCGTCGTCTTGGGCATCGGCGCCGCGGGATGGGTGTTTCTCGCCGACGGCTCGACGCTGGAGAGGACGGATCAGCTGGCGAGCGTGCTCAGCGGCGCGATCGCCTTGCTCACGTTGGCAATGTCCCTGACGCGGTTCCGGTCCCTGCCCAGCGCCGTCGTGGACGACGAGGACAGCTACGAGCAGCTGGCGGACGCGGCCGGTCAGTTCTTCGCCGCAGGTGGCCGGAGCTTTCAACTGCCGGTGCGCTGGGTGGGCGATCCCGCTCTCGCCGGTGACCCCGAGAGCCTCGCCCATCTCGTCCTCTCGGCACGACAGCCCCGCCTGATCATCACCGGCGAGGCCGGTTCGGGCAAGACGACCCTGCTGACGCTGCTCGGCCGCGCCCTGATGGCCGACCGGCAGGGCCGCGGGCCGATCCCGATTCTCTGCCCCGCGGTCTCCTGGCAGCCCGGCTTGGAACTTCCCGAGGCGTTTGTCGCGAGGACCCTGGTCGCCACCGGCTTCCTGGCCGGGCGGAAGGTGTCCGACGAGACCGCGCTCGCGGGACAGCTGGTCCGCCGAGGGCTCGTACTGCCGCTCATCGACGGACTGGACGAACTCGGAGAACCGGAACGGCTCGAAGCGGCCGCGGCCTTGGACCAGCTGAGCACCGGATACGTCGTCACCTGCCGGACGACGGAGTACGCGAGCATGCCGGCGACGGCGTTGCCCCGGGCCACACCGATCCGGCTGATGCCTCTCTCCGGAGACGCCATCGGTGACTTTCTCGCCAACGACGATCCGGATGGTGAGCGGTGGAGACCCGTCGTCGACCGGATCGCCGCCGATCCGGCCGGATCGGTGGCGAAGGCCCTGACGACGCCGTGGATGGCAGTGCTCGCGCGCGAGGCGTTCCATGACCGCACCGCGGACCCTCGCGTGCTGCTCGGCAACCAGGATCCCCAGGGTCTGCTGATCGAGAAGATGCTCGACCGCCTGCCCGGGCGAGCACGCGGTTGGCTGGCGGAGTTGGCCCGGCTCACCGGCTCGTCGCCGAACGAGATCATCTGGTGGCGCCTGACCGCCGTCGCCGGTGGGCCCGCCACGGCCGCCGGCTGGATCCGCTGGATCGGACTCCCGCTGCTCGTCGCGGCAACGGTCGTGACAGCCGGAAGCGTTGTCCCCGCCCTCGCGGTAGCGGCCGCGCTCGTGCTGACACAACGGGGCGTGCTGAATGAGCGCAGGCCGGGCCCTCGTCGAGTGGCGTGGCTGGGCTGGAGCGATGCCGGTCGGACGGCGGCCGAGGCATTCTCCGGCTTTGTCATCTTCGGCGGCTTGTTCGCACTTGCCGGCTGGCCCGCGTTCTTGGCGTTCGTCAGCGCACATTCCACCGCGGTGGACCTCGCGGGCGGCGCCGGCGCCGCGGCCATGGTCCTCGCGATGGTCAGCCGCCGGCGCCCGCGGTGGCCAACGGATCCGCCCGTGTCGCTGCGACAAGACAGGCTCGCCGCGGCTCTTCGAGCCCTGGCCGCCTCCGGCCTGAGTGGGGTGATGCTCTGGGCTTTGCCGGCCTCCCCCGGTCCGGCACTGGCGATCACCTTGTCGGTGCTGGTCTTCCTTCTGCTGCTGCTCGACGGCAGCGCGTGGGGGCAGTACACGGTCGCGCGGATGTGGCTGACCGCTCGGGGGCGGCTGCCGTTCCGGCTCGGCCCTCTCCTGGCTGACGCCGAGCGGGCCGGCATCCTGCGGAAGGACGGCGAGGCGTACCGGTTCCGTCACGCCGAGATGCGTGAGGTGCTCCTCCGCCTGGCCGGCGCACGACGCGGTCCGGCCGTGGCGATGGTCGACGAGCTGCTGGTGCAGTTTCTCGCTCTGCCCGAGGTGGCCGGATATCTGGCTCGGGCGTCGCCCGGGCGCCGGGAGGCGCTCGAACAGCGGGTGCGCCGCGAGATCGCGGCCGGCCCCCGGGCGGTGCTCGACAGCGGCTCGGCCCGTCATGAACAGTTCCGGCAGGCTCGCCGGCAGCTGATGGCGGTCGCGGTCCCGGCCTGGGCACGGGCCAACAGCGTTTACGGGATGCTCGCCGCCGTCGCCGCGGCCGCCGCCCTTTTCGGCTTCGGCAATGCGCTGTGGTCGCTGCGGATATCGCCGCTGACCGGACCCGTCACCATTGCCGCCGGCGCGGTCGTCCTGGGCGGCGTTGTCTCGCGCGTCGCTGGCGGACGCGAGCACCGCCGCCTGTTCGCCGTCTGCCTGGTCGTCATGGCGCTGGCCTTCGCGGCGTTGCTGGTCCTGGCGGGTACGGCCTTCCGCCGCATCCCCGGGGCGGACTCGTTCGTCGTCGTGGCTGCCGTGACGGCGTCGCTGTTCGGCCTGTCCTGGGCCGGGACGCGACAGTACGCCGACGCCTGGCGCCGCTTCCGGAACGACGATCCCTCGCAATGGCCGGAACCCGGCCCGTCGACCCGCCGCTACGACGAGGCCGCGCGCCAGGCTCGCGAGGACTGGTTCGCGGCCATGGCGCGGCACGGGATCGTCCCCAAGGTCTGGGACGCGCTCCGGCAGGGTGGCGACGGGCAATCGTTGCGGCTCCCCGTGCTCGACCCCGGACGTCTGGGCGACGTCAGCCGCGCCGAGCAGCTGATCGAGAACGCCGCGGGCGATCGCGTCGCCTGGGCGTTGCGTGAGCTCGAGGGGGCCAGCATCGGCATCAGCGGTCCCCGCGGCACCGGTAAGAGCACGGTATTGCAGCGCTACTGCACCGAGCAGTTCCGGGCCAACGACGGCGACGTGCTCGTGCTGGTGCAGGCGCCGACCACCTACGATCGGCGTGAGTTTCTCGTGCATCTGTTCGCCGAGACATGCGTCCAACTCGGCGCGCCGCCTCCGGCGCCCCCGGCGGCGCATCGGTGGTGGTCGCGGATCCGGGTGCTGTTACCGGCCGCCGTAGTCGTCGCGGGTGTCATCCTGATCAACGGTGTGGTCTTCGGATCCCGCGTCCGTGCCGCCTTCGTGACCATGTGGCAGGAGCCGCGCGTCCCCGCGTACGTCCTCGGCGGCCTGCTGATTTTGGCGCCGTTGCTGTGGCGGCTCTGGCGCGACCTCGTGCGGCGCAGGTCAGCGGCACCGAGCCCGTCGGCGACGGCGGCGGAGCGCCACCTGCAGACGCTGCGCTTCCAGTCCGTCTTCTCCCGCAAGACGGGCGGCAAGCTCGCCCTCGCGGGCGGTTTCGACCTGACCGCCGAGGGCCAGGTACAGCGGACCGAACAATTGCGCACGTACCCCGAACTGGTGGCGCTTTACCGGGAGCTCCTGTATGAGGCCGCACTGGAACGCCGCCGCCGGGGCCAGCGCATCATCATCGGTGTCGACGAACTCGACAAGATCGGGTCGGTGGATGACGCCGAGCGGTTCATCAACGACCTCAAGTCGGTGTTCGGGGTGCGCGGCTGCTATTTCCTGGTCGCCGTGTCGGAGGACGCGCTCGCGGCGTTCGACCGGCGGGCGCTCGGAGTTCGCACCGCCTTCGACAGCGCCTTCGACCTCATCATCGAGGTCGGGTCGCTGAACGTGACCGAGGCCGGGAAACTGCTCCAGTTACGCGGCCTCAGCGTGCCGGAACCGTACCTGTGGCTCTGTCACGTGCTGTCCGCGGGCCGGCCGCGCGAGCTGCTGCGGACCGTGATGGCACTGGCGACGATCAGCTCGAAACGCAAGATGTGGGACATCGCCGAGCTGGCCGTCGAGCTCGTCGCCGCCGACTCGACGAGCATCCTGCGCGCACAGGTCCGGGCCGCGGAGCTGGTCGCCACCCAGCAGCGGGAGGCGGTGCGGTGGATCGTGCAGGTGCACGACGCGCCGATGACCGCGGAGTTGCTCGAGAAGGCATGCGCCGACATGCCGCTGGTGGACCGGACGGACCCGATCTCCCCCATCCTCGTTCAGACCCAGGCTTACGTATATCTGGCCGCGACCCTGCTGCGGGCCTTCGCCGAGGACCCGGGAACCACCGTGACCAGGCTCGGCCCGGTCTCGGGCGGCCCACCGGTGGAGCGGCTCGTGCAGGCCAGGTCGCGGATCGCGGCCCAGCCGGACCTCGCGTGGCCCGCCATCGACGACTTCCGCCGATTCGTCGGCGTCGCGCCGCTCGATCGCGAACCTTAGGTGCCTTGTGCCGCGGCGGAGATCGAGGGCGGCCATGCAGCCCGCCGGAATCAGAAGCCAGCAGGACATCAGCAGGTAGATGACCACCGCGGCGACTTTGGGTCGGCGGCGGCCCCTACGCCGCCTGGAGTCAAGGACCTGGCGAGGGCTTCACCTCGCGCAATGCACCGACGAGGACAAGAGAGGGAGAGAACAGACTGATCTACCGGTTGAGTAGCGTGCGAGCACGCCGACTGGGACTCAGTAAAGACACGCGATAGGGGCACTGACGATCGGTCAACAAACTGTAGGCGCGGATCGCCCTGTCGGCGGCTTCGTATGCCTGTTCGCCGACAGTCATGCCTTTGCCCTTGTTGCGGAAGAGCGCGCCGTAGAACGCCGCGCAGAAGACCGTACTCTCGTGCCAACCTATATTTGCTGAAGTTCCGATATAGGTAACGTCTCCCTGAAGGCAATCGCGAACCGCGTCCCGCCAAGCGCCGGTACCAGTCCGACAGCCATCGGCGACGATGGCGCCGGCGGAAACGCCTCGTCCCTGGTCCGCGGCCGCCGCCCCCAGATCGTCAAAACTGACGCTGATCATGCCGTCCCCGCTGTAAAACGCGGGGGTGATGCTGCTGTCCCCGTGCGCCATCACGTGAAGGACGTTGCAGGGTGAAGTGAAAGCGCTGAGGACAGTTCCAAGATCACGAGTGCGGATGAAGTCGATGTCAACGACAGGGCTCTCATATCCCGCGTTGATATTTTCAAGCACCGACTGCACAAACATCATCGACGTGTCGAAACTGCTGTCCAGCCCGACATCAATGAGATTGATCTGCTTGTTCCGCACGAGGCCGAGCATACGGACCTGATCGAAGAACGTAGATCGTCGTAGCCGTGCTTATCAATGCCGGTTCGACAAGGCAGCTCATCCGGTCGTCCACTTGCTTCTGGCATGACTCAGGGGCCTGGCGCCGGCTGCGCCGGACAAGCCTGCGACGCGGTCTTAGATTCGCTCTCACGGGTAGATGTCAAGGGACTACTAGTCTCGCTACCGTATCCGGCATGGTTGATGACCCCTCTGATTTCGTCTACCCGTCCCAAGTCGTCAAGGACTTCGCCGCGGCGGTCGGTCTACCCGAGCCCGGCCCCTGGACCCGAGAGGAGTGGGACGAGTACCAGGCCGCGAAGGACCGGGCGGATGCTTGCCTCGCCGAGATCATCGCTCGCCGCAATGCAGCGACGGCCGAATTCGATCAGTCGCTGGAGCCGGGCCGGCGGATTCACTCGTATGGGTGGATGTCAAGGGACTACTAGTCCCGTTACTATGCCCGGCATGATTGATGACACCCCTGATCTCATCTACCCGTCCCAAGTCGTCAAGGACTTCGCCGCGGCGGTCGGCCTGCCCGAGCCCGGCCCCTGGACCCGAGAGGAGTGGGATGCGTTCCAGGCCGAGCAGGACGCGGCGGATGCGCGTCTCGCCGAGATCATCGCCCGCCGCAACGCGGAGAAAGCCGCATGAACGCCATCCGTCCGCCGCGCATCCTCGATGCCTCCGCGGTTGTGGAGATGTTCGCGGGGCATCCGAAGTTGATGAAACTCCTCGAGAAAGCTCAGGTCGGCGAGGAGAGCCTGACCATGCCTGCACTCGCCGTGGCCGAGGCACAGGCGGCGTTGCGCTATTCCGACAACGTGTGGTCACACTTCTTCCGTCTCCCCGGGCTCAACGAGCAGAGCTTGACGTGGTTCGGCGCGCTCGAAGCCGGGGCCGTCGCCTCATCGCGGCTGGAGCATTATCCGATGCAGCCGGCGCTCATCGGCCCGATCATGGTGGGTCAGGTCGTTCATGAAGCCCGGGAGATGGGCGCCGTCGTGGTGACCCGGATTCCCGAGGCGTACGGCGCTTACGACGTTTCCCTTCATCTGCTCTAGCGGGCCCGTAGAGCCTGCGCCGCGACTGTCGGTCAGGGGTGGACGACGTCGCGGCGCAGTCAAAACCTGTTAGGCCATCATGGAGCGATGCCGTCTCGCCTGAGCTATGCCGACGCCGTCGCGATTCTCGGTGGTCCCGAGCCGTTCGGGGCGGACGCCGGCCTGCTCGACGTGAAAGCCGCTGTGGTCCGGCAAGGTGCTCGCGTGGCAGGTCAGATCCTTGATTCCGTACGCCGTCTTGGGCGCCACCAGCGCAGCGCACACCTTCAAGCCGCCCATGTCGTGCTGGTCGTTGCCGCCCTCTTCGAGGAGCTGGACGGGCGGGACGGGTCGATCGCCGACGCGGTCAGGGCCGGCGACGGCACCCTCGGCGAACGCCTGCTGCCGGTGCCCGTTCCTCTGCCGGGGCCCGATCTGCCGTACGAAAGCGAACTCCGAAGCTGGTTTCTCGCCGCGGCCGCGCATCTGGATCGTGACGTGCCCGATCTCGATCGGCGGGCCGTGGCCCGGTTCGACGGCGTGCAGCGGCGGCTCGCGGCGGATGTTCCCGAGTTCGCGCTCTGGGCCGCCCGGCTCGGGCCGCCGGCCACCGCCCGCGGGCTCGAACGGCTGGAGGACCTGCTCCTGCTCGCCACCTCCGGGCGGGATCCGGGGCGGCATCGGGACGCGCTGGCCCGCGCCTACCGGGCCGATCTCGAGCGGCCCGTGCTCGGCGGGGACGCCGGCGAGGTGCTTCTGCCGGCGCTCGGCGCCGCCTATCTCGATCCGCGCTACCGGGTCCGGGCGGCCGGGCCCGGCGCCCGCCCCGCCGACGAGCAGTGGTGGAGCGAAGCCGCCGTTCGCGGCGACTTCGCCGACTTTCTGGCCGCCCATCTGACCACCACCCAGGCCACCGAGGCGCCCATGCTGCTGCTCGGACAGCCCGGCGCCGGTAAGTCGTCGCTGACGCGGATCCTCGCCGCGCGGCTGCCCGCCGGGGACTTCTTCGCCTGCCGCGTGCCGTTGCGGGAAGTGCCGGCCGAGGCCGACGTACGGGATCAGGTCGAGCTGGCCCTGCGCCGGGAGATCGGCGAGACCGTGTCGTGGGCCGAGCTGTCGCGGGACGCCGCCGGGGCGCTGCCCGTCATCCTGCTCGACGGCTTCGACGAGCTTCTGCAGGCCACGGGGCTGCACCAGTCCGACTATCTTCAGCAGGTCGCCGCGTTCCAGCGGCGGGAGGCGGCGCTCGGGCGGCCGGTCGCGGTGCTGGTCACCACCCGGGTCGCGGTCGCCGACCGGGCCCGCCTGCCGGCCGGGGCGCTCGCAGTGCGGCTCGAACCCTTCGACGACGACCAGGTCGGGCGCTGGCTGACCGTCTGGAACCGGACCAACGCGCGGCTCAAGCCGCTCACCGCCGACGTCGTCCTCCGGTTCCGCGCGCTCGCCGAGCAGCCGCTGCTCCTGCTCATGCTCGCCCTCTACGACGCCACCGACGGCGCGCTCCAGGACGGCGCCGCCACCCTCGACGACGGGCAGCTCTACGAGCGGCTCTTGACGAGTTTCGCGGAACGGGAGGTGCGCCGCCTGCACGCCGGGCAGCCCGACGCCGCCGTTGCCGGCCTCGTCCAGCAGGAGCTGCTTCGTTTGTCGGTGGTCGCCTTCGCCATGTTCCACCGGCTGCGGCTGTGGGTCACCGAGCGCGAGCTCGACGACGACCTCGCCGGCCTCGGCATCACACCGTCGCGGCCCGGCCTCACCGAGGGCTTCCGCAGCCCTCTCACCGCGGGGCAGGAGATGGTCGGCCGGTTTTTCTTCATCCAGCGGGCGCAGGCCTTTCAAGACGATCAGACGCTGGTGACGTACGAATTCCTGCACGCGACCTTCGGTGAATATCTGGTCGCCCGGCTGGTCGTCCAGGCCGTGCGCGACACCGAGGCCCGGGAAGCGGCGAGCACCCTCGCGCTGCGCCTGGGCGCGGCCAACGACGACGACCTGCTGCGGTCGCTGCTCGGCTTCACGCCGCTGACCGCACGGGCCACGGTGCTGCCGTTCGTCGCGGGACTGCTCGACGGCCCCGATCGCGACCGGCTGCGGGCCTGGCTCACGGGCCGGACCGCCGAGGCGGTGACCCGGCCGCAGTACTCGGCGAGCCGCTACCGGCCGATCGACAAGCGCGTCGACCATTGGATGGCCACCTACTCCTACAACCTCATGATTTTGACCCTGGCCTGTGGCGGGCCGCTCCGGGCCTCGGACCTGTTCGACCGCACGACGACGCCGGCCGCCTGGCTGCGGAACTCGGCCCTGCAGTGGCAGGCAGCCGTGCCGGGCGGCATGTGGATGGACGTCATGGAGGTCCTCGAGGTCACCCGCGACTGGCACAACGGGCGCCGTGACATCGTCCTTGAGCTGGCACCGGAGTGGACGAGAGACAACCCGGGGCCACCAGACGTCTACTGGATGAACGGACTCGACGCGGTCCAGAGCGATATGCCGTTCACGGCCGGCGTCGAGCTGCGGCCCGCGCTCCGATCGATGCTGTTGGCCAACCACCTGAGTGACGACGTCATGGTGCACGCGCTCGGACCGTTGATCGAGGGGATGCCCGAGACGTTGACCCAGTTCATCGCACCGGAGGAGGGATCTCACACGTCGGTGGCGCACGCGCTCGTGCGGATGTGGCTCGCGGCTTCACAGAATCATCGGGAAAAAGACCTGGTGGCCATCTACAGCGACGCGTCCTGGGCCGCGGTCCTCACCGGCAGCACACAGGTCGCCGACCTGGTGCTGGGCTCCATGCGTGCCGACGCGTACCGGCTACCTCCCCGCGATGTCTGCGTCATCGTCAACGAACTGTTGGACAATCGGATCATCACTTCCTCCGGCGCGGCGAGCGCCGTCCACTGCCTGACCGAATCGGGGGCGGCCGACGACGCGTACGGCGCCGCTCTCGTCTCCCGTCTTACCGAAACATAGAAGACAGTTATTGACTAGACCGCCCGGTGGTCGTAATTTTCATCGTCAGATGGCACCGATGAAAAGGATGACCGACGTGACCGGTGAGAGTGGTGGCCTGCTCGGCCGCCTGCGGACCGAGGGGCAGCAGCTGCCCGAGGCCCTGGCGCGGATCGCCGAGACGATCCTGGCCGATCCCGAGACGGCGGCCCACGCCAGCATCGTCGACCTGGCCGAGCGGTCCGGCACCTCGACCGCGACCGTGACCCGGTTCAGCCGCACGCTGGGCTTCAAGGGCTACGCCAACCTGCGGGTGGCCATCGCCACCGAGACCGGCCGGGCCGAGCAGGCCCGCTGGGAGACCGACATCTCCGGCGACATCGCGCCCGGCGATCCGCTCACCGACGTGCTCGACGTGGTCACCGCGGCCGACACCCGGGCCATCCAGAGCACCGCGGCCGGGCTCGACGTGACCGCCGTCGAGCGGGTCGCCCAGCAGATCGCCGGCGCCCAGCGGGTGGAGATCTTCGGGCTCGGCAGCAGCGGCACGGCGGCGCGGGAGATGGCGTTCCGGCTCGAGCGCATCCGGGTGCCCGTCTGGCACCGCACCGACTCGCACACCGCGCTGACCAACGCCGCCCTGCTGCTGCCGGGCGACGTGGCGATCGGGCTGTCGCACTCCGGCCGCACCCGCGAGGTCATCGAGACCCTGGCCGAGGCGGCCGACCACGGGGCGCTCACCGTCGCCGTGACCAGTTTCGGGCGGTCGCCGCTGGCCGAGGTGGCCGACGTCGTCTTCACCACCGCGGTGCAGGAGACCACGTTCCGCCTTGCCGCGCTCTCCGCGCTGCATTCACAACTGCTCGTGCTGGATCTCATCTACGTCGCCGTGGCCCAGCGCACGTACGAGCGTACGGCCGAAGCCCTCGAAGTGACGGTCCGCGCGGTGGACGCCCACCGCCTGCCCGAGAAGAACCCCACCCGCAAGCGCGGGCGTGCGAAAGGACAGCCGTGAGCCTCAGCAGCAGCGATTACCTCGAGACGATCCAGGCCGCGATCGCGCGTGTCGGCACCGGCCAGACGGAGCTGATCCAGCGGGCGGCGGAGATCCTGTCCGATTCCGTACGGGCCGGTGGCGTGATCCAGGCGTTCGGGTGCGGCCACTCCGAGGCGCTCGCCATGGAGATCGCCGGTCGGGCCGGCGGCCTCGTGCCCAGCAACCGGATCGCGCTGCGCGACGTCGTCCTGTACGGCGGCGACCCGCTCTCGGTCCTCCAGGACCCCACGGTCGAGCGGCGCAGCGACATCGCCCACCGGCTGTACGAGCTCGCCCCGGTCAAGCCGGACGACGCGTTCGTCATCGCCTCCAACTCCGGCATCAACGGCGCCGTCGTCGAGATGGCGCTGCTGGTCAAGGAGCGTGGCCACGCGCTGATCGCGATCACCTCGGCTGAGCACTCGGCCGGCGTCGCGTCCCGGCACCCCAGCGGGCGCAAGCTCGGCGAGATCGCCGACGTGGTCCTCGACAACGGCGCCCCCAAGGGTGACGCCGCCCTCCCGCTCCCCGGCGGAGGCGCGGTCGGCGCCGTCTCGTCGATCACCGGGGCCCTGCTGGCCCAGCAGATCGTCACCGAGGTGGTGGCCCGCCTGCTCGCCGCGGGCGTGACACCGCCGGTCTACCTGTCGGACAACGTCCCCGGCGGTAAGGAGCACAACGCGGCGATGGAAGCCCGGTATGCCGGGCGCATCCGCCGTACGGCATAAGCCCGGTATGCCCCGGGGCGTACCGCGTACCAACGGCACCTCCGCGCCGGACTGGCCACCGGCGCGGTTACGTGATCCCCCCGTTTATCAGGAGGTTCTATCTCCATGCTCAAGAAACGATTGGCGGCAATTCTCACCGGGGTCCTGGCCGGAGCGGGCGCTGTCGCCCTCTCCTCCGGGCCCGCCGAGGCCGCGGACTGCGGCTACCTGTTCGACGACTTCCACTACAGCACCTCGGCCGACCCGGCGCTGACCGCCAACGGCTGGACCCCGCGCAGCTATCAGGGCGGCCCGGGCGTGCCCGGCGCCAACTGGTCGGCCAACAACATCACCTTCCCCACCTCCGGCGGCCAGAAGGTGCTCCAGCTGACCGCCTCGACCGACGGCACCGGGGCCGGCACCAACCACGCCGAGCTCTACTCGACGCAGAAGCGCTACCTCGACGGCACCTACGCCACCCGCATCCGGTTCACCGACGCGCCGGTCAGCGGCAACGACGGCGACCACATCAACCAGACGTTCTTCACGATCAGCCCGCTCAACGGCGACATGGACCCGACCTACAGCGAGCTGGACATCTCGGAATATCTGCCGAACGGCGGCTGGGGCGAGACCGGCCCGATCAACTATCAGACGAGCTGGTACACGTACCGGAACGAGCCGTGGTTCGCCGACAACGTGCACTCCGAGCAGCGCTCGAGCCTGGACGGCTGGCACGAGCTGGTGGCGCAGGTCGCGAACGGGCACATCGTCTACTTCATCGACGGCGTCCAGGTCGGCGACCACTCGGGCAAGTACTACCCGCGCCAGACCATGACCATCAACTGGAACCTGTGGTTCATCGACACGGCGACCCACACGGGCGGCCTGAGCACGTACATCGAGCAGGTCGACTGGGTCCTGTTCGCCAAGAACCAGGTGCTCTCGCCCTCGCAGGCCACCACGCGGGCCACGGGCTACCGCACCGCCGGCAACACGTTCGTCGACACGGTCGCCGGTACCGGCACGTGCTCCAACCCGCCCACGACGCCACCCACGACCCCTCCGACCACCACCCCTCCCACCACGACCCCGCCTCCCGCGACCAACTGCGCTGACTCGCCCACCTGGGCGATCGGCTCCGTCTACACCAGCGGCAACCTGGTGAAGCACGAGCGCAGCCGCTACGGCGACCCCAACGGCCCGAAGTCCGGCGACGGCGTCCACCTGTGGCGCGCCAAGTACTGGACCCAGGGCTCCGAGCCCGGCTGGACCGACCAGTGGCAGGACCTCGGCCGCTGCTGAAAGCGCTGAACGGGAGCGGGGCGTCACGGCCCCGCTCCCATGATCTAAAGTTCCCGCCCGTGGGCGCATCCGGCTGGAGTTACTACACCGACTACCGACCCGACCTGAACGCGGCTTTCGAAGCCCTTCAGCTGAGGGTCCTCGACGAGGGCGACTACTGGTGGGCCGTCCCCGGCGAAATGGGCAAATCGGCCGCGGACTTTCCGGATCGCCCGCGGACCATGGACGAGCTGTGGGACGACGAGGCGGTCCAGGAATCGGGCACCCACTCGATCATCGACATGGACCGGGTGCTGGCCGACGGCGAGGAGCCACAGTACGGCTACCTTCCGTACCTCGATGACCCGTCCCTGTCCTTCCAGCAGGCCGTCCAGCGCTTCGGCGAGCCCGAGTACGGCGTGATCGTCCCGATCTCCCCGGCCGAGGCCCGGGCCGCCGCCGGCGTCGAGAAGCTGACCAGGGCCCACGTCGAGGCGCTCGACGACCTGGCCGAACATCGGTGGATCGGCCGGGTCGCCGTCCTGCACGGCGACGACGGCCTGCCCAGTGAGCTCTACTTCTTCGGCTTCTCCGGCGACTAGATCACAGCAGGTAGCCGCGGGTTGATCGCGTTTGCCAGGATCGGCCCGTGTCTCCTACCCGGTCCGAGCTGCGGCCCGACCCCGCGGCCCCGGCCGCCGGTGTCCGGAAGCGCTGGTGGCCACGCCTGCGCCTGCCGCTGATCCTCGTCGCCGCGCTGGCCCTGGCCGCCTACGGCCTCCGCGGCCGCTTCCCCGATCCCGGCGACTTCCTGGGCGCGCTGACCGGCGCCGACTACTGGTGGGTCACGCTGGCCGTCGCCCTGCAGGCGGTCTCGCTGGGCGCTTTCGCCTGGCAACAACGTCAACTGCTGAGAGCTTTCCGCGTACGCCTCCGAGCCCGTTTCGCTCTCGCGGTCACCTTGGCCCGCACCGCCATCTCCATCTCGATGCCCGCCGGCGCCGCGGTTTCGGCGGGCTACGCCGGACGCCAGTACGTCCGCACCGGCGCGACAAAGGAGATAGCGGCCGCCTCGATGATCGTCTCAGGCCTGACCTCGATCGGCGGCCTGGCCCTGCTCTACGTGGTCCTGGGCGCGGCCCTGCTGACCACCGACCCCGACCTGCTGGCCACCCCACAGCCCTTGATCGTGGTGGCCGCCCTGATCGCCCTGACCGCCACCGCCGTCGTGGTCGGCCGCCGGGCGATGCACCGCCCGCCACGCCCCGACTCCAGCCGCCGGCGCTCCGGCAACAAGATCCTCGTCTACGCCCGCAAGCTGCTCACCGCCGCCGCGGAGGCCTGGCGAGCCGGCGCCGCCCTGCGCGCCCGCGAGTGGATAACCGGCGTCCTGTACTACACCGTCAACTGGCTGACCGACCTGCTGTGCCTGGCCGCGACGTGCCGAGCGGTAGGCCTCCCGGTAGGCGTCATGACCTTGGCCGGCATCTACTTGGGCGTCCAGATCGTCCGCCAGGTCCCCCTGACCCCCGGCGGCGTAGGCGTGATCGACACAGCCTTGGTAGCCGGCCTGACCGCCGCCGGCGCCACCGCCGCCACCGCCGCCGCCGCGGTGGTCATCTACCGCCTGATCTCCTGCTGGCTCCTGATCCCGGCCGGCGGCATAGCCGCCCTGTACCTGCGCCGCGACATAGCCACCTGAGCGGCGTGGTCAATGTGCTGCGGCTGGAGCCGCTGCTGTTTCCCGCCGAGTTCAGCTCACACCGTGTACGCATCTTCGTGGACGGCGTCGATGTCGTGGCGGCGGCCTACGGTCCCGGCGGATGCCACGGAAAGCCAGTGGCCGGGTTCGCGCCTTCCTGGCTGCTGGGATCGCACGGGCTCGCCGCGTCGCCGACTGTGCGAGAGGTCGAGTTGGCCGGCTCGGACACGACCGAGGACCGGCTCACCGTTGACATCCGCCAGGCCGGCGCGATGGTGACGTGGGATCACTGGCGCCTGATCGACATGGGCACGGTGGTCGGCGAAGGCCCGGACATCCGGTTGAGCCCGTTCCGGTTCGACGCGGTGGCCTACGCGTCGGAGCTGGCACGCGCGGCGGCGCACGCCGACCGCAAATGGCCGGCCCGCGCGGTGGCGGAGCTTCTCGAGGCCGAAACGCGGCACGACGACTACGACAGCAGGTGGATCCGCCGGTGTTTCACGGTCCGCGCCCCGGAGGACCGCCCGGACGTGGTCGAGGTCGGCTACTACGCCCGTGACCCGAGCGGTCGTCGATATGCCATGCCGGGTCACTACATCGTGGCCTTTCCGATCGACGACACCGATCCCGGCGATCAGGCCCAGGCCATCGCCCACCGGCTCGGTCACGAGGACCTCAAACCGATATCGACCCATCAACCGCCCCGGCGCCGGCGCTGACTCCGGCACTCCGCGGCAGCCCGAGATGTGGTGAGGCCTCTTCGCTTCGTGACGGGGTCTTCGGCGACTGGGGAGGCCGCCTATTCGAGGCCGTCGCGGGAGATCGGCGGGGTGACCTGGAAGTCGCGGAAGGTGGCCTCCAGGCCGGCTCGCTCGGGTGAGCAGCACATGACGCCCACGTCGACCGTGGCGGGGAGGTTCAGGTGGCCCAGGCGTAACAGGTGCCATGGGCCGTCGCCGTTGCGGTAGTGCGCCGCCACGGACCCGCCGAAGCGGGTCACCCGCATGGCGATCTCGCCGGTGAAGCCGGGGACGGGGGTCATCGAGACGTCGGAGAAGTCGCGGGTCAGGACCGTGCTGATCTGGACCTCGCCGGATGTCACCTCCAAGCCCGTCTTCAGCCAGTTGCGCTCGTCGGCCCTGAGCATCAGGCCCGCCTGGTCGAAGCGGGTGTCGTGCTCGGCCGAGACGATGGCCTCGGCGGTGAAGTCGCCGGTCGCGGGCCGGTGGTAGAAGTGGCCGTTGTCGGTGGTCCAGTCGTAGAAGGTCTCGCGCCAGAAGTCCGTCTTCAGCTCCGTGACCGCGCGGATCACGCCGTTCTCGTGCGACCAGACGCTCGGCTCGTTCAACCACTTCATGGCGGTGAGCATAAATCGGATGCGGGCGGCGCGCGGGTCCGGCACCATGCTGGCACGCAACGCCGGCAGGAAGGGAGGGTGCCGTGATTTCCGCACGCATACCGATGCCTGGGAGGCTTCGTTGTTGTTCCGCACCATGGCCGAGGGAGAACTCGGCCGCGTTCTGAAGTGTCTCGACGACCCGGCCCGTTTCGAGCGGCTTCTCGAGACCGGTGGCTACCGTCCGGAGTGGACCTGGCTCGCCGTCGACGGCGACGCGATCGAGGGTGTCGCTGTGTGGTGGGGCTTTCCCACCAGTGAGCGGCCGCTCGCCCTCGACACCCTGTGGGCCGCGCCCGACGTCCCGGACCCGGCCGAGCTCTGGGCCGCGCTCATCCGCCGGGTGCCGCCGCCTTTCGAGTTCCACCTCTTCACGCTGCCGGGGCATGAACAGGACCGCGACGTGACCCTGCGCCTGGCCGCCGCCGAGCTGGCCGGGCTCAGTGATGTCAACGAGCGGCTGCGCTACCAGTGGACGGCCGCCGACCCGCTCCCCCGGCGCTCGGCCCGGCTCACCTTCGAGCCGGAGCCGGACGACGAGAAGTTCGCGGCGGTCTTCGCCTCGATCTCGGAGGGCAGCCTCGACGTCGACACGCGGGCGGGCGTCGCACGGCTCGGCGCTCTGGAGCACGCCCGCGAGGACATCGCCCTCTACAAGCAGATGCGGGGGCCGCGCGATCAGTGGCGTGTCGCCTTCGACCAGCGGGGTGAGGTCGTCGGGGTGGCCATGCCCAGCGCCAACGACGGCGGGCCGGTGGTCGGCTTCGTCGGTGTCGTGCCGGGGCAGCGCGGCCGGGGCTACGCCGACGACCTGCTGGCCGAGATCACCCACATCCTGGCCGAGGAGGGGGCGACCACGATCCGCGCCGACACCGACAAGGTGAACACGCCGATGGCCGCGTCCTTCGAGCGCTGCGGCTACCGCGTCTTCGCGATCCGGATCGTCGCGACGTTCCCGATCTCGCTCAGTGGGGTCACAGGGTGACGGGCGCAGAATCGGCGTCATGACGGATGGGGTGCGGGTGCCGCCTCGCTGGATCGTCACGAGCGCGTGGCGGGTGCATCGGGGGCTGTACCGCGCGAGCGGTGGCCGGTTCGGGTTGCGGCGGCCGCGCCCCGGCCGTTATGGCATGTTCCGGCTCACCACGGCCGGGCGGCGCAGCGGGCGGGAACGCAGTGTCATTCTCGCCTACCTCGAGGACGGCTCGTCGATCGTCACGCTCGCCATGAACGGCTGGGGGGACGGCGAGCCGGCCTGGTGGCTCAATCTGCGGGCGCGCGGGACGGCGTACCTCCGAACGCCTGACGGAACCCGGACCGTGACCGGACGCGCAGCGCTGGGCGCGGAACGCGACCGTCTGTGGCAGCGCTGGCGTGAGCTCGACCCGCGGCTGGACGATTTCGCGGCGCTGCGCGGCACGGAGACGGCGGTCGTCATCCTAGAAGCGCCAGCAGGCTCACCACCCGGGGATCGGTGACGGCCGACGGCTGGTGCACCACGTGATAGGTGACCGGCGGCAGGTCCTTCACCGGGACGCCGGCCAGGCCGCGCGGAACCGGCACGCAGCCGTTGACGATGGCCAGGCCGGCCCCCAGGGCGACGAAATGCGTGATCAACGGCCAGCCCTCGGCCTCCACCGCCACCGTCCACGCGGCGCCGGCCGTGCGCAGCGCCTGTTCCAGCATGACCCGCTGCGGGCGGTGCTGCGGCGGCACCACCAGGGACTCCCCGGCCAGGTCGCGCAGCCGGATCGAGCGGCGCCGGGCCAGGCGATGACCCGACGGGACGAACAACATCTGAGGAAAAGACGCCAGTTCCCGTACGGCCAGATCGGGCGGCAGGACGTCCAGAACGCTCACCCCCACGTGGGCCTGTCCGCCCCGGACGGCCGCCAGCATCTGCCGGTGATCGCAGTTGATCAGCCGGAGCGGCGTGGCCGCGAGCGCCGCCCGGATCGCGTCGCCGAGCAGGTAGAGATACGCACCCTGGCCCGCCGCCAGCACCACCGGCCGGCGCTCGGGCACGCCCGCGAACTCGGCCAGGAACGAGGCCAGCCGCTCGTCCTGGCCGCGGGCGAACCGCGCGACCGCCTCCCCGTCCGCGGTGAGCACCAGGCGGCGGCCCTCGCGGCGGTACAGCGGGCGGCCCAGCGACTCCGACAGCTTCCGGATCTTCACATGCAGGGCGGGCTGCGAGATGTGCAGTTCCTCGGCCGCGCGCGTGAAATTCAGGTGGGCGGCGAACACGGCGAACGCCGTCAGGTCCATAGCGCAGGACTATAGCTGGACCGCGATGAATAGTTCTCGTCTAGCGCCATTGAAAGCATGCTGAAGGGCATGAGAAACCTTGGCGTGGACATCGGACGTGTGATCATCAACGGCGACACCGAGTTCTTCAGCGGCGACACCGCCACCATGCTGGCGACACCGGCCGTACCCGGAGCATTCGAGACCTTGAGACGTCTCGTGCCGCTCTTCGAGGACGTGTGGCTGGTCTCCAAGTGCGGCGAACGGGTCCAGCGGCGCACCCGGCAGTGGCTCGACCACCACGACTTCGTTGCGCGCACCGGCATTCCCCGCGACCACGTGCGCTTCTGCCTGAGGCGGCCGGAGAAGGCGATCCACTGCGCCGAGCTCGGCGTCACCCACTTCGTCGACGACAAGCTCGACGTGCACCAGGCGCTGCGCGGCGTGGTGGAGCACCGCTACCTCTTCGGGCCGCAGCGGGGCACGCCTCCCGCATGGGTGACGCCCGTGGCGGACTGGACGGAGCTAAGCGCCAGGATGGACGACGACCTTCACGCCCGTACGGGAAGAGGCCGTTGACATGGCACTTTCGACGTCGCCGAGCGGGAACGCGTGGGAGACCAGCGGTTTGAGGTCGACCAGGCCCCGCGCGGCGAGGTCGATGGCGCGGGGATAGACCTCGCCCATCCGCCGCACCATCACCAGCGTCAGGCCCTTGCGCCGGGCCGCCGCCGCACTGAACGTCGTGCGGTCACCGTCCGGGATGCCGACCAGGACGACCCGCGCGCCGGGCCGGGCCAGCCGCAACGACGCCTCGACGGCACCGTCCGAACCGGACACCTCGAAGACCACGTCGGCCACGGCCTCGGCGCCGGCGGGCTCCGCGCCGAGACTCTCCGCCGCTTTCTGCCGATGGGGCAGAGGATCGCTTGCGAGTACGCGTGTGGCGCCACCCAACCGTGCGAGTTGCACGAGCAGCAGGCCGATCGGGCCGCAGCCGACCACCGCCACCGTCGACGCCATCCGCAAATGACTGAGATCCATCGCGTGCAGGGCGACGCCGAGCGGCTCCAGCAGCGCGCCCTCGTCGTCGGAGAGCGCGTCCGGCAGCCGGTGCAGCCGGTGCGCCGGCCAGGCCATGAACTGCCGGAGGCCGCCGTCGCAGTCACCGTGCCCGGCGAAGACGATCCGCGTGCACAGGTTGGGATATCCGGCGCGGCATTCCTCGCAGGTCTCGCACGGGATCGCCGGATCGATGGCCACCCGGGCGCCGTCGTCGGCCCCGCCGCGGATGACACCGGCCATCTCGTGGCCGAGCACGAGCGGGCGCGGCAGCACGGCGTCGCCGATGCCGCCCTCGGTGAACCAGTGCAGATCGGAGCCGCAGATGCCGACCGAGGTCACCTCGACGAGCCGCTCACCGTCACCCGGAACGGGGCGGTCTTCCTCATGCAGCCGGATCTCGCCGGCACGGTGGAGACGGGACACGATCACGACCCGACGCTAACACCGCAACGGTGTATCGCGAACCGGCGATGAACCCTGCATGATCGACGGCATGTCTTCCACCGACCTCCTGGCACCGGGCGGCGTCACGCACGTCCCCGGCGTCTACGACCCGGCCAGCGCCGCGCTCGCCGTCCGCGCGGGCATCCGCGCCGCGTACCTGTCCGGCGAGGCGATCGCGGCCACCATGCTCGAACCGTCCACCGTCTCGGCGACCCAGATCGCCGACCGGGCTGCGGTCCTGAGGTCGTTCCTTTCAGGTGTGCCCCTGCTCGCGGACGCGAACGTGGGCTTCGAGGATCCGGACGCGGCGGTGTGGTCGGCCCTGTCCTACCAGCGCGCGGGCATCAGCGGCATAGTGCTGAGCGAGGGTACGGCCCTGCGGGTGGCCGCGGTGAAGGAGAGAGCTCCCGGCGTCCTGGTGATCGCCTTGGCGCCCGGCGACACCCCGGGCGAGCTCATCGCGAGCTGCCGGGCGCTCGCGTCGGCCGGCGCGGACGCCGTCCTCCCGCTCGGCGCCCGGGAGACCGACTTGCGCTCGCTGCACGCGGCCCTTCCAGATGTACGCCTGGTGCTGAACCGCACGGAAGGGGCAAGCGGAGGCGGCCGCCACCTGAGCGATCCCGAGCTGGCCGACGCGGGGGTGAGCCTGGTGATGCACCCGTTGACGGCGTTGCTGGCCGCCTTGCGGGCGGCTTCAGTCGCGTACCACGCCCTGGCTGCTCCACCCGCCACGCCCGGTCCCGCCTCGCCCGGCCCCGCCGCCGCAGCGACTCCCCGGCCCGATTTGTCGGCGTCGGCCATTCCAGCGGCCCGAGCCTCGTCGGGCGCGCCGGCCGAGACGGTCGACCGGATCGACCTGATGCCGCCCGCCGTTCTGGCCACGTTGGCTCCCGGCCGCGCGGCGAGCTTCCAGCCGGAGCCCGTTGCCCTGCTCCCGGCTCCGAGGCCCGCGACGGCCCCCACGCCTTTCGGCGCTCCGGCCTTCGGCGCGCGCGACGATCGTCCGTGGGCCGCCGCCGAACCCACCGAACGTCCCTGGGAGGCCGTCAGCCAACCGGATGAACTTCCGGCGTCCGCTTTCGATCAGCCCCGCGCGGGCGTCGCCCCGGCCCAGCGGCCCGGCGCCGCGGCGGCCGGCCGCACCTGGACGAGCATCGCCCGGGAGGTCAGCCGCCTCGGCACCTGAATCACCGCCGACCCGCGCGGGCGGCAAGCGCTCGCGCGGGCACGCCGGGTCAGTGTCAGCCGCGGGAGCGCGGCAGGCAGCACTTCTTGTACTTCAGGCCGGAGCCGCACCAGCAGGCGCCGTTGCGCTCCGGGGGCCACGGGATCTGGTTGGTGCCGCCGGCCAGCCGGGTCGCGTAGCCACCGCGGGTCTGCGGGTCGGCCGGGTCGCCGTCGGCACCGGCGAAGCCGGTCAGGCCCGACACCGTGCCCGGCAGGACCGCGAGGCCGGTGCGGCCGGCGCCGGTCAGGCGGACCAGTTCCTTCTCCAGGTGGGCCCGGTGCTCGTCCCAGTCCGCCCCGTACGGCTCGGACAGCGCCGGCCACTTCTCCAGGAGCTTCTCGAGCTCCGCCTTCGGCCAGAACAGCAGGTCGTCGGCGGGCGCCGCGGCCGTGCGCCCGGCCGTGTTGGCCAGCCGGGTCTCGAGGCGGTCGGCCAGGTTGTCGTGGTGGTCGTGCTGCAGGCCCAGGGCGTGGCGGGTGCGGTGACGCTGCTGAAGCAGGAAGAAGAGCTGGCCGGCGTCCTCGGCGCTGGACGGCTCGGCGGCGTCGCCCCGCCCGGCCAGCACCTCGTTGAGCGCCTCGGTCAGCCACTCCTCGGCGACCCGGTCGCGGCGCCCGGCGGCGAGGGCGGCGCTGACGTACGCCGGCGCGTCCCCGTACTGCGTCAGCAGCGGCCGCAGCGGCTCGAGCGCGGCGATCGCCTCGTCGTCGCGTCCCGTCCGGAACAGGACCCGGGCCAGGAGCGCCTTGGCTCCGGCGGCCTGGTTGTCGTCCCGCGACCCGAACGCCTCGACGGCCCGCTCGGCGTACCGCAGCGCCGCGTCGAGCTTGCCCCGGCTCTCCGCGATCTCGGCCGCGAGCGCGAGGGCGTACCCCGCGTCGTCCTTGTCGGCCAGCTTCCCGGCCTCGGCCGCGTCGGCAAGCTCGGCCGCAACACCCAGCGGATCGGCCGCCCCCAGGGCGCTCTGCCGGATCTCAGTAAGGTCTGCGCTGGTCAGATCGGCTTTAATTGGCACGCCGTCACGGTACAACTTCGCGGGGACTCATGACTGTTGATCTGGGTCTCACTCCGGCTCGCGCGTCGCGCCGATATCGGGCCTCGGTCAGCGGGAAGCCCCGCGATCCGTCCGTCTTCATCGACCCGTCCGGGCGCCATCCGGCGGCCTCGTAGAAGCGCCGGGCCCGCTCGTTCGCGGCCAGCACCCAGAGGATGTACTCGCGATAGCCGTCGCCGGCGAGCCGCCGCACGCCTCTGTCCATCAGCGCCCGGCCGGCTCCGAGCTTCCAGCTGTCAGGACGTACGTACAGTGCCTGCACCTCACCGACCAGGCGTGGATCGGTGTCCGCGTCACGGCCGGCCGAGACCCGGATGTAGCCCACCACCCCGCCCGCCGCACCCTCCGCCACGAAGATCGCCATCGCCGGTTCCCGGACCATCCGCTCCCAGACGGGCCGCCGATCGGCCGGCGTCATGCGGTCCAGATAGTCCTGCGGAACCAGCCCGCGATATCCCGCCCGCCAGGCCCGCACGTTGACCTCGGCCAGCGCCTCAGCGTCATCAGGAGTCGCCGCACGCACGATCATCGCTAGACCATAGAACCGGGCCGCTGGACCGGGCCTCCTATTATCCGGGGCCGGCGAACGGGTGACGGGGGACGGACGATGGGGACGCGGCGACCACATCACCGCCGATGGCTGGCGGCGGCCGCGCTGGGGCTGGTCGCTCTCGGCTGCGCACGGCCCGGCGCCGGCGACGGTGACTCGTCGCCCCTGGTCACGGCGACCCCGTCGGCCTCCGCCCCGGCCGCTTCCGTGCCGCCGGACGACGCGGGCGCTCAGGCCCAGCCGCCCGGCGACGGCGCGCCCCACCAGGCCGAGAACAACGGCTGGAAGCAGCGCCACGACCTCACCGCCGAGGAGCAGCGCGCCGGCGACGCCCTGGCCGCCCGCATCCGCCCGAAGCTCACCGCCCTGCGCTCGGCCGGCGACTTCACGCCCGCCTCCACCCAGCAGGCTCTGCTGGGTCTCGGGCTCGACCCCGCCCAGGTGCAGGTGACCGCCATGCGCACGCCCATCGGCGAGGCCACTCCCCCGCCCGGCGCCGTCTTCGCCGTCCGCTTCCCCGAGGCCGGGTGCGTGATCGGCGACGTACGCCCCGAACGCCTTCAGATCGAGGTGACCGGCGCCGCCGCCGAGTTCGGTTGCCTGGAACCGTTCTCCCACTGACTGGAAGTCGACCGTCAGCTTCAGGGCGGCCATGTACCGCTCGGCCACCACCGCCACGCACGGTTTCGGCCGCCCGATGTGGATGGTCGGCGACGGGCTCCCGGAATGTCCGGCCCCCAGCGGCCGCGCCGCCGCCCGCGGCCTGCGCCCTGGCCCCGATCGCCGGCCCCTCCGGCCCTGGTGACCGTCCCTATTCGATCAGCACGCGGACGTCCCAGGGGCCGAGGGGCAGGGTCTCGCCGGCGGTGAACGAGTGCGGGCCGAGGGCGTCGGAGGCCGCGCCCGGCAGGACGATCTCGGCCGGGGTGAACGACCAGTTGTGGATGAAGCGCAGCCGTCGGCCGTCGGGGGCGGTGGCGCCGGTCGCGGTCACGGCCGGGGGCAGTTCGGCCCAGGCCGCAGCCGGGCGGAGCCACGTCATCAGGGCCCGGGCCAGGTCGATGCCGGGGATCGTGCCGACGTACGTGATCCGGCCCTTTCCCACGGCCCTCGTGGTGATGGCCGGCCACTGACCGAAGTGGGGATGGTCGTACGACGCGACCACCTCCGCGTCCGTGGCGATCAACCCGTCGGCCCAGCGGGTGGCCGCCGCCCCGGCCGGCAGGCCGAGCACCGGCGACATGACCGGCAGGTCGGCGGTGAGGTTGCTGAACTCGTCGTACCAGACGCCGGCGGCCTCGGCCAGGCGGGCCGGCATGCGGTCGGTGCGGGCGCGCCCTTCCGGGTCGCCGTAGGCGGTGCGGGGGCCGAGGACCAGGTGGCCGCCGGACGAGGCATAGGACAGGAGCCGGTCCAGGGTGGCGTCGTCCGCCATGTAGAGGCCAGCCGCCACGAGGACCGGGGTGTCGGCCGTGTGGTTGTGGGCGTGCTGAACCCGTACCTGTAGACCCGCGTCGAACGCTCCGCGGTAGAACGGGTCGACGATCCCGTGGTAGGCGCGGGCGTCCGGGCTCCCGTCGGCGTGGGACAGGGGCGGGTACTTCTGCATGAGCCACTTGCTCGGCAGGTCGAAGAGGACCGTCACGTCCGCGTCCGGGGTGAGGCCCGCGACCAGATCGCCGGCGGCGGCGAAGTCGGCGCCCAGGCGGGCCAGCTCGCGATAGGTGCGACCAGGACTGCCGTTGTGCGGGAGGACGCCTCCCCAGTAGGTTTCGGCGCCGAAGTGCAGGGTGTGCCAGTGCCAGTACTCGATCATGCGGGCGCCCCGGGAGACCAGGGCCCACGCCGCCTGGCGCCATTGGCCGTCGTACGCCGGGCGGTTGTCCCAGGGCATGCCGATGCTCGACGCGTTGGTCTCGGTGACCAGGAACGGGGCCTGCTTGGAGGCGTACATCCGGTCGGCGCTCTGATAGAGGGCCCACGTGCCGCGACTGGTCCAGCCCTGATCGGCCGTGCGGCGGTCGGGAAGCTCGAGCGAGTCCTGCATGCCGTAGTACGGGTTCCCGGCCGTCACGTCGAGGTGGGTGGCCGTCGCCGCGTCGTCGAGCGCCGGTCGTTCGTACGAGAAACAGGTCGTCACGAACTGATCGGGCCGAGCGTATTCGCGCACGATGCCGGCCTGCCACGCGATGAAGCCGGCCGTCAGCTCGCCCTGGAACCGGCGCCAGGCCACGTCGTACTGGGGCTGCACGTTGCCGTCCGGGCGCCACAGGTCGGCCCACGTCGACAGCCGGTGCGACCAGTAGACCAGGCCCCACTCGCGGTTCAGCGTCTCGACGTCGCCGTAACGCTGCCGGAGGTCGTCCACGAAGCGCTGGAAGACGCCCTCGTTGTGCAGAATTTCGTTGCCGGGCTCGTTGTCCACCTGATAGCCGATGATCGCGGGGTGGGCGGCGTACCGGGCCACGATCTTGCGGATGACCCGTTCGGCGTGGAAGCGGAAGGCCGGATGCGTGAAGTCGGCCTCCTGCCGGGCGCCCCACGGGATGCGCTCGTTCGTGCCGCGCTCCCCCGCGATCTCGGGGTAGAGACGGGCCAGCCACGGGGGTACGGCGTACGTAGGCGTGCCGAGGATGACCGAGATGCCCCGCGCGTGGGCCTCGTCGAGCACCGGCTCCAGCCAGTCCAGGTCGAAGGAACCGTTCGACGGCTCCCAGGTCGACCAGACCGACTCGCCGACGCGGATGACGGTGAAATGGGCGGCGGCCATCAGATCCAGGTCGGTCTTCAGGCGTTCGTACGGCTGGTACTCGTAGTAGTAGGCGGCACCGAACAGAACCGGCATGTGTTTCCTCACTCCTTGACCGATCCGGCGGTCAGCCCGGACTGCCAGTAGCGCTGCAGCAGCAGGAATGCCGCGATCAGCGGCACGATGGACAGCAGGGATCCGGTCACCACGAGGGCCAGCAGCTCCGGGTCGGAGCCGCTGCCGGCGGCGGCCTGGGCCGACCAGGAGCTCAGGCCCACGGTGATCGGGTACAGCTTCGGGTCGTTCAGCATGATCAGGGGCAGGAAGTAGTTGTTCCAGGTGGCCACCAAGGTGAACAGCAGCACGGTGATGAAGCCGGGCGCAAGGCTGCGGGCGGCCACCTTGAAGAAGATGCGAAACTCGCCGGCGCCGTCGATGCGGGCGGCCTCGATGAGGCTGTCGGCCACGGCGTCCTGGGCGTAGATCCGCATGAGGTAGAGGCCGAACGGGCTGACCAGCGACGGCAGGATGATCGCCCAGGGCGTGTTGACCAGGCCGACCTTGCTGAACATGACGTACGTCGGGATGGCCAGGGCCGTGGTCGGCACCATCACCGAGCCCAGCACCAGGCCGAACAGCTTGCCGTTGCCGCGGAAGCCGTACTTGGCGAAGCCGTATCCGCCGAACGCGGCCAGGAAGGCGGCCCCCAGCGCGCTGACCACCGAGTACACGAGCGTGTTGAGCAGCCATCGCCCGTACTCGCCGCCGTTGTGCCCGAAGGTCTCTCCGATGTTGGTGAACAGGGAGAACGAG
Organism: Actinoplanes sp. NPDC000266; assembly: GCF_042899005.1. Lineage (NCBI taxonomy): Bacteria > Bacillati > Actinomycetota > Actinomycetes > Micromonosporales > Micromonosporaceae > Actinoplanes > Actinoplanes sp. NPDC000266. Next base: position 399,670 of record NZ_JBIAZI010000008.1, read on the forward strand.
TGGCCGAACCAGAGGCCGAAGGTGGAGAACAGGTCGCCGGTGTTCTTGGTCGACGCGATGAGCAGCCAGAACAGCGGCAGCAGGAAGTAGATGAGCACGGCCACCATGCCCAGCGTCAGGACGTTGCTGCGGCGAAGGGTCATGACTTCGACCTCCGGGAGGAGATGAAGAGGACGATGTACGAGGCCAGCACGATCACCAGGCCCAGGAGGAACGAGACGGCCGCCGCGTAGTTCACGTTCTGGCTGGTGAAGGCCAGGCTGTAGGCGTACAGGTTGGGGGTGTACGCGCTGTCGATCACGTTGGGCGCGAGCCGTTGCAGCAGGTTGGGCTCGGCGAACAGCTGGAAGCTGCCGATCACCGAGAAGAGCAGGCAGAGCAGCAGGGCCGGCCGCAGCGCGGGCAGTTTGATGCTCCAGGCGATCCGCCACGCGCCGGCGCCGTCGACGGCCGCCGCCTCGTACAGGTCGGACGGGATGGCCCGCAGCGCGGCGTACAGGATGATCATGTTATAGCCGGTGAACTCCCAGGTCACCACGTTGGCCAGGGAGCCCAGCATGGCGCCCGAGCTGAGGAAGTCGGGCGCGGACGTGCCGATCTTGTCGGCCAGCTGGGCGAACGGGCCGTAGTCGCGGCCGTAGAGATATCCCCACATGAGCGTGGCCACGACGCTGGGCACCGCGTACGGCACGAAGACACCGAGCCGGAACACCTTGGCCGCGCGCAGCAGCCCGCTGTCGATGGCGAGCGCGGCGGCCAGGGCCAGCACGAGCATGACCGGCACCTGGATCAGGAAGAACCGGAACACCCGGAACACGCCGCTGATCAGCCGGTCGTCGCCGAACGCCTTGACGTAGTTGTCCAGCCCCGTGAAGACCGTACCGCCGATGAGTTGTTCCTTGAAAAGGCTGAGATAGGCGGCGTACGCCAGGGGAAGCAGGAACAGCAGGAGGAACAGGACCAGGAAGGGCGCGACGAACAGGTAGCCGCGGTTGGCCTGGCTGACGGAGGCGCCTTTGTTCGCGGCCGCCGTGCTCGCCGCCGCCCGTCGTGCGGTCATGGTGCTCACTGCCCGGAGACCTCGAAGCCCTGGTCCTTGGCGTAGGACACGATTCGCGACTGCCACTGGTCGGAGGCGGCCGACAGGTCGGTCCTGTCGGCGATGGCCTTGCCGACGGTGTCCACCCAGTCGGTGACCGACTGGTCGAGGAACGGCGGCCACTGGAAGTCGGTGTTGACGGTGGAGCTGACGCCCGCGAAGACCTCGTTGACCTGCTGGCCGCTGAAGAAGTCGTCCTTGAGGCCGGTGAACTCGGCGTCGGCCAGCAGGGCCTTGGTGGCCGGGAAGAAGTTCTGCTCGGTGTTGAACATCTTCGTGGTCTCGGGGTCGGTGTTGAGGAACTCGGCGAACTTGGCCGCCGCGATCGGGTTCTTGGTCCCGGCGATGACCGCGGTCGTCGACCCGCCCCAGTTGCCCGAGGCATTGTCGCCGGCGTTCCACTGCGGCAGCGGGGCCGCGCGCCATTTGCCGGCGGTCGCCTTGGCGCTGCCGGCCAGGAAGACCGGGCCCCAGGCGGCGGTGATCCAGGTGGCGTACCGGCCCTTGTTGAAGCCCTGGTACCAGGCGTCGGTGAAGTCGGACTCGGTGGCCAGCAGGCCGGCCTGGTCGAGCTTGCCCCAATAGCCGGCGAGCTTCTTGGAGACCTCGTCGTTGACGTTCAGGCCGACGGTGGTTCCGTTCAGCGAGTACGGCTTGGCGCCGGCCTGCCATTGCAGACCGTGCCAGACGCCGGGCTCGTTGGCGGACAGACAGGTGATGTACGTGTCGGGGGCCGCGGCGTGCAGCTTCTCGGCCGCCGCGGCGAAGTCGTCCCAGGTCTTGGGCACCGTGATGCCGTACTTGTCGAACAGGTCGGCCCGGTAGAGCATGCCCATCGGCCCGGTGTCCTGCGGATAGGCCCAGATCTCGCCGCCGGAGCCGGTGACCTGGCCCCATGTCCAGTCGACGAACTTGTCCTTGAGCGCCTCGGCGCCGTACGGCCGAAGATCCACCAGGCTCTTGGTCAGCGAGAACGTCGGGATGTACTGGAACTCCATCTGGGCCAGGTCGGGGGCGCCGGTGCCGGCCTTCAGGGCGGTGCGCAGCTTGGTGTACTCCGGGGTGCCCTGGCCGGCGTTGACCACGTTCACCTTGATCTGCGGGTACTTCTTGGTGAAGACCGCGACCTCCTTGGCGATGTCCGGCACCCAGGTCCAGAAGGTCAGCGTGGTCGGGGTCTGCATGGCCTTGTCGATGTCGGCCTGCGAGACGGGCTGGGTCGTCGTTTTCGCGTCGCCGTCGTCGCCGCTGCAAGCGGCGGTGAGGCCGGCGAGGGCGGTGGCGGACATCAGGGAGAGCAGTCGGCGGCGGGAGAGGGAACGCTCGTACATGGCCTGGCTCCTTGGATGTTAACGTTCACATCAATGGGCGAAGGTTTGTAGTGCCTTGCAGACAGGGGCTCTATGCGGTCGAGCCGCGGATGATGAGCTCGTAGCTGGTGGCCGGAACCGGCGCGGGCGGCGCCGACGGATCGGCCAGGTGCTCGACCAGGCGGTTGAGGCCGAGCACGGCGACGGTGGCGTTGTCGGGGCGCACGGTGGTCAGCCCCGGGGTCAGATAGGCCGCGACCGGGATGTCGTCGAAGCCCACCACGCTCACGTCCTGCGGCACCCGGCGGCCGGCCTCGGCCAGCGCCCGCATGAGGCCGATCGCCATGTCGTCGTTGGCGGCGAAGACGGCGGTGACGGCCGGATCGGCCGCCAGGTCACGCCCGGCGCGATAGCCGGACTCGGGCGTCCAGTCCCCCTCGACCGGCGGCGGCACGACCGCGCCGGCCCGCTCGAGGGACTGCCGCCAGGAGCGCTGCCGCTCCTGGGCCGCGTACCAGCGCAGCGGCCCGGCGATGTGGTGAACGGTGCGGTGGCCGAGCCCGAGCAGATGCTCGACCACGGTGTTGGCCGACTCGCTGCCCTCGTCCTCGTTGACGGTGAGCACCACCGGCGCCTCGACCGCGGGCGCCCGCCCGATGGTCAGCACCGGCACGTCGGCCCTGATCGGATCCTCGCGCTGGTCGATCGGCTCGGCCAGCACGATCGCGTCGACCCCCTCGGCGAGCAGGCTCTGCACGGCCCCGGCGATGGTCCCGCGATCGCCCTCGAAGGTGTTGACGATGCTCAGCGCGTACCCGGTGGGCCGGGCCGCCCGCTCCAGCGCCACCAGCAGGGTCGAGGGGCCGTAGAGCGCGGTGCCGAGCGAGACCACGCCGATGCGGTTGCTGCGCTCGAGCTTGAGCGCCCGGGCCGCCCGGTTGGGCCGGTATCCGAGCTCCCGCGCCGCCGCGAGCACCCGCTCGCGCACCTCGTCGCCGACATAGCGCTCGCCGCTGAAGACCCGCGAGACGGTCTTCTGCGACACCCCGGCCAGTTTGGCGACGTCGGTGCCACCCGGACGGCGGCCGCGGGCCGTGCTCTCGACACCGCTCACGTCGCCTCCCGGTCTCTGACTACGCAGTCACATCAGCCGCGTGGGTCGACTGTCTTCGTAGTCACACCAAAGGTCAATGCTTCGTTACCTTTTCGTGTCCTTATGTTTCGGCTGTGTGTCGCGCTCTTATCCGGCGACGGCCAGGAACTCCGAATAGAACAGGCCGAGGCCGACGGCCACCGAGATGCCGGCGATGATCCAGAAGCGGACCACGATGTTGACCTCGCTCCACCCGGCCAGCTCGAAGTGGTGATGCAACGGCACCATCCGGAAGACGCGCCGGCCGGTGGTCCGGTACGACACGATCTGGATCACCCAGGTGACCGTGATCAGGACGAAAAGGCCGCCGATCAGGATCGAGAGCAGGGTGGTGCGGGTGGCCACCGCGAGCCCGCCGATCAGGCCGCCGAGCCCGAGCGAGCCCACGTCACCCATGAAGATCCGGGCCGGGGACGTGTTCCACCACAGGAAGCCCACGCAGGCGGCGGCCGCCGCGGCCGCGATCATCGCGATCTCCAGCGGATCACGGACCTGGTAGCAGTAGTCGTTGGTGCGGGCGTAGTCGCTGTCACCGCACCAGTGCCGGTACTGCCAGAAGCCGATCAGGGCGTACGCCCCCAGCACCAAAATGGAAGCCCCGGTGGCCAGGCCGTCGAGGCCGTCGGTCAGGTTCACGCCGTTCGACATCGCGGTGATCACGAAGACGAAGACCATCACCGAGCCGACCTTGCCGACGTCGAGCCAGCTGATGTCCCGGATGAACGAGATGTGCTCGCTGGCCACGGTCTGCCCGTTGGTGCTGGCGAAGTAGAGCGCGACGACGCCGAACCCGGTGCCGACGAGCGCCTGGCCGAGCAGCTTGCCCTTGGCCGAGAGCCCGTCGGAGTTGCGCCGCCGCACCTTGAGCAGGTCGTCGAGGAACCCGACGACACCGCAGAAGACGAACAGCCCGAGCAGGACCAGCGCCGTCATGGTCGGCCGTTCCTGGGCGATCTGCCGGTCCGGCAGCGTGGTCAGGGCGAAATGCCCGGCCACGTACGCGAAGACGGTGGCCACGATGATCGTGACACCGCCCATCGTGGGCGTGCCCTTCTTGCCGGCGTTGCTGGCCAGCCCGAGGCCGCCGCGGATCGGCTGCCCCGCCTTCAGGGCGGTGAAGACCCGGATCGCGATCGGGGTGGCGAACAGCGAGATGAGGAACGCGACCGCCGCCGCGATGATGACGGCCCTCACGAACGGGAGTCCTTGACGAGATCAACGGTCACAGGGCACGAGCTTGCCATCCGGGGGCAAGCCCGTCCAAACGTCAGCCGAGCTCCTCGAAAAGCGTGACATGCAGGTCACCCGGCGCATCCAGGCGCGAGTTCAACGACCGCCACGGCGTCTCGGTGGGCGGCGCGACGACGTCGGCGCCGGCTTCAACCGATTGGGCCGTACGCCCGGCAACGTCATCAACTTCGAAAGCGATCCGGAACCGCGGCGCGACCGTCCGCCCCACCTCGACCGCGTCCACGTAACGGTGGTGCGCCGGATTGGCCAGTTCCAGGGTGGCCCGCCCGGCGTCGAGAATCATGACCCGCTCATCCCCGTCCCCACTGAAGGCGGCCTCCTCCCCCAGCCCTAGCGTGTCGCGAAAGTACGCCACAGCAGCGTCGAAGTCCTCCACCTCGACGATCAGCCGCATCTGCCGAACACCGCTTCGCCGCTCCGCTTTCTCGTCAGTCATGACGCCACTTTCACGCTTTCAGGGGCCGGAGGCAACGCAGGGACGGGGTGCGCCGCGAGGTGATCCTGCAGCTCCCGGTGCCGGAATTGATAGCTGACGCCCGCGACCCGCAACAGGCCGGCTCGCCGGCATTGGTCGAGAAATTGTTCGAGCCGCAGCGGAAGATGATGGCGGTTCCAGCGGCGCGTGCACAGCAGGAGGGCCGCGTACCGGCTGCTCGCGAATCCGCACTGCCCGAAGAACGTGACGGTCGCCGCGAACGCGATCGCCACAGCACCAGGAGGCCGACTCACGAGAGCGGCGCAGAATCCGGCCAGCAATCCGTTCGTCAGCCCGGCGACCAGACCGAACACCAGGTCGCCGCGGAGGACCGAGCGCGGATTCGCCGCCGTGATGTCGTTGTCGTCACCGAGTCCGACCGCGACGACGCCGATCGGCATCCCCGCCGCGGCGCCCAGCAACGCCCCGACCGATGCGCCCATGACCAGGCCGTTGACGCTGCCTCCGTATCCAGCTGCGACGGCGCCCACGAGCCCGCAGCCGAAACCGCCCACGGATCCGGCCTTGATCCCCGACAACAACCCGGAGGACAAACGGCGCCGGCCGGACCGGCTGCGCACCCGGACAGCTCGCAGTCGTCGCGGGGATCCCCGCACCGCCACCCACGGCAGGAAGATGGCCCAAGCCGAACCACTCACCTGAATCACCACGATGGCCGTGAGGTACTGAGCGCGGTCGGCATGCGCGTGAGCGACCATCGTCGGCAGCGCGACGGCCCAGCTCGCGGCGATGAGCGCGGCCAGAACCGAGCGGGGCAGCCAGGTGCCGGCCAACGGCCACAACTCGTGCAGCGTGATGTCCGTGCCGGACAGCCGGCGTCCGCCCAGCGAACGGCCGTCGCGGTTGTTGTCCGCCAAGAAACCGGCGAGCACGGCCAGCCACTGGTGCGCTCGGGGGCCGACCGTCTGGAGCGCGGTGGGCAGGAACAACGTGAGCAGGTGGTCACGTACCTTCTCCGCGGTGTCCAGCGCGGGGTCGGTCAGCTCGGCCGGGTCGTGCGGCCAACTGCCGTCCGGATCACGCTGCTCATAGACGGCGGTGGCGAGGGTCAGGCGCCACGGTGTGGCCAGGCCGGCTGCCAATCGACCGCGGGGATCGGCGTCGAGACGGTCCAGCACGCCCTGCCATCTATGCGGAGCCATGGTGCGGTCGCTGATGAAGTCGCGGGCCTGCCGGCCGGTGAGTGGCAGGATTTCGACCCGGGCCGCGCCGGTCAGCGCGTTGTGATCGTCGATCAACGCCTGGTACTGGCTGCTCCGGCAGGTGACGATCACCGGCGCGCCGGCGTTGAACCGCTGATATCCGTTGAGCGCCCGGACCGCCAGACCGGCCCGCGACGCGTAGCCGGGCTGGTCGGTGCCGTCCAGCTCGTCGAGTCCGTCGACGATGAGCAGGACCAGGCCCGCGTCGACCAGCGCCTCGGCGGATCGCGCCGGGAAGTCGTAGACCGCGACGAGATATTCGATCAGATGGCGCCGCACCTCGTGCCCGTCGACGTTCCACGAGGTCGCCGGCATGCGCACCGGCACCGCGGCGGACGGCTCCCGATTCTTCAGCACCATCATGATGAACTCGATGGCCAGGAGCGTCTTGCCCGCGCCGGGAGCTCCGGTGATCACCATCCGCCCGGTGGGCAACTGCCGGAACGACGTCGCGATATCGCTCAGCTGTCCACTCCGGGCCGTCCGGCCGGACTTGCGCCGGGCCGGGCGGGGCGGGGTGTACGAGAACCGCACGTCGATCACTCGTTCCGGATCGCCGAGCAGTTGCCGGCGCGCCGCCTGTTCCTGTGTCAGAACCGCCTGGGCCAGCCGGTCGGCCAGCATGGTGAGGTCGACCTGGTTCCGGCGCCGGTCACGGATCGCCAGAGTCAGCGCGAGCACCAGGGTGGCGGATCCGAAGATCAGACCCACCGGATCGACGTCACCGAACTTCCAGTCGACCATGTCCCACGGGTGCAGCGCCCAGAGCAACATCACGGCACCAGCGACAACCGCCCACCACAACCGGCGTCCGCTCACGCCGACATGATGGCGAACTGGTGCAACCCTCAGATGACTATCGGTCGGCGTCGAGGGTGGCCACTCGGCGCTTGCCGGCGGTCAGGCGGTAGCTCGCGTCGAGGAGTTCGGCTATCTCGGCCCAGTCGGTTCGCGGGGTCAGGTCGATGCCCACCCAGCCGGACGGGCCCAGATACGCCGGTACGTACGTGTCCGGGTTTTCGAGCAGGGCCTCGCGTTCTCCGGGCTCCGTCCGGACGATCAGGGAGTGCGGGTGGGTGACGTACTCACCATCGATCTTTATCGATCCGCCGTAATAGGCGAAGACCTTCGTGGTGTAGAAGGCGGGATGGCCGTGTGAGACCTTCTCGGCGGCGTCGGGGAAGGCGAGCGCCACCGCTCGGATGCGGGCCAGCAGCGGGTCCGCGTCGTCGAACATGATGGGATGCGCCATCTTGACAGTTGAGCACAGGTCGGGCCTTTGGGCGATCCAGCCGTTAAGATCTCAGACTCGGGCGACGGCGAGGGCGGGCCTAGGAGGCGGGTGTTGACCAGCATCGAGGACCTGTCGTCGCAACTGTCCGACGCTCTGGCCCAGCTCGAGGGCCTGCGGACGTTGCACGAGGTCAGCAAGGCGGTGCACGCCAGTCTCGACCTGACCCGCACGATGGACGCGGTGGTGCACGGCGTCACCAAGGCCTCCGGGTTCGAGGTCGCCGTGGTCAACCTGCTTCAGCTCGACGGTGATTTCGCCGTCGTGTCGGTCGAGGGCGACGAGGAGATCCGCCGGGAGCTGCTCGGCACGACCTCCACGCTGGAGCAGTGGCAGGAGCTGTTCGGCAAGGGCGAGCAGTGGGGGTCGCTGTTCTTCATCGACCACAAGCACGAGATGCCCGAGACGATGACGGTGTGGACGCCGGACATCCCGGTGCCCGACGAGCCCGAGGGGTGGCATCCGGAGGACTGCCTGTTCGCGCCGCTGTCCGCACCCGACGGGGAGCTCGTCGGGGTGCTCAGCGTGGACCTTCCGCGTGACGGGCGACGGCCGGGGCTCGTACAGAGGGAAATGCTGGAGCTCTTCGCCCAGCACGCGGCGATCGCCGTGCAGCATGCGCGGCTTCACCACGAGCTGGAGGAGAAAAGGGCGCAGCTGCATCACGCGGCCACCCACGATCCGCTGACCGGGCTGGCCAACCGGACGCTGCTGCGGATGTTCACCGAGGAGATCCGCGGGGACGAGATGGGCGTCCTCGTGATCGACCTCGACGATTTCAAGGCCATCAACGATCTGGGCGGGCACGACAGCGGCGACCTGGTGCTGCGGGTGCTGGCCGAGCGGATGCGCAAGATCGTGCGCCCGGGTGACCTGCTCGCCCGTACGGGCGGAGACGAATTCGTCGTCGTGGTGACGGGCGAAGACGTGGCGTCGGCGCTGAACAATCTGGCCGACCGCATGCACGTCGCGCTGGCCGCACCCGTCGAGACCCGGATCGGGCCCCGGCGGGTGGGCGCCAGCATCGGTCACGCCTTCGGTTCCGGCGACTTCGCCCAGTTGTCGGCCGCGGCGGACGCGGACATGTACCGGACGAAGCAGCGGCACCGCCGGGTGACTAGCGCCAACTATCGTTGACGGTCAGCGCGCAGGCCGAGCCGGTGTTGATGACCCGGTTGCCGCCGCTCTCCCACGTGACGGCCGAGCCGTTCTTCTTGACGTACTTGTACTCGACGCTGGTGTTCGGCGGCAGGTTCACCGTGCCCCGCCACACCGGGTAGGTCGCCGAGGAGAGCGCGACCCCGCCGCTCGTGTTCCAGTTGCTCAACTCGTTGCGGTTGCCCAGGACGAACACGTTCTCTCCCCACACCGTGGTGGCGCTGGCGGCGAAAGTGACGGCGACTGTCGTGCAAGAACCGCCACCGGATGTCCGTGCGTTGACGTGCAGGGCCAGCATGCCGTTGGCCGGCACGGTCGCGGTGAACTGGCCGCTCGCGTCGACCGTGTAGGCGGTTCCCGAGCACGTCGTGCCGCTGACGTCGCCGTTCGCGACGTCGCAGTAGGTGCCCGCCGGCAGCGACGTCTGGAAGGTCCGGCTCAGCGAGCCGCCACGGTTGAAGACGGCGTACGCCGCCGCGCCGCGCCCGAACGCGATCTGGTTGCCGCCGTTCGACCACCAGTTCGTCACCGACGTGCCCGCGGCCGCGTTGTGGAAGCCGACCAGGTTGGCCGTGGTCCGCGTACGGTGTTCGCAGGCCCAGCCGTTTCCGCAGCTCACCGCCGTGGTCGTGCCGTTCGACGAGGCCGGCGGGCCCGCCTCCGGGTTGCTGAAGGTGAAGCTGCTCATCACCGACGGCGTGCCGTACGGATAGGCGAGCATGAAAGCCTCGGACAGCGCGTAGTTGGTGCCGTCCTTGTAGGTCAGCTTGGCCCGCCCGTTGCGCTGCGTGTCGTGGTTGTCGATGAAGGCGACCGCGTCGCCGCTGCCCAGCAGCATCTGGCCGGGAAGGTTTTGCAGATTTTGCAGGTTGCCGTCACGGAACGCGTTGCCGACCACGTCGCCGTAGCGGAACTCGGTCACGTCGCCGATACCCGTGTACTCCGACGGGCTGGGCTCGCCGGCGCCGCCCTCGATGGTCTCCTGGAAGATGTACGGGGTGCCGTTGAGCTGACCGTAGATCGCCTGGAGGTCGGCCACCGGCACGTGCTTGGCCGCGTCGACGCGGAAACCGTCAACACCGAGCGAGATCAGGTCATTGAGGTACGCGACCAGCTTGCCCCGCACATAACTGGACTCCGTCTTGAGATCGGAGAGATCCACCAGCTCGCAGTTCTGGATCTCCCACCGGTCGCCCCAGTTGGCGATGTCGTCGGTGCCGTTGCGCCCGCAGTGGTGGAAGTCGTCGTTTCCGTACGGAACCGCCGGATAGCCGTAGTGGCTGTAGGTCGAGCCGGCCGTTCCGGTGCCGGTCGAGGCGCCACCGGCCATGTGGTTGAGGATGGCGTCGACGTAGATCTTCACACCGGCCGCGTGGCACGTGCTGACCATGTTGGCGAACGCGGCCCGGTCGCCGCGCCGGGACACGAGCTGGTAGCTGACCGGCTGATAGTCCTGCCACCACGGATAGCCCGAGCCGGGCAGGACCACGTGTTCCTGCGGGGGCGACACCTGCACGCCGCCGAAGCCCTTGGGCCCGAGCACATTGGTGCACTCGGACGCGATCGACGCCCACGGCCATTCGAAGAGGTGCACGATGACGTCGCGCGGGCCGGGATTGGCGTCCGCCTTCGCGTCGGCGTGTTGCGGCCGCCCCGCGACCAGCACGCTCACGAGGAGGGCGAGCAGCGCGACGACGGAGAAACTTCGTTTCACTGGTTGTCCTTTCATTTCAGATAGGCGCCGGTCGTGCCGACCTTGCCGGGGGCCGGGTTGCCGGGCAGCGAGAGCACGAAGACGCGCGCGTTTCCCTTGCCGCCGGCATCGGCGGTCAGACTTCCGTTGGTGACGTTCCGGGACTCGCCGGTCACGGCATCGACATAGGTTCCATTGGGTACGCCGGTGAAAGTGGCCGCACCCGACACCGTGACCAGGGCGAAGCTGTCCACGGCGCCCGAGGTGTACCGGCGCTTGAACGCCATGCCACCGCTGACGCCCTCGGTCGAGTACTGGCCCATCTGGAGCGCCGGGATCGCGCGCCGGATCTGGTTGAGCCGCTGCACATGCTTGGCCAAGGGCTTCGACAGGGTGGTGGCGACCTGGCCGCTGGCGTTGCTCACCACGCCGAAGTCGGAGGCGGTCACCGAGCCGGCCACGTGGTCGCCGTAGTAGGCGCGCCCGGTCGTGGCCAGCGGGCAGGTCGGGCCGCAGTCGATGCGCTGGCCGGCCTGGAATTCGATCTCGGAGCCGTAGTACAGCGTCGGGATGCCGCGGAAGGTCCACATCAGCGCCATGTTCTCGGCCCACGCGTCGGTGCCGCCGGCATAGCGGGTCGACGACTTGTTGGGCCCGTAGTCGTGCGAGTCGACGTAGACCGTGTTGTAGGTCGCGTCGTTCACCGAGTCGTCGGAGTCCTTGCCGTTCCAGAAGGCGTTGGCAGCGTCCCCGAAGTTCATGTGCATGCGCATGTCGATGATGTTCATGCCGGAGAACCGGCTGTGGTCCGGAGCGTGATAGAGGTTGCCGTTCAGGAAGGCGTTGCTGCTGGTGGGCTGATTGCCGGTGCCCTGCTGCTGCTCATAGTCGAATTGCTCGAGGGCGGCCTGCGTGTCGTCGGCGCTGTAGTCGCGGCGCTCCTTCCAGGTGAAGAACTGGGCCGAGTGGTTCACCGAGCCGCGGTTCCACTTGTCGTTCACGAAAGCCGCGACCTCACCGAAGACGTAGAAGTCCTGGGCGCGCTCCGAGCCGTACTTGGAAAGCAGTTTGCTCTGGATCGCCGGAAGGAAGCGCCGGTTCCAGGTGAGGCGCGGGATGTGCACGGCGGTGTCGATCCGGAAACCGTCGACGCCCATGTCGATGTAGCGGTTGTAGACGTCGATCAGGAAGTTCTGCACCGTCGTGTTCTCGGTGTTCAGGTCGGCCAGGTCGTCGGCGAGCCAGCAGGAGCGCGCGTCCTCGCCCTCCCAGTTCCCGATCCAGCACTGGTGATAGAGACTGGCCGGGAACATGCCCGAGGTCGGTGACGGCCATTGGCAGTGGTGAATCGTGTAGCCCTCGGGGCTCTTCTGGCCGGTGGGCGTTCCCCAATCGCGGCAGGTGTTGCCGGTGGGTTCGGCGGTCTCCCACAGGTCACCGTTGTACGGGCGCCCGTTGGTCTCCTCGAGCGGGTCGTACGCCTTGCCGTCCTGTTTGGTGCTGTAGAGCCAATCCCATTGGCCGTCCTTCGCGCCCCAGACCTTCGGAACGAAGAGGTTCTTGGCGCCCCATCGGGACGTGTGGTTGTAGACGACGTCCTGGTAGATCTTGAGGCCCTTGGTGTGCGCTTTGTCGATGAGCTCCTGATAGGTCGCGCCGGGCGATTCGAGGCGCGGGTCGACCCGGTAGAAGTCCCAGCCGTGATAGCCGTGGAAGTCGTAATCGGACCGGTTGGTGACCACCGGGGTGATCCAGATGGCGGAGAAGCCGAGGCCCTTGATGTAGTCGAGCTTGTCGATGAGGCCCTGGAAATCGCCCCGGAACATCGGGTCGTTGTTGGCGGCGTTGCCCGACGTCACATGCTGGCTGCCGCCGCGATTGTTGGACGTGTAGCCGTCGGCGAACCGCGCGGTCATGACGAAGTAGATGCTGTCCTTGCGGGGGTCGCCGCCGAGCATCTGCCCCGTCGTGGCCGGTGGCGTGGTCGGGGGTGGCGTGGTCGGGGGTGGCGTGGTGGGACTTTCACCGCAAGGACTTGCATTGCTGACGGCGCCGCCGGTGATGGTGACCGTGCCGACGCCGGTGCTGTAGTTGCGGCCGCTGTTGTTGTCCCAGGTGCCCTGGCCGTTGTTGAAAGTGATCTGCAAGCCGGTGGCGCCGCCGACATCGAGGTCCTTGCGGTACCAGCCGGCGCACTCGGCCGCGCCCATCTCCACGCCCGGAACGGCCGTCCAGGCGCCGCCGTTCGGGGCGTAGTGGATGTTGACTGTGCTCCAGGCCGCGGACGGCTTGTAGTAGACCGCGGCGGTGGCCGCCGCTGCCGCTTCTTGCGGTGCCACCAGCAACGGGGCAAGCAGGATCGTGACCAACCATCGGGGCATGGCTTTCCGATCTTTCGATTGAGGGACGTGACTCCTTTTCGGCCCTCCACCTGCGGGGGAAGCGGTGACAGAGCCGTAATCCGGTGTTCACATTGGAACGGACGCTAGCAAGAGTTTGCAGTGATTGGAAGAGTTTTCCGGCATGTTGCAAGTTGGTGCGGCCCGTTACGATGCGGCGATGACCATGGCGGCGCGCACCCCACTCCGCGACCGGAATCTCGGCTGGACCGTCGCCGGCGCGCAGCTCGCCTACGCCGCCTGGTACGCGCTGTGCGCGTTTCTCACGCTGCGCCACGCCGCTTCGTTCGCCGGCCATTGGTACCTGCCGTCACGCGACGACGTGTACACCGCCGAGGCCGACATCTGGGCCGGCTGGCCGTGGGCCACGTGGATCTCGCTGACCGCTCCGATGGCGCCCGTGGTGGCCGGCCTCAGCCTGATCGTCTCCGCGGCCATGTTGGTGACCGGTTACGCCCGCGGTCACCGCGCCCTGTTCATCACCCTGATCGCCGGCGCCGTGGCCGCCCTGCTGACGATCACCGTGTCGTTGACCCCAGCAGCCCAGCAGGTCACCGGCTGGCTGATGGACTGACCGTCAGCGACCCGAAGCCGGCCGCCGCGGTCACATCGAGCCCCGGCCCTTGCCCGGCCGTCAGGGTGGTGTCCCGGGCGATGCCTTGCTGACGCCGCCCGTAGAGGGTGACCTCGCCGGCTCCGGACCGCGCCACGACCCGCACGGGCACTTCACCCTCGGTGGCGATGCTCCAGTCGCGCACGCCACCGGACATCCGAACCGGCAACACCCGATCCCCACCCGGCAACGTCAGCCGTACGGTGTCCGCACCCCCACCGAGATCAACCTCGCGCACGGTGCCGCCGCCCAGCTCGAACGTCGCGACCCGCACGCCCGCACTCATCCGGATGGTCCAGTCGATCCGAGCGTCGAGCACCACGTCGACCCTGCCCGCCCCGGTAGCGTCGGCCGCGTCGGCGGTGAGCCGGACGGTGCTTCCCTCCACGGCAACCGCCGGGACGAGGCCACTTCCGGCCGGGCTGCTGACCTGGGCAGGCCCGTCACCCGGACGGCCCAGCGCCAGGTTCAGCTCGCCGACACTGCTCGCAAGGTCGAACGTGCCCGCCGCGAAGGCCGGAACTACATCGTCCGCCGAACCACCTTCGGGCGCCGGGCCTCCCTCGCCCGCCGGTCGACCTTCACCCACCGGACCACCCTCACCCGGGCCGCCTTGAGCCGGGCCTTTGTTGCCCGCCGGGCCGCCTTGAGCCGGGCCTTTGTTGCCCGCCGGGCCTCCCTCAGCCGCGGGCCCGCCGGCGGCCGACGGTGCACCCGATGGCGAGGAACCGATCGAGGCGGCCGCGGCGACCGCGCCGACACCAAGGAGGATGACGGCGCCGAGGAGCGCGACCACCGCCTTCGGCCGGCCGCGGCGCCGCGCGACCGGTATCGCCGCCGCCCCTCCCAGCCCGAGATTCGGCCCCGCGTCCAGAGTGGCCCGACCCGGCGGTGGGACCGCCGGGAACTCTTCGGTCGGCGGCTCGTCGTCGATCGCCGTGTCCGGTTCTTCCCGGTAGGCGTACCCGGCCGCCCCCGACAACAACGGATAGCTGTCGGTCGGACCGTCCATCGTCGTCTCCTCGCTGCGGCCAACGGCGTCGCCCGGGGATACGGACCACGCCGGCCCTCCGGTTCAGAGATCGGCGATCCGCTTCCGCCGGCCCGCGTTCCCGCCCATCGCGAGGCGGCGTCATGACCGCGCAGCACCCGCGGCTCGAAGCCGGCGTCATGACCGTGCGCGACCCGCGGCTCGAAGCCGGTCAGGCTATCCGCCGGGCCGCTCCATGTCGCGCTGGTACCAGGTGCCCTCCTTGCCTCCGAGGTGGGCCGGGTCGGCCGGGCCCACCGGGACGAATCCGGCCTTGGCCAGCACCTTCCGGGAGGCCACGTTCCGGTCGGCGGTCGCCGCTCGCAGCGTGCGCAGGCCGAGCTCGGCTGCGGCCACCTGGCACAGTTCGCGAACGGTCGCGGTGGCCACGCCCCGGCCGGCGACCTCCTGGGCGACCCGGTAGCCGAGGACCGCGCCGCCGTCCTCGATGTCGTACAGGTTGAACCGGCCCAGCACCGGGCCGTCCTCCGCGACGAGCACGTAGTACGCGCACTCGCCCGTCTCCTGCTCGGCCAGCAGAGCGCCGTATCCCTCGGCGAACCGTTCGAAGTAGTCGTCGCCGCGGTCGGAGATCGACGTCGCGAAGTAGGCGCGGTTCGCCAGCTCGAAGGCCAGAACCGCCGGGGCGTGATCGGCGTGGAGCCGTTTCAGCTCGGGCATCACCCGACCTTAGCGATGCGGCGCGAAGACCTGTGACTCGTCGCGGAACGACTTGAACTCCAGGGCGTTGCCCGCCGGGTCGCGGAAGAACATGGTCCACTGCTCGCCGGGCTGCCCCGGGAAACGCAGGTAGGGCTCGATCAGGAACTCCGTTCCGGCGTCGCGCAGCCGCTCGGCCAGGGCGTGGAACTCGTCGGCCCCCAGCAGCAGCCCGAAATGCGGGATGGGCACCTCGTGCGCGTCGACCTCGCTGTCGCCGGCCGGCCGGACCGGGCCGGGCACCACGTGGGTGACCAGCTGATGGCCGTGCAGGTTCCAGTCGACCCAGTGGTCGGACGACCGCCCTTCCGGCAGACCGAGCACCGTGCCGTAGAAGGCGCGGGCCGCGGCCAGATCATCGACGGGGATCGCCAGGTGCACGGCGGGCCGGGGGGTCATGCGATCTGAGTCTTCCACAACTCACCCGGCCGCGGCGGTCGACAGGATCTCGGTGACGACTCGCGCGGCCGCGTCGGGCCGGCCGTGCGCGGCGGCGGCTTGCGCCATTTCATTTCGGCGGTACGGATCGGAGAGCAGCCCGGCCAGAACGGCGAACAGATTGTCCGGGTTGGCCTGGTCGCCGTCGAGCGTGGCGGCGGCGCCCGCCTCGGCGAGGTGGCGGGCGGTGACACGCTGCTCGTCGCCCGCGGAGTACGGGTACGGGATGAGCACGCTGGCCTTGCCGAGCGCGGTGAGCTCGGCGACGGTCCCGGCCCCGCTGCGGGCGACGACGACCGCGGCCGCCGCGAGCAGGTCGGGCAGCTCGTCGTGGATGAAGTCGACGACCCGGTAGCGGTGGGCCATCCAGTCGGGCAGCCCGGCCGCCACCTGCCGCATCTCGTCGAGCCCGTGGCTGCCGCACTGGTGCACGACCTGGCAGTGCTCCAGCAGCCGGGGCAGCGCTCCGGTGAGCATCTGATTGACCTGCCGGGCCCCGGTCGCGCCACCGGTCACGAGGACCAGAGGCAGGGCCGGGTCGAGCCCGTACGCCGCAATTCCTTTGCCGGGGTTTCCATTGAGCACCGCGGGGCGAATGGGATTGCCGGTGACGGCCGCGCGGCTGCGAGCACGGGCGGGCAGATGTTCGAGGGACGCCTCGTGGCTGAGCAGCACCCGCGCGGCGACCCGGGCCAGCAGCCGGTTGGCCAGTCCGAGGCTCAGCGTCTGCTCGTGCATGACCAGGGGCACCCGGAACAGGGCCGCCGCCAGCCCGATCGGCACCGACACGAACCCGCCCGTGCTGAACACCACGGACGGCCGCATCCGGGCCACGGTCAGCGCCGCCTGCACGATCCCGAGCGGAATCCGGAACAGGTCGACGAAGTTGCGGGCCAGATCCCGAGGGCTGAACGAGCGCCGCACCTTACCGGTGGTGACAGCCTTGAAGGGAATTTCATTCCGTACGGCGATCTTCGCCTCCAGCCCGTCCGCAACACCGACCCAGAGCAGCTCAGGCGCGGTACCCGTCTCGGCAAGCCGAGCTTGAAGCGCGTTGACCGTGGTCAGTGCCGGATAGGTGTGCCCACCCGTACCTCCACCAGTAACGATCATGCGGAACGAGTGCAGCCGCTGGGTGCTGTAGAGGGACATGCCTGAACCACTCCGAAGATCGCAAAACCGGCCGAGATCGCAGCAGTCTATCGATGCCCCAGAAATGGATCATCGCTACGCCCAGCCGACCCACCCCGGACGCGAGATCACCCCCACACCCCCAGCAACCGAACGCTGACACACGGTCACCGCCGCACATCAGGCGACGAGACATCAAGCGAGGCCACGGCGACCTGACGGACGAGATCCACCACCACCAGGCAGCGGCCCGAACGACGCCGATCACCCCGTTTCGCCTTCCCGGCGAGCCGGTCCGCCAGAGCCGCCCCACCGATTCGACGTCGCAACCTCAACGCGAGACCGACCCGCAGGATCGATGGCGCGGCCGGCGCGGAATTGGCCCCGCCGGGCGATGTCGTGGCCAGCGCGGAATAGCCCGCAGGGCGATGTCCTGGCCGGCGCAGAACCAGACCCGCGGATCGATGGCATGACCTTCACGCGAAACCGGGCCGCCCGCCGGGTAGATGGCATGGTCCTCGCGCGGAACTCGGGCCGCCCGCCGGGTAGATGGCATGGTCGTCACGCGAAACCGGGCCGCCCGCCGGGTAGATGGCATGGTCCTCGCGCGGAACTCGGGCCGCCCGCCGGGTAGATGGCACGGTCGTCACGCGAAACCGGGCCGCCCGCCGAGCTGAGTGGTGTGGCCTTCGCGCGGGACCGGGCCGCCCCCGAGTTGACGGCGGCGCCTTCGCCCGGAACCAGGCCGCCCCCAAGTAGACGGCGTGACCTCCGCCCGGAACCAGGCCGCCCCCCAAGTTAACGGCGGCGCCTTCGCCCGGAACCAGGCCGCCCCCAAGTAGACGGCGTGACCTCCGCCCGGAACCAGGCCGCCCCCCAAGTTAACGGCGGCGCCTTCGCGCGAAGCCAGGCCGCCGCCAAGTTGACGGCGGCGCCTTCTCGCGAAGCCAGGCCGCCCACCGAGTCGATGACGTGGCTTCGTGCGAAACCGGGGCGCCCGCAAGATCGAACTCGTGGTCTCAGCGCGGAGCCGGGCCGGCCGCGAACATGGCGTCCGCTCGGGTCAGGGCGGCGTTGAGCACCCGGCCGGCCGCGCGGAGATCGTCTTCGGGCAGGTCGCCGAACAGTTCGTCCGCGATCTGCGTGGTCGCGGCCCGGATCCGCTGCCATAGGGCCCGGCCCTCGGCAGTCGCCTCGACGGCGATCGGGTCGACCAGGCCCAGCGAGGCGAGCGCGCCGAGCTCACGGCGGGCCCCGGGCTCGTCGACCTTGAGGGCCTCCCGGATCGCGGCGATGTCGCCGGGGCTGACGACGGCCAGGGTGAGCGCGACCCACTGGGGCTCGGTGACGCCGGTGCCGGCGAGTTCGCGGGCCAGGAGGGCGTTGAGCGATTTCTCCGTACGCCCGATGAGCTGCGGGCCGAAAGCAATGGTCATGGCTACCTCCGATATCCGTTAGTGCCACTAACGTTAGTCCCACTAACGGTCTGTGTAAACTGGCCGGCGTGAACGAACGGCTGGAGAATCTGACGACGCGGGCGCTGTCGCTGGCCGCCATGCGCTCGGACCGGATGGTGAACGAACGGCTGGCCGCGGCCGACTCCCGCAAGTGGCACTACGCGGTGCTGGCCACGCTCGACGAGAACGGCCCAGCCAGCCAGGCCGAGCTGAGCCGCGCCACCGGCATCTACCGCAGCGACATCGTCGCCGTGGTCAACGAACTGGCCGACCGCCAGTTCATCGAGCGCTCCCCCGACCCCGGCGACCGCCGCCGCAACGTGGTCACCCTGACCACGGCCGGCCGCCGCAAGCTGGTCCGGCTCGACCTGCTTCTCCGCAGCGTCCAGGACGAGGTCTTCGCCGCGCTGACCCGAGCCGAACGCGATCAGTTAGTGGCACTACTGGCC
The DNA here is from genome assembly GCF_042899005.1 of Actinoplanes sp. NPDC000266. NCBI lineage: Bacteria > Bacillati > Actinomycetota > Actinomycetes > Micromonosporales > Micromonosporaceae > Actinoplanes > Actinoplanes sp. NPDC000266. The sequence goes on from NZ_JBIAZI010000008.1 coordinate 418,560, forward strand.
AAGATAGGCGGCCCGGACAGCCGAGAGAGCTGAAGAAGGCCAACCAGGACCGCCCGGGCTCGGTCGAGAAGGCCCGCCTCCCGGCTGAGAGGAAAGGCCCGCCGCGAGCGCCCAGCTCGCAGGGAACGCCCGCCACCAGCGCCCCGCTCGGGAAAGTGAGCGCCTGGACATGGGCCGTGAAGGGTGAGTTATCGGTCGCCGATGCCGGCACGTGGGCCATCGCGCCGGCCGCCGGCAACGCCCACCGCGGCCTGGTCGTCGGGTCGGCGGTCGATGCGCAAGTCCTGCTCCAAGGAGGCGATCAGCTCGCGCAAGTCGTCCAAGCGCTGGCTCACCAGGATCCGGTCGATCTCGTCGGGGACGCCGTCGCGGTCGTCGTCGCGGCCCAGGGATGACGTCATCTCCAGGCGGCGGGCCTCCTCCATCGAGTTCACGATGACCGCGATGAGGATGTTCAGCAGCAGATTGACCGTGATCAGGACGTAGCTGATGTAGTAGACCAGCGTCCACGGCGACACCGCCAAGCCGTCCTCGATCAAGCCGGGCAGGGTCTCCAGCGACAGCAGCACGAACAACGTCAGCACCGCGCGGCCGATCGTGCCGTACTCGTCGGGGTAGGTTGTTCCGAAGATCAGCCAGCCTGCCATGCCGTACACGTAAAACGTCACCAATGCCAGCGCCAGAAAGCCGCCCACCCCCGGCAAGCTGCGCAGCAGCGCCGCCACGATGGTCCGCAGGCCGGGCGAGAAACGCACGAGCCGGACCACCCGGGCGATCCGGATGACGCGCAGCGCGGCCGAGTCGCCGTGCAGGCCGGGGATGAAGACCGCGGCGATCACCACGAAGTCGAAGATGTTCCAGCCGTGCCGCCAGAAGTCGCGGCCCGACGCCGTGATCCGGATGGCGATCTCCGCGACGAAGACCATTCGGAAGAACCACTCCAAGCCGTGCAGCCAGGGCCTCAGGTAGCTGGGGTACGGGTAGGTCTCGACGCACAGGAGCAAGGCGTTGAGCCCGATCATGATGACAATGAAGATCTCGAATGCTCGGGACGAGGCGATGCGGGCGGCACGGGACTTCATCCGGTGCAGGGTACGGTGCTGATCACACATCGTGGCGGGCGAGGCCGGTCCGTGATTGGGTCTATCGCGTGAGCGACGAAACCGCCAGCACGCCCTGGAGGGGGCGGGTAGCGACCCCGCTGCGCCAGTTCCTGCGCACCGAGGCCGGCAGCGCCGGTGTGCTCCTGGCCGCCATCGCCGTCGCGCTCATCTGGGCCAATGTCGCCGACGGCAGCTACGAGCGGTTCTGGTCGACCGACCTGAGCATCGACCTCGGCGGCGACGGCATCCATCTGACCCTGCGCGAGTGGGTCAACAGCGGTCTCATGACGATCTTCTTCCTGGTCGTCGGGCTGGAGGCGCGGCGCGAGTTCGACCTGGGCGACCTGCGGGACCGGCGGCGGTTCATCCTGCCCGCCGCGGCCGGCGTCACCGGCATGCTGTTGCCGGTCGGCATCTTCCTGGCTTTCAACGCCGGTGAGGACACCGCCGGTGGCTGGGGTGTCGCCATGTCCACCGACACCGCGCTGGCCCTGGGCCTGCTCGCGCTCGTCGGGCGCAACGTGCCCGTACAGGCGCGGTTGTTCCTCGTGACCGTCTCGGTGGTCGACGACGTGGTCGCGCTGATCGTCATCGCGGTCGCCTACACCGAGGAGATCCGGTGGATGCCGCTGGCGTTCGCGGCCCTCTTCTACGCGCTCACCTTCGCGCTGGTCAGACTCAAAATCAGGAGCGGTTTCGCGTACGTCCCGTTCGGTGTGGCCTTCTGGGTCGCCATGCTCGAAAGCGGCATCGACCCGGTGGTGTCCGGTCTGATCCTTGGCCTGACCGCGGCCGCGTACACCCCGGCCCGGGAGGCACTGCAGGAAGCCAGCGACCTTTTCCGCTCCTTCCGCGAGCAGCCCACGCCGGAACTGGCCCGCTATGCGCGGTTCGGGCTGGTCAGCACGCTGTCCTGGAACGACCGGCTCCAGCGCACCTGGTCGGGCTGGACCAACTATCTGATCGTGCCGCTGTTCGGCCTGGCCAACGCCGGCATCGCGATCGACGCGGGCTTCCTCGGGCGCGCGCTCACCTCGCCGGTCACGCTGGGCGTCATCGTGGCGTACGTGGTGGGCAAGCCGGTCGCCATCACCGGCGTGTCGGCGCTGATCACGTGGGTGACCAAGGGCCGGGTGCGCCCCACGGTCGGCTGGTCGTCGGTGCTGGGCACCGGCACCATCGCCGGTATCGGCTTCACCGTGTCGTTCCTGATCGCCAACCTGGCCTTCGAGGGCGACGACCTGGCCGAGGCCAAGCTGGGCGTGCTGCTGGCCGGGGTGGGCTCGACGCTGGTCACCTGGCTGGTCTTCCGGATCACCAGCATGCAGGCGCGGCCGCGCCGGGCGGTGCTGCTGCTCGGCGACTCCGACGACATCATCGACCTGATCCCCGAGGTCGATCCGGAGCGCGACCACATCCGGGGCCCGGCCGGCGCGAGCGTCACGCTGGTCGAGTACGGCGACTTCCAGTGCCCGTACTGCGGCCAGGCCGAGCCGATCGTGCGGGAGCTGATGACCGACGACGATCTGCGGTACGTGTGGCGTCATCTGCCGCTGACCGACGTACACCCGCAGGCGCAGCTCGCGGCCCAGGCGGCCGAGGCCGCCGGGTTGCAGGGCAAGTTCTGGGAGATGCACGACCTGCTGCTGAGCCGCCAGGACCATCTGCGCATCGCCGATCTCATCGGATACGCGGGTGAGCTCGGCCTCGACCAGGACCGCTTCCACGACGACATGATGCGCGACACCTGCACCGACCGGATCACCGCCGACGTCGAGTCGGCCGACCTCAGCGGCGTGGCCGGCACTCCGACGTTCTTCGTCAACGGCCAGAGGCACTACGGGTCGTACGACGTGGCGACGCTCGAGAAGGCGATCAAGCTGGCCCGGGTGCGGGCGAAGATCGCGTCGAAGCGGTCAGCTGTCTGACCACGTCGACGAAGAAGTCGATGTCGGCCTCGGTGGTACGCCAGTTGACGATCGCCGGGCGCAGGGCCACCCTGCCCCCGTAGACGGTCGTGCCGGCGTACACCCGCCCATCCGCGATGATCGCGGCGCCGAGCGCGCGGTTGAGAGCGTCGTCGCCGACGGCCCGGAAGCAGACGATCGACAGCTGCACCTCGGCCAGCAGTTCCAGCTCCGGCGCCTCGTCGATCTTGCGGCCCAGATATCGGGCGAGATCGAGGTGGCGCTCGACCATCGCGCGGTAGCCGTCCCGGCCGTACGCGGCCAGGGACGCCCAGATCGGCAACGACCGCGCCCGCCGCGACGACTCCGGCCCCAGCAGGGCGAAGCCGCTGTTCGGATCGCCCGGCCCCGGCAGATAGGGCGCTCCCGGCATACCGAAGGCCGCACCCAGCCGTGCGGGCTCCTTGAGCAAGGCAAAGCCGCTTTCGTACGGCACGTTGAGCCACTTGTGCCCGTCAGCCGCTATCGAATCGGCCCGCTCGATGCCCCGTACAAGATGATCGGTCCGGGGAGACAGCGCCGCGAACAAACCGAAAGCCCCGTCCACGTGCAGCCAGGCCCCGTGCTCCTCGGCCAGCTCGGCGAGCTCGGCGATCGGGTCGAAGTCGCCCGCGTTGACCTCACCGGCGTTGGCGATCAGCACGGCCGGCCCGTCGATCTCGCCGAGCCGCCGCCGGATCGCCGGCAGATCGGCCCGCCCCACCGCGTCCGCCGCGTAGACCTCGACCGAGTCACGGCCGTGCCCGAGCATCTGCAACGCCTTGCGGGCGCTGGCGTGAACGTAGCCACCGGAGAGGACCGGCATGCGCGGCAGCCCTGTCAGCCCGTCGCGGGCCACGTCGGCGCCGTGCTTGCCGGCCCACCAGTGGGTGGCGCAGGCGAGCGACGTGAAGTTGGCGAAGGTGGCGCTGGCGACCAGGGCCCCGCCCCACGAGGCGGGCAGGTTGAACAGGTCGCGCAGCCACCCGATGGCGACCGTCTCGACCTCGTGCGCGAACGGCGACGACACCCGCGAGAACGAGTTCTGGTCGAGCAGCGAGGCCGTCCAGTCGGCGGCCAGCGCGGCCGGCGTCACTCCCCCGGTCACGAAGTGGAAGAAGCGCGGCCCGGACGAGGCGGTCGCGGTGGCCGTCCCGATGCGCAGCAGCCGCTCGGTGACGGCGTCGGCGCCCGGCCCGGTGTCGGGCAGGACACCGTCGAGCTCGGCGAGCATCTTCAGGGCGGCCACGTCCTGCACGGGCCGTCCGCCGAGCGAGCCGAGATAGTCGTCGGCGGCGGCCCGCACCCGGTCGAGCGAGGCGGCGAGACCGGGGTCGTCCAGCGGATCAGCCATGCCTTGCAGTATGCCTAGGGTTTGACCGCCACGGCAGCGTACATTCCGGCCGCGCGGGGGCTGACCCGCTGGCCCTCGGGCACGTCGGGCCGCCACTCGGTGACCGCGGAGACACCCGGCTCGACCAGCTCGAGACCGGCGAAGAAGCCGGCGAACTCCTCCCGCGTGCGGGCGAAGGCGTCGGGCTTGCGGTTGCCGAACAGTTTGGCGCTGGCCGCCAGATCCTCGGGGGTGAGGAAGTCGTACGTGATGTTGGTGGCGGCCAGGTAGCTCCCGGCCGGCAGCGCGTCCACCAGCCGGCGTACGACGCCGCGCGCCTGCTCGTAGTCCTCGACGAAGTGCAGGACGGCGATCAGCATGAGCCCCACCGGCCGCTTCAGGTCGAGAGTGCCGGCCACCGCCGCGTTGCCCAGGATCCGCTCCGGGTTGCGCAGGTCCTCCTCGATGTAGCTCGACCGCCCCTCGGGCGTGCTGGTGAGAAGGGCCCGAGCGTGCGCCATGACCATGGGGTCGTTGTCGACATAGACCACACGGCTGGCCGGGTTCATCCGCTGAGCGACCTCATGGGTGTTGTCGGCGGTGGGCAGCCCCGTCCCGATGTCGAGGAACTGGTCGATACCGGCCTCCCCGGCCAGGAAGCGCACCGCCCGCTGGAGAAACTTGCGGTTCTCCACGGCCAGTAGACGGATGGTCGGCACCGCCTTCTCCAGCAGGTCCCCCGACTCCCGATCGGCGGCGAAGTTGTCCTTGCCACCGAGCCAGTAGTTGTACCGCCGGGCGGGATGCGCCACGCTCGTGTCGAGATTCGCGGCCCGGGCCTGCGTTTCGTCCATCGAGTGCCCTTCGTCGGTCCATGGTGGACACCCGACGATATCAAGCCCCGGCGCGGGGCGGGTGCGCACCGAGCCAGGCCGCCGCCCGCCGGGCCGAGGCCCGCGACAGCCAGGCGTCCTGAACAAGCTCGGCCAGCTCCCGGAGCGTCAACTCCCCGATCCGCCCAGCGCGCAGCAGCACCGACGGATGCCCGTCGAAGTGCCCGGTGGTGAAGAAAGGCGACTGGTCGTCCTGAACGAGTGCCTGCTTGTCCGCCTCCGACTCGACCCAGAAGACGATGACGTCGGCATAGCGCTCCAGGGTCTCCGGATCGAAGGCGTCGGGCCGAGGATTCCGGAAGAACACGAACGACTTCCCACCAACTTGATAGACCGGGTTGTCACCAGCCGCGTGCTCGACGGTCACGTGCGGCATCGCGAGCGCCAGCTCATGCACGTCCTCGACCCGGGCCGGCCGGTCCTGCTCCTGCGTCACCACACCAACCTAACCAACCGAATGCGCACTGCCGGGGACTGCGACCCAGGTTCCCGCCCAACGGTTTCGCATGGCATCGCTGCTCCCGCGCCACCCCTCCACCGTCCCGCGCGCGACATCGATGGCCCCGATCTCCGCGCGACGGGTGACCTTGCTCCGCTTCGCCATACGGTCGTTCCCGACTCGGCCCGCACGCTCGCGTCATGGGCCGCACCAGCGGCGTCCGCGACCTCCGCGGCATGGGTAGGCCCTTCCGCACGCACGATGACGGGCGCGAAGTAGGCACGCTTTGCCCGCGGACTGTCGGCTGACTCGAATACGAGCGCGAATGTGGCACGTTTTCCCTCTTACCGCTCCGACGGCGTTCGCGGGAAAATAGCTCATGGGCCAGATACGGGGTCAGACGCAGTTGTTCAGCCAGACGCAGTTAGCTCAATGGCGTGACCCTACCAAGCGCCGCAATTACTCCGCCAGTGCGGAACAATTCCGCCGCGACCATCACGAGCGCCGGCAATACGGATTGATACAACGCCACACCCGCAAATGGCGCAGCCTGCACGGCGACACACCGATGCCACCCTTGGCTCCACCCCGCCCCTACAGGTCACGCCCTGACCGCGCACCCGCCTCGACCAGCCCGGCCGCGCCAGGCCCGTCCGTTGCCAGCCCGACCGCTGCAGGCTCGACCGCCGCAGGCCCGACCGCTGCCCGCCCGACCGCTGCCCGCCCGACCGCCGCCCGCCCGACCGCCACCCGCCCGACCGCCACCCGCCCGACCGCCGCCCGCCCGACCGCCGCCCGCCCGACCGCCACCCGCCCGACCGCCACCCGCCCGACCGCCACCCGCCCGACCGCCACCCGCCCGACCGCCGCCCGCCCGACCGCTGCAGGCTCGACCGTTGTCAGCCCGGCCGCTGCAGGCTCGACCGTTGTCAGCCCGGCCGATCTGGCCGCCCCAAGCCCGGTCAGCGCGGGATCGGTCAGCGCGGGATCGGTCAGCGCGGGATCGGCCAGCGCGGGATCGGCCAGCGCGGGCTCGGCCAGCGCAGGCTCGGGCGGCCCAGCGAGTCCGAGCGTCCCCACCGGGGCTCACCAAAAGCCCGCGGCAGCGATCATCACCACCCACACTGGAACGATGGCGGTGCCGGCCAACGACGTCGCCGCCGGCGCATCCACCGGATCGGCATCATCCGGATCATGCCGGCGGAACTCGACCGTAAGCCCCGCGATACCCCACCGAACACCACGCGCCCATTCCCGCTGGAGTATGGCCGCTCGGTCAAGTCGCCCCGCGAGACGCAAACAGGTTTTCGGGTGGCCATTCCTGCGACGTGAGGAAAGATATTCCGCGATGGCGCTGAACGAATTGGCGCGAAGGTCGAATCGGCGGCTTCGCCTTGACCGGGCGGCGCCATTCCGAACTGACGAGGCGCAATCCTGTCGGTGGATCCGTTCGAGGCTCTCGTGCTTGAGAAACGCCGGACCGCCGGGTGACTATTCACCCGGCGGACCGTTGTGTGGTGTCAGACTCGGGTCTTGGGGCGTAGGTAGACGGCCCAGGTGACCAGGACGCAGATGGCGTAGAAGGCGATGAAGGCGATGTACGCCGCGTCGGCCTCCTTTGTTGACAAGAAGGACTGGCGGAAGGCCAAGTTGACCAGGACGCCGCCGAAAGCGCCGATCGCTCCTGCTATGCCGATCACGGCGTTCGAGAGGCGGCGGGCCTCGTGGTCGTCGTTCGGGTGCTTCGCTCGGAAGATGGCGGGGATCATCTTGTATGTCGAGCCGTTTCCTATGCCTGTGAGGACGAACAGCAGGACGAAGCCGGCGATGTAGAGGGGCAGCGACTTCTGCTGGGCGGCCAGCAGGACTATGCCGGCGCCCACGGCCATCGCGATGAAGTTGACGAAGGTGACCCTTGCTCCGCCCAAGCGGTCGGCCAGGGCGCCGCCTACCGGGCGGATCAGTGAGCCGAGCAGCGGGCCCAGGAAGGTCAGGTAGGCCGCCTTCACGGGCGTACTGAACTCGGTGTGGAACTGGACCTGCAGCACCTGGCCGAAGGCGAAGCCGAAGCCGATGAAGGAACCGAAGGTTCCGATGTAGAGCAACGACATGATCCAGGTGTGCGGCTCGCGGAAGGCGTCGCGCATGCCCCGCTTCTCGTTGCGGACCTGGGTCAGGTTGTCCATGTACAGGGCCGAGCCGAGCGCCGCCAGCACGATCAGCGGGATGTAGATGCCGGCCACGATGCCGGGATGGCCGGCGCCGAAAACCGCCAGCACGAACAGGCCGACCAGCTGGACCGCGGCCACGCCCAGGTTGCCGCCGCCCGCGTTGATGCCCAGGGCCCAGCCCTTCAGGCGATCGGGATAGTACGCGTTGATGTTCGTCATCGACGAGGCGAAGTTGCCGCCGCCGACGCCGGCCAGCGCGGCCAGGATGACCAGGGTCGAGTAGTCCACGCCGGGGCGGATCAGGAACGCCGCCGCCACCGCCGGCACCAGCAGCAGCGAGGCGCTGAAGACCGTCCAGTTGCGGCCGCCGAAACGGGCCACGGCGAAGCTGTACGGGATGCGCAGGGCCGCGCCGAACAGGGTCGGCACCGCGGTCAGCAGGAACTTGCCGGCCGGGTCGATGCCGTACTCGGGGCCCAGGAACAGCACCATCACCGACCACAGCGACCAGACCGAGAAGCCGATGTGCTCCGAGGTGATCGAGAAGATCAGGTTGCGGCGGGCGATCTTCTTGCCGCCGGCCTCCCAGAAGACCGGGTCCTCGGGACGCCAATCGTCGATCCAGTGACCCCGAACCGACGACGCGGCCGGCCTCTCCAGAACAGCGGTCATCTCAATCCCCCAGCATGATCTTGTCGTCGTCGATGGACACCGGGTAGACCGCGACGTCCGGCTGGCCGCTGAGCGAGCAGCCGGTGCGCAGGTCCCAGGCGTTCAGGTGCAGTGGGCAGATGACCTGCTTGAGGTCGATCTGGCCGTCCGCGAGCGGGCCGCCCTTGTGCGGGCACAACGCGGAGGTCGCGCGGACCGAGCCGTCGCGCAGGCGGAAGATGGCGATCATGTCGCCGTCGACGGCGAACGTGCGTCCCTCGCCGAGCGGGATGTCGTGGACGGAAGCGATCGGCCTCATGCGCGCACCGGAACCTGGGGAAGGACGATCAGGGGCAGGGAGGTGCGGAACTGGCCGGGCGTGGCCGGTTCGTCGCGGTCCTTCCACGGGTCGCGGTAGGCGCCCACCGAGGCCTCCATCGCCGCGTCCAGGTCGGCCGCGATGCCGTCGGCGTCGTCCACGACGACCGCACGGACCCGGTCGATGCCGACGCGCGGCACGAAGGCGTACGTCCGCTCGAGCCAGTTCGCGTTCTCCCGGTAGTACTGGAGGAACCGGCCGGTCAGCGTGATGACCGCCTCGGGGCTGTCGACCGTCGTGAGCAGGTCGCCCTTGCGGATGTGGGCCCCGGCGGCACCGCCCACGTAGATCTCCCATTTGCCGCCGTCGATGGCGACGACACCCAGGTCTTTGACGTACGCCTCGGCGCAGTTCCGTGGGCAGCCGGTGACCGCGAGCTTCATCTTGCCGGGACCCTCGATGCCCTGGTAGCGCTCCTCCAGCGCGATGCCCAGCGCGGTCGAGTCGCCCACACCGAAGCGGCAGAAGTCGGAGCCGACGCAGGTCTTCACCGTGCGGAAGCTCTTGCCGTAGGCGTACCCGGACGGCATGTCCAGGTCGGCCCACACCTCGGGCAGCTTCTCCTTGGGGATGCCGAGCAGGTCGATGCGCTGGCCGCCGGTCAGCTTGACCATCGGCACCTCGTGCTTCTCGGCGACCTCGGCGATCCGCTTGAGCTGGGCCGGGGTGGTGACGCCGCCCTTCATCTGGGGCACCACCGAGAACGTGCCGTCGCGCTGGATGTTGGCGTGCACCCGGTCGTTGATGAAGCGGGCGTCACGCTCGTCGACGTACTCGCCGCCCCACATCATCTTCAGCAGCGAGGCCAGCCCCATCTTGCTCTTGGCGTCCTCGTCGCCGCCGAGCTTGGCGAACACCGACGACACGCTCTTGAGCTCGTGCAGGCGGATCGCGTTCATCAGCTCCGGCTTGGGCATCGGGATGCCGGGCACGTAGTACGACGCCGCCGGGTCCTCCTCGACCTCACCGCCGGCCGCCCACTCGACGATCCGCTGGACCACGCTCTTGCAGGTGCCGCAGCCCTTACCGGCCCGGGTCTTGTCCATCACCCCGGAGACGGTCTTGCAGCCGCTCTGCACGGTCGAGCAGATCGTGCCCTTGCTGACGCCGTTGCAGTTGCAGACCTGCTCGTCGTCGGCCATGTCCTCGACCTTGACCTCGCCGGCCGGGCCGCCCAGGTCGAACATGAGCTCGGCCCGCTCCTCGGGCAGGGCCAGGCCCCGGTCGAAGGCCTGCATGAGGAAGGCGACCTTCTTGACGTCGCCGACCAGCGTCGCGCCGACCAGGCGGCCGTCGCGGATGATGACGTTCTTGTAGATGCCCTTCTTCGGCTCGGCGAAGGTGAGCACCTCGTCGTCCTCGTGCTCGGGCTCCTTGAGCCCCATGGCGGCGACGTCGACGCCGGCCACCTTGAGCTTCGTGGCGACCTGCGAGCCCTGATATTCGGCGAACGGGTTGACGCCGGTCAGGTGGTCGGCGAGGACCTTGGCCTGGTCCCACAGCGGGGCGACCAGGCCGTATACCTCGCCGCGGTGCTGGGCGCACTCGCCGACCGCGTAGATGTCGTCCTCGTCCTGGACCCGCATCTGGTCGTCGACGACGATGCCGCGGTCGACCTTGAGGCCGCTCTCGGCGGCCATCTCCGAGTTGGCCCGGATGCCGGCCGCGACCACGATGACGTCGCATTCGATGACCCGGCCGTCGGCCAGCTTGACGCCGGTGACCGCGTGCTTGCCGAGGATCTCGGTGGTCATGCCGTCGACGACGACCTCGATGCCGAGCTTCTCCTCGATCGTCTTGCGCAGGGTGTCGCCGGCCGCGAAGTTGAGCTGGGTGTTCATCAGGTGGCCCATGGCGTGCACGAGGGTGACGTGCGGCAGGTGGTTCTGCAGGCCGCGGGCCGCCTCGAGGCCGAGCAGGCCGCCGCCGATGACGACCGCGCGCTCGTGCTCCTTGGCGTACCGGATCATCGCCCGGGTGTCGTCGAGGGTCCGGAAGGCGAAGACGCCCTGGTGATAGCCGCGGCCGGGCCGGTGCGCGCCGGGGATCGGCGGGACGAAGGCGCGGCTGCCGGTGGCGATGATGAGCTTGTCGTACGGCGTGACGCTGCCGTCCTCGGCGACGACGCTCTTGGTCTTCTTGTCGATCCGGGCGATCCGGGAACCGGCGTGCAGCGTGATGCCGTTGTCGGCGTACCAGGAAAGATCGTTGAGGAAGATGCCGGACTCGTCCTCGACGCCCGCCAGGACGTTGGACAGCATGATCCGGTTGTAGTTGCCGTACGGCTCGTCGCCGAACATCGTGATCTCGAAGTCCCCGCCGCGGGCGAGGATCTCCTCCACCGTCCGGGCGCCGGCCATGCCGTTCCCGATGACCACCAAACGTTGCTTCACCGCGTCTCGGTTCCTTCCTCAAACGTACGGATCGCGACCGCGCACGCCTTGAAGGCGGGCATCCGTGAATGCGGGTCGAGAGCCGGGTTGGTCAGCGCGTTCGCGCCGGGCCAGTGGAACGGGGCGAAGACCGTGTCCGGCCTGATCCCGTCGCTGAGCCGGGCGCGCAGCACCGCGACGCCGCGGCGGCTGCGCAACTCGACCAGGTCGCCGTCGGCGATGCCGTGCCGGCGAGCCAGGTCGGGGTGGATCTCCGCGCGGGGTTCGGGCAGCGCGACGGCGAGCGCCTTCACCCGGCGGGTCTGGTTGCCGCTCTGGTACTGCTGCATGTTGCGGCCGGTCGTCAGGACGTACGGGAAAGTCTTGTCCGGCATCTCCGCCGGATCCCGGTGATCGACTTTGATGAATTTCGCTTTTCTAGTGGGCGTCGGAAAGCCGTCGGCGAACAGCCGTGGCGTGCCCGGGTGATCCTCGGAGGGGCACGGCCAGAAGACGCCGTCCTCTTTCTCGATGCGCTCGTAAGTGATGCCGCTGTAGTCGGCGATACCGCCCGCGCTGGCCCGGCGCAGCTCCTCGAAGACCGTGCGCGGATCGGCGCTGAAGAACTTGCCGCGGCCCAGCCGGTCGGCCAGCTCGGTCAGCACCTCGAGGTCGGTCCGCACGTCCGGCGGCGGGGGCAGCGCCCGCTTGCGGCGGATGACCCGGCCCTCGAGGTTGGTCATCGTGCCCTCCTCCTCGGCCCACTGGGCGGTCGGGAGGACGACGTCGGCCAGCTCGGCCGTCTCGGACAGGAAGATGTCGGAAACAACCAGGAAATCGAGTGCCCGCAGCCGGTCCAGGATCCGGTTGCTGTGCGGGGCCGAGACGGCGATGTTGCTGGCCAGGACCATCAGCACCCGTACGCCGCCGTCGGTGCCGAGACGATCGAGCATTTCGTACGCCGACAGGCCGGGCCGGGGAAGCTCGTCCGGGTCGATCCCCCACACCGCGGCCACGTGGGCCCGGGCCGCGGGGTCGTCGAGCTTGCGATAGCCGGGCAGCTGGTCGGCCTTCTGACCGTGCTCGCGGCCGCCCTGGCCGTTGCCCTGCCCGGTGATGGTGCCGTAGCCCGAGTACGGGCGGCCGACCAGCCCGAGCGCCAGCGCCAGGTTGAGCCAGGCCTGGGCGGTGTCGGTGCCGTTGCTGTGCTGCTCGGCGCCGCGCGCGGTGAGGATCATGGCCGGCCCGTTGGTGGCCAGCAGCCGTACCGTCTCGCGGATCTTCGTCTCCGGCACGCCGGTCATCCGCTCGACCCGCTCGGGCCAGTAGGCGTTGGTGGCCGCCTTGACGGCCTCGAAGCCGGTGGTGCGCTCCGCGATGTACGCCTCGTCGACGAAGCCCTCGCGGATCGCGATGTGCAGCATGCCGTTGGCCAGGGCCAGATCGGTGCCGGGAAGCGGCTGAAGGTGCAGGTGGGCGCCGTTGGCGGTGGCCGTACGGCGCGGGTCGATCACGATGTGCTTGGCGCCGGCGGCCCGCCCCGTGTCCAGATATTGCATGGACGGCGGCATCGCGTCGGCCGGGTTCGCCCCGACCAGCAGAACCGTCCGCGCCTCGGCCACGTCCTCCAGCGGGAACGGCAACCCGCGATCCACACCGAACGCGCGGTTGGCCGCCGTGGCCGCCGACGACATGCAGAACCGGCCGTTGTAGTCGATCGACGCCGATCGAAGACCGACCCGTACGAACTTGCCGAGCGCGTACGCCTTCTCATTGGTCAGGCCGCCGCCGCCGAAAGCGCCGACACTGTCCCGGCCGTACGTTTCCTGGCTCTTGACAATGGCGTCGGTGATTAGGCCGAGCGCCTCGTCCCAGGTCGCTTCCCGCAGCGGACTGGTGCGATCCCCGGGCGTCTTGCGAACCAGCGGAGTCAGCAGCCGATCCCGGTGATCCAGCAGGTCAGCGGCGGTGAATCCCTTGGCGCAGAGGCCGCCCTTGTTGACCGGGAATTCGCGCGGCTCGAGCTTCACCACGGGAATACCCGGGGTCAAGGTCATGCCGCACTGCAATGCGCAGTAGGGGCAATGCGTATCGGTTGCCGTCACAGGTCTTATCTTTGGGGGCGATTGTTTACCGCCAAGTCCTCCGCCGTTGCCGTGACGTACGGAAAAACCTACAAGCGGCTCGGCGCGGTTGTGAGAAGTGCGGACTCGTACCGGCCGAGGACCAGATCGGTGGTGATCGGGTCGAGGCAGAGGGGCGGGGTGACCCAGTCGGCGCCGGCCTGGTGCAGTTTGCGGTAGAAGAGGCCATCGGCCAGCAGGTAGGACGCGATGGCGACGCGTTTGGCGCCCTGCCGGCGCAGATCGGCGACCACGTCGGCGACCTTGGGGGCATGACCGGCGACATATCCGACATGGGCGCCGCCGGGGATGCGGGCGGCCAGGTCGGCGATGTCCGCGCGCCACGAAGGGTCGGAGGAACCGGCGGCGGCCAGGACCACGGCGTCGGCGTTCTTGGGAAGACGCCGGACCATGCTGTCGAGCAGGGCGTCGTCGGGACCGAGAGTCCGGGCGACGGGGATGGGGCGGGCGGCCCCGGCTACGGCTTCGGCGATGTCGACGCGGACGTGATAGCCGGCCGACAGGAGTAAAGGAACCACGACGGCGTCGCCGACCAGCGGGACCACGTCGGCGACCTTGGGCTCCTGGACGTCGACGTAGGTGAGGCGGACGTCGAGGCCGGGGCGGCGGGCGGCGACCCGGGCGACCAGGTCGCGGATCTGGGCTTGGCCGTGTGGGCTGCGGGTGCCGTGGGCGACAGCGATCAAGGTGGGCATTTATCAGGCCTTTCGCGAGAAAAGGACCGCGCCGTTGCGGCCTGACGAGTCGTTGTCCACAGAAGCCGGTTGTCCACAGGCCGCCCGGCGTCCCCACGCGATTTCCGGGAGAATGGCCATCGGGGGCTGCCCCCTGGGAGGGTGGGCTCTGTGATCGGCGGGCTCTGTGATCGGCGGGCTCTGTGATCGGCGGGCTCTGTGATCGGCGGGCTCTGTGATCGGCGGGCTCTGTGATCGGCGCGATCTACACGGGCTCGTCCACGCGGAGCCGATAGCCGCGCTTGATCACGGTCTCGATGTGGCGGCCGGAGCCGAGCGCCGACCGCAACCGGGCCACCGCGACATCCACCGCATGCCCGTCGTTGCCGCGGGGCAGGGCCGCGATCAGCTGATCCTTCGACACCACCACCCCCGGCCTCGCCGCCAGCGCCGTCAGGATCGCCATCGCCGCCGGGGCCAGCGAATGCGGGACTTCGTCGATCAGCACCGCGTGCCCGCGCATCTCCAGCGTCGACCCGGCCACCTTCAGCTTCACCGACCTCTTCGGCAGCTCGTCCGTGACCGTCTTGATCAGCGCGCCCAGGCGGAACCTCTCCGGCATCACCACCGGCACACCGAGCTCGATCAGCGGCGCCGCCGTCACCGGCCCCACGCACGCGGCCAGGGTGCCCGACGCGAAACGATCAAGGACCAGGGAGCGCGACGAACCGGCCATGTTCAGGAACGATTTCACCGCCGGGGCGCTCGTGAACGTCACCGCGTCGATCTGCCCGGCCGTGATCTGCTCGACCAGCCGGCGTACCGGCGCCGTGTCCGCCGGCTCCACCCAGCGGTAGACCGGCACCTCCACGACCGCCGCCCCCGCCGCCCGCAGGGCCGCCACGAACTCCGTCTGCGGCTCCCCGTGCTCCTGCACCGCGATCCGCAGACCGGCGATGCCCTCCTCGAGCAGCCGGGACAGGACCTCCTCGGTCGCCTCGGTCTTGGCCGCCCACTCCTCGGTGAGCCCGGCCGCCCGTACGGCCCCGCAGGGTTTGGGGCCCCGGGCCACGATCCGGGCGCCGCGGAGCACCTCGCGCAGCTGCTCGGCCATGCCCCAGCCCTCGGCCGCCTCGAGCCAGCCCCGGAAGCCGAAACCGGTGGTGGCCACGACCAGGTCGGGCGCCAGCCCGATGCAGGCCGCGGTGGCCGCGTGCAGCGCCTCGTCGTCGATGAGCGGCACGATGCTGATCGCCGACGCGGTGACGACCCGGGCCCCGCGCCGCTGAAGGAGCGCGGTCATCTCGTCACGGCGCCGCTCGGCGGTGACCGCGACGGTGAACCCCGTCAGCGCTCCTTCGATCATCCAGGCTCCCAAGTAGTAGTTCACGCCAGCCTGTCCACGATCCGTTACCGGAACGTCGAGCCTTTGTTTCGGGCTGAATAACGCGTGATCACTTTCCAGAGGATGGAACCTGAGGTCAGTCGGCCTCTTCGACGATCTTGCGGACGGTGGCGAGCAGCTTGAACACCTCGATGCGGCCGTCCAGGAACCCCATCCGATAGTCGGCGCCGGTGTCGGGGTGCTGCGCGCGGGACAGGTCGCGGCGCGCGGCCATGCCGTCGGCGCGACCCGTCTCGTACGCCAGAAGTGCGTCGTCCATCAGTTGTTCTTGCCGTCCAGGGCGCGGCGGATCGCGGCCAGCAGGTTCTCCTCGAACGCCGACACCTGGCCGTCGACGAGCCCGACCATGTAGTCGGGGTCCTCGGCCCGCGCCTCGTTTTTGCGACGGCCGGCGAGCCCGTCGGCCCGGCCGTCCTCGTACGCCAGCAGGGCGTTGTCAGCGCTGTCCATGCATCCTCCCCGAACGCTTGCCGCCGCGCTCGAGCGCAGACACCGCGATCCAATCTCGCACGCGATGACAGCACCGCCCACCGGCTGAAACGGCCGGGCGAAAATCCTAAAGTCCCAGGTCAAGAGCCGGTTCAGATGAATTACTGCGCGTTGGGAAACAATCACGCAGCGGCAGGGAGCAGCCCCGAACGCCGCCACAGGGCGCGGCCGGGACCATCGATCAGATCAAGATCTTCCAGGTACGTCACCACGCGCTCCCCGGCCCAGCGGATCGTCTCCTGGAAATACGGGTTGGCGTCGGCCAGCCGCTTGCCCTCGGCCGGCGACAGGCCGATCGAGCGGTACACCGCCGGGTGGATCAGGCGCGTGCCGCAGAGATAGGCGGCCCGGGCGATCACCACCTTGTCGAAGGTGAGCCGCCCCTTCCCGGCCTCGCGCACCTGCCGGGCCAGCTCCTCGCGGGCGTACCGGACGTGCCGCGCCTCCTCGACCACGTGGATCCGCGACACCATCCGGACCAGCGGCTGCACCTGCTCGTCGGCCATCGCCTCGCGCTGGAGGGTGTCCAGGATCTCCTCGCAGATGAGGATCGCGGCGAACATGCGCGGCCCGGTGCCGGTGGCGGCGATCCACTTGCCCAGCCACGCGTTGACGCCGTCGGGCCGGTAGACCGGTGCGCCCAGGGCGGAGATCATCTTTCCGAACATGACCGAGTGCCGGCACTCGTCCGCGACCTCGGTCAGCGCGTACTGCGCGTGGGCGGCGGTCGGGTCCTGCCGGTAGTAGCCGCGGATGAGCAGCTGCATGAGGATCGTCTCGAACCAGACGCCGAGCCCGGCGATGCTGGCCACCTCGTGCCGGGTCAGGGTGATCCGCTGCTCCTCGGTGAGCCGCTCCCACGTGTCCGTGCCGTAGAGGCTGGACCGGTGCGGCGGTACGAAGTACTTGCCGTCGGCGAACGGAGCCTCCCAGTCGATCTCCACTTCGGGGTCGTACGAATGCTCCGCGGACGACCTCAGGAGCCGGGTGGCGGTGCGATCGCGATCCATCAGAACCCTCCCGGGGACTGTGAGGTACTTGACGTTACCTCGGGTAACAGTTACTTCTAGTACTATGAACACGGATGAGACGCCGGTCAATACGGACGGCCGGAAGGGCCGCTGGGCCGGCCACCGTGAGCAGCGGCGGGCCGAGCTGACCGAGGCGGCCATCGAGGCGATCCGCGTGCACGGCCCCGAGGTGGGCATGGACGCGATCGCCGCACACGCCGGCATCAGCAAGCCGGTGCTCTACCGCTACTTCGCCGACAAGTCCGAGCTGTGGCTTGCGGTCGGGCAGCGCGCGGCCGGCATGGTCCTCGACGCGATCGTCCCGGCCGTGGCGGCGGTCCGCGAGGAGCGGGCGGCGGTCGGTGCCGCCATCGACGCGTACCTGGGGCACATCGCCGCCGACACCAACCTCTACCAGTTCGTGGTGCACCAGCCCGAGATCGCGCGCGGCCGCGACGTCGTCGCCGACGTGGTCGACACGGTGGCCAGCGGCCTGGCCCGGATCCTGGGTGACCGGCTGCGGGCCCGCGGGCTCGACTCGGGCGCGGCGCTGCCGTGGGCGTACGGCGTGGTGGGTTATGTCCAGGCCGTCGGCGACTGGTGGCTGCGGCAGCAGCAGCCGATCAGCCGCGAGGCGCTCGGCGACTATCTGACGACGTTCCTGTGGGGCGGCATTGCGGGACTTCAGCAGGCGGCGGACGTGCCCGGCGGGCTCGCCGCGTATCGGGAGGAGACCAGCTTTGGACATTCCTGAGGAGGAGTACCGGGGGCCCGCCACGCTGAGCATCGGCGAGGCGGCCCATCCGGTCGAGATCCGCCTCTCGGCCCGGTTCGAGCCGATCGAGGGCCGTTTCCGCTGGGCCGGGAGGACGACACCGGACGAGAGCCTGCGGGAACGCGTGGCGGGTGGCTTGCGGCAGGCGTCGCTTGCGCTTCCAGGGTCAAATTCGGTTGAGGTACGCCTGAGCGAGCCCGACCCGTGGGGCGGCATCCGCCTGTCGGGCACGGGCACGCCGCCCTGGTTCCGGGGGTTCCCCTCATGAGCGACCACTTCGACGTCATCATCATCGGGGCCGGGCTCTCGGGCATCGGCGCGGCCTGGCGGTTGCAGGAGTCGGGGCTCGGCAAGACGTACGCCATCCTCGAAGCCCGCGGCGCGATCGGCGGCACCTGGGACCTGTTCCGTTACCCCGGCGTCCGGTCCGACTCGGACATGTTCACTCTGAGCTACTCGTTCCGGCCGTGGCGCGACACCCAGTCGCTCGCCTCCGGCGACAAGATCCGCGACTACATCCGGGCCACCGCCGACGAGGGCGGCATCAGCCGGCACATCCGCTTCGACAGCAAGGTGGTGGGGGCCGACTGGGACTCCGACGAGGCCCGCTGGACGCTGACCATCGCCGACGGCTCGACCCTGACCTGCTCTTTCCTGTACGCCTGCTCGGGTTACTACAACTACGACCGCGGCTACCAGCCGGATTTCCCGGGCCTCGACGAGTTCGAGGGGCGGGTGGTCCACCCGCAGTTCTGGCCGGACGACCTCGACTACCGCGGCAAGCGGGTCGTGGTGATCGGCAGCGGCGCGACCGCGGTGACGCTGGTGCCGGCGATGGCGCCCGAGGCGGCGCACGTGACGATGCTCCAGCGCTCGCCGTCGTACCTGACCTCGCTGCCCTCGCACGACGTGGTGGCCCGGGCCCTGCTGCGGGTGCTGCCCGGCGCGGCGGCGAGCCGGATCGCGCGGGCCAAGAACATCGTGATGACGCAGGGCTTCTATCAGCTGGCCCGGCGGCAACCGGACCGCGTGCGCAAGGTGCTGCGGTCGCTGGCCGTCAAGGGGCTCGGCGACGAGGCGTACGTGGACGAGCACTTCAAGCCCTCTTACAACCCGTGGGACCAGCGCCTGTGCGTGATCCCGGAGGGCGACCTCTACACCGAGATCAAGGCCGGCCGCGCCTCGGTGGTGACCGACCACATCGACGCGTTCGTCCCGTCCGGCATCCGCCTGAAGTCGGGCCAGGTCCTCGGCGCCGACATCGTGGTCTCGGCCACGGGCCTGTCCCTGCTGCCGATCGGCGGCGTCAAGGTCTCGGTCGACGGTACGCCGGTACAGCTCGGCGACCAGGCGGCCTACCGCGGCGTGATGCTGAGCGGCGTACCCAATCTGGCCTATTGCATCGGCTACGTGAACGCCTCCTGGACGCTGCGGGCCGACCTCTCGCACCGCTACGTGATGAAGCTGCTGCGCCACATGGACCGCAACCGCCTCGCCGTGGCGACCCCGGCGACACCCACCGGTTCCGGGCGGCCGCTGCTGGACCTCTCGTCGGGCTACGTGCAGCGCGCCCTCGACGACTGGCCCCGCCAGGGCGTCCAGGCACCGTGGATAGTCCGCCAGAACTACCTGCGTGACATCATCACCACCCCGCGAGCCGACGTGACCCGCGACATGCGCTTCCGCCGCGCGGCCCTGCCCGCTCACCGCACACCCGCCGCCTCCCAGAAGGGCTCCACCCCATGACCCGTCTCGGACAATTCCGATTTGCCGGTCATACGGCCGTGCTGACCGGCGCCGCCAGCGGGATCGGTGAGCAGCTCGCCTATCAGCTCGGCGAGCTCGGCAGCCATCTCGTGCTGGTCGACCGCGACGAGACCCGCCTCAAGCAGGTCGCCGACCGCGTCCGCGCCTCGCATCCCGGCCTCACCGTCGAGACGATCGTGGCCGACCTCGCCGACCGGGCCCAGGTCGAGGGCGTCGCCACCAAGGTCCTGGCCGACCACGCCGCGATCGGGCTGCTGGTCAACAACGCCGGCATCGCCCTCGGCGGGCGCTTCGACCAGGTCACGGTCGAGGAGTTCGAGACCGTGATGAACGTGAACTTCCGGGCCCCGATGCTGCTCACCCACGCGCTGCTGCCCGCGCTCACCGCCGCGCCGGGCGGTCACCTGGTGAACGTCTCCAGCCTGTTCGGGCTGATCGCACCGGCCGGGCAGAGCGCGTACGCGGCCAGCAAGTTCGCCCTGCGCGGCCTCAGCCAGGCCCTGCACGCCGAGCTCGCCGAAAACGGGGTGGGCGTGACGACCGTGCATCCGGGCGGCATCCGCACCCGCATCGCCGAGAGCGCCATCGTCGGCGCCCACGTCCCCGAGTCCGAGATCGAGCCCAACCGCAAGCTGTTCGACGCGCTGCTCACCTATCCCCCGGAGAAAGCCGCGCGGCAGATCATCGAGGCCGTCACCCGGCGCCGGCCTCGGCTGCTCATCGCCATCAGCGCCAAGGCCCCGGACCTGCTGGCCCGGCTCTTCCCGGTCGGCCACGCCCACGTCATGCGGTTCCTGACCACCACCTCCGTCAAGATCGGGGCCCGCCGGTGAACTATGTGGAGGCCAACGGCAGCCGCATCCGCTACCACGCGACAGGCCCGGCCGACGGCCCGCCGGTGGTGCTGCTGCACGGCATCGGCCGCAGCCTGGAGGACTGGCTGCCGCAGCACGACCGGCTCACCGAGCACCGGGTGATCAGCCTGGACATGCCCGGCTTCGGCCTCTCCCAGCGCATGCCGGCCCGCACCACGCTGGCCGCGCTGGCCGAGGGCGTGTGGGCCACCCTGGACGCGCTCGGCGTCACCGACCCGGTGCATCTGATGGGCAATTCGCTGGGCGGCGCCGTGGCCATGCAGATGCTGGTCGACGACCCGGCCCGGGTCACCACGCTGACCCTGGTCAACAGCGCCGGCTTCGGCAAGGAGGTCACGTTCGCCCTGCGCATGCTGGCGGTGCCGTTCCTGGGCCGCCCGCTGCTGGGCCGCATCGACCCGCGCGTGGCCAAGCGGGTGGAACGCTCACTGTTCGCCGACCGCGCGCTGGTCACGCAGGAGCGAATTGCGATGGCCGTACGGATCGGCCGGCAGCCCGACTTCGCCGCCGTCTACCTGGAGGTCGCGCGGGCACTGGGCGGCTTCCGCGGCATCGCCCCACGCTGGCGGGCCGAGCTGCTGAACCGGGTGGTCCGCAACCCCAAGCCCACCCTGATCCTGTGGGGCGACCGCGACCTGATCCTGCCCGCCATGCACCTCACGGCGGCCCGCGCCGCCCTGCCCCACGCCCAGTCCCACCTGTTCGCCGACACCGGCCACATGCCCCAGCTGGAACGCCCCGACGAGTTCGCCCGCCTGGTCCGGCCGCTGCTGACCCTGACCGCCGAGCCACCCCGAACCCATTCACCGTTGTGACGACTATTCCGGACGCCGATCGTCCGGGACCCGGTCTACGGTGCCTTCCATGAGCGATATCCCCTGGGAGCCGCCCGTCGCCGGCAACGAGACGGAACACGTGATCGGCGCCATCGACCGCATGCGCTGGACGTTCCGCTGGAAGGCCGGCGACCTCACGTCGGACGGCCTCAACCAGCGCCTGCCGTCGTCCAGTCTCACCCTCGGCGGCCTGCTCAAACACATGGCCCTGGTCGAGGACAACCAGATCACCGGCAAGTTCTTCGACGAGCCCCTGCCGGCTCCGTGGAAGTCCTCGAACTGGGACGACGACCCCGATTGGGAGTTCACGTCGGCCGCCGACGACAAACCCGGCGACCTGTACGCCCTCTACGACGCGGCCGTGGCCCGCGGCCGCGCCCGCCTGATCGAGGCCATGGCCGACGGCGGCCTGGACCGCCTCAGCGCCCGCACCTGGCCCGACGGCCGCACCCCCAGCCTCCGCCGCTTCGTCTACGACCTGCTCGAGGAGTACGCCCGCCACGTTGGCCACGCCGACCTGCTCCGCGAGGCTGTCGACGGCCGCACCGGCGAGGACCCACCGGACGACTGGCGCCCCTGACCGCCGGTCGCGACGGCCGATCGCGACGACCGCCGCTCGGGCCCACGCGGTCAGCCGGCCCGCCCCTTCCAGAACAGCCGTTCGGCCTTGCCGGGATCCCTGACGATCCGGCAGTCGGCGTCGATCCACATCGTGGCGCGGTCGCGGGGTGTGTAGACGGGCCACCTCGGCACGCCCGGTGCGGTGGGGTGGCCGTGGCGGGCGAAGCCGGCCCACAGGGCGCTCATATGCCGGGCAGTGGCCCGCTTGCCCGGCCGTTCGTCCGCGGGGACGTTGGCGAACTTCATCGGGATGTCCGAGGCGTGGGGTGAGCCGAGCGGGAAGTCCGTCCCGGGCACGACCGTCGGATCCGGGTAGGCGAGCTGGTACATGTACGCGGGCGCGCGGTGCTGGGCCGCCTTCACTTCGGCGATTTTGATGGCGTCTCGCCAGATGGGCGAGGTGGTGATGGCGAAGTACAGCTGGGCCGGGGTGGCGCCCGGCCGGGACCGGCGGAAGGTGGCGATGATCCGGTCGAGCTCGGCGCCCGGATAGGTGCCGCTGAGCCGGGACCGGAGGCCGGCCTCGTCGATGCGGAAGACGTCCGGCGGCCCGAACAGGCTGAAGAACACCGTCTCGTCGCGGCAGGTGCCGACCATCAGCGGTTTGCCGGCCGAGAACGGCGCAGCGCCGTCGGCGAACGGGTGCCGCGGAATGATCCGGCCGTCGACGAAGGCGCCGAAACCCGGCAGCAGGCCGGGGTCGCCCCACGGCGGGGCGCCGTTGGCGGCCTCCGACACCTGGATCTCGAGGAGCCGGGCGGCGGGGATGTCGTACAGCTTGGGGATGTCGGCCTTGGTTATCCCGAGCAGGTGCAGGGTGCGGTCGGCGCGGGCGGTGGCGCCGTCTCGGGTGGGGAAGCGCAGCGGGGCGGCGCTTTCGATGGACGCCTTGTGGAACAGCCGGGACGCCGACGGCATCGTGTGAACGGCCGCGGTCTTGGCGCCGCCGCCGCTCTCGCCCCAGACCATGATGTTGTCCGGGTCGCCGCCGAAGTTCTGGATGTTCTCGCTGGTCCAGCGCAGCGCGGCCAGGATGTCGAGCATGCCCTGGTTGGCGGCGTAGTCGCCATGGGCGAGGTCGCCGAGGAACAGGTAGCCGAGCAGGCCGAGACGGTGGTTGGACTCGACCACCACCACGTCGTACAGCTTGGCCAAGTTGGAGCCGTCCTGGCCGGTGGCCGAGCCGGAGCCGATCATGTAGCCGCCGCCGTGGTTGTAGAACATCACCGGGCGGCGCTTACGGTCGGCGGCCGGAGTCCAGATGTTGAGGTAGAGGCTGTCTTCTGAGGGCGCGGGCATCCGGCCGTTGCCCTGCGGGCCCATCTCACCACCGGCCACCTGGAACGCCGGGTTCGGGAAGTCCACCGCGTCGCGGACACCGCGCCACGGCTGCGGCGGTTTCGGGGCCTTGAAGCGAAGGCGGCCCAACGGCGGCGTCGCGTACGGGACGCCGAGGAACTTGACGATGCCGTCCTCGCGCCGGCCGCGCACCCGGCCGTAGCGGGTGGCCGCCTCGTCCGTGCGCCCGGTGCCGTGTGCCTGCGCCGGCAGCGGCAGTCCCGCCACCACCGCCGCGGACAGGGAACCGCCGATCAACGTCCTGCGGGTCATTCCTGAGCTCATGTGCAACCTCTCGGGTGAGAGGCGGGAGAGCCGCGAACGGCCCTCCCGCCATCGTTGCTACTTGGCGGACACGGTGAAGTGGTGCGTTCCAGCCGGGACGGAGAAGACCGCGTAGGCGCCCTCGGTCCGCTGGAAGGTGGCGCGGCCGGAGGCCTTGCTCCCGGCCGGAGCCCAGACCTCGGCCGTCGTGTTGGCCGGGACGGTCACCGTCAGGGCGAACCGGCCGTCCTTCTTGGTCCAGCTGCTACGGGCCGTTCCCTGCCGGGTCTCGTAGGTGCCGGCCGCGTTCGTCAGGTCACCGACCGGCTTCGGCTTGAAGACCAGCCGATCGCCGGAGACCCCGATGCCCGCGATCCCGGCGTGGAACCACTCCTCGATCTGAGCCAGGATCATGTGGTTCTTCGAGTCGCCGCGGTTCCAGCGCTCCCCCATCGTCGTCATGCCGCCCGGGTTGGCCGGTGTCGAGGCCATGAAGTAGCCGTACGAGGGCTGGTCGTTCTGCTGCAACGTCTCCCACAGCACGTCGTCCCGGTCGGCGTTCATCAAGACCCGGACGATCGGCCCCATGCCGAGGGTGCCGCCGCTGAGGTGCGGGCCGGTGCCGTTCGGGTGGTACGCGTACACGAGCTCGACAAGCGCATTCAGCACCTTGCCGCGCTGGTCGTCGGGGGCGAGCCCCGCGTCGAGGGCCAGCGCCTGCGCCGTCTGCGACGCACCTTCGGTACCGGCGTTGCCCGTGGCCGTGTAGCGGCCCAGCGCCTCGTTGAAGAACGACGCGTTGAACGCCGTCTTGATGTTCGCGGCCAGCGTCTCGTACTTGGACACGTCATCCGTGCGGCCGGTCAGCTTGGCGGCGCGGGCCATGGCCTGCGCGGTCAGGTAGTAGCCCCACGTTCCGGTGATCCGCCCGGAGGTCGGCTCGTCGCCGACCCAGTCACCCAGCGCCGCGTCGACGATGAAACCCTGCGCCTTCTGCCGCTGGATGTAGTCGACGAACCGCACCATCCGGTCGTAGTTCGCGCTCATCAGGGCCGGGTCGCCGTACAGCTGCTCGAGGATCGCCGGGACCAGCACGATCGCGTTGCCCCAGTTGATCTCGTCGCCGAAGCGGCCCGAGTAACCCCAGTCGTACACCGGGGTCTTCAGCGCCACGTTGCCGTACATCGGGGTGTCCGCCAGCGATTGCCCCTCGACCAGATGCCGCATGGTGGTCCGCAGGAACGCGTCGAGCTGGAAGTTCCGCTCGATCGAGGCCATCGGCATCGTGTAATCGGCCGGGTAGGACAGCTTCTCCCGGCCCGGGCAGTCGGTGAACACGCTCATGATGTTGCTCGCGAACGAGTACCGCGCCATCGTGTGGATCCGGTTCACCCGGGCGTTCGATGAGGTGAAGGTGCCGGCCACGGGCGTGTCCGCTTGCAGGCGCACGCCGGTGACGAGGTCTTTCCCCGGCGCGAAGCCGGCGGGCAGACCGGTCACCTGGACCCACTGCATGCCGAAGTAGTTGAAGTTCGGGTGCCAGGTCTCCGAACGCCCGCCGAAGGTCGTATACGTGGTGAACAGGTCGACGCCGCGGGATCCGCCGCCGCCCATCAGCGACGCCTGGTTGACCGTGCCGTCCGGGTTGAGCGACTCGGCCGGCTGCATCTTGACCGTCGTGCCGGCCGGGAGTCCCGACGCGTTCAGCCGTGGCCAGCCGGTGATGTTCTGCCCAAAGTCAAAGACCCATGTTCCGGGTACGGGGTTGGTGACGCTCAACGGCTTGAACGTCTCCTGCACGGTGACCGGCTCGGCCGCGCGCGCGACCAACTGGGTGGCCAGGTTCGGCGGCGGCGCGAACCCCGCGGCGATCCAGCCGGTCGGCGTGCCGTCCCGGCGCGTGGCACCGGCGCTCAGATCGGCGCCTGGAACGTTCCAGCCCGGCTGCTCCCGGCGCGCGTCGTAGTCCGATCCTGAATACCAGGCGTCGGTCACCAGCGGGCCGAGCGCGGTCCGCCACGACCGGTCGGTGACGATGGTGTCCCGGCTCCCGTCCCGATAGGTGATCTCCAGCCGGCCGATGAACCGCGGCGTGACGGCCGCGCCCGCGCTGGCGTCGCTGGCCGCGATGTTGTTGCCCGAGCCGGTCACCTTGGCCCCGGCCTCGTGATCTTTCTCCAAGGCGCCGGTGAACGTGATGGTCCCCGTGCCGATAGCGGTGATCACCCGCGACTCCAGCCGGTCCCCTCCCCCGCCGGTGTCCACGTTGACCGTGCCGCCGACGTGGTATCCGTTGGTGTCACTAACGGAAATCGTCAGGGCTCCGACCGGCGCGGCCGCGGTCAGGGTGCCGTTGCCCTTGAGCTGGCTCTGCCACCACGAGTAGGGCGAGGTGCGGCCCACGGCCGGATTGGTGACGCTGCGGCGCACGTAGGCCGGCCCGTTGCCCAGCTCCACGCCGAGCGTGTTGGCACCGCCGCGCACAGCCGCGGTCAGGTCGTACGTCCGATACTCGCTGGACAGCTGGTAGTTCGAGTTGCCCGGCGCGAGCACCTCCGACGTGATCTCCCGGCCGTTCAGCGTCGCGTGGTGCAGCCCGACACCGGAAAGGTAGAGCCGCGCGCCGGCCACCTTCTTCTTCACCCCGAACGGGCGCGCGAAGATCGGCATCGGCTGGCCCTCGGCCCGGTCCGGATAGTCGATCCAGCGCGCGGAGCCCCAGTCGCTCTGCTTCAGCAACCCCATCGACCACGTCGACGGCGAGGACCAGGCCGACGGGTTGCGGTTGGCGTCCCACACCCGCACCCGCCAGGCCACGGTGTCCCGGCTCTTGAGCTCGCGGCCGAACCGGGCCTGCTGCTCGCTGCCGCTGACGCGGCCGCTTCGCCAGATCAGGCGGCCCGCTTTCAGGTCGTTCGTGGTTGCGGCGGCTTGGATCTCGTACGCCGTCTGGCGGTCACCCGGGCACACCCGCACGCCGGGCCGGCAGCGGACCTCGTCCATCTGCCAGGCCAGCGTGGGCCGCTGACTGTCGAGCCCGAGCGGCGAGTCGTAGCGGCCGTCGACGCTGAGCCGTTCGACCCGCACGTCCCCGGCCGATCCTGAGTGGGCGGACGCCGGCACAGCGACGCCGATCGTGAGCAGTATTGCTGTCGTCATGAGGGTCACAGGTCTTCTGATCGGTGACATCAGACTTCCTTCTCCATCCGTGGTGGGAAACTGACGAACGTTCAGCGCGCGGGCCTACCCGCGGGGGTCCCTCCGTTTTCTCCAAGGGAGTCGAGCCGCCCGGAACGGGCGACGCGGGCGAGGGCGTACGCGCTGGGTTTGGGGTGACGGGTGAAGTCGTCGCCGACCGCGATGAGGCCGAACTTCGGGCGGTAGCCTTCGCTCCACTCGAAGTTGTCGAAGGCCGACCAATGCAGGTAGCCGCGTACATCGACTCCTTCGGCCCGGGCCTGGACCAGAGCCCGCAGGTGCCCTTCCAAATAGGACACACGCTCGGTGTCGTCCGCGGTGGCGATGCCGTTCTCGGTGACGTACAGCGGCAGTCCGGTGCGGGCGGCGCGGTGCAGCATCTCCCGCAGCCCGTCGGGGTGGACGGCCCAGCCCATCTGGGTGACGGGCACGCCCGGCGGCGGTTTGCCGAAGAACGTGGGCGAGTCCGGGTCGACCCACTGTTTGCGGTAGTACTGCACGCCGAGCCAGTCCCCGGCGTCCGGCCCGGTGAGGTTGTCCAGATACCGGTCGACGATCTCGTAGCGCATTTCGTCGAAGAACGGCCCTTCACGCACCGGCGCCAGCAGCGGCAGCTGCACCGCCAGCCCGACCCGGCCGCCGGTGAAGCCGCGCACCGCCTGCACGCCGTGCAGGTGGGCTTCGAGCAGGGCTTCGCCGGCGCGTTTCCACAGGATCGGGTTGGTGACGCCGGGCGGGTGATAGCCCTCCAAATAGCCGTGCAGGGCGATCATCTGCGGTTCGTTGATGGTGCAGATGTACGGCATCAGGTCGCCCAGCTCCGCTGCCACCCGTGCCGCGTAGTGGCTGAACGTGGCGGCCGCGTCCGGAGCCAGCCAGCCGCCGCGGGCGGCGAACCAGCGCGGCAACGTGAAGTGGTGCAGCGTGACGAAGGCGGTCAGGCCCTCGTCGCGCAGCGCCGTCAGCACGCGCCGGTAGTGGGCCAGTGCGGCCCGGCTGAACTCGCCGGGCGCCGGCTCGATGCGCGACCACTCCACCGACAGCCGGTGCGCGTTGTGCCCGAGCGAGGCCAGCAACGCGAAATCGGCGGCGTAGCGGTGGTAGTGGTCGATGCCGTCACCCGACGACTGGCGGGCCGCGGTGGTGGGGTCGTGCTCGAAGTCCCACCAGTCGTTGTTGGTGTTGCCGCCTTCCACCTGATGGGCGGCGGTGGCGCTGCCCCACAGGAAGTCGCCGGGGAAGTCCGTCACGGGCTAGGCGCCCTTCTGGTATTCGGTGTCCATGTCCTTGAGGACCTGGTCGGCGGTGGCCTGCTTGCTGAACACCTCCTGCAGGCCGCTGAGCATGGTCTGCTGCACCTTGGCGTTGGGCCACAGCTGGTCCATGAACGGGACCGTCCGGTTCTCCTCGACGAAGGTGGTCAGCTGCTTGAGGCCGGGGTCGACCGTGGTGCCGGCGCCGGGCAGGGTGGGCAGGCTGCCCTGCTTCTCGGTGAACAGCTTCATGCCCTCGGGCGACATGATGAAGGTGATGAACTTGAGCGCCAGGTCCTTGTTCTTGGCCTTGGCGTTGACGCCGTAGCCCGCGCCCGACGCGGCGGGCATGAGGAACGAGGCCGGGTCGTCGGTGGCCGGCAGCGGGGTCATGGTGAATTTGCCGTTCGGGTTCTTCTGCTTGAGCAAGCCGATGATCCAGTTGCCCTGGACGATGCCGAGCGTCTTGCCGGTCGCGGCCAGGGCCTGGCTGGCCTCGTAACTGGTGCCGAGCGGGTTCTTCTGGAAGCAGCCGGCCGAGGACATCTCCTGGTACTTGGCCATGGCCGTGGTCCACTGCGAGTTCGCGAAGGTGGCCTGCCCGCTCTGCAGCTTGGCGTCGAAGTCCTTGTCGGCGCCGAAGACCGTGGTGGCCGCGAGGGCGTACAGGACAAGCTGGGTGACCCAGTTGTCCTGGATGCCCAGGGCGTAGGCAGGGGTGCCCTTGGCGGCGGCTTCGCCGCAGAACTTGAGCAGTTCGGTCCAGGTCGTGGGGGCCTTGAGGCCCGACTTGGCCAGGGCCTCGTCGTTGTAGACGGCGCCGATGCCGTTGAGGCCGAAGACGGCGTTGTACGTCTTGCCCTCGTACTGGGCGACCTGCTTGAACGCGTCCGGCAGCTTGCCCGCCCACGGCTGGTCGGACAGGTCGAGCAGATAGCCGGGCTTGGCCAGCACATAGGTCGCGCCGGGGTTGCCGTTGCCGGGCCAGACGGTCATCACGTCGGGGGCGGTGCCGGACGACAGCTGGGTGCGGATCTGGGCCTGGTACTGGTCGGCGCCGCTCGTCGTGAAGTTCACCTTCACGCCGGGGTTGGCCGTCTCGAACGCCTTGATGACGTCCTCGATGGAGCCCTGGTCGACCGAGGCCAGGGTGAGGGTCTTGTTGTCGGATTCGTTCGACGCGCTCGAACCCGTACCGCTGCTGCACGCGGCGGTGAGCAGGACGGCGGTGAGGGCGGCGCTGAGACTTTTCTTCATGAGCTCTCCCACGTTGGAGATCAATAAGAGGTGGCGGTGACGGTGTAACGGCCGGAGACCAGGCGGAGGGTGGCTCCGCCGGCCGACGGCGCGACCGGGACGCAGCGCACGCTGTCCGGGTCGGGAGTGGGGATTTCGAGGATCGCGGTGCTGCCGGGCGGCACGGTGACGGTCACGGTGAGCCGGTCGCCGTCCAGCGACCAGCCGCACGACACGAGCCCCCGGGCGGTCTCCTGCTCGGCGCGGGCCCAGGTGAGCTTGCCGCCCGGCAGTGGCCGCAGGAGCAGTTCCTTGTATGCGATGGAGCCGGGCGCCTGCCCGATGCCGGCGACGCGGCCGTAGAGCCAGTCGCCGACGCTGCCGAGGCTGTAGTGGTTGAAGGAGTTCATCGCGGCCGACTGGAAACCGCCGTGTTCGGTCCAGCCGTCCCAGCGCTCCCAGATGGTGGTGGCGCCATGCCGGATGGAGTAGCCCCAGGACGGGAACTCCTCCTGGTGCAGCAGGGCGTACGCCAGGTCGGCGCGTCCGTGCTCGGTCAGCACCGGGCACAGCAGCGACACCCCGACGAAGCCGGTGGTGAGCCGGTTGCCGCGCTTCTCGATGTCGGAGGCCAGATGGTCCACGGCCGCGGCGACGCGATCGGCCGGGAGCAGATCAAAGGCCAGGGCCAGGAGGTAGGCCGTCTGGGTGCCACCGGTCACGCTTCCGTCGTCTTCGACGTACGCCCCGGCGAAGGCGCTCCGGATCCGCGCGTGCAGCTCGTCGTGAGGCCGCGGGTCCCGGCCCAGGACGCGGGCGGCGTCGGCGACGATCCGGGTGCTGTGCGCGAAATAGGCGGTGGACAGCAGATCGCGCGGCGTCTCGGCGTTGACCTGGAGCCAGTCGCCGTACGAGTTGCCGGTCCGGTGGCGCCACAGCAGATCCGGGTTGTGGCGGTGGACGTGTGCGACCCACGCGACCATGGCGCCGAAGCTGCGCTCGAGGACGCGCCGGTCCCCGTACGTCCGCCAGAGCAGCCACGGGATGATGACCCCGGCGTCGCCCCAGGCCGGTGCGCCCTCGCGGTCGAGCACGAGAATCGGGGCCACGTCGCGGAAAGCGCCGTCGGCGTCCTGCCCGTCGACCACGTCCTTCATCCAGCGGGCGAAGAACGCGGACACGTCGGCGTTGCGGGTCGCGGTCGGCGCGAACACCTGCGCGTCGGCCAGCCAGCCGAGCCGTTCGTCGCGCTGCGGGCAGTCGGTGGGAACGGCCAGGAAGTTGCCGCGCTGGCCCCACACGATGTTGGCCTGCAACTGATTGACCATCGGATCGGAACATGCGAAGCGGCCCGTGTACGGCAGATCGTTGTGCACGACGCGGGCCACGAGGTCGTCCTCGGTCAGCTCGCCCGGATAGCCGCTCACCTCGGCGTAGCGGAACCCGTGGAAGGTGAACCGCGGCTCGAACACCTCGGTCCCGCCGCCCGCGCTGACGTACGTGTCGGTGGCCGCCGCCCGGCGCAGGTTGGCCAGGTAGAGGTCGCCGTCGCCGTCGAGGACTTCGGCGTGCCGCAGGACGATCCGGTCGCCGGCCGCGGCGCCCCGCACGGTCAGCGCCACTCGCCCGACGAGGTTCTGGCCGAAGTCGGCGAGCCAGCGGTCGCCGTGCCGCCACACCCGGGTGGCGAGAATGTCGTCGACGACCCGGATCGGCTGGTCGGGTTCGGCGACCAGCGGCCCGGGCTCCTCGTCGAGCACGGCGGCCGGCCGGTAGGACGGTGAGCGGCGGGCGTCGACGAACTCCCCCATGAGCAGGTCGGCGGCCCGGATCGGGCCGTCGCCCTCCTCCCAGCCGTCGCCGGTGGCTACCACCCGGCGGGAGCCGTCGGCGAAGTCGAGCACCAGTTGGGCCAGGAAGGCCGGCGCCAGGCCGTAGTGCCGGGCCGGCCGGCTCGGGTCGAAGCCGGCATGACCCGCCCACCAGCCGTCGGCGACGACGGCGTCGATCGTGTTGGCGCCGGCCCGGACCTGCTCGGTGACGTCGTAGGTCTGGTACTGCAGCCGCTGGTGATATTCGGTCCAGCCGGGGGCGAGCTCGAGATCCCCGGCCCGCTCACCGTTGAGGGCGGGTTCGTAGACACCGCGAGCGGTGGCATAGAGCCGGGCCCGCACCGGCCGTTCGGCCGCGTCGAAGGCGCGGCGCAGATAGAGCGGCGCGGTGGCCGGGTCGGGGAAGGACCGTTCCTCGTCGGTGGGCGGGTCGACCATCGGCAGGCTGACCGGGTCCCGGCCGATCCACACCGCGCTCCACTCGTCGCGGTGCAGCAGCCCGGTCTCGAACCAGGTCCGCGCGCTGCCGGCCGGATCGCCGTGCTCGTCCCAGAGCTCGACGCGCCAGTGATAGCGGGTCGCCGACGCCAGCGCCGGGCCGTCCCACGCGATCAGCAGCGTCTCGTCGCTTTCGCGGCGGCCGCTGTCCCACACGAGACGGTCGGCGCCTTCCACGGTGGCCGTGATCCGGTAGGCGCTCTGCGCCGCGCCCGGCCGGTCGCCCGCCAGCTTCCAGGACAGCCGCGGGCGTGGTTCGCCGAGGCCGAGCGGCTCGGTGAGTTGTTCGGTCGTGAGGCGGTACGGTGTCATCCTTTGAGCCCTCCGGCGAAGCCGTTGATGATGCTGCGCTGCAGCGCCAGGTAGACCGCCAGGACCGGGACGATGCTGATCAGCAGGGCGGCGAAGATGAGGTTCCAGTCGGAGACGAACTGGCCGACGAAGCCGGCCACCGCGACCGGGACGGTCTGCTGGTCGCTGCCGCTGAGGTAGAGCAGCGGCGTGAAGAAGTCGTTCCAGACGGCGACCGCGTTGAGGACCAGGGCCGTCACGGTGACCGGTTTGAGCATGGGCAGCACGATGAAGCGGAACGTGGTGAACGGCGTGGCGCCGTCGATCGAGGCCGCCTCCTCGAAGTCGCGGGGAAGGGCGCGCAGGAAACCGGCGTACAGGAAGGTCGTGAAAGGAACTTGAAGGCCCGAGTAGAAGAGGACGAGGGACCAGACGGAGCCGAGCAGCCCCAGATCGCGCACGGTCTGATAGAGCGGCAGGGACGCCAGCTGGAAGGGCAGGACCAGGCCGAGCATGATCAGCAGGAAGGTGCCGCGCGACCAGCGCGCCGTGGAGCGGGCCAGCGGATAGGCGGCCAGCGCGGAGACGGCCAGCACGATGGCGACGCTGGCCACGGTGACCAGCACGCTGTTGACGAGGGCGCCGCCCAGGCCGGCCTCGCGCCAGGCGCCGGTGAAGTTGGCGAAGGTCGGGGAGGTGGTCGGGCTGATCGGCGACGAGGTGTCCGAGGGTTGCCGGACGGCCAGGTTGACCAGGACGTAGACCGGGAAGGCGAAGACCACGCCGACGGCGATCATGACCATTTCCAGGGCGAACGTGCGCCTGGTGTAGCGGTTCACGACGCCGCCTTCTCGTTGCGGGACAGGAAGGTGTACTGGGCGCCGGAGGCGATGGCCACGATGATCGTGAGGACGACGGCCAGGGCGATGCTGTATCCGAACTCGCCGAGCGTGAAGGCGTCCTTGTAGATCAGCGTCGAGATGGTGTCGGTCGCGTGGCCCGGGCCGCCACCCGTCAGGGCGTACACCTGGTCGAAGAGTTTGATCCCACCGATGATCGACAGCATCAGGTTGATGGTGATGGCCGGCGCCAGCAGCGGCCGGACGATGGAGAAGAAGCGGCGGACCGGCCCGGTGCCGTCGATGGCGGCGGCCTCGTAGATCTCGCGCGGGATCGACTGGAGGCCGGCCAGGAAGATGACCATCGAATAGCCCGCGAACTGCCAGACCACGACCACCACGATCATCCACAGGGCCAGATCGGGGTCGCCGAGCCAGTCGCGGCCCCACGGCCCGAGCACCGCGTTGACCGCGCCGTCGGGGCCGAGCAGGTTGCGCCACAGATAGGCGGTGACGATCGGGGTGACGACCGCCGGCGCGAACAGCAGCACCCGCAGGACGTTCCGGGTCTTGATCATGCTGTTGACGCCGAGGGCGAGCAGCAGCCCGATCCCGTTCTGGATGACCGTGATGGCCACCGCGATCAGGACCGTGTGCCAGATGGCCTGGAGCGCGTCCTCGTCGCCGAGCATGTCGGTGAAGTTGCGCAGGCCGACGAAGGCGAAGTCGGGGTCGAGGCCGTCCCAGTCGGTGAAGGCGTAGTAGACGCCACGGGCGCTGGGGACGAGCACGACGAAGGCGAACAGCAGCAGCGCCGGAAGGGTGAACCACCAGGGCGGGGTCACCCGCGGCCGCCGCGACCGGGGTGCGCGGGTCGCGCCCTCGGGGGGACGGGTTCGGAGATCAAGAGACACGGCAACCCACTTTGACTTGAATCGTTTCAGCAGATCTGGAGCCGACAACAGCACCGCGCCAGCGAGTGGCGTGGGTAACGTTTTCTCAATGTTTCGCCGACCTTACGAGCGTATGGCGAAACAAGTCAAGGTCTATGCTGGGCAACGTTTTCCATTGGTTGTCGGCAAGGAGCGGTGATGGTCAGTCGGCGGGTCACGATCGTCGACGTGGCACGGCATGCGGGCGTCTCGACCACCGCGGTGTCCAAAGTGCTGCGGAACGCCTACGGCGCCAGCCCGCAGATGCGGGCCAGGGTCCGCGCGGCTATCGAGGAGCTGGGTTACCGGCCGTCGGCGGCGGCCCGCGGCCTGCGCGGCCGGACGTACACGATCGGCGTGCTGCTGCCCGACCTGCGCAACCCGTTCTTCGCCGACATCCTCGACGGCGTCGCCGAACGCCTGGCCGAAACCGACTACCAGGTTCTGCTGGCCTCGTCCGGCAACGACGAGGCGGCCGAGGCCCGGCTGACCGACGCCATGATCGACCGCAGCATGGACGGCGTCATCCTCGTGGCGCCCGTCTCGTCCCGCCCGCGCCTGCGGAGCGTGGCCCGGACCGTCCCGACGGTCGTGGTGGGCCGCCACGGCCACTCCCCCGACCACGACACGGTGACCGACGACGACTTCGCCGGGGCCGCCTTGGTCGTCGACCACCTGGCCGGGCTCGGCCACCGCCGCATCGCCCACATCGAACACCACGAGACCGACGCCGTACGCCTGCTCGAGATGCCCAACGCCCGCCGGGCCGACGGATATCGGCACGCGATGCGGGCGCACGGCCTGGCCGAGCACATCGACGTGGCGGCCACGTCCTACACCCGGGAGGGCGGTCGCCTCGGCGCACGGGAGCTGCTGTCGGGCCGGCACCGCCCCACGGCCATCTTCGCCGGGGCCGACATCGTCGCCATGGGCGTCTTCGACGCCCTGAGCGAGGCCGGCCTGTCGGCGCCCGCCGACGTGTCGCTGGCCGGGTACGACGACACCGCGTTCGCCTCGTTCGGCCCGATCTCGCTGACCACGGTCGACCAGGCCGGCCACCAGATGGGCGCCGAGGCGGCCCGGCTGCTGCTGGACCGCGTCGGCGATCGGGAGCGGCCCACGTCGCAGGTGCGGCTCTCACCGGCGCTGGTGCCACGGGCCACGACCGCGCCGCCGAGCTGATCAGTAGGCTCTCGTCATGGACAAGCGGGTCACCATCGTCGACGTCGCGCGGCACGCCCAGGTGTCCACCACGGCCGTCTCCAAGGTGCTGCGCAACGCGTACGGCGCCAGCCCCGCCATGCGGGCCAAGGTGCAGCAGGCCATCGCCGAGCTCGGCTACCGTCCCAACGCCGCCGCCCGAGGGTTGCGCGGGCAGACGTACACCATCGGGGTGATGGTCCCCGAACTGCGGAACCTGTTCTTCGCCGACATCCTCGACGGCGTGGACGCCCACCTCGGCGACACCGACTATCAGGTGCTGATGGCGACCGGCTGCAACGGCGAGAAGGCCGAGGCGAGGGTCATCGACGCGATGATCGACCGCAGCATGGACGGCTTGATCCTGATCGCCCCGGTCTCGTCCCGCAAACGCCTGACCGAGGTCGCCGGCCGGGTGCCGACGGTGGTGGTGGGCCGGCACGGCGCCTCGTCCGCCTACGACACGGTCACCGACGACGACGTGGCCGGGGCCGCGCTGGTCGTCGACCACCTGGCCGACCTGGGCCACCGCCGCATCGCGCACATCGAACACCACGAGACCGACGCCGTACGCCTGCGCGAGATGCCCAACGCCCAGCGAGCCGAGGGCTACCGCGAGGCGATGCGCCGCCGGGGCCTGGAAGCCGAGATCGACATAGCCTCGACCAGCTACACCCACGACGGCGGCTACCAGGGCGCGAAACAGCTGCTGGCCCGCCCCCAGCGCCCCACGGCCATCTTCGCCGGCGCCGACGTGGTCGCGCTGGGCGCGCTGGAGGCGGTGGCCGAGGCGGGCCTGACCGTCCCCGGCGACATCGCGGTGGCCGGTTACGACAACAGCGCCCTGGCCGCCTTCGGCCCGATCTCGCTGACCAGCGTCGATCAGGACGGCCGCCGCATGGGCACCGACGCGGCCCGCCTGCTGGTCGACCGCATAACCGACCGCACCCGCCGCACGGTGCAGGTGAAGCTCTCCCCCACCTTGACCGTCCGCCGCACCACCGGCCCCGTGTCATCCTGACCGCTCGCCGGAAAGCCTCCTTCGACCCGCCACCGTGAACGGACGTTCGCCCGATCATCGCTCGATCGAGGGAGCGCGGAGGCCATCAGCGCGGGGGCATCCTCCTCGGGTATCCGGATAATCAGAAATATCCGGATAACCCCAACCGGAGGTCTCCCCTCATGCGCAAGCGCAATCTCGTGAAGTTCGCCGGCGTCGCCACAGCCGCGACCGTCGTGGCCGCGATCGCCGTTCCGGCCTCGCCGGCGAACGCCGCCCGGCGGAACTGCGGCATCATCAGCTGCACCTGGTACTTCAACAAGAGCGAGACGAGCGACATCAAGGACGGCATGACCATCGCCGGAATCCCCGCCTTCTTCATTCCGGGATTCGGGCCGCTGACGACGGGAAGCCTGGAAGTCAGCGCGGCGACCGTCAGCATCGCACTGAACCACGGTCAGTGCCTGAAGGTGAAGATCGGCCCCGGATCCAACGGCCGGCTCAAGGCCACGCCGGGCTTCCACAACTGCCCCTGAAAGCGCCGGATCCCCGGTCGCGAACCGCGGCCGGGGATCCCTTGCGAGTGGGTCAGTGGGTCGGTGGGTCAGTGGGCCATGGCCGGAGGGGCGTCCGGGTCCACGTCGAGCGGGCCCGTCCGGAACAGGACCGCGGCGACGATGCCGGCCAGGACGAAGAAGCCGGCCGACCACCAGAAGACCGTGGTGTAGCTCTGGATGGCGGCCTCGGCGGCCAAGGTCGGGGACGGGGCGTGCGACGACGCGTAGTTCGTGGCGGCCGTCGCGGCGAAGGAGCTCAGCAGGGCCGTGCCGATCGAGCCGCCGATCTGCTGGACGGTGTTGATCATCGCTGAGGCGACGCCGGCGTCGCGGTGCTCGACGCCGCTGGTGGCGGCGTTCTGCGTGGGGGCGAAGACCAGGCCGAGGCCCAGGCCGATGATGATCAGGCCGGGGAGCACGCCCGAGGCGTACGTCGAATCGAGGTCGAGCCTGGTCAGCAGGACCATGCCGGCCGCGGCGACGAAGGCGCCGAGCGGGACCAGCGGGCGCGGGCCGATCTTCGGGGTGAGGATCGAGCCGGCTGTCGTCGCGGTCAGCATGATCGCGCCGAGCATCGGCAGGAAGGCCAGGCCCGTCTTGACCGGCGTGAAGCCCAGCACCGCGGTCAGGTAGTACGTCAGGAACAGGAAGATGCCGAACATGCCGGCGCCCGCGATGGCGATCGAGGCGTACGAGCCGCCGCGGTTGCGGTCGAGCACGACGCGCAGGGGCAGCAGCGGGTTGGCCACGCGGCGCTCGACGAACACGAAGGCGATCAGAACGATCGCGCCCACGATGATCGGGCCCAGGGTCTTGGCCGCGGTCCAGCCGTCGGTCTCCGCGTTGGCCAGGCCGAAGACCAGGGCCACGAGGCCGACGACGGCGGTGACGGTGCCGATCAGGTCGAGCTTGCCGTGGCGGGCCACCGGCTCGTCCTTGAGCTTGAGCGAGGCGCCCAGCACGGCGAGCGCGGCGATCACCAGGTTGACGTAGAGGCACCAGCGCCACGAGGCGTACTCGGTCAGGACGCCGCCGAGCAGCAGGCCGATGCCGCCGCCGGCGCCGGAGATGGCGCCGAAGATGCCGAACGCCTTGCCGCGCTCGGTGGGCTCGGTGAACGTTGTCGACAGCAGCGAGAGCGCGGCCGGCGCCAGGGCCGCGCCGAAGGCGCCCTGCAGCGCGCGGGCGACGATCAGCACCTCGAGGTTCTGTGCGATGCCGCCGAGGGCCGAGGCCAGCGCGAAGCCGATCAGGCCGATGAGGAACATGCGCTTGCGGCCGATGAAGTCGGCCAGCCGGCCGCCGAGCAGGAGAAGACTGCCGAAGGCGAGGGCGTACGCCGTGACGACCCACTGCCGGTCGGCGTCGCTGAAGCCGAGGTCGGCCTGTGCGGTCGGCAGGGCGATGTTCACGATCGTGGCGTCGAGCACCACCATGAGCTGTGCGAGGGCGAGGACCACGAGCGCCCACCAGCGCCCCGTGGTCCCCGTCTCGCGTGTTTCGAGTTGATCAACAGCGGTGGTCATCGAGTGCCTTCCGGAAACGTAAGTTGAGGTTGCCCCTCCACATAACGCAGCGTAGCAACGGAAGTTGAGAAGTCTCCTCCGTTTAGATGTACGCTTGGCCACATGCCAGCCACCGCCTCCCGCCCGCTGCGGCGGGACGCCCAGCGCAACCGGGAGCGCGTCCTCGAGGCCGCCCGCGAGGTCTTCGCGACCCGCGGCTTCGCCGCCACGCTCGACGACGTGGCCCATCACGCCGGCGTCGGCGTGGGCACCGTCTACCGCCGCTTCCCGACCAAGGAATCGCTGGTCGAGGCCCTGTTCACCGAGCGCATCGCGGGCATGGTGACCCTGGCCGAGGAGTGCCTGGCCGAGCCGAGCGCCTGGGACGGCCTGACCCGTTTCATGACGGTCGCCTGCCGCACCCACTCCGACGACCGGGGCCTGCGCGACGCCATGCTCAGCCTGGGCATGAAGAAGCGGTTCCCCGAGGCCGGCGACCGGATGGAGACGGTGATCACGGAGCTGGTCGCGCGGGCCAAGGCCGAGGGCACGCTGCGCGCCGACTTCGAGGCCACCGACGTGCCCATCATCTTCACGATGGTCAGCGACATCGGCGGGGCGGGACTGCAGGCGTACGAACGCTATCTGCGCCTGGTCATCGACGGCCTGCGGGCCTGCTCGCGCAACGCGCCGCTCGGCGATCCGCTCACCCGCGACGAGGTGATCGGCATGCTGAACGACTGCGTCCCGGCGGTCAGGCCCCGATCCGCAACCGCACCGTGACGGTCTCCCCCACGTCGAGCCCCTCCTTGCGCCGCACATCGGTCTTGATCGGCACGATGTAGCGCCCGTCCTTGGGCCACAGCGAGGTCGTCCATCCGGTGCCACCGATCTCGGCCGTCACCGGGATCATCCCCCACCCGTAGCTCACCAGCGACGACGCGGCCTCGATCTCGCGGCACTCGTCCTCGGGCACGGTGACGAAGTGCCACGGCGCCGGCCCCCGCCAGAACCAGATCTCCCCCGCGAACTCCATGTCCATGGGCCCACCTTATTGAAGCTCCGCCACAGCTAGCCGAGGGTGAGCCGGCGGATACCGAGCGCCGCCGCGGTGGGATGCCCGGCGGCATGGGCGCGGGCCAGGTCGATGCGACTGGCGTTGGTCCACTCGCCCTCGGTGAAGGTCGCCGCCGCCGCGGTGAGCGCCCGCGCTTCGAGCCGGAAGGCGTCCAGGATCACAGACACGGCATGATCCAAGCATGAGTGTGGATGCCGGCGTGCGATGGGCGGAATCGGTGTGGGGGCGCCGGGTGACCGGGGTGCGACCCCTCACCGGCGGCTGGACGTCGACCGTGCTGCGCCTGGACGGGGACGACGGGGAGCGCGCGGTCCTGCGTCTGCTGACCAAGGATCCGTGGCGCCGGCACGCCGACGGCCTTCTGAACCGGGAGGCGGCCGTCCAGAAAACGCTCGCGGGGTCGTCGATCCCGGTCGCGCGCAGCCTCGCCCTGGACGTGACCGGCGCCGGCGCGGGCTCGCCGGCCCACCTGATGTCATGGCTGCCGGGCCGGCTCCGCCTCGACACCACCGAGGTGGTGGAACCCCTGGCCCATCTGCTGGCCGACATTCATCGCGTCGCCGACCGGCCTCGCGACTACCAGTCGTGGGCTCCGCCGGGCAAGCGCGTCGTTCCACAGTGGTCCCGGCGGCCCGCCCTCTGGCAACAAGCCTTCCGCGTCCTGGAGCAGCCACCGCCGGACTTCCGCGGCACCTTCCTGCACCGCGATTTCCATCTGGGGAACGTGCTGTGGTCGCGGGGTGAGGTCACCGGGGTCGTCGACTGGGTGGAGGCCTCGTGGGGCCCGGCCGGCCTGGACGTCGCGCACGCCGCCACCTATCTGGCCATGCTGCACGGCATCGCGGCCGCCACCGCCTTCACCGGCGCCTACCGCCGGCGGACGGCCGGGCCGGACGCGGAGAGCCCGTACTGGACCGTCATGGACATCGTCGGATACCTTCCCGACCCGGCCAAGGTCGCCCAGCCCTGGCGCGACTGCGGCCGGCTCGTCACCGACGATCAGGCCCGGCACCGCCTCGAGGAATGGCTGGCGGTGACACTCTGATCAGCGCGTCGCCCAGGGCCGTCCGGCTGTACAGCACCGAGCGCCCGTCGCGGGCCCGCTCCACCAGCCCCGCCCCGTGCAGCACCTTCAAGTGGTCGCCCACCGCGCCCACCGTCATCCCGTACGCCCGGGCCAACTGGCTTGTGCTCGCCGGCTCGGCCAGCGTGACCAGCAGCAGGGCGCGCGACCGGCCGATCAGCGCCGACAGCTGGTCCGGCGCCCGCGGCGGCCCGTTCTCGAGCAGCGTCGCCACGCCCCGGGCCGGATAGACGATCGCTTTCGGCCACGGCGCGTCGGCGTACACCGCGATCTCCGGCCAGATGAACACCGACGGCACCAGCAGCAACCCCTCGCCCTCCAGCGGCGTGTCCCCTCCCGGCCGCCCGATCAGGTCGATGCCGCCGTCGCGCCACCGCACCTTCGGATGCAGCCCGGTCAGTGCCGCCTCCCACCCCGACCGGCTCAACTCGCCGCCCCGGTGCACGATGTCGCGTTCGCAGAGCAGCCGCAGCCGGGGCCAGTCGTCGGCCAGCAGGGCCTGCCACGCCTCCTCGAGCTGGCCGGCCAGCCGGTCCAGCACATTCCCCGCCGCCAGCACCTTCCGCGCGGCCGCCGGCGTGTCCGGCCGCCGCCGCAGATAAAAGGCGATTTCCTCCTGTACGGCCGCGCGAGGCCCACCGCGAAGCTCCCGCAGGTCGTCCTCGATCGTCTGCCCGTGCCGGCGCGGCGGCGGGGTCAGGAACGTCGCCCCCGACCGGGGCAGCCGCAACGCCAGGATCGCCTGCATGGCCGGCCGGGAGCGCATCGGCTCGAAACGGGGCCGCAGCCGGCGCAGCCACGCCTCCGGCACCCCCTGCCGCTGGGTGCCCGCCACCGCGTGGATCAGGTGGTGCAGCTCGAAGACCGGCGACAGCGCGAACCTCGTACGCAACAGGTCTTCCGCACCCACCAGGAACCGCCGCACCCGTTCGACCTTACGCCCAGCAACGAAACATTCGCCCCTCGCGGCGGGCCGCCGCAGGCTCAGCGCATGACTGTCGCCGACCGACCGGCCACCTATCGCGAGGTGTTCGCCGAGCCGTCCTTCCGCGCCCTGTTCATCGCGCGGACGCTCGCCATCGGCGCCACCTCGCTGCAGATCTTCGCCCTTTCCGTGCTGGTCTACGCGGGCACCGGCTCGCCCCTGCTGAGCGCCCTGGCCTTCGCCGCCGGCTTCCTGCCCCAGTTCGCCGGCGGTCTCCTGCTCGGCTCGCTCACCGACCGGCTGCCCGCCCGCCGCCTGATCACCGTCGGCTACGCGGTCGAGGCCGCGCTGGCCGCCCTGCTGGGGCTGGCCCACCTGCCGGTGGCCGCGAGTCTGCTGCTGGTGGCCGTGCTGGCCACCGGCACCCCGGTCTTCGCCGGCGCCGCCGCCCGCGTGATCGCCGAACGGCTGACCGGCGACGCCTACGTGCTGGGCCGCTCCGTCTCGAACATGTCCTCCTCGGCCGCCCAGCTGCTCGGCCTGGCCGCCGGCGGCGTGGCGGTCGCCGCCATGGGGCCGCGCTCGGCCCTGCTGGTCGCCGCCGTCTGCTTCGTCGTCGCCGCCGCGGCCGCCCGCCTCGGCCTTCCGCGCGACACCGCCGCCGCGCCGGCGAAGGGCGGCGCGGTCCGCGACAGCTGGGTGGGTGCGAGGTCGATGCTTTCCGACCGTACGATCCGCCGGTTGCTCCTGGTCCAGTGGCTGCCCTCGGCCCTGATCGCCGGCGCCGAGGCCCTGCTGGTCTCCTACGGGGGCAAGCGCGGCTTCCCGGCCGGGGCCGGGGCGATCCTCATGGCCGCGCCGGCCGTCGGCATGCTGCTGGGCAACTTCGTGGTGGGCCGCTTCCTGCGCCCGAGCCTGCGGGAGCGTCTCGCCGGGGCCTTCGTGGTCGTGCTGGGCGCCCCGCTGATCGTCCTGCTGATCGCCCCGCCGCTCCCGGTCGTGGTCGCCCTGCTGGTCCTGGCCGGCACCGGATACGCCTACGGGCTGGGCGTGCAACGGGCTTTCCTGGAGGCCGCCCCGGCCGACCGCCGGGGCCAGCTCTTCGCCCTGTTCTCCACCGGCCTGATGGCCCTGCAGGGTGTCGGCCCCCTGCTGCTGGGCGTCGTGGCCGAGGCGACCACGCCGACCCTGGCCATCGCCGTGGCCGGCGCGGCCACCGTCCTGATCGCCCCGGCGTTGCGCCCCCGCTCTTGATCGGCATTCGTATCGTTCCCTTGTGCGGACAAGGGTGACAGCGGCCGTCGCCGCGGCCGGGTTTCTGGCCGTGGCCCTCGGAATCCGGCTGCTGGCGGCGGGCGGCGGAGTGCTGGACAGCTCGGGCGCCCTCGCGCAGTACTCGGGAACCGCCCTCTACGCGAGCATGGTCTACGCGGGAGTGTTCCTGCTGTGGCCCACGGCGAGACCGGCCGGCGCCGGCCTCGCGGCCATCGGTTTCTGCTGGGCCGTCGAGCTCTTCCAGCTCACCGGCGTGCCGGCCGCCCTGTCCGCGCGCAGCACACTGGCCCGTCTGGCTCTGGGCGTCGCCTTCGACCCCACGGACCTGGTCTGGTACGTCATCGGCGTCGTTCCGCTCGTGGTCGCGCACCGCATGGTCGAGAGCCGGTCGCGCGCCCGGCCAGCGCCACGAGCGCGAGCCCGGCCTGCGCGACCGGCACGATCAGCGCGGCCGGAGTGAGCCCGGCGGCCGCCGCGTGCATCGCCGTCATCACCACGGCCAGCACGATCAGATCGCGCCAGGCGCCCCTATCGCCCGGCCTGCGCCACAGGTGGACGCCGCAGCGCACGCAGACCAGCGACAGC
The DNA here is from genome assembly GCF_042899005.1 of Actinoplanes sp. NPDC000266. Lineage (NCBI taxonomy): Bacteria > Bacillati > Actinomycetota > Actinomycetes > Micromonosporales > Micromonosporaceae > Actinoplanes > Actinoplanes sp. NPDC000266. The sequence continues at coordinate 461,333 of NZ_JBIAZI010000008.1, forward strand.
ACCAGTAATCCGGCGGTGATGACCGGCGCGTGACGCGCGTGTTCCCCGGCCAGCGCCAGATGCCACAGCACTCCCAGCATCCCGGCCGCCGCCGCGACGCGACCGGCCGCCCGCACCACGGCGGTCACGTCGGCATCGTCCGTCACGGGCGGAAGTGTGCCACACCACGCGGCGTCGTCGTGAAAGCTATTTTGAGCGCTTGCTCGAAGACGAGGGGGTCTGTGTAACCTGGCCCGATTCGGGAATGCGGGCCCGATCGGCAGCCGTGCCGCTACGCGAGGAGAGAAGTTCGTTGCCCAAGATCGTCGACCACGACCAGCGCCGCAGTGAGATCGTCGAGGCGTTCCTGTCGGTGGTCGCCCGCAAGGGCCTGCCCGCCGCGACCAGCCGGGCCATCGCGGCCGAGCTCGGCGTGGGCACCGGCGCCCTCTGGCACTACTTCGACGGCTTCGACGCCGTCACCGCCGCCGCCTACAAGAGGGTCTCCGAGCGGACGAACGAGCGGATAGCCGCCGCCTCCGTCGGCCTGCGGGGGCTGGCCGCCGTGGACGCGATGATGCGCGAGATACTGCCCCTGGAGAAGGAGACGCTGGACGAGGCCCAGGTGGTCGTCGGTTTCTGGGGCCGGCTCGCGGCCAACGAGACTCTCTCGGCGGCCGAGGACGACGTGAGCGAGCTGTGGGGCGGCCGCCTCGGCGACCATCTGCGCGAGGCCGTCGACGACGGCGACCTGACCGCCGCCACCCCGGTCGACGGCCTCGTCGACCTCCTGCTGTCCATCTCGGTGGGTCAGCAGGTCCACGCCGTCATGGCCACCCCGCTGGTCGATCCGGCCCGCCAGCTGGCCCTGGTCGAGCAATGCCTGTCACCGTGGCGCCGCACCCCTGATCAGGACGCCGTCACCAAGTAGGCCGCCGCCTCCACCCACACGCCGCCGGGACGTTCCCGCGCCCGGAACGCCTCGATGATCGCCTCCTCGGCGCCGGGACGGCCGGCGGCCAGCTCGGAGATCTGCGTGCTGTCCATGAAGTACGCCGCCACGTCGCGCGCGTCGTCGCCCAGCCGCGCCGGTTCCCGCAGCTCCCGCACGCGCACCTCGCTGTATCCGGCCGACGTCAGGAGCCGCTCGATCCACGCGGCGTCGGCGAACGGGTCACCGCCCGCAGCGGCGCCGAGCAGGCGCAACGGAATCGCGAAGACCTCGTTGACGAGCGCCTCCTGCCAGCACAGGAACGCCAGCCGCCCGCCGGTCGACCGCAGGTTGCGGAACGCCGCCGCCGGATCGTCGAAGAACATCACGCCGAAGCTGCTGACGACCAGATCGAACGGCCCGAGCGGCTCGACCTGGGCGTCCCCGCGGACGAACCGCACGTTCGGCCGGCCGGCGCGGCGAGCCTCGGCGAGCAACGGCTCGGAGACGTCGATGCCCACGACGGAGCCCGCCGTCTCCGCCAGCACCGCGGTCGTGTCCCCGCAACCGCAGCCGACGTCGAGCACCCGTTCGCCCGGCCGCACCGCCGCCGCGCGATAGAGATGAGGCAACAGCCGCGCCCGTACGACCGCGTGCCGCTCCCGCGAGTCCAGCCACCGCCGGGCGGACTCGCCGTTCCACCGTTCGATCTGCCGTTCGTTGGGGATGGCCACGCAGATATCGTGCGCCCGCGACGGTCAGGACACCACGACCCGGTTGCGGCCGGTGTCCTTGGCCCGGTAGAGAGCGTGGTCGGCCCGGGCCAGGAGCTGGTCGAGCGACTCGCCGGCGCCGTGCTGGGTGAGCCCGACGCTGATCGTCACCGGCAGCGGCCCGGCGGCGGTGGGCACCGGCGTGTCGGCCACGGCGCGGCGCATGCGCTCGGCGAGTCCCGGCGCGTCGGCGTGGTCGGGCAGGACCACGGCGAACTCCTCGCCGCCATATCGCCCGAGCACGTCCGAGACCCGGATGCTCTCGCGGACGCGCGCGGCCACGGTGCGGATCACCTCGTCGCCGACGCCATGCCCGTACGTGTCGTTGACGCTCTTGAACTTGTCGATGTCGATCATCGCGGCGGCCAGCGGGCCACCGGACCGGGAGGCCGCGTCGACGAGCGTGCCGGCCAGCGCGTGGAAGTGCCGCCGGTTGTGCTGCCCGGTCAGCTCGTCGGTCGTCGCAAGCTCTTGCACGCGGCTGAACAGCCAGGCGTTGTCATACGCGGTCATCCCCTGCGTGGCCAGCGCCGACGCCAGCTGGACGGCGGAGTCGTCGAAGGTCGCGCCGCCCAGCACCACCACCCCGACCCGGCCGGTCCGGCATTCCAACGGCACCTCCAGTTCCCCCGGGGACGATGCGGAGCTCTCCCACGAGGCGTCGCCGGCCACGTCGATGACCTCGCCGGCGACCATCAAGCGGGACGCGGTGGCGCCGGTCTGGGTGTGCAGCGTGGCGAAGAGCTGACGCAGCAGCTGTGCCGGGTCGTGGACGCCGCTCAGCTCGGCCAGCGACGCCCGCAGGGTCTCGGCGAAGGCCTGCTGCCGCCGGGCCGTCTGGACCGCCAGGTGCAGCTGGGCCGAGCGGGCCGTCTCCAGCGACACCGCCAGGTGGCTGCTGACCGCGGTCAGCACCTCGATGTCGTCCGACGTGAACACGCCCCGGGCCATCCGGCTATCCATGTAGATGACGCCCAGCGTGGTCCCCTTGAACCGGACCGGCACCACCAGGACGCTGCGCAGTCCATGCTGGACGGCACTCTGCGATCCCAGCGCCGCCCCCTCCTCGGTGCCCGTCAGCACCAGGGCCTCCCCGTCCGCCGCGACCCGGCGGACCAGCGAGGAGGCGTACGGCGACGAGACCGTCCCCGCGTACGGCACCGGCTCCCCGCGCTCGTCGAGCAGGAAGAACAGCGCGCGCTCGGCGCCGAGGATGCGCAGCAGCTCGTCGAGGGTGACACGGGCCAGCTCGACCGGGTCGAGGATGTTGGCCGCCGCGGCCGCGACCTGTTGGAGCACCTCGAGGCGGCGCCCGCCGGCCCGGTGGTCGACCACCGTGACCCGGGCCGTGCCGCCCCGCTCCACGCCGAACTCGGCCCGGGCCTGCCGGCGCCGCTGCTCCCAGCCGTACTGGGTGGCCAGGCTGAGCGCGAGCCGGGCCTGCCTCTCGGCCTCGTTCGTCTGCCCGAGGGCACGGAACGCCCGCGCCCGGAAGCGGGCGACCTCGAAATGGACGAGCGGCGCGTCGGCTGTACGAGCGACCCGCTCGGCTTTGTCGCTCCACTCGATGGCCCGAAGGTGGTCGCCCTCGAAGAACGCCAGCGCCGACTCGCCGATGAGATAGCCCGACTCCAGGATCGGCGAGAACTTGCGGACCCGCCGCAGGTCGGCCACCGCGGCCCGGGCCGCCTCCAGGCGCGCCGGGCCCGGGTCGAGGCGCAGCTGGGCCATCCGCCCGTGCGACTGGAAGGCGTAGATGAGCTTGTGCTGGGTCATCAGGTCGCGGTCGCGCAGGCCGAGCGACCGGAACTCGTCGATGATGGCGTCGAAGGCCGGCCCGAACTCGCCCTCCTCGACCGCCGCGCAGGCGGCCGCGACCAGGATGTTGGCCCGCTGCACGGGCGCGTACGAGGTGACCGAGCGCAGATCCGCCAGCGCCGTCGCCGCCTCGCCGGGCCGGCCCTCCATGGCCGGGACCATGACACCGAGCATGCTGAACGACGTGCCGCGGGCGGTCGCCGGATCGGCCAGCACGGCCAGCCCGCGCTCGTACTCGGCGCGCGCCTCCCGCACGTAGCCCCGCAGCATGAGCCGCAGGCCGAGGGTGGCGTGCCCCGGCAGGAGCTGCGCCGGGCCGTACCACCGCCGGTTGGCCGCGATGGTCGCCATCCAGGCGCTGCCGTCGTCGCGGGCGCCGAACAGCAGCCCGCATCCGCGCAGCCATTCCACATAGGCCAGCAGCGCCGGGTCGTTGAGCGAGCGCGCCATCGCGGCCGCCCGCTCCAGGCAGCGGTTGGCCGTTCCGGACAGCCGCAGCACATAGGCGACGTAGCCCAGCAGCGCGTAGACGCGCACGTATTCGGCGCCGGCGCCGAGCCGGTTCACCGCGTACAGAGCCCGCATGGCGAGGATTCCCGCCTCGCGCAGCCGGAGGCCGATCGCCGCCGCGAAGCCACCCGCGTCCAGCGTCGCGGCCAGAAGGGAGAGATCCTCGCGCCGTCGTCCTCTCGCGCTTCCGAAACCCCATCTTGTACGCCGGACGAGCCCGCCGGCGGCGGCGACGGCAAGCGCCGGGGCCACCCGCGGCAGCGGCCGCCCCAGCTCGGCCAGCGCCCGCCCGGCGGCGTCGAGCGCCTTGTCGTCGGCCCACACCGTGTGGTGCAGCTCGACCTCGGTGATGAGCAGCCGGACCCGGGCGTTCCGGTCGGTCTCGGCGGCCAGCGCCCGGTCGATGGTCGCACCGGCGTCGGCGAACCGTCCCGCCCGTAGATAGGCCACGGCCAGGGGATGCAACACCTTCGGGTCGCCGTCGGCCGCGTACTCGAGATAGGCGATCGCGTCGCCGGCCGCGTGGTCGTCCAGCGCCCGCAGCCCGGCCGCGAGCGCGCAGGCCCGCCGCTTCTCGACCGGCACGAGGTCGCCCGCGGCCCGGCGGTGCCGCGCGACGGCGTACACATGGTCGCTGTCCCTCAGATGTTCCGGCAGTTCCTCCAGTTTCTCGGCGAGAGCGGCGTGCAGGTGCGCCCGGGGACGGTCGTCCAGCAGCTCGTCGCGCAGCAGGGGATGCATGAAGCTGTACCAGCCGCCGGTCTCCACCTGGAGGATGCGCCGCTCGACGGCGGCCGCGACCGCCGCCACCACCCGGTCGGCGTCGCCCGGCAGCGCCTCCGTGCGGAAGCGGGGCCCGGCCAGCGCCGCCGCCTCCAGCACCTCGTGGTCGGCGCCGGGCAGGCCGTCGAGCCGGGCCGCCAGCAGGGCCCGCACGTCGTCGGCGGCCGGCAGCACGGCCGCGCCGGCCTCGTCCAGGCGCCAGACGCCCCACAGCGGGCTCAGCAGGCCGGCGTCGATCAGCTGCCAGAGATAGGCGACGACGGCCAGCGGCGATCCGCCGGTACGGTCGGCCACGTGCCGGTTCAGCTCCGGGGTGACCGCCGCGCCGGGCAGCCGGGAGGCGACCAGCGCGTCGACCGCCTCCGGGGCCAGCGGCGAGCAGGTGAGCACGAGATCGGCCCCGGTGAACTGACGGTCGAGCTCGGTCATCACCACCAGCAGCGGCAGGGCGGCCAGTTCGGGGGTGAGCCGGGCGACCACCTCGCGGGTGCCCGGGTCGAGCCACTGGGCGTCGTCGAGCACCAGCATCAGGCCGCCGCAGCGGCGGGACAGGTCGGCCAGGAAGGCCACCACGGCCGCGATGCCGGCCTCCTCGCCCCCGCCGGCGCCGCCGATCAGCTCGGCCAGCCGGGGCGAGAGCCGGGACAGCAGCGCCGCTCCGGAGGCGTTGGCGGCCGCGCGGACGTGCTCCTCGGCCGTGGCCCGGTCCGGCGCGGGCAGCCGCCGCAGCGCCTGGAGATAGCCGTCGACGGCCGTGCGCAGGGCGGCCAGCGGCGTCGCCGCGTCCCGCTGCCCCGCGCCCCGCAGCACCGGGAAGCCGGTCGCCGCGCCGGCGGCCTCGTCGGCCAGGCGGCTGCGGCCCGATCCGGCGGCGCCGCGGATCAGGGCCACGCCACCGCGCCCGTCGCGCGCCCGCTGCCAGCGGGTGGTCAGCGCCTGCCGTTCGGCGTCGCGCCCGCACAGCGGCCAGCGCGCGGACGCGGGCTTCCCGGCCGCCTCGCCGCCGGGACAGGCGCGCAGGTCGGCCAGGAGCGCGGACGCGTCCGGATAGCGGTCGTCGGGATCCTTGGCCAGCAGCCGCGACACCACAGCGGCGAGCTGCGCCGGGACGCCGTCGGTGGCGGCGAGGTCGGGCACCGGAGCCACCAGGTGCATGCGCAGCAGGTCACCCACGTCGCCGGCCTCGAACGGCAGGCGGCCGGTGAGGCATTCGAAGAGCACGACGCCCAGCGAGTACAGGTCGGAGCGGCCGTCCACCGGCCGCTTGAGCATGCCGGACTGCTCCGGCGAGGCGTACAGGAAGGTGCCGACCGCGACGTCGTCCGGCTCGTCCTCGGTGCCCAGCTGGGCCAGGCCGAAATCGATCAGCCGGGCCGGGCTGCCGGGCACCATGATGATGTTGCCGGGCTTGACGTCACGGTGCACCAGGCCGACCCGGTGGGCGGCGGCCAGGCCGCGGGCGAGCTGGGCGGCGATCTCCACCGCGCGCTCGGGCGGCATCGGGCCGGTGGCGATCAGGTCGGCCAGCGGGCCGCCGGGCAGATATTCCAGGACCAGCGCCGGTACGCCGTCGAGCAGCCCCACGCCGTGCACACGGGTCACCGACGGGTCGTCGATGCAGGCCAGCAGCGCCGCCTCGCGCCGGAAACCGGCGATCATGTCGGGCGCCGTCCTGGCGGGGCGCTTCACGGCGTACTCGCGGCCGTCGCGCACCGCCCGGTGGACCGTGGTGAAGGCGCCGCGCCCGAGCTCGTCGCGGATCTCGATACCGAGGAGGTCCACGGCGCTGTTCGTCACTAAGTTCTCATCGGCCCCGGTCGGCGCGACTTGATGAAAACGACGCGCTCAGGCGATCTCGTTCCGTGCCGAAGGGACGATCGTGACATTCGTTCGCCGGATGCGGTTGCGAAGCAGGCTCGCCGCGTGTTTCACCGTGGTGCTGGTGCTGCTGGGTGTGGTCGTCGGTATCGGTGTGGTCGCGCTCCACCGCCAGTCCGAGTCGGCCGAGAGGATGCGCGAGCTGCAGGGCCTCATGCACCAGGTCGACGAGCAGAAGTTCTACAACGGCGACATCTCGGGCTGGCAGATCGCGTACGCCTGGGACGTCTACCGGCTCGGCTACGCCACCGCCGTCAAGTCGACGACCGACAACCGGGCGGGCTTCCTGGCCGACAAGGAGAAGATCGAAGCGCTGCTGGCCGCCATGCCGACCGGGCTGATGACCAGCGGCGAGAAGGCGATCTACGACCAGGTCACCGAGCAGTGGACCGCCTACTGGGAGGCGGACGACAAGGTCATCGCCGCGTTCACCAAGAACGACGTGGCCGGCGGCAACGACGTCATCCTCGGTCCCGGCTACGAGATCTACTTCAAGATCGTCGAACTCACCGACAGTCTCGTCGCCTCGGTGACCGCGCGGGCCGAGAAGACGGCCACCGACGCGCAGAACTCGGCGGCCGACGCCCGTACGGCAATGATCGTCGGTTTCGTCCTGGCCGCGATCGCGGCCGTGCTGCTGGTCCTGATGGTCACCCGGAGCGTCACCGGCCCGCTCGGGCGGGTCGTGGGCGCGCTGCACGCGCTGGCCAAGGGCGATCTCTCCGTCCGCGTCGCCGACCCCTCCACCGACGAGGCGGGCGACATGGCCCGCGCGGCCGACGCCGCCGCCGAGGGCCTGCGCGAGACCGTCACCGCCATCAGCGGCGACGCGCGCGAGCTGGCGGCCGCGGCCGACACGCTCTACCGGGTGAGCAACCAGATCGACGGATCCGTGCGCAGCGCCTACGAGCAGGCCGACATGGTCGCCGGCACGGCCGGCGGGGTCAGCGGCAACGTGCAGACGGTCGCCGCCGGCGCCGAGCAGATGGGCGCCTCGATCTCGGAGATCTCCCGCAACGCGGCCGACGCGGCCGGCGTGGCCTCCTCGGCGGTGAGCGCGGCCCGCGACACCAGCGCCACCATCAACCGCCTGGGCGACTCGTCGGCCGAGATCGGCAGCGTCATCGGCACCATCCAGGCCATCGCCGCCCAGACCAACCTGCTGGCCCTGAACGCGACCATCGAGGCGGCCCGGGCCGGCGAGCTCGGCAAGGGTTTCGCCGTGGTCGCCTCGGAGGTCAAGGACCTGGCCCAGGAGACCGCCCGCGCCACCGAGGAGATCTCCCAGCGGATCACCGCGATCCAGGCCGACACCGGCGAGGCGGTGGCCGCCATCGACGGCATCAGCCAGATCATCCAGCAGATCAGCGACTACCAGACCACGATCGCCTCGGCCGTGGAGGAGCAGAGCGCCACCACGGCCGAGATGAACCGCGGGGTGAGCGAGGCCGCGGACGGCGCCAACGAGATCGCCCGCGGCATCTCCGGCGTCGCGCAGAGCACGGCGACCTCCCGCGACGCGGTGGCCGAGGCGACCTCGGCCGCCGGGGCGGTGAACACCCTGGCCGAGCGGCTCCGGTCGGCGGTCGACCGGTTCAGGGTGTGACGATCTCGACGTAGCCGTCGGTGCCGTGCACCCGGATCCGCTGACCGTCCTCGATCAGCCGGGTGGCGTTCTCGACACCGACCACGGCCGGCAGCCCGTACTCCCGGGCGATCACCGCACCGTGCGTCATCTGCCCGCCGACCTCGGTGACCAGCCCGGCGATCTGCACGAAGGCCGGCGTCCAGCTGGGGTCGGTGTACGCGGTGACGAGGATGTCGCCGGGTTCGAAGTCCGCGCCGGCCATGTCGGCCACGACCCGTGCCCGGCCCTCGACCGTGCCGGCCGAGACGGGCAGCCCGGCCAGCGCGCCCGGCGGCAGCCCGTCGGTCCGGTAGGAGCCGGTGACGGCCTCGCCCTCCGAGGTGAGCACGCGCGGCGCGGCGAGCGACCGGTAGGACGCGAACGCCCGGCGGCGCTCCTCGATGAGGTCGTGATCGGCCCGCTGCGCCCGTACGACCTCGGAAAGCTCCTCGAGACTCAGGAAGTAGATGTCGTCCGGGCGCTCGATCACGCCCGCCGCGACGAGGCGCGCGGCCTCGGCGAGCAACGCCCGCTTGTAGACGAAGTAGCGGCTGACCAGGTGGTACTTCGGATATTCGCGATAGCCGGCGAAGGTACGGAGCTGGTCGATCATCCGCTTGGCCTCTTCGTGGTCACCAGGGCGGCTCAGCACCTCCCGCTCTTTGTCGCGAGCCTTGCGCAGCCCTTCCTCGACGCGCCGCTCATGCTCGCCGGGCGCCGCGTTGCGCACGTTGCTGAGGATCATCGGCACGATCGCGCCCGGATTCTCACTCCAACGCGGCCGGGTGATGTCAATTTCACCGACACACCGCATGCCGTACGTCTCCAGATAGCCCCGGATCGCGTCGCGGACCGCCGCCGGGAGCCCGTCGAGGTCGTCCGGGGACTCCTCCAGAAGAGCCACGGCCTCCGGGTGAAGCCGGACGACGTCGGCCACGTCCAGCAGCGCCAGCCCCATCTCCGAGGTGACGTTGTTCGGCGCGGCGAGCGTGAGCGTGTCGGCCACGCCCTTCTCGAAATGCTCGTCGAGCCACCAGGTGGCCTCCATCCCGGCCATGATGGCCGGCATGTTGCGCGGGTCGAACAGGATCTGCCGCATCCCCTTCACATCGGCGATGACGAAGTCGAGAAGCTCCGGCCCCGTCCTGTCCCGGATCGCCTCCTTGAGCGCGGCCAGCGACGCCTCCCGCTGCGCGATCAGCTCGGCCACGATGGCGGGGTCGGCCTCGATCGGCTGCGGCGGGGTGTTGGTGACGTGCGGGCTCTCATCGGGCGGGGCCGTGACGAATCCGCGCTCGAAGACGGTCCGCAAGGCGCCGCCCATGAGCGGATCCGAGCGTTCGAAGGCCTGCACGAGCGCGGGCCCGAGCCGCGCGGTGGCGTCGACGAACAGCCGCCCACCGGCGTCGACCATGTTCCCGGGCGAGGTCAGCTTCCACACGGACAGCCCGAGCGGCCGCATCGCCTCGGTCATCATCTGCTGGTGCCCCACGGAGACGTACACCCGGTTGTCGTCGTCCTCGGCCTGGGGAATGGGAAACAGCGTGGTGATGGGCCGGCTCTGCACGATCGCGAACCCGTCGCCGTCCAGGCACCATTCGATGTCCTGGGGCCGCCCGAAATGAGCCTCGATCCGCCGCCCCAGTTCGGCCAGCCGCACGATCTCATCATCGGTCAGAGCGGGCGCCTTCTGCCGCTCGGGTGAGATCTCCTCCTCGACGGTCCCACCCTCGGCCCGCGCCCGGATGGCAAGCCGCTTGGCCCCGATCGATGTGGCGACGACGGCCCCGTCACGCACCTTGTAGACATCGGCGTGCACGAGCCCCGAGACGAGAGCCTCCCCCAGCCCGAACCCGGCATCGATGGAGACGACCCGCCGATTCCCGTTGACCGGATCGGCGGTGAACATGATGCCGGCGGCCCGCGGCTGAACCATCCGCTGCACCACAACGGCCATCCGCAGGTCACTGTCATCGGCCCCGGCCCGAAGCCGATAGGCGACGGCCCGCTCGGTGAAAAGCGAGGCCCAGCACTCCCGCACCTTCCGGAGGATCTGGTCGACACCCACGACATTGAGGTACGTGTCGTGCTGCCCCGCGAAGGAGGCCCCCGCCGAGTCTTCCGAGACGGCACTGGACCGAACCGCATAGGCCACGCCCGCCTCGACCCGCGCCGAGATGGCGGCCACGAGAGCATCCGGCATGGCAGCCGTCTCCCCACCGGCCATCACCGAGTCGAAAGCTTCGGTGGTCACGCAGAACCCGTCAGGAACCCGCACGCCATCGATCCGCAGAAGTTCCCCGAGATGCGCGCCCTTACCGCCGGCGTCACCGATCCGCCCCCGATCAAGCCCCGCCAGATCCACGACAAAGCCGTCCACCGAAACCCGCCCTTTGACATCCACGGCACGCATTCTGCGGGACTCACGGGGTCTTGCGGCAAGCCCCCACATCCGCTATAGCTTAGAAGTGGGAGGGGTGCGCCTCTCCTTTTTCGCGCGCTCGGGCCCACTTCCGCGCCTCCGATTCACGGCCCTTCCGCCCGTCGTCGCGGTCACTTTCGCGCTTCGCCTTCACGGCCTCCTCATGCGCGCCGGTCTTTACGGGGTCCTCCGCGCCTCACTTCCCGCGAGCCCTTCGCGCTCATCCCCACGCGCTCCTTCGCGGCTCGCCCCCGACGCCCCCGCGGCTCGTCCCCATGACTCCCTTCGCGGCTCGCCCCCGACGCCCCTGCGGCTCTTGCCCCACGGCACCCTTCGCGGCTCGCCCCCCGACGCCCCTGCGGCTCTTGCCCCACTACACCCTTCGCGGCTCGCCTCCGATGCCCTTCGCATCTCGCCCCCACGTCCCTCGCGGCTCGCCTCCGACGTCCCTCGCGGCGCTCCCCTACGCCCCTCGCGGCTCGCCGCCGACGCTCTTCACGGCTCTTGCCCCACGACACTTTTCGCGGCTCGCCTTCGCACGCCTCCTCGCCGCGCCTCCGTTCTCCTCGCCGCGCCGAGCGGCCACGCCGCCCCACCCTCCGCGGAGGCTCTTCACGCTCGCGTCCGCGCTTGACGGAAACGGACGCTCCCATTCGCGTTCGCCGCACCGCATTCGCCGCTCCCGCGCCCTCTGCAGCCGCTCCGCCGCATCCGAGCCCGCCGCACCCGGCTCCGTCGCACCCGCCTCCGCGATACCTCGCCGCCGCACCCGCCTGCGCCACACCCCACCGCCGCACCGCCTGTGCCACACCCCAACGCCGCATCCGCCTGCGCCACACCCCAACGCCGCAGCCCGCACGCCCCACGCCGCACGCCGCCCTGCCTCCGCCGCCGCAGCCCCAGGCCGCACGCCGCCCTGCCTCCGCCGCCGCAGCCCGCACGCCCCACGCCGCACGCCGCCCTGCCTCCGCCGCCGCAACCCGCACGCCCCACGCCGCCCTGCCTCCGCCACACCCGCCCTGGCCGCACCCGCCCTGGCCGCACCCGCCCATGCCCCACCCGTGCCCGCCTCCGCCACGCCCCGCCTTCGCCACCCGCACCCCGCACCCGCACCCCCACCCGTCGCATTTACGGCAATTGCGTTCGTCCGCGCAGACGCGACACCCACGTCTTCGAGTTCGGCGTCTCGAACCGTGCTCCCTTGCCCGGCTGTGGCCCATCTCCCAATACCTATTTAACTGATAGGAATGATATGCTCTCCCGGTTCCCGACGTGAGTGAGGCAGTGAGGCCACGTGACGACCTTGACGGAGCGGGCGGCCGAGCTGCTCGTCGCCTCCCATGCCTTCGATCCGGCGACCCCGGGCTTCGTCGGCGCGTCGCTGGAACTGCCCGTCGCGGCGGCGCCGTCTCACCGGGTGCCGCTGCGGCACGGCTTCCTCGACGCCCGGTCGGCGCGGGTCGCCGTGGTCAGCGGTCCACCCTCACCGGGCCTGGCCGCCTGCCTCGCGCGCATGACCGACGACCTGGCCGCGACCTCCGCCGCCGGCTTCGCCTGGCCCACCGCCACCACGCCCTTAGCCCGGCAGTCACCCGGCGGGTCCGCCCGACTGCACGCCGGCGACGCCCACCTCCGCGGCGGCGAAATCCGCCCGCGATCCGGGGATGTCCAGAGGGCCGCCGACGAGGACCGCTCGCGCGCCGGCGGAGCTCAACCACGCGCCCATGAAGCCCGAGCCGGCCACTCCCCGACGCACGCCGGCGGCGGCGGGATCCGGGTCGCGCTCGAAGCGGGACTCGACGCCGGCGGCCCGCTCGGTCTCGAGCGGCGATGGGCCCTCGCTCACACCCTCGCCCCGGTTCTGGCCGCCGCCTTCGCCAACTCGCCCCTGCTCGGCGGGGAGCCCAGCGGGTGGCGCAGCGTGCGGCAGGCCCGCCACCGCGATCTGCCGGTTCTGCCCATCGAGGCCGACGCTCGCCGGGGCTGGGCCGGTTTCGTGCTCGACGCGCCCGGGCGGGACGGGCGCTCCTTCCGGCAGCGGGCTCGCTCGGGCGAACGGCCCCGACTGTCCGACCTGGCCGAGCACCTCGACTCGCTGCGGCCGCCCGTGGCCGCGCGCGGGCACCTCGAGATCGACGTCGCCGACCGGCAGCCCGGGAACGGGTGGCGGGTCGTCGTCGCCGTCACCAGTGTTCTGCTCGACGATTCCCGTGCCGCCGCGGCCGCTGAGCGGGCCACGGCCACCCTTGCCGTCGAGCCGGGGCTGTGGGAGCGCGCCGCCCGCGACGCGCTCACCGATCCCGTTCTCGCCGCTGTGGCGCGGGAGTGCTTCGTCGAGGCGTACGGCGCCCTGGCCCGTCATGGTGTTGACCGTGACCTTCGCGACGCCGTCGCCGATTTCACCGACCGTTATGTGATGCGCGGGCGTTGCCCGGCCGACGACGTGCTAAGCGCCCACGTAATCGGCTAGGTGCTGGCCCGTCAGCGTCGCCCGGGCCTTCACCAGTTCCTCCGGCGTGCCCTCGAAGACGATCCGGCCGCCGTCGTGGCCGGCGCCCGGGCCCAGATCGATGATCCAGTCGGCGTGGGCCATGACGGCCTGGTGGTGCTCGACCACGATCACCGACTTGCCCGCGTCGACCAGGCGGTCGAGCAGGCCCAGCAGCTGTTCCACGTCGGCCAGGTGCAGGCCCGTGGTCGGCTCGTCCAGGATGTAGACGTCGCCCTTCTCGCCCATGTGGGTGGCGAGCTTGAGCCTCTGCCGTTCGCCGCCCGACAGCGTGGTCAGCGGCTGGCCCACCTTGAGATAGCCGAGTCCCACGTCCACGAGCCGTTCGAGAATCTTGTGGGCGGCCGGGATGCGCGCGTCGCCCTCGGCGAAGAACCGCTCGGCCTCGCCGACCGACATCGCCAGCACCTCGCTGATGTCGCGGCCGCCGAGCTTGTAGTCGAGCACCGACGCCTCGAACCGCTTGCCCTCGCACACCTCGCACGGCGTGGCCACCGTGTCCATCACGCCCAGGTCGGTGTAGACGACGCCGTTGCCCTTGCAGTTCGGGCACGCGCCCTCGGAGTTCGCGCTGAACAGGGCCGGCTTGACGCCGTTCGCCTTGGCGAAGGCTTTGCGGATCGGTTCCAGCAGGCCGGTGTACGTCGCCGGGTTGCTCCGCCGCGAACCACGGATCGCGCCCTGGTCGATCGAGACGACGCCCTCCCGCGGTGACACCGAGCCGTGGATGAGCGAGCTCTTGCCCGAGCCGGCCACCCCGGTCACGACCACCAGCACGCCGAGCGGGATGTCGACGTCGACGTCCTGCAGGTTGTGCAGGCCGGCGCCGCGCACCGGCAGCGACTCCTTCGAGACCCGCACCGATTCCTTGAGCGACGACCGGTCGTCCAGGTGACGGCCGGTGAGCGTGCCCGACTTGCGCAGCCCGGCCACCGTGCCCTCGAAGACGATCTCGCCGCCCTCCGAGCCGGCGCGCGGGCCGAGGTCGACCACGTGGTCGGCGATCGCGATCGTCTCGGGCTTGTGCTCGACCACGAGCACCGTGTTGCCCTTGTCGCGCAGCTGAATCAGCAGCTCGTTCATGCGCTGGATGTCGTGCGGATGCAGGCCGATCGTGGGCTCGTCGAAGACGTACGTCACGTCGGTGAGGCTCGAACCCAGATGGCGGATCATCTTCGTACGCTGGGCCTCGCCGCCGGACAGCGTGCCCGAGGGCCGCTCGAGCGAGAGGTAGCCCAGGCCGATGCCGACGAACGAGTCGAGGGTGTGCCCGAGCTTGTCGAGCAGCGGGGCGACCGACGGCTCGTCGAGGCCGCGCACCCACTCGGCGAGGTCGCTGATCTGCATGGCGCAGGCGTCGGCGATGCTCACGCCGTTGATCTTCGAGGAGCGGGCGGCCTCGCTGAGCCTGGTGCCGCCGCACTCGGGGCAGGTGGTGAACGTGACGGCCCGCTCGACGAAGGCGCGGATGTGCGGCTGAAGCGCGTCGACGTCCTTGGAGAGGAAGGATTTCTGGATCGAGGGGATCAGTCCGGCGTACGTCAGATTGATGCCCTCGATCTTGACCTTGGTCGGCTCCTTGTGGAGCAGGTCGGCCAGTTCCCGCTTGGTGTATTTCTTGATCGGCTTGTCGGGGTCGAAGTAGCCGACGCCACGGAAGATGCGGCCGTACCAGCCCTCCATGGTGTAGCCGGGGATCGTGATCGCGCCCTCGTTGAGGGACTTCTCCTCGTCGTACAGCGCCGTCAGATCGATGTCGTTGACCGAGCCCCGCCCCTCGCAACGCGGGCACATGCCGCCCGTGATGCTGAAGGTGCGCCGTTCCTTGACCGTCTGGCCGCCCTTTTCGAACGTGACCGCGCCGCCGCCGGAGATCGAGGCGACATTGAAGGAAAAGGCCTGGGGCGATCCGACGTACGGCTTCCCGAGCCGGCTGAACAGGATGCGCAACATGGCGTTGGCGTCGGTGGCCGTGCCGACCGTGGAGCGGGGGTCGGCGCCCAGCCGCTCCTGGTCGACGATGATCGCGGTGGTCAGGCCGTCGAGCACATCGACGTCGGGACGCGCCTGCGACGGCATGAAACCCTGGATGAAGGAGCTGTACGTCTCGTTGATCAGCCGCCGCGACTCGGCGGCGATGGTGCCGAACACCAGCGAGCTCTTGCCGGAGCCGGAGACGCCGGTGAACACGGTGAGCCGCCGCTTGGGCAGCTCGGTGCTGACGTCCTTGAGGTTGTTGACGCGCGCTCCGGTCACGCGGATCAGGTCGTGGCTGTCGGCTTCGTGCCGCGCGGGGCTCATCGGATCTCCGTCTCCATGGGCGTCACGGTAGTGGCGGCCGGGGGCTCCGCGCTTCTTTGTTCCTGATCAGGTGCGCTCACCGGTGATGTATTCGGCGAGGCTGCTCCGCTCCGTCTCGAGCTCGTCGATCCGGAACTTCACGACGTCGCCGATGCTGACGACGCCGTGCAGCGCGCCGTCCTCGATCACCGGCACGTGCCGGAAGCGCCGCTCGGTCATCAACCGTTCGACGTCCTCCAGCAGGGCGGTTCGGGTGACCGAGCGTACCTGTGTGGTCGCGATCGTCGCCACCGGCTCGGCGAGCACCGCGGCGCCGCGCGCGGCGAGCGCCCGCACCACGTCGCGTTCACTGACGATGCCCTCGACGGCCCGGCCGTCCGGGGACACGATGGCGGCGCCGATCTTGTGTTCGGCGAGGACGGTGAGCAGCTCGGTCACGTCGGTTCCGGGGGCCACCGTCACCACGCGGTCGCCCTTGACTCGGAGAATGTCGCTGATACGCATCGTCGTCTCCCCTGGGATCACGTCGTCGTTGTCGCTGGGGCTTACGCCTAGATGCCGTTATCGGAGACGTGATGTCAAGAGTCCTGTTTGGTGAAGAGCCGCTCGGCCGCCTCGTCCCACGCCTTCACGAGATCGACTTTGCCGGGCCAGCGCAGCCACTGGATCTGCAGGCCGTCCATCATCGCCACCACCTGACGGGCCAGGGTCTCGTCGCCTCCGGCGAGCGCGGCAAAGGACTCGATGGCCATTCTTTCCCTCGTACGGAAATAGTCGTGCGCCGGGTGATCGGGAGCGAGCGACTCGGCATCGAGGACCGCGAACAGTCGGACGATTTCGGGTTGGTGGGCGTTACGCCGTACGAGAGCGGCGCAGAGATCTCGCAGCGTCTCGCCACCCAGTTCTGACATATCCGATCTATCGCGCTCTTCCAGGACGGCGATCAGCAAGCCTTCCTTGGAGCCGACATGGTGCAGCAGGCCGGGCACGGTCAGGCCGCAGCCGTCGGCCACGTCCTGCATCGACAGGCCCCAGAAGCCGTACTCGGCGATCAGCCGGCTGGTGACCTCGACGATCTGCTTGCGGCGCTCGGCGGCGGGCAGGCGTGCCCGGTCGCGCCGATAAGGCTGGCTCATGTCTCCCCCTTGCTCCCTCTTGCTACCCAAAGATCATACGGTTACCTTGTACCTAGTAGGTACTCAGTAAGCCTCGCCATCACGCCGTTCTTGCGAGACTTGACCCGAAATCGGCCACCCGAAGGGGATCCCCGTGGAACTCATCGACCAGGCCGCTCTCACGAGCGGCAGCGCCTTCTGGACCTCGACGGCGGCCGGTGGGGTCCCGCAGATCACGCTCACCGACGGCCCGCACGGCGTGCGCATGCAGAGCTCCGAGGAAGACATGCTCACCGGCCGCCCGGCCACCGCCTTCCCGCCGGCGGTCACCTCCGGCTCGACCTGGGATCCTTCGCTGCTGCGCCGGATGGGCGAGGCGCTGGGCGACGAGTGCCGGGCCATGGGCGTGCAGGTGCTGCTCGGCCCCGGCATCAACATCAAGCGCACTCCCCTGGGCGGCCGCAACTTCGAATACTTCTCCGAGGACCCGCTGGTCAGCGGCGTGATGGCCACCGAGTGGGTGCGGGGCCTGCAGAGCCGCGGCGTCGGCGCGTCGCTGAAGCACTTCGCGGTGAACAGCCAGGAGACCGACCGCATGACGATCAGCGCCGACGTCGACGAGCGGACGCTGCGCGAGATCTACCTGCGCGCCTTCCACCGGGTGGTCACGCGGTCCCAGCCGTGGACGGTCATGTGTTCCTACAACCGCGTCAACGGCGTGCACGCCTCGCAGAACCGCTGGCTGCTCACCGACGTGCTGCGCGGCGAGTGGGGCTTCGAGGGCCTGGTCGTCTCCGATTGGGGCGCCGTGGTCGACCGGGTGGCCGCCGTGCACGCGGGCCTCGACCTGACCATGCCGGGCCCCGACGAGGCCGGCGACGCCGCGCTGGTCGCCGCGGTCAAGGACGGTTCCCTGGCCGCGGGCGACCTTCAGACGTCGGCCGACCGGGTGGCCGCGCTGGTCGCGAAATCGAAGCGGGACACCACTGGGCCGTACGACGCCGACGCCCACCACGCCCTGGCCCGCGAGATCGCCGCGCGGGGCATCGTGCTGCTGAAGAACGACGGCGACGTGCTGCCGCTGCGCGCCGAGGGCCAGTCCATCGCGGTGCTGGGCGAGTACGCCCGCACCCCGCGTTTCCAGGGCGGCGGCAGCTCCCAGATCACCCCGACCCGTCTCGACGACGCCCTCACCGAGATCACCGCCTCGTCCTCGGCCACCGTCACGTTCGCCCCCGGCTACGGCCCCGACGAGAACGCCGTCGACGAGTCCCTGCTCGATGAGGCCGCCGCGGCGGCCGCCGGCGCCGACGTGGCGCTGGTCTTCGTCGGCTCGAAGCAGGAGACCGAGGGTTCCGACCGCGACGGCATCGACCTGCCGGCCCCGCACCGCGCGCTGGTGGAGAGGGTGGCCGCCGCCAACCCGCGCACGGTCGTGATCCTGTCGAACGGCGCGGTGGTCCGCACCGCCCCGTGGGACGCCGAGGTCCCCGCCATCGTCGAGGCGTGGCTGCTGGGCCAGGCCGGTGGCAGCGCCATCGCCGACATCCTGTTCGGCCGCGTCAACCCGTCGGGCCGCCTGACCGAGACGATCCCCCTGAAGCTGGCCGACCACCCGTCCTACCTGGACTTCCCGGGCGAGGCGGGCCACGTCCGCTACGGCGAGGGCCTGCACGTCGGTTACCGCGGTTTCGACGCCCGCGAGCAGGAGGTGGCCTACCCGTTCGGTTTCGGACTGTCGTACACCACTTTCGAGTACGGCATGCCCGCAGCCACCGTCACCCCCACCGGCGTCGAGCTCACCATCGACGTCACGAACACGGGCCACCGCGACGGCCGCGAGGTGGTACAGGCCTACATGGAGGTCACCCACTCCCGGGTGCGGCGCGCCCCTCGCGAGCTGAAGGCCTTCGCCAACGTACCGATCGCCGCCGGCGCCACCGAGACAGTAACTTTGCAGATCCCCCGGGAAGACCTGGCCTACTGGGACGAGCGTCTGTCCCGCTGGGTGGTGGAGGGCGGCGAATACCACTTCGCCGTGGGCGCTTCCTCCCGCGACCTGCGCGGCGCCGTGCTGGCCACCATCGACGCTGATCCCGGCTCCCGCTGGCCCCTGACCGCCGACTCCACCATCGCCGAGTGGTTCGCCGACCCCCAGGGCGCCGAGTTGCTCCGCAAGGCTTTCGCCGACGCGGCCGGCACCGGCACCGGCATCGCCGCCCAGGCTTCCGACCCGGCCATGCTGCAGCTGCTGGGTGGCCTGCCCCTGAACCGCCTGGGCATGTTCCCCGGCAGCCCGTTCACCGAGGACGCCATCAAGGCCCTGGCCGCCGCCGCGAACGACTGATCCTTCGTGGCCTCGCCCGTGCCGTCCACCGGCGGGGCCACGACTAAGATGTGCCCCAGCCGGTGCGGCCGGCCGAGTCCACGCGGAAGGGCATGACCATGAAGGTCCCGGCGGAGATCGCTGCCAGCAAGCAGGTCAGCCTGATCACGTTCCGCAAGGACGGCACGCCCGTGGCCACACCGGTGTGGCAGGTCTCCGAGGGCGAGACCCTGACGACGGTCTCCCTGGCCGACGCCTGGAAGGTCAAGCGCATCCGCAACAACCCGCGCGTGGAGGTCACCGCCTGCGACATCCGGGGGAAAGTCGCCCCCGGTGCCCGGACCGTCCAGGGCACGGCCGTCCTCCTGCCCCCGTCCGAAACAGAGCGGGCCCGCCGCCTCCTGGCCCGCCGCTACATCACGGCCCGCATCGGCGCCTGGTTCACCCGCCTGTTCCGCATCAAGCGGCCACCGGCCGTCGCGATCGTCGTCACCTTCTGACCGCCCCCGGCCCGCGTGGGCGGCCGGTGCAGGTTCATCTCTATGCCCTCGCACCTTGGCCAGTTCGCGGCCGGTCGGGGAGATCGCGCCGCGGGCGTCGCACAATCTGCTCGGGGCTCCACTTGAGGGACCGGCCCCGCACCGACGGCGATGCAGTGGCGTTGGTCGGCGCCGCACCGGCGTCTCGGCCGCTCGGGGTTACGGCCGTTACGCCACCGCCGGCCGGTTCCGGTGTTGATCCCGAAAATCCCGCACGCTTTTTCAGTTCCAACGCCTTGACCAGCGGACTGACAGCCTCGCGTACTTATTGATGCGAGGCTGTCAGTCCGTGAGCACACCCTTCTACCGTGTGTGATCTCTGTTCTCGGTCTGACCGCGCCAATAGGTGAGGCCGTCGAAGATGTCGAGGGCGTGTAGTCGGCAAGCAGTGGTTCGTAAGCGTCGGCGGCTGGATCCCCGGCTGCGCCTTGCCAGAAGGCGAGGTTGTGACGGGCGGCCACGGTGTCGGGGTAGTCGGCTCCAAGGACTCCGTCAGCGGGTCGCGTAGGTCATGTCGCTGTGATGGCGTTGCCAGGTGCCCTTGCCCTGGCGCTTGGCCGCGTACATGGCCAGGTCGGCGTCGCGCAGCAGGGACGTCACGTCCGAGCTGGGGGATGCCACGGCCACGCCGATGCTGGCGGCCGCCGTCACCGGGATGTCGTCGATCAGGACCGGGCTCTTCAGGGCGGTCAGGATCCGGGCGGCCGTCGCCTCGGCCTCGGCGGCCGCGCAGCCGGGCAGCAGGATGGCGAACTCGTCGCCGCCCAGGCGGGCCGCCAGGTCGCCGGCGCGGATCTCCGCCCGGAGCTTGTCGGCCACGCCCAGCAGCAACGCGTCGCCGGCGGCGTGGCCCATGGTGTCGTTCACCGCCTTGAAGCCGTCCAGGTCGACCAGCAGGACCGACAACGCCGGGGCCTTGGGCAGGGCGGCCGCCAGCTGCTCGTGGAAATGGGTTCGGTTGGCCAGGCCCGTCAAACCGTCGAAGTGGGCCTGGCGACGCAGGCGAACCTGGTGTTCGCGGAGCTGGTCGATCAGTTCCACGTTGTCGTGGAAGGCGACCAACTGCCGCACCGCCACCAAACCGCAGATCAGGGCCAGGCCCGCCACCACACCCCACAAGCGGGCGCCCACTTCACCCGACAAAGCGAAGACCAGAGCGCCGAAGGCCACGACCATGGCCCCGTACGGCAAAAGGCTGTAAGGCTTTTTGCGCCTCTCCCCGAATGCCGTCCGGTCGGCGTCGGCCAGGATCTGCTGGATCCGCGGGCCGACCGTGATGAGCAGGGTCGGCAGGAAACGGACGAGGTAGGAGTCCGGCGCCAGGAATGCCCCGGCGCTCATCACCACCGCCGAGCCCACCATCGGGATCGCGGCGTATCTGTGCATGGGGGCGTTGCCGCTCAGGATCATCTTGACCGCGGAGAACGCCGCCGTGACGCACACCCCGGTCGCTGCCATCACCGCCAGCACGTCGGGGCGGCTGTATTCGCCCGGCACCGCCAGCACGCACCAGCCGACCACGCCGCCCGCCACCAGGACCGTGGCCGAGTCCAGCCAGAACGTCAGGCGTTCGCGGCCGGTGCGGCCGGGCTGCGGATGGATCAGCATCGCCGTCACCACTGCCGTCAAGCCCACGCCGAAGCACACTGTCTGCACCGTGCCGCCCGTGCTCGACCACTCGCCCGGGAACCACGTGGAAACCGCCTGCCACGTGTCGCCGAGTGTGAACAGCACGCCCACCGTCGCCATCACGCGCCAGAAGCGCCGGATCGGGCCGGCCGCCAGCTGGGCGACCCGCCACGAGCAGATGGCCAGGGCCATGTCGAGCGGCGGCTGGAACGCCCAGAACGCGCGCACCTGAGCCGCCGTGTTCCCGTTGAGCAGCAGGAACAGCACGAACGCCAGTGCCGTCCAGCCCAGGTACGCCCGCAGCAGGGGGTCGCGACGCAGCACGTGCCCTCCCCTCGCGGGCGACCACAGCGGTCACCGGCTCAAGGATTCCGATCGGCCCGGCGGCGGAGGGGTTGAGGAGAAACGGGCGGCGAGCAACCCGCCGACACCCGGGACGAGGGCCAGCAGACGGGGCCGGAGCCGCGTGGTTGCGGCCAGCGTAGCGCCGATGACCAGCAGATACGAGCAGCCGTGGAGCGGGCCCAGCAGTTGCGTGACCGGACGGGCGTGGATCGTGGCCAGGTTGAGCAGCATCAGGAGCAGCGTGATCAGCTCGGCGCGGGCGGCGGTGCGCAGCAACACGGGTCAGGCTCCCGTCGTCGAGCCGGGGCGCACGATCATCAGTACGACGACCGTCGCCCACAGCAGGTTGAAGATCCCCGACGTCATACCGAGGCGGGCCGGAACCGTGGGCTCACCGGCCACGGCGGCCGCCTGGGCGGGCAGGATCGCGAAGCCGAGCACGGCGGCGGCCACGGCGGTCAGCGCGATCGAGGTCAGCAGCCACGCGTCGCCGAGGACACCGAGGGAACTCGCCGTCGCGAAACCGAAGACCGGAACGGCCAGGCCGAGTACGGCGTAGACGCGGCAGATCCGGTGCAGGGTGGCCAGTTGCGCGCGGTCGCCGCGGCGCAGCGCCGGTGGGAACATGCTGGCGGCCACGGTCACCGGGCCGATGGCCACGATGGCGGCCAGGACGTGGAGCGAGAGCAGGAGCTTTGTCACGATCACCGACCGTATGGGCGCCGGCGGGCGGGTGACAGTGGCAGGAATGCCACAGCTCAACGGATAATCGCCAACCATGCACCAGGTCGTGGTTCTCGCACTGGACGACGTCATCCCCTTCGACCTCGCGACGCCGCTCGAGGTCTTCGCCCGGGTGCGGCGGGGCGACGGATCAACCCCTTATGCCGTACGGGTGTGCGCGCCCCGGCCGCGGGTCAGCGCGGGCTGGTTCACGGTCACCGCGCCGTACGGCCTCGAGGCGCTGGACAACGCCGACACGATCATCCTTCCGGGCGTGGGTGAGCCCGCGAAGCCCGTACCCCCGAAGGTCGTGACCGCGCTGCGGACGGCCGCGAGCCGCGGCACCCGGATCGCCTCCATCTGCGCCGGCGCGTTCGTGCTGGCCGCGACCGGGCTGCTGGACGGGCGACGGGCGACCACCCACTGGGCCGGCACCGAGGCGTTCCGGGCCATGTTCCCCGCGGTCGAGCTCGACCCGGACGTGCTCTACGTCGACGAGGGGCAGTTCCTGACGTCGGCCGGCGCGGCCGCCGGGCTCGACCTCTGCCTGCATCTGGTGCGCCGCGACCACGGTTCGGCGGTGGCCGCCGACGCCGCCCGTCTGTCGGTGATGCCGCTGGAGCGCGACGGCGGGCAGGCCCAGTTCATCGTGCCGGAACGGCCGCCGGCCCCGCGCGGTTCGGCCCTGGAGCCGCTGCTGCTGTGGCTGGAGCAGGACGCGCCGGCCGACCTGACGCTGGACGACATCGCGGCCAAGGCCGGGATGAGCGCGCGGACGCTGAACCGCCGCTTCCGCGAGCACACCGGCACGACGCCGTTGCAATGGCTGCACCGGGCGCGGATCCGCCGGGCTCAGCACCTGCTGGAGACCACGGAGCGGCCGGTGGACCGGATCGGCTCCGAGGTCGGGTTCGGCTCACCGACCGCGTTCCGTGACCGCTTCAAGCGGATCGTCGGAACGACTCCGCAGAGCTACCGGCGAGCCTTCACGCGGCGTTAGGCCGGCGGAGCATGGCGATCACTCGCCGTTGGACTCGGCGAACGCCTCGCCCGCGATCTCGATCTTCACGGTCTTGCCGACCAGGAAGCCGCCGGTCTCCAGGGCCACGTTCCAGACCAGGCCGAAGTCCTCACGCTCGAACTGGGCGGTCGCGCTGAAGCCGAAGATGTCACGGCCGTACGGGTCGCGGCGGGCGCCGCCGTACTCGACCTGGAGATCGACCGGGCGGGTCACGTCGCGGATGGTCAGCAGGCCGTTCACCACGAACTTGCCGTTGGACCGGGCCGCCGCCGGGATCTCGGACGCGCCGGCCCGCCGGGTCAGCGGGTTGTTGCGCAGCCGGGCCCACTGGAAGATCGCGTCGTTGGTCTCCTGCCACTGCACGCCGGTGCTGCGGTACTCCAGCGTGGGGTACTTCTCGACGTGGAGGAAGTCCGGGCTGGACAGGTGGGTGTCGCGGTCGGGGTTGTGCGTGGTGATGCTGGCCGCCTCGATCGAGGCGGTGACCGACGAGCGGGCCGGGTCCTCGCCGATGACGATCGTGGCGGTGCCCCGGGCGAACTCGCCGCGGATCGGGCTCACCATCATGTGCTGGGCCAGGAAGCCGAGCCGTTTGTGGGCTTCGTCGAGGACGTACACACCCGGGTCGGGAATGGTCAGGCCGTTCCATTCGCGGATCGGTCGGTCGACCATAGCTACGCTTCACCCCTCGCCCCGTCGGTAACCTCATCGATCTTAGGACGTTCATTTTTGAATTACCTGAGTGTGCGCAGCTCAGTGGCCGGGGACACTGTCGCGAAAGGGCCCGTTGGTCCGTTTTGGGAGCGGCCCGGATCACAATTCCCGGACGTTCGTAGCTCAGGGTTCCAATTACCGAAACAAAGAGTCAACAGTGACAAGCGCCACTGCTATCGCTATCGGCAATAGCGAGGGGCGTCGTACAGCGTTTCCCGCGTGATCAGCGTGATCGGCAGGCGGGTGACCTTGGTGGGCTGGAGGCCGTCCAGCAGGTCGAGGGCGTTCTCGGCCGCCAGTTCACCGAGCCGGCTGGCCGAGTTGGCCACGGTGGCGGAGAACCGCCCGTCCCCGATGGCCGCGAGCCCTTCGTCGGTGCCGTTGACCGTGACGATCCTGACCTTCGCGCCGGCGGCCCGGAACGCCTCCAGCGCGCCGAAGGCCATGTCCTCGTTGGCCACGAAGGCGTAGTCGAGCCCGGGCTGCTTGGCGATCATCTGCGCGGCCACGGCTTTGGCCTTGGCCCGGCTGTACATGCCGGGGGCGGACGCGACGACCTTCGCGTTCTTCGGCATCGCGGCCCGGAGCCCGGTCACGACCAGGTCCGAGGCGGCGCCCGGGGCGCCGGCGATGACGCCCAGCGTGCGGGGCTGCCCGACCGCGTCGTTGCCCACCCACGAGGCGGCCAGCACGCCGATCCGGTACTGGTCGACGGTCACCGCGCCGAGGATGCCATCGGAATCGCCCGGTGCGACCGAGGTCAGGAAGATCGGGATGCCGGCCGCCCGGGCCCGGGCGATGTCGTCCGCGAGCTGTTCGATGTCGACGGTCTGCACGACCAGCGCGTCGACGTCCTGGGCGATCAGGTTCTCGATGTTGGCCAGTTCCCGCTCGGGCTTCTGCTGCGAGTTGGCCGAGATCACCGTGGCCCCGCGCGAGGTGGCCTCCCGCTCGATGGCCTGCTGCAGGCACCGGTGGAACTCGGTGTCGGCGCCGTTGACGAAGCCGAGCGTGTAGTGGCCGTCGCGGGCCGGCGCGTCGGCGCCGCAACCAGCGGTGGTGACGGCCAGGATCAGCGCCGCGACGGCGGCGGGCAGGGCACGGGGCATCGAGGACTCACCTTGTGACGTGGACCACTGAGGACGGTGCGCCGAACCGTAACAACGAGTAGGCGCGCCCCAAACGTCTCCGTACGCAAGGTAAGAGTTCGAATTCCGTTCGAGGGCAACGGCGTCGGCGGGTGAGCCAGGCGAAGGTGCGTTCGACGACCCAGCGTCGGGGCAGGACCTGGAATCCGTTGCGATGGTGACGTCGAGGTCGGCGGCCCAGGCGATCAGCGGGCCGTGGTAGCGGTTGTCGGCCCAGATGAGCTGGACGCCGTGCAGGGCGGCTTGGTGGACGACGGGTCGGGAGCCGTCGCGGTCCGGATGTTGGCTGGGGACGGGGCTCTATAGCTTGCCGGTGAGCTCGATCGAGTGGATGCGGTCGGACAGGTCGGCGGCGTGGTGGGCCAGGATCAGCTCGTCCGCGCCGACCGAGGTGGCGAAGGCGGTCAGTTGGTCGCCGACCTCCTCGGCCGTGCCGGTGGCGGTGTAGCGGGTCATCGCGGCCAGCGAAGCCCCGTTCGGCGAGGCCAGGAAGGCGTCGATCTCGGCGTCGGTGAAGTTCGCGCCGCGCGCGCCCCGGGTCAGCATCGACCGCGTCCGCGCGCGGTACGCCGTGGTCTTCTGCTCCTCGGCGGTCGCGCGGTCGTCGGCCGCGAAGACGTTCATGCCGGCGATCACGTACGGCTTGTCGAGCTGGCCGGACGGGCGGAACTTCTCGCGGTAGACGGTCACCGCGGTGTGCAGGGCGTCCGGGGCGAAGTGCGAGGCGAACGCGTACGGCAGGCCGAGCTGGGCGGCCAGATTGGCCCCGAACAGCGACGAGCCGAGGATGTAGAGCGGCACGACCTCGTCCGCGCGCGGCACCGCCTGCACGCCCGGCACCCGGGAGCGGCCGGACAGATATCCCTGGAGCTCCTGCACGTCCGACGGGAACGAGTCGGCCGAGCTGTTGTCACGGCGCAGCGCCAGCATCGTGTTCTGGTCGCTGCCCGGCGCCCGTCCCAGGCCGAGGTCGATCCGGCCCGGGAAGAGCGTGGCCAGGGTGCCGAACTGCTCGGCGATGACCAGCGGCGAGTGGTTGGGCAGCATGATGCCGCCGGCGCCGAGCCGGATGGTCGAGGTCTGCGAGGCGACGTATCCGATCACCACGCTCGTGGCCGACGAGGCGATCGTCGGCATGTTGTGGTGCTCGGCGTACCACACCCGGCGATATCCGCTGCGCTCCGCGGCGCGCGCGAGCTCCACGCTCGCCTCGAAGCTGTCCCGCGCGGTCTGACCGGCGGAGATGGGCGCGAGGTCGAGCAGCGACAGCGCTGGCGCCATGGTGGGGTTCCTCCCGAAAAGTAGGTTCAGGCTTGAACCTACTCTCCGGTCCTTACATCGACACTGTGCCGGGCGTCACCCCGCGCTCGATGTCACGTGCGGCGGCCAGGGCCACGTGGTCGTGGTGCAGGCGGGCGATGACCTGGACGCCCTGCGGCCGCCCATCGGCCACGCCGGTCGGCACGGCGACCGCGGGCAGGCCGAGGAAGTTCGCCGTGACCAGCAGCCGATGCTGCCGCCAGAGCTCGGTCGCGGCCTCGGGCCCGCTCAGGTCATAGCCGATGAGCGGCATCGCGGCCGTCGTCACCGGGCCGATCACCACCGGATAACGGGCGTGGAACTGCCGCCACGCGGCGGCCAGGACGTGCCGTTCGGCCCACGCGGCCTGATAGGCCGCGGAGGTGTCGAGCAGCTTCACGCCGGCCACGTTGTCGGCGAAGTACTTCACCGTTCCTTCCGACAGCGGACCCGGCAGCAGGCCCGGCTGGAAGACGGTCGCCTGCATCTCGGTCGCCGACAACTGCCGCCACAGCTCGGCGCAGCGGTCCACGCTCGGAGGCTCCGCCTCCTCGATCTCCCATCCGGCTCGCCGCAGCGCTTCCGCCGATTGGCGTACGGCCGAAGCGACCTCGGCCGAGACACCCCAGCCGCACGGATCCACGGTGAACGCCGCGCGCCGGGGCCCCTCGTAGGCGGGCGGATGCGCGACGGTGACGGTCAGCGGATCGAAGTCGTCGGCGCCGTGCATCACCCCGAAGAGCAGGTCAAGGTCGTCGACGGTACGGGCCAGGGGGCCGTTGACCGCGAACGCCTGAAGCGACAGGGACACCGGCTCGGCCGCCTGCCCCGGCGCCGGGACCCGCCCGGCCGAGGGCCGCAGGGCGGCGATCCCGGCCGCGTGCGCGGGCAGCCGCAGCGAGCCGCCGTAGTCGTTGCCGACCCCGGCCGCGACCATGCCGGTGGCCACCGCGACCGCGTCGCCGCCGCTGGAGCCGCCCGGCACCCGCGTGGGGTCCCACGGGTTGAGCGTGCGGCCGTACAGGTCGTTGTCGGTGTCCCAGCGCAGCCCGATGTCGGGCATGTTCCCGCGGGCGACCGGGATCGCGCCCGCGTCGAGCAGCCGCTGCACGAAGGTGGCGTTGGCCGGCGGCCGGAAGTCGCGCAGGAAGGGCAGGCCGGAGGTGGTGGCCGACCAGGTGAGGTCGATGTTCTCCTTGACCGAGATCGGCACACCGGCGAGCGGGCCGGGATCCTCGCCGCGGGCGATCCGCTGGTCGAGGGCGTCGGCGGCCGCACGGGCGCGCTCGCCGAGCACGACGGTGACGGCGTTGACGGTGGGGTTGACCTCGGCGATCCGGGTCAGGTGCTCGTCGACGACCTCGGCCGCGGTGCGCCTGCCGGCCCGAACGGAGTCAGCGATCCCAGCGGCGGAGACAGAAGCGTCGGTCATGGCTCTCCCAGGACGGTGATGGTCAGGCGGACCCCGTCGGGGCCGCCGAGGCGTACACATTGGTGGTTGGGCTTGGTCGTCGAAGCCAGCCAGCGGTGCTCGCCCGTGCCGGGCGCGGGCACGAACTCGGGCGCGTCGCTGGAGGCCAGGGTGAGCCGCAGCGCGTGGCCGGCGGCGAGGCGATATCCGGTGTGGCCGAGGTCGAGCTCGACCGGGCAGCCGTCGCCCGGTTCGAGGATGGTCTGCTGACCGCGGGCGATCAGCCGGCAACTCCCGTCGGGCGCGACGTCGAGCAGGCGGGCGAACAGATCCATCTCGGGGCCGTCGGAGCCGGCCGTCGCGGTCACCCTCAGCGGACCGGCCAGATCGAGCGGCGACGGCACCGGCTCGGCGGTGAAGACCAGGACGTCGTCCCGGGCCGCCAGGTCGCGCTCGTCGGGGCATTCCGCGAGGAACGCGAACGGGTCACGGGCCGGGGACGGCACGGGGTTCTCGGCGTCGTGGGTCCAGGTCGCGGTTCCGGCCACGTCCGGGGCGGGACCAAGACCGCCATCGACGCGGGCATGAAAGATCGACTCCCACCCCGCGACAGGCGGCCATGCCGGACTTGTGCGATAAGAAGGATCGCCCGAACCGGCGAGCTGCCACCGTACGCGCGGAATCTCCTTCTCCTCACCGCGCAGGAAGACGTCGAAGAACTCGGCAGCGGGGTCGAGATAGGCCTCCAGCGCACCCTGCGCGGGCCCGGGACCACCGAAATGGCTGTTGTTCTCGTGGTCGATCGCCTCGAGGAGCAGATATTCGTTGCGGCGCCAGGCCGGCTTCCCGGCGATCGCGCGGTGATCGGCCCACTGCCAGGGCGCGCAGTTGTCCCACCAGCCGATCGTCATCAGCACCGGCACCGCCGGCGCGTCGAACGGGCTGCCCGCCGGGAAGCGCCGCAGGGTCACCGGATGGGGGAACCAGAGGTCGTACGACGGTGAGCGGCTCCCGACCGCCGCGAAGAACTCCTCCACGCCCTCGGCCAGCGGGCGCCGCGACCAGTCGAACCGCCACTCGAGGATGTCCCGGTCGTGGAACATCGACAGCGGATAGAACCGGTGGACCGACATCTCCACGTCGTGGGTGCGCTGCCCCGGCACGGGCACCGGCAGCTCACCGAGCCGGGTGCCGGTGACCCTCGGGACCATGGCCCGCAACGCGCGGTGTCCCGACGAGGCCGCCGCCCACTGGGTGAAGCCGTAGTACGAGTCGCCCCACATGCCGACCACGCCGTCCGACCACTCCTGGTTGATCACCCAGTCGATGGTGTCGTAGCCGTCGTACGTCTCGTTGACGAACAGCAGGGTCTCGCCCTCGGACCGGAACTTGCCGCGCACGTCCTGCACCACCATGCGGTAGCCGCGCGCCGTGAAGTAGGCGGCCACCTTCGGCATGAACGTGTATTCGCCGCTCTTGTCGTACGGCAGCCGGGTGAGGATGGTCGGCCCCGGCTCGCCGCCGGCCGGCAGGTAGACGTCGGTGGCCAGCCGCACGCCGTCGCGCATGCGGACCATGTGCTGGGTGGCGTCCGGCGACAGCGGGCCGGGCCCGGTGCGGTGGATCTCCAGCGTCATGTCAGAGCACCTCGAAGAAGCGGATGCACACCTGGCCGCGCTCACCGCGGGCCATCCCCACGAACACCGACTCGGCCAGCCAGCGATGCTGCTCGGCGTCCGTGCGGAAGACCGGGCTCGTCCGGTAGTAGTACTCCGTCTCGGGCAGGTCCTCCCCCGCCTCGACCCGCGCGTCGACCTCCGGCGAGGCCCGCCAGAAGCCGCGGTTGCGGATGTCGATGACCGTGCCGTCGTCCGCCCGCAGCAGATAGTGCGCGTCGAGCGCGGTCACCGGACCCCGGGTCGTCGACCAGTCCCCGCCGCCGGCCAGCACCGTTCCGGTCAGGCGCGGCCCGTCGACCGTGCCACCGGTGATCGGGGTGAAGGCGGCGCCGTCGCCGATGTCCAGGGTCTCGGCGACGTCGACCCGGGCCTCGAACGCGAAACTGAGCTGGGGATCGAGCATGTGGTCCTCGTTTCCTTGTACATGATGACAATCAATTAGGCTGCTCCCATGGGACGCCCGAGCCTCGCCGCCGAACGAACCGAGCAGATCATGCAGGCCACCGGTCGCAGCCTGCGCAAATACGGCCTGGCCGGCACCACCCTGGAACGGGTCAGCGAGGAGTCGGGCCTGAGCCGCAGCCACGTGCGGCACTACGTCGGCAACCGCGACGACCTGCTGCGGGCGTTCACGACATGGCTCTACACGGGCTACGAGGCCGAGTTCGTCGGCAAGGTCGCCGGGGCCGAGCCGGGCGCCAAGCTGCCGCACGCCATGGACTACCTGTTCCAGACCGGTTTCGTGCCCAGCGACGACGACACCGTGATCCGTGAGCTGGTCACGGCCGGCATCACCGACGAGAGCATCCGCGAGGTCCTCCAGGCGCACTATCTCCAGGCGGTCTCGACCATCGAGGACGCGCTGGCCGACGAATATCCGGCGGCCCCGTCGGCCGCGCGGCGCAGTGTCGCCTACGGCCTGTGGTGCCTGGCCCTGGGCAACTCGACCATGGCCGAGTTGCAACTGCCGGTCGCCTCGGGCGGCCTGGTCCGTACGGCGGCCGACGCGCTTCTGGAACGCCTGGCCTAACACGCCACGCTCCCCCGGCGTCGCGGCACCCATCCGGCCCGGGGCACCGACGCGACCAGCCGCCGCGTGTACTCGGCCTCGGGACGGTCGAGCACGTCGGCCACCGGCCCCGACTCGACGATCCGGCCGCGGTGCATGACCACGACGTCGTCGCAGACGTGCCGTACGACGGAAAGATCGTGCGTGATGAAGAGGTAGGCCACGCCGGTCGCGGCCCGCGCCTCGATGAGCAGGTTGAGGATCTGCGCCTGGATCGACACGTCGAGCGCGGCCACGGCTTCGTCGAGCACGAGGAGCCGGGGTTCGGCCGCGAGCGACCGGGCGATCGCCACCCGCTGCCGCTGGCCACCGGAGAGCGCCCGGGGCAGCGCGCGGCCGTGCCGCTCGTCGAGGCCGACCAGCGCGAGCAGTTCGGCGATCCGGTCGCGCCGGGCCGCACGGTCGAGGCGGGTGTGGTGGGCCAGCACTTCGTTCAGGCAGGCGGTGACGGTCTGCCGCCGGTCCAGGGACTGGTACGGGTCCTGGAACACCATCTGCACGGCGCCGGTCAGGATGACCGTCCCGCTCGTGGCCCGTTCCAGGCCGGTGATGACGCGGGCGCAGGTGCTCTTGCCCGAGCCCGACTCGCCGACGATGGCCAGCGAGCCGCCCTCGGCGACGCTGAAGCTGACGCCGTCCACCGCCACCTGCTGTTTGAACTCCTTGCGCAGATCGCGCACCTCCAGCAGCGCGCTCATCGGTGTGCCTCCGCGCCGGCGAGAAGGTGGCAGGCGGCCGCGCCGGAGCCCAGCGGCACAAGCCGTGGGACGGTGTCGCGGCATCGCGCTTCGGCCCGCAGGCACCGGTCGGCGAACACGCATCCGGGCGGCGCGTCGTGGGCCGACTGCGGCGCGCCGGGCACGGTCTCCAGCCGCGCGCCCGGCTCCACCGCGCCGGGGCGGGACTTCAAGAGCGCTTGGGTGTACGGGTGACGAGCACCCGAGTGCAGGCCGGAGGCGGGCAGGATCTCGACGATCCGGCCCGCGTACATCACTGCTATCCGGTCACAGACCGCGGCCGCGAGCTCGAGGTCGTGCGAGATGAACAGGAGGGCGGCCCCACGGCGGCGGCGCTGCTCGGTGAGGATCGCCGCCACCTCCTCCTGGGTGGTGACGTCGAGCGCCGTGGTCGGCTCGTCGGCCAGGATCAGCGCCGGCGAGGTGGCCAGGGCGGCGGCGATGACCACACGCTGGAGCAGACCCCCGGACAGCTCGTACGGCCTCTGCCGCAACCGCCGTTCGACGTGGTCGACGCCGATCTCCTCGAGGATCCCGCTCACTTTCCCGAGGGCGGCCCGCCGGTCGTACCCCTGCTCGCGCAGCACCTCACCGAGGAAGTCACCGACGGTCCGGACCGGGTTGACCGTGGCCCGCGGATCCTGGAAGACCATCGCCACGTCGTGCGAGCGCATCCGCCGCAGCGCGCCGGCGTCCATCGTCCCGATGTCGGCGCCCCGCAGCTGGATCGTTCCAGCGGTCCGGGCGCCGCGCGGCAGCAGCCGCAGCACCGAGCGCACGGTCATCGACTTCCCGGATCCCGACTCGCCGACCAGCCCTACCGCCTCCCCGGCGTTCACGCTGAGGCTGACATCCCGCAGGATCGCCCGGCCGCCGATCGAGAGACTCAGGTGGCCGATGTCGAGCAGCGCGGTCATCGGGCGCCTCCCCCGAAACGAAGGGCGAGCCGCTCGGCGACCGCCGTGAACGCGACCACCGCGATGACGACGGCGATCGCGGCGTACAGGGACTGCTGGGGGCTGCCGGCCAGGATGGACGGCTGGCCGTTGGCGATCATGAGGCCCCAGTCGGCGACCGGCGGTTGCAGGCCGAGCCCGAGGAACGAGATCGACGCCAGGTCGACCATGGCGTAGCCGAAGCCGATCGCCGCCTGCACCAGCAACAGCGGCACCAGGTTCGGCAGCAGGTGGCGCAGGCAGATGTGCCAGGACGAGAAGCCCTGCACGCGCAGCGCCTCGATGTAGGGCAGGTTCCGCTCGCGCATCGCCGCCGCCCGCATGACGCGGGCGATCACCGGGACGTACGCCACGGAGAGCGCCACCACCGGCGCCACGAACCCGGGCCCGAAGACGGCGGCCACCGTGATCGCCAGCACCAGCCCGGGGAACGCGAACATGATGTCGAGCAACCGCGACACCGCCGCGTCGAACCACCCGCCGATCCAGGCCGCCGACACCGCGAGCGCCGTGCCGGCCAGACCGGCCGCGACCACCACCACGAACGGCCCGGCGAGGCTGCTCCGCGACCCCGTGATCAGCCGGGACAGCAGGTCGCGCCCCAGGTCGTCGGTGCCCAGCGGATGCGCCGCCGAGGCCGATGCGAACGCGTTGAGCGGATCGACCGCGTTCGGGTCGTGCGGCGCCAGAAGCGGCGCGAAGACCGCCACCAGCACGATCAGGCCACAGACGACCGGAGCGAGCGCCGCCACCGGCCGTACCACCGAAAAGCGCGACAATCGCACCAGACCGCGCCGCCGCAGTGGCACCTCCGGCGCCGCGGGCGCCGGACCGATCGCCGCGCCGGCTTCCGGCCGCGTCGTCACGCTGCCTCCCGGGCTCGCAGCAGGCGTGGGTCGAGCAGGGCGTTCACGATGTCGACCAGCATGTTGACCACGACGAACGCGGCCACCAGCAGTAGCGCGATCACCTGCACCACGACCAGGTCCTGCCGGGCCGCGCTCTGCACCAGCAGCGATCCCAGCCCGCTGACGCCGAACGCCTGCTCGGCGACCGCCGTCCCCGCGAACAGCCCGGCCACGGTGATGCCGCTGACCGCCACCACCGGCGGCGCCGCGTTGCGCAGCACGTGCCGGCGCAGCACGGGCCAGCCGCGCAGTCCGCGCGCCCGCGCCGCCTCCACGTGGTCGGAGCCCAGCTCGGCCCGGACCTCGGCCCGCGTGATCCGGCTGACGTAGGCCAGAAAACCGGCGCTGAGCGCGATCGCCGGCAGCGTCAGGTGGTGGAGCCGGCCGGCCAGGCCGGTCCCCGTGCCGTACACCGGGAACCAGGTCAGCCGCGTCGCGAACAGCCAGATCAGCAGGATCGCGGCCACGAACGCCGGCGCCGCCATCAGCACCGTCGTGCCCACCGTGATCGCCGCGCCGGCCGCCCGCCCGGCCACCGCGGCCAGGATCCCGGTCGAGACACCGAAGAACAGGATCAGCACGGAGGCGTACGCCACCAGCAGTGCCGTTGTCGCCAGACGGGCGCCGATCAGCGCGCCCACCGGCTCCTTCAGCACCAGCGAGTCGCCCAGGTGCCCGGTCAGCACGCCCGACAGCCACCGCCAGTACTGCGCGAGGAACGGCTCGTCGAGGTGGTACTCGGCGCGGATCGCGGCCAGCGCCCGTGGGTTGGGCTGATGGCCGCCGGCGAGCAGGACCGCCGGGTCGCCCGGGGCCAGGTAGAGCCCTCCGTAGATCACGAAGCTGGCCACGAGCAGCGTGGCGAGCACCCCGGCCAGGCGCCGGGCCAGGAACCCGATCATGCGCCGGCCTTGCCGACCAGCGCCGCCCAGGCCGAGCTGATGTAGGAGAACGAGACCGGCGCCCCGGTCAGCCGCTTGTTGAGAAAGAGCCGGTTGTACGACTGCGCGAGCGTGATCTGGAGCCGCGCGTCCGCGTACACAGCCTGCGCGGCGACGAAATGCTTGGCCGTCACCTGCGGATCGGTGGCCGCCGTGGCCGCCGTGATGTCGGCGGTCACCCGGGGATCGCTGTAGCCGGTCCAGTTGAACGCGCCCTCCTTCAGCACGAACCCCGGTGCGTAGTACAGCGCTCCCGGCACCTCCAGATATCCGGTCGTGGCGATCAGATCGATGCCCTGCCGCAGCGCCGGGTCGTAGAACAACCCGCCGAACTCGGCCGCCTGGAGCTGCTTGATGGTCATGCTCAGCCCGATCTGCTGAGCCGCCGCCTGGGCCAGCGTCGCCGTCTGGAGGAGTGACTGATCGCCCGCCGGCACCGCGATGACCAGGCTCTTCACCGCCGGCGCGGCCTCGGCCACCAGCTTCCGGGCCTCGTCGAGGGAGGCCGTCGCGGTGTCCGGCAGCGCCGCGTATCCGGCGTCGTACACGCTCTTGGCCGGGCTGCCCTGCCAGGCCAGCGGCGGGGTGAACGTCTTGAGCGGCGCCCCCGCGCCCTTGAGCACGCCGGTCACGAAGCTGTTCTTGTCGATGGCCAGGTCGAGCGCCTTGCGGATGCGCGGATCGGCGGCCGGGCCGGTCGGCGAGACCGCGCCCAGGCTGTACGTCTCCGTGCTCGGCCCGAAATACAGCGTGCCGGCGGCCGCCTTGCGCAGCGCGGCCAGCCCGCCGGCCGGGGCCCCGTACACCCCGTCGACCTCGCCGGAGAGCAGGGCGCTGGTCAGCGTGCTGCTGTCGGTCAGGAAGACGAAGTCGAAGGTGGCGGCCCTGGCCCGGCGGGCGCTGTCCCAGTACGTGTCGTTGCGGATCAGGGTGATCTTCTGGCCGGACTGCCAGCCGCCGAGCTTGAACGGGCCGGTGCACATGACGCCGGTGCTCGGTGTCCCGTACCTGGCCCCCGCCTTGGCCAGAAACCTCGCCGAGCTGATCGCGCCCGGCACGCCGGCCAGGCCGGGGATGAACTGCGCGTCGGGCGCCCGGAAATGGACCGTGACCTGCAACGGCCCGGTCTTGTCGATCGAGGCCACGCTCGCGAAGACGTGAGCGCTGTAGGAGGCGACCTTGGGGTCCATGTTGCGCTTCAGGCTGGCCACGACGTCGTCGGCTGTCATCGCGCTGCCGTCGGAGAAGGTGACGCCGTCGCGCAGGTCGATGACTACCGTCTTGGCGTCCTTCTGGGTCACCGCGGTGGCCAGGCCGGGTTTCGCCGAGAAGTCGGGTTCGAGGCGCAGGAGGCTCTCGCACAGGTTGGTGACCACCGAGTTGGCCGAGTAGTCGCCGGTCTTGGCCGGGTCGAGCGAGGCCGGCTCGCCGGACGGGAGCGCCCAGGTGACCCGGTCGACGTCGCCGGCGGCGGCCGGGGTGGTCTCGACGAGCGTGATCTTGGAGTCGGAGCCGGCCGGGGCAGAGCTGCCGCAGCCGCCCGCGGCCAGGCACAGCGCGGCGATCGACGCCGGAATCCACCGTTTCATCCCTTGCCTCCTGCTCATAGGTGTGGCGGCCGCCTCAATCTCCTCCGCGGGTAGTAGATTGTCAATTACGAAAATCTACTGTTGACAAAAGAGGCGGGCCTCCCTTGGAGAAACCCGCCTCGGTGGGGAAAGATCAGGTGGTACGCCGGAACGCGTCCAGCAGGAACCATTCGTCGTCGTGGTGCACGAGCCGCTCCAGCCCCGGCCGCTCGGCCAGTGCCGCGTGCACATTGAAGCCGTCGTAGCTGTCCCCGTCGGCCCGGTTGCTGAAGTGCACCGAGACGATGTCGCCGCCCGGCTCCAGCCGCTCGAACAGCCCGTCGAGCAGCCGGTCGAGGTCCTCGGCGGACAGGTAGTAGAGCAGGTCGCCGATGACAATCAAATCGAAGGTGCCCTCGGGCAGATCGGCCGGCAGGTTCGCCCGCTCGTAGCCGACGTTCGGCAGGTCGGCCAGGCTCTCCCGGGCCGCGCCCACGGCCTCCTCGACCGAGTCGACGGCCAGCACCTCGTCGCAGCGCTCGGCCAGCATGCGCGTGAGCAGCCCGATCGAGGCGCCCGGCTCGTAGCAGCGCCGGTAGCGCTCGCGCGGCAGGCTGGCCATCGTCACCGCGTACTTGCGCCGGTCATGCCATTTGGTCGCCAGATCCCACGGGTCGTCCTTCACCAGGTACATGTTGGTGAAGTGGTCGACGGAGACCGAGGACTGCGGGGGTTGTGCGTCGTTAGCTCGTGCCACGCCCTGAATTGTGCAGCAAGCGGTTCTCGACGACGCCGAGGACCGTGTCGCAGAGCTTGCCGATCACCGCGAGCAGGATGATGGCGAGCAGCATGATGTCGGTGCGCCCGGTGTTCTGGCTGTCGATCAGCAGGAAACCGAGGCCCATGGACGACGCGATCAGCTCGGCCGCGACCAGGAAGAGCCAGCCCTGGGCCAGCCCGAGCCGCAGCCCGCTCAGAATAGCCGGGGTGGCGGCCGGGAAGAGCACGGTGCCGAGCAGACCAAGACCTTTCCTTCCGTACGCCCGTCCGACCTCCACCAGATGCGGATCGATATGGGCAAGCGCGGCCGACACGGTCGTATAGACGGGGAAGAAAGCCCCGATGGCCACCAGCACGATCTTCGGCGTCTCCCCGATGCCGAGCCAGAGCAGGAGCAACGGCACCCACGCAAGCGACGGCACGGCCCGAACAGCCTGAATGGTCGGCGAGAGGGCGGCCGCGGCCGTACGGGAAAGACCCACAAGCCCACCGAGAGCAAGCCCGAAGGCGCCACCCACCGCGAACCCGATCAGAACCCGCTGCGTGCTGATGGCGACGTGGTGCCAGAGTTCCCCCCGCCCGACAAGCTCGGTGAACGCGCTGACGACCTCACTCGGAGCGGGCAGCTGAGCAGCCGAGTAGATCCCGGCCGCAGCCGCCCACTGCCACAGCACAAGCAGCAGAACCGGAACAACAGCACCAACCGCGACCCGGCGCGCCTTGCGCACGCCCGCTTCCGCCCACTCCCCCGGTCGCGCCCTTCCCGACACACGCGACTTCTCCGCCGCTCGCGCCACCCAGGCCTTCCGCACCCCCGCGCCTTCCGCGCCGTCCCCGCCTCCGTCAACCGCGCCGCCGGCACCTTTTTCCGCCGGCGACGCGCGGCCGTCCGCTTCCGGCGGGGTCAGCGTCACGAGGAGCTCCGGGCCTGGGCGAACTTCGGCTCGAACAGCGAGTCGATCGCCTCCCGGGCCGCGGCCTCGCTCTTCACGTTGGCGTCCGCCACCAGCACCGGCAGGATCGACTCGAAGACCGCCGTCTGGGCCGCGCCGGGCACCGGGTCGATGTCGAGCTTCGTGCGCTCGGTCAGCACCAGCTTCGCCACCTCGGGCGAGATCTTGGCCTCCCGCGCGTAGAGCGCCACCGCCTCGTCCGGGTTGTCGTGGATCCACTTGCGAGCCCGCTCATAGGCGTTGACGACCGACTGCGCGAGTTCCGGCTGTCTCTGAAGGAAGCTCTCGGTCGCGTTCAGAACCCCGTACGAGTTGAAGTCGATGTTGCGGAAGATCAGCTTGGAGCCCTGGTCGAGCTGGGTCTGCGCCATGATCGGATCGAGCCCCGACCAGGCGTCGACGTCGCCGCGCTCGAGCGCGGTCCGCCCGTCGGCGTGCTGAAGGTTGACCACGGTGACATCGCCCGGCTTCAGCCCCGCCTTCTCCAGGGAGCGCAGCAGGAAGAAGTACGGGTCGGTGCCCTTGGTGGCCGCGATCTTCTTGCCCTTGAGCTGGGCCACGTCGGTGACCGTGGAGTTCCTGCCGACCACGATGGCCGCCCACTCGGGCTGGCTGAACACGTCGATGGTCTTGATCGGCGATCCGTTGGCCCGGGCCACGAGCGCCGCCGCCCCGGCCGTCGAGCCGACGTCGATGGCGTCGCCCCGCAGCGCCTCGTTGGCCTTGTTACTGCCGGCGGACAGCTGCCAGGTGACGGTCACCTTCTTGTCCGCGAGCTCGGTCTCGAGCCACTTCTGATCGCGCAGCACCAGGCTGGCCGGGTTGTAGTAGGCGTAGTCCAGCCGCAGGGTCGTAGCCCCCTCCGCGGTTCCATCGCCGCCCGTCGAGTCCTCCCCGTCGACGCATCCGCCCAGCACCATCGTCACGGCCACCGCAGCCGCCACCGCACGTATCTTCCACATTTCGCTCATCCTTTTCGCCGATATCGGGGCTTCGCTCACGAACGCACAGGGGCATGAACACCAAGCTCACCGAGCAGCGCCACCCGAAGCGCGGCCAGCTCGGCATCGCCCCGATCCCGGGGCCGCACACCAGGCACACCCCGAACCAGCCGAATACCAGCCGCCCCGCCCCCGCCACCCGCCGAGCCGTTCGAAGCCGCTCGGCCATCGCCGCCCACGCCACCGCTTGCCGCCTGGCCTTGGACGTCCGCGGTGTCGGCGGGTGCGATCGGGTGCGCGGACTCGTTCGTGCCGAGCAGGACCACGCGGTCGGCCAGGTGCAGTGCCTCGTCGACGTCGTGGGTCACCAGCAGGACCGTCGTTCCGGCGGCTTTCTGGACCTCGGCCAGCAAGTCCTGCATCCGCAGGCGGGTCAGCGCGTCCAGCGCCGCGAACGGCTCATCCAGCAGCAGCACCCCCGGCCGCCGGGCCAGTGCCCGGGCCAGCGCCGCCCGCTGGGCCATGCCGCCGCTGATCTGCCGGGGGCGGTGCCGGGCGAACGCCGCCAGCCCCACGACCTCCAGCCAGTGCGCGACCTCCTGCCGCGCCTTCTCGCCGGTCACGCCGCGCGGCAGCCCGTACGCCACGTTCTTCTCGACCGTGCGCCACGGCAGCAGCCTCGGCTCCTGGAACACCACCGCACAGCGCGGCTCGATCCCGTTCACCGCCCGCCCGCCGACCCGCACCGACCCCTCGCTCGGCGTGTCCAGCCCGCCGGCCAGCCGCAGCAGCGTCGACTTCCCGCACCCGGACGGGCCGAGCAGCGCCACCACCTCGCCCGCCGCCACCTCCAGCGACACGCCCGCCAGCACGGCCCGCCGCCGCCCGTCGGCCGTGAACGTCTTGCCGACCCCGTCCAGTTCGAGCGGGACCGCGCTCACAGCGGCACGTATGTCGATGCGTCCATGGCCGGGAGCATACCCAGCATTCCTACATGTTCGATAGGCCTACGGACGCTTGATCATTTTTCGTTGAGGTCGGTCAGCGGGGTCGGCTGGCTGATGTTGGCCGGGGCGTTCCATTTCTGGAGCTCGGAGGTGTTGCACGTGGCCACTTTGACCTTGCTGGTGCCGTCGCTGTGGAAGTCGTTGGCCACGCCGCTGTTCTGATCGGTGGGCTGCAGGCAGTAGCCCATGTAGTCCTTGATCCGGTAGCTGGTGCCGTAGTCGCCGGTGTCGTGATAGACGGTCCACGTCACGTTCTGCGCGCTCTGCGCCGCGACGGTCGCGCAGTTCACCACCGTGACCCACGACGTCGCGGTCACGATGCCGGGTGACTTCAGGCAGTAGTTCTTGTTGGCCGTGCCGTTGTTGCTGTTGCTGGTCGAGGTCGTGTTGTTCACGATGATCGGGCCGGTGGCGGTGATGGCCGGCGTGACCGGCGTCGGGTGGACCCACTGCTGGTTGAAGTCGACGATGCCCTGCGGATCCTGCTTGCAGAACCAGGCGATCATGTACGTGGCGCTCGTCGACTTGCTCGTGACGTCGAGACAGCGACTGAACTGGGCGTAGTTGACCAGCTGGTTGGTGCTGTCGCCGGCCATGCCGGCGCCCACCCCGGTCGCCGATCGCCACACCGTCTTCGTCGCCGTGACGCCGCAGGAGCCGAGGACGACGGCCCGGTCCGTCGTCGAGCCCGGGGTCTTGACGTTGACGCAGAGGGATTCGACGGTCTTGCCCGACGACGTGGAATGGAACAGCGAGTTGCCGTCCAGGCTCCACTGGAAGACGCCGGTCTGCAGTGTCGGGCACGGCTGGAAGACCAGCGCGTTGCCGCTGCTGTGCGAGGCGCCGGCGTGCAGGCACATGCCCGACGCGGCGCCGGACGAC
Source organism: Actinoplanes sp. NPDC000266 (assembly GCF_042899005.1). Classification (NCBI taxonomy): domain Bacteria; kingdom Bacillati; phylum Actinomycetota; class Actinomycetes; order Micromonosporales; family Micromonosporaceae; genus Actinoplanes; species Actinoplanes sp. NPDC000266. The sequence goes on from NZ_JBIAZI010000008.1 coordinate 501,555, forward strand.
TCCGAGTTGATCAGCTTGAGATAGAGGTCCGCGGTATAGCCGAACTGCTGCCGGCTGCTGCCGTCGCACGGGGCCATGACGATCGCGGAACCGGCCGCCGGTGTCTTGTTCGACCCGGAGTCCATGCACTGATTGCCGAGGGTCGAACTGGAGATCCGGATCTGGCCGCCCGGGATGTTCGTGTTGCTCGTCGAGAAGACGTAGGTGGCGGTGAGGGTCCGCGTCACCGAGCCGCCGGCGCCCTGCGAAGTGACCCGCGCGGTGGTCGGCACGCTCACGGCCGGGCAGGCGGTCATGTCCTTGCCGTCCTGATCCTGATAGACCAGCGTCACCGTGTACGTGAGCGGCACCCCCGTGGAGGCCACTCCGGCGCTGCCCGTGAGCGTGCACGGGGGAAGATTCTCCAGATATCCGCTCTGGTTGTCGGGGTCGGCGGCCGCCCGCACGCGCGCCATCATCACGTCCATGCCGGCCTGAGCGGCGTTGAGCGCGATGTTGCGCTCGCTGAGATGCTGCGTGGTCTTGATCTGGCGAATGACGATCGGCGTCAGAATCGCCGACAGCGACAACACGACCGTGATGACGAGCATCGCCATCGGCAGGGAGCCGTCGTCCCCACGGGGAAGCCGCATCAGCCTCATGAGGACGGCCTTCCCTTGCTGCAGTCGTTCTCGGTCAGCTTGCCGTTGTCCGCGAACACGTTGCTGGCGTTGGTGTTCTGAGCGGTGAACAGCACGTCGAACGGCAGGCTGGTCACGCCCACCTTGCCGGTGAAGCGCAGCCGGACCTGGCTGTGCGCGAGCTGATAGTCGGCGCCGACGCCCGAGGTGCCGGGGCTGGCCGAGGCGTACGGCTGGGAATTGGCGAGATCGACCTTGATCGGCGGGGTGGTGCCGGTCTGCACGAGGTCGGTGGCGATCGTCGTCGGTGTTCCCGGCGTGATGCCGGGCAGCGTCCAGCCCGCCAACGTCAACACGCCGCCGTTGAAGACCAGCTGACGGCAGCCGGCCGCGGTGGCGTACTCCAGATACCAGCCGGTGCCCACCTGGTCGGCCGTCGAGAGCCAGCTGGCGTAGCGCAGCTCCTTGTCGAGCCGGCGAAAACTGTTGCTGAGCTGGTCGCGGGCGACGGCGACGGAGTCGGTGCGGTTGACATTGGAGTAGACCTCCACCAGCCCGCCGAGCACGATGACCAGCACGACCGACATGAGCCCCATGCCGACCAGCAGCTCGATGAGGGTGTAGCCGTCGTCGTCGTCGCGATCGTCGCTCATGTGACCTTCCAGACGAAGGTGAGGACACTCGTGCCGGACAACGCGGTGGCCGTGGCGGTCACGGTGTAGGTGCCCGCCACGTTCGGCGTGCCGGAGATGACGCCGGTCAGGGCGTTGAAGGACAGGCCCGTCGGCAGGCCGCTGACGCTCATCGCCGGGTTCAGGCCCAGCAGCGTCCCGTTGGTGCCCAGCGTCAGCGACGCCGCCTTGCCCCGCACGGTCGTCTGGTCCGGCGCGGTCAGCGCGGGCGCCGTGAAGACCAGCGAGGTGGTGGTGTTGACGATCAGGACGATCTGCTGGCTCGCGGTGCCACCGCTCCCGTCGGTGACGGTGATCGTCGGCAGGAAGCGGCCCGAGGTGGTGACCTTGTCGTTGATGGCGCCGGTGTTCTTGTTGATCGACACGTTCGCGGGCAGGCCGGTGGCGCTGTACGTGTAGTTGCCGTCGCCGCCCGCGCCGGCCGCGGTCAGGGTCAGCTTCGCGTTCAGCGCGATCGTCTGATCGGCCAGGGCCCCGAGGGTGAGCGTGGGGTAGACCGTGTGGGTGTAGGTGGTCGTGCCGGCCACACCGTTCTGGTCGGTGGCGGTGATCTTGGAGACGTAGGTGCCGGTGGTGGTGACCGTTCCGCTGATCACTCCGGTCTCGGCGTTGATGCTCAGTCCCGGCGCGAGGGCCGAGGCGCCCGAGGTGTCCGCCGAGTAGACGTACGGGCCGACCCCGTTCGCACCGACGGCGGTCACACTGGCCGTCTCACCGACGCGGTTGGTGGCGGTGGCCGGCATGGTCACGGTCGTCGGCAGCACCACGGTGAAGGTGATCGGCTCATTCGGGTCGTTGCGGTTCAGGCTGTCGGTGACCGTGGCCTTGGCCGCGGTTGTTCCCGCCGTGGTGGGGGTTCCGTAGATCAGGCCGGCGGCGGTCATCTGGAGACCGGCCGGCAACGCCGTGATCGTCCACGTGTTGGGCAGCTGACCGCCGCGCGCTTCCAGTTGAGCGTTCACAGTGACGCCCCGGTAGAACGTCATCGACTTGGTGAGGACCGTCGGCGACGGGCGGTGCAGGTCGAAGTTCGGCTCCGGGGCGCGCGAGACCAGCGTCGAGGCGACGTACTGACAGGTGTTGGCCGTGCAGGAGTTGTCCGGCCAGCTCACCAGGACGACCGCGCGGAAGAACTTCAAGATCTTGGTGGTGTCGGACGGCCGGTTGCCGCTGCCCGGATAGACGCAGTCGCCGGCGCCGGTCAGATAGATCTCGCACGCGCCGACGTAGATCATCCGAGTGAAGGTCGTCCCCTCCACGGTCGTGACCTGCGCCGCGGTGGAGAGAGGGGCGTCGGCGCCGTCGGTGGTCGCCACCGCGCTGTCCTCGTCGTGGCCGACCTGCATCGTCGTCAGGTACGGCTTCACCACGGCCGGCGCGGCCGCGAACTGGGCCTCGCCGGCCTGCTGGCCGTGCCCGGTCAGCAGCGAGCTGCCCTTGAGCCCGCGCACCTGCTCCATCGAAGTGTTGGCGAGTTCGATGGCCGCCTGTTTCGTCCGCTGCCGGTTGACGCTCTGCAGGCTGGTGACGAAGAACGGGGTGCTGGCGAGCAGCGTGATGGAGAGGATGGTCAGCGCGACGAGCATCTCGATGATGGAGAAGCCCTCGTCGCCGTCGTGCGCCACATACCGACATTCGGCAGCAGACGGGCAGCGCTGAGCAGTTCGGGGCCCTGATATCGTCCCTTGCCTGATCTTGTCGGGACCAGTGGGAGGGCTGTGCCGTGCGCGAGCAGGCCTTCCACGCGTTCTTCGAGCGGCATCACGCCGAGCTGTCCGGCCTGGCCTACCTGCTCTGCGGCGACTCCGCGGCCGCGGACGACCTGGCGGCGGACACGCTGACCGAGGTGTGGCGGCATTGGGACCGCGTCGCGGCCGCCGACGATCCGGCCGCGTACGCCAAGGGGATCGTGGCCAACCTGACGAAGAACTGGATCCGCCGCCAGGGCCGCGCCCGCCGGGGTCTGGAACTGCTCGGCTTCCCCCGCTCGCGCCCCGCGCCGGACGTGCCCGCGGTCCTCGACGTGCGCAGCGCGCTGCGCCGTCTCCCCTACCGCCGGCGCGCCTGCGTGGTGCTGCGGTACGCCTTCGACCTGCCCGAACAGGAGGTGGCCGACATCCTCGGCATCTCGGTCGGCACGGTCAAGAGCCAGACCTCACGCGGCGCCAAGCAGCTCGCCGGGCTGCTCGAGGACCTGGAGGTGGCCCGGTGAACGAGGACTTCCTCCGCTCCGAGCTCCGGCACACGCTGTCCGAGCACACCCCCGACCGCGCGGCGATGCTGAACCGCATAGCGGCGAACCGCACCGCCAAGTCCTCACGTGGCCGCCGCCTGCGCCTGGCCGGCGCCGCGGCCGCCGTGACCACGGTCCTGGGCCTGGGCGGCGTCGCCCAGTGGGCCCTGGCCGGCGAACACGAGCCGGCCCCACCGGTCGCGCCCCCACCCGTCACCGTCCCCACGACCACCGCTCCCGCGACCACGTCCCCCACGCCGTCGGCCGCGCCCTCCACAACGCGCCCGTCCAGGTCGTCACCGTCCCCGGCCACTCCCACCACCCCGCCGCCCGCGACGACGGAGGTCCGTGGCCACCCCGGCGACACCCAGGTCGAGAAGGGCACCCTCTGGTCCGACGGCTCGGTCGTGGCCGACGGCCGGAGCCAGGTCACCCTGAAGGCCGGGACCGCCCTGACCACCCTCGACCTGATCCTGCGCCTCGAGCCCACCACCGGCCTCACCACCGGCCGGGTCGACTCCCCCGACCCCCGGATCAACGCGACACTGACCCGCGACGGCGACGCTCTGCTCTACCGCTTCACCCTGGCCAAGGGTCAAACTCTTCCCCCCGGCACGTACGTCTTCACAGCGCGCTACAACGGCGACATCAAGAACCGCGACGCCGCCCAGGACACGTACGAGGCCTTCGCCGACACCACCGTCGACGACGAGAACAAGCGCCTGCACATCTACGGCAACTACTTCCCCACCGACTGAACGTCGCGGTTGCCGGAAAGGAAGACGGTGGCGCGGCCGTCATCGACGGAGAGCTCGACGCAGGCCGTGGAGCTGTCGAGGAGCCAGCCGGCCGGGCGACAGCCGGAGCCCCAGCCGCGGGCCTCGAGGTGGCGGGTCAGTTCCGAGCGCAGATCGCCGGCGGACTGGCCCGGGCGGCCGGTGATCTCGATGGTGAGCTGGCAGGTGCCGGACCCGCAGTCCGCGTCGCCGTGCGGCTCGACCGTGGCCCGCATGCCGTCCGGGGCGGGCAGCACGGTGCTGGCCGAGGGGAAGAACGGGCCGGGGACCGACACCACCAGAAGTGTGCACACGCTCAACGGCAGCCAGCAGGCGACGAGGAACGCCGGCACAGCCACCCGGGCGCCCTGGGCGGGGCCGAGGCGCCGCCGTTCGGCCAGCCGGCCGCCGATCACGGTCAGCGCGGCCAGCACCGGCACGGCCAGCAGGATCTCCAGGCTCGCCCGCGGCGCCAGCCACAGGCCGAGGGCCGCCACCGCCGCGATCGCCGCGAGTAAAGCCGCGACCGGCCAGCGGCTCCGGGGCTGCCGAGCCATGACCATCCACAGCGGCAGCACCGGAGCCATCACGATGCATACGAGAACCACGCGGGAGATCATGCCTGCCGGGACCGCCCAGGCGGCCCGCCCGCACAATCCCTTCACACAAGCTCCCGAACTTCAGCGCGGCCTCCGGCGGAAGAGGCGGCCCCAGGCGATGAAGGCGAACAAGCCGAACAACACCACGGGCGTGATCGCCACCGCTCCGCCGTGCAGGATGAACACCTGGGTGATGAAAGCGCCGACCATCAACAGCATGAGGCCGACGGCGGCCGGGCCGGCCAGGCGCGGAATCAGCAGGCCGACGCCGCCGGCCAGTTCGGCCACGCCGATGAAGTAGCGGAACCAGGTGGCGGCGCCCATGTCGTCGAAGGTCTGCACGGCGTTCTCCTCGCCGGCGAACTTGGGCGCGGCCGAGGCGACCACCATGAACAGACCGAGGACGATCTGAGTGGCCCACAGCGTGCGGTGGAGGGCGGGAGCGAGCGGCGCGGAAGCAGTACCGATAGCAGTCATGCTCTTCAGACCACCCGCGCCGGCCGGAATCATCGCTGATCCGAAAGATTTATTTGTCAGTGGTTCACCGGCGAAGCCGTCCACGCTTCGGTGAGCAAGGCGGTGATCTGAGCGGCCGGCGCCGGGCGGGCGAACAGATAGCCCTGCCCCCGGTCGCAGCCCAGCTCGCGCAGCAGGTCGGCGTGGTGATCGGTCTCGATGCCCTCGGCGACAGTGGTCAGGTCGAGGCTGCGGGCCAGGTCGACCACCGCCCGGACCAGGGCCGTCTGGCGCCGGTCGGCGGGGTCGGCCGGCATGAAGGACTTGTCGATCTTCAGGGTGTCGATGGGCAGGTCGCGCAGGTAGGCCAGCGACGAATATCCGGTGCCGAAGTCGTCGATCGCCACCCGGACCCCGTCCGCCCGCAGGGCGTGCAGGTGGGCCAGGGCCTGGGCGCCCGAGCCGATCAGCACGCCCTCGGTGATCTCCAGGGTGAGGGCGGACGGCGGCAGGCCGCTGTCGGCGATCGCCCGGTTCGCCTTCGCGGTGAAGGACGGGTCGGTCAGCTGGCGCGGGGAGACGTTCACGGTCACCGCGATGCCGTACCGGCCGTGCCAGACGGCCGCCTCGGCGCAGGCCCGGCGCAGGACACGCTCGCCCAGGTCGATGATGAGGCCGCTGTCCTCGGCGGCCGGGATGAAGCGGTCGGGCCCGATCACCGGCCGGCCGGGCGGCGTCCAGCGCACGAGCGCCTCGACGGCCACGATCGACCCGCTGCACAGCCCGACGATCGGCTGGTAGTGGACCGTGAACTCGTCGTTCTCGAGTCCCGCGCGGAGGTGCTCCACCATCCGTACACGGTCGATCTGCTCCTGCCGCAAGCGCGGGTCGAACAGCTCGGCCCGGTCCTTGCCCGCCGCCTTGGCGGCGTAGAGCGCCAGATCGGCGTCGCTGAGCGCCTCGGCCACGTCGGCGCCCGGCGCCAGCAGCCGGACGCCGGCGCTGCCCGTCACGTGCAGGGTGTGGCCGCTGACCTCGATCGGAGGGCGCAGCGCGGCCAGCACGTCACCGGCCCGGGAGGTGGCCTCGATGAGGTCGGTGGACGGCAGGAGCAGGGCGAACTCGTCGCCGCCGGTGCGGGCCAGCCGCTCGCCCGGGCGCAGCAGCGGCCGCAGCCGGCCGGCCACGGCGACCAGCAGTTCGTCGCCGATGGTGTGCCCGAGGCGGTCGTTGACGTCCTTGAAGCCGTCGAGGTCGAACAGGATCAGCGCGCCCGACGACGCCACCTCGGCCGTGAGCAGATGCCGGTTGGGCAGGCCGGTGAGCGCGTCGTGCCGCACCATGTGCCGCATGGCCGACCCCTGCCGGCGGACCAGCCGCAGCGTGAGCGTCATCCGGACGACCAGCATCACGGCGATCACGGCCGTGAAGGTCACCGGCACGCCGATGTCGAGCACGTCCAGCTCCTGGTCCTGGATGTCGCGGATCAGCGCGTACGCCGTGGCGGCCGGCCCGATCAGCACCAGCAGCAGATGCACCACCATCAGCTTCCACGAGCCGGCCTTGGGCACCGAGACGGCGCGGTGCGACGCCATCGCCGGGTGCAGCGCGGCCGCCCCGACCAGCGCGAACGCCGCGCCCATGCCGGTGATGCTCAGCTCCGGCCCGCTGACGGTGCCCGCCACCGCGGCCAGGAAGTAGCGGACGTCCGAGGCGACGAACACCACCGTGGCCGCGAGCACGAGCAGGTGGGGGCCGGGCAGCCGTTCCCGCATCGCGAACAGGCGCAGCGCCATGCCGAGCAGCAGCACGTCGGCCAGGGGGTAGACGAGCAGCTCGCGGCTGGGGAGCGTGTCCGCGTCGTACACGTACGGGTCGTAGAGCAGGACCCAGGCCACGAGCGCGCCGGTGCAGACGATAATGCCGGTCTCGGTGATCCCGCCCGAGTCGCCCTCGCTCCGGGGCAGCAGGGCGAGCCCGGCCAGCGCCAGCAGGAACGTCGCCGGGTGCAGCACGGCGACGGCGTTCCAGCCGGGTGCGGCCGAGCTCAGCAGGCCGAGCCCGGAGCAAACGGCGGCCCCGGCCAGCAGGCGCCAGGCCACCGCGCGGTCGGGCCTGTGCAGACGTACACCCCAAGCGGTCCCCGCCGCCGCACCCAGCGCGACCACACCGCTGACAACGCTCCGGCCGGTCAGGCCGAACAGCTGAGCGCCGCCCAGCATCACCGTGGCGGCGACCAGCAGCCACCACCACGCGTGCTGTCTCACGCCCCCATTTTCGCCACCGGCCCCGGACCGGGTCCGGGGATTGTGGGAACTTTCAGAGAGAGGCCAGCAACTCCGAGCACGCCTTTTCGCAGGCCCGGCAGGCCCGCGCGCAGATCCGGCGGTGCTCGTGCATGGAGGCGTGCCGTTCGCACTCCTCGGCGCAGGCGCGGCAGGCGGCCAGACAGGCCTCCAGAAGCTCCCGGGAGGCGGTCTGCCGGGTCAGCACGCGCTCGGTGGCCGCGCAGACGCCGGCGCAGTTGAGGTTGGCCCGGTCATCGCTGTCTCGCCTGTCCCCGTGGTCACAGCCGTGACGGCCGAACCCAGACGAGATCTCACCGTTGTGCGGCCAAGGCCTCCGCGGCGAAATGCAGCAGGTCCTCGACCGACGGGTCCGCGCTCGGCGGCAGCGGCTCCGGGTCCTGGCAGCGGTCGAGCAGCAGCTCGACCAGCGCCGCCCGGTTGATGATCTCGTCGGTCGAGATCATGCCGGGCAGGATGCGGATCTCGACGGTGTCGCGGATCGGCTGGTCGGCGAAGAGCTGGGTGAGGTTGACGTCGAAGTACTTCGTCAGCTCGCCCTCGCCGGCCGCCTTGGCCAGGTCGTCGAAGCCGGGCACGCCGTCGGCCGCCGCGACCAGCTGGGCGGGCAGCGGGGCCAGCCGCCGGCAGGCCGGGTTGGTCCGCAACAGCTCACGCAGCGGCTCGCGCCAGTGCGCGAACAGCCGCACCACGTTGGCCAGGGCGTGCGCCTGGCGGAACGGGGCGCCGTCGACGTGCAGGTGGACGGCGGCCTCGTGGGGCACGGTGAAGCCCAGCTCCCGGGCCGGCCCGAGCAGCTCGTCGAGCGCCCGCTCGTGGTCACGGGCCAGGGGCGGGGTGACGATCTCGCACGGGCGCTCACGCTCGGCGCCCTGCGGTGCGGCCAGGGCGACGGTCGCGCCGTACTCGTCGTCGAGGCGGAACACGTCGGCGATCGGCTCGGGGGCACGGCCCCACAGCTCGCCGGCCGCGTCCAGGACCCGCTCGAGCGGGGCGCCGGGATCGGCGTGCCGGGCCAGCAGGCGCACCAGGCGCGGCTCGTCGCTGAGCACCCGGTACCAGCCGGGCAGGGCCGGCGAGCGCGGGTTGAGCCCGTCGAGCAGGGTGATGTCGTCGACCAGCGTGCACAGGAGCGTGCCGTCGGCCCGCACCACCTCGAACCCCTGGGTGAGGTGCAGGAAACGCCCCAGACCGGGCACCAGGGACGGCTCGCTGTCGTGGTGCCAGACCGGGCGGACCCGGCCGCCGTGGCGGGCGGCCAGGTCGTCGGCGAGCGTGCGCCGGCTGGCGCCTCGCGGCGCCATCAGCTCGATCTCGAAGCCGATGCGCCGGCGCAGCTCCGCGGTCACGGCTGGATCGGCAGCGTCTGACCGGCGAGGATCCGCTTGCCGGCCTCGGCCTTGGCCTCGCCCGCGGAGATCTTCCACAGCTTGGCCAGCTTCACGGCGTCGTCGTAGTCGTAGCCCTTGTTGAAGAAGGCGTTGACGTTCTTCGCCTCCTTGGCCGCCGCGACGTTGGCCGGGGTCGGCTTCACGGGCAGCGTCTCGCCCGCGATCAGCCGCCTGCCGGCCTCGATCTTGGCGTCGGACGGGTCGGCCAGCTTCCAGATCTTGGCCAGTTTCTCGGCCTCGTCCCAGGTGTAGCCGGCGTTGAAGAAGGCGTCGAACTGCTTCTGGTTCTTCTCGATCTCCTCGCTCGACGGCTCGCTCACCTCGGGGTCGGGCGAGGGCTTGATCGGCAGGGTCTCGCCGAGCAGCAGGCGGCGGCCGGCCTCGGCCTTGACGTCGCCCGGGTTGGAGTTCAGCTTCCACAGCTTGGCCAGCTTGAGGGCGTCGTTGTAGCCGTAGCCGGCCTCGAAGTAGGCCTTCCAGTAGTTCTGGAGCTCGGCCTCGCTCGGGGCGTGGCTGGCCGAGGGGGACACGGCCGGCGCGGCGGCCGGGAGCGTGGCCCCGCCGGTGTTGGCCGGGTCGGACGGGAGGAAGGTCGGCAGGTTGAGCACGCCGGCGATCAGGCCGGCCCCGAGCACGGCGCCACCGGCGGCGTACGCGCCGCGGCGGCGGCGCTTGTACTTGCCGGCGAGCTCCTCGACGCGGGCGTAGACGGCGGCCGGGTCAGGGGTCTGGTTCGAATATTTCTCGAAGACCACGCGGAGCTGGTCCTCGTGCTGCTCAGTCACGACTTCTCCTTGACGGGGATCCGGTTCGCGTGCTCCGAGAGACGGAGCGATTTCAGTGCCCTCGACGCGTGGCTGCGCACGGTGGCGGGCGTGCAGTCGAGCAGATCGGCGATGGAGTCGTCGTCCAGCTGCTCGTAGTAGCGCAGCACCAGCACCGCCCGCTGCTTGCGGCCGAGCGTGGCCAGCCTGTTCCACAGCGCGTCGGCCTCGACGACGTCCTGGGCATGGTCGTTCGTCATGCTGCGGGCGTCGTCGATCTCGACCAGGCGCTCCCCGACGGCGTGCACGTGCCGAACCGCCCAGCTGCGCCGCCACGACAGGTACTCGTTGAGCACCATGCGCCGCACGTACGCCTCGGGCGAGTCGGCCTCGCTGATGCGCCGCCATCGGACCTGTGCCCGGGCCAGGACCTCCTGAACGACATCCTGCGCGAGATCGTTGTCGCCGGTGAGGACGACCGCGTACCGCATCAGGCTGGGAAGCCGGGCCATCGCGAATTGCTCGAAGGTCACGAACATGAAGACGTCTCCCGGGCCCGGGTTGTGCAGTCGTCGGCCAAAGAATTTTTTTATCTGTCCGGAACGCCGACGGGCGCCATCACCCGAAGGGCGTTCGCGGCCAGCCCGATCCGTAGCGGGGTGGTGCCGCCGGGCTCGCCGTCGACCTCGACCCGGGCCGGCCGGTCGGTCTCGAGCCACAGCTCGTCCAGCGCGAGGAACGGCTCCTCCCGCAGGCTGCGGCGCGGGCCGGTGGCGGCGTTGCGCGCCGTCTCGCGCAACAGCTCGGTCTTGGCCGGGCCGCCGACCGGGTACGCCACGAGCAGCCGGTCGTCGGCGTTGGCGTCCCCGGTGATCGGGCGCCCGGCGTGATGCCCGCCGTTGGCCACGTACACCTGATGACTCACGAAGACATGACTGCGTTCCCTCGTACGCACGGTGATGCGCAACGGGCGGTGCCGGGTGAGCAGGCCGAGCGCGGTCAGCGGGTAGGCGACCTTGCCCAGCACCCGCTTGAGCAGCGGCGGCGCCTTGAGCATGACCTCGGCCGACAGCCCCACGCCGACATGGTTGGTGAACGCCTGGTCACCGGCGAGCCCCAGGTCGAGGTCGATCACCTTGCCCTGGGCGAGGACCGCGATCGACTCGTCGAGGCCGAGCGGGATCCCCGCCGTACGGGCGAAGTTGTTGGTCGTGCCCAGCGGCAGCAGGCCCAGGGCGATGTCGCGGTGGGCCAGCAGCCGGGCCGCCGTGCTGATCGTGCCGTCGCCGCCGCCGGCCACCAGCAGGTCGGGACCGAGCCCGATCGCCTCGGCCAGGATCTCCGGCAGCTCCTGCGGCCGGTCGACCGGATAGGCCTTGAGCAGCGTGAAGCCCGCCTCGGTGAGCCGGTCGCGGGCGCCCTCGTAGAGCTGCCGCCCGCGCCGGGAGTGGGCGTTGACGACCAGCACCGCCCGGCGCTCGCCGCGGATGGCCTCGGTCAGCTGCTCTTTGGTACGCATCAGGGCCGACCCTATCGGGTCAGCACCGAGGTCCCCGCCTCCACGGCGTACGAGGCGCTGGTGCTCACCGGCGCGTCGGGCACGTCGATCGTCTCCACGGTGCGCACGTCGGTGTGCCACACCGAGCGGTTCACCACGCAGCGCAGATAGCCGCGCTTGGAGCCGTCGAAGTACTTCACGTGCGGGTTGAGGGCCGGGTTGACCGCCTTGAGCGGCGCGTCGAACGCGATCGGGAAGTCGGAGCTGATCGAGGTGGCGGTGAACTCGACGGCGACCGGCCGCTGGTCGAGCCGGTCGAAGTCGGTGCGCAGCTCGCTGAACCAGGTCGAGTGGATGTCGCCGGCCAGGATGACCGGGTTGGCGACCTTGGCGTCGGCCAGGTGCTGGAGGAAGCGGGTGCGCTGCGGCGCGTAGCCGTCCCACTGGTCGAGGTTGGCCACGATCGGCGGCACCGGCGCCCCGGTCGGGTTGGGGAACTTGACGCGGCTCATCATGACCTGCTGAGCGACCACGTTCCAGCGGGCCGGCGAATGGTCGAGCCCGGCCCGCAGCCAGCGCTCCTGGGTCTCGCCGGTCAGCGAGCCGGTGGCGTTGGCCAGGCCGGCCTCGGCCAGCCCGAAGTCGCCCGGGAAGCCGCCGGGCTGGTCGGTGCGGTACTGCCGGGTGTCGAGCACGTTCAGCCGCAGCAGCCGGCCGAAGTCGAAGCGGCGGAAGATGCGCAGGTCGGTGCTTCCCGGGCGCAGGTCGGCCCGAATCGGCATGTGCTCGTAGTAGGCCTGATAGGCGGCGGCCCGCTGCCGGGCGAACTGGGCGACCGTCTGGCGCTTGGCGCCGGTGTCGTCGATCTCGTCGATCAGCCCGGCGTAATTGTTCTCGGTCTCGTGGTCGTCCCAGGTGACGATCCACGGGAACGCGGCGTGCGCGGCCTGCAGCGCCGGGTCGCCCTTGTACTGGGCGTGGCGGGCCCGGTAGTCGTCGAGGGTGACCAGCTGGTCGAGCCCGGCCGTGCGGGGCGCGGTGTGCCGCCGGTCGGCGAAGCGGCTGCTCGGGTCGTACTCGTAGATGTAGTCGCCCAGATGGACCACGACGTCGAGGTCCTCGGCGGCCAGGCCGAGATAGGCCGGCCAGTAGCCGTTCTGGAAGTCCTGGCAGTTCACGATGCCGAAGCGCAGGTTGTGGCCGCGCCCGGCCGTCTTCGTGCGGCCGACCGGGCTGATCCGGCCGAGCGCGCGGAAGCGGTAGAAGTATTCCCGGCCGGCGTCGAGCCCGCGCGCGTCGACGTGCACGGAGTGGGCCAGCTCGGGGCGGGCGATCGTGCGCCCGTGACGGGCGATCCGGCGGAAACGCTCGTCGTGGGCGATCTGCCATTCGACCTCGACTTTGCCCGTCAGGCCCTTCTTCAGCAGGCGGGTCCAGAGGATGACGGCGTTCGGTAACGGGTCGCCGCTGGCCACGCCGAGCGGGAACAGGTCGGCGGCTTTCGTCGCGTAGGCGGAGGCGGGCGGCAGGGCGGCGAGCCCGGCCGCCGCGGCGGCTCCGGACAGGACGTGGCGGCGGGTCAGCATGGCGGCGACTCCTCGACGTCGAGTGAACGCGTCCAATTTCGACCGTCACCCTGTCACGAAGGTCACCGCCCGGCGAAAGGCACGTGACGGAAATATGACCGGCTCAGGCGTTGGCGGCCCGCCGCGCGGTGTATTCGCCGCCGGAGCGGTGCGACGGGTACTGGATGAGGTTGTTGGGGGCGTCCTCCAGGCCGCTCGACCAGCCGCGGCGGCCCTCGAGGGGCTCCTCCTGATAGGTGTCGCGGACCCGGAACTGGCGGCCGTAGTCCATCATCCCGTCGATGAGCCGGTCGACGTCGCGGGCCGGCCGCACCACCAGGCGCATGAACTGGCTGGTCATGCCGAGCTTGTTGCCGCACTCACGGGTGTAGACGCCGTGGTTGGCCACCAGGTAGTCGCGCAGCGCCACACCGGACCACTCGGTGGGCAGCTTGACCAGGATGAAGTTGCCCTGCGACGGGAAGACCGTGATGCCCGGGATGCGGGCCAGCTCGCCGGCCATGGCGCGGCGGTCCCGGCTCAGCAGGCGCAGGCTGTCCTCGTACTCCTCCTCATGATCCTGGATCATGAAGACGACCTTCTCGGCCAGCGAGTTGAGGTTCCACTTGGGCAGCGCCTTGCCGATCTTGCCGGCGATCGACGGGTTGGCCATCAGATAGCCGAAGCGGATGCCGTGCAGGCCGAAGTTCTTGCCGAGGCTCTTGAGCACCACCGTGTTGGGGCGGATCACCGCGTCCGGGCCGACCGACGGATATTGCTCCATGTCGGAGAAGTCGATGAACGACTCGTCGATGACCACCAGGTCGAGGTCGCCCAGCATGTCCATGAAGCGGATGACGTCGCGGCGCGGCAGGTAGCAGCCGTCCGGGTTGTTGACGTTGCAGACCACGGCCACCTTGGAGCCGCGGTCGCGGATGAAGCGCACGTAGTCGTCGAGGTTGAGCCGGAAGCCGTCGCGCTCCTGCAACGGGAACATGTCGACCCGCTTGCCCGTCTCGAGCGGCTGGTCGGTCCAGCGGCCGAAGGTCGGGATCGGGATGGCCACACTCTCCTTGATCAGCAGGTGGTCGATCCAGGTGATCAGCTCGGTCGAGCCGTTGGCCATGGCGACCGTCTGCGGATGCAGGCCGAGCACGCTGCAGAGCTTCTTGGTGATGCTGGTGGAGTCGCTCGGGTAGTACTTCAGGATGTTCTTGAGGTCGCGGCTGAGCTCGTCGAACATCTCCGGGGTCGGGAAGTACGGGTTGCACGGGATGCAGAAGTCCACGATCTCGACGCCCTCGCCCGCGTTGCGCGCGAGGTCGAAGTAGGACGCGCTGTGCGCGCCCTTGTGCAGGATCGAGGTATCGATTCCGGTCCCCGCCATGACGACTCCTTGCTCGTTAGAGGTGGCCGCCCCTCAGTACGTGAACAGAGTTCGAAGGGTTCAGAAATTCTGTTTCCGCAGGTCAGCGTCTTAGGTAAGCCTTAACTGGACCTTGTGACCCAGATCACTTCGCGGTGATTGCCCAGCTAGACGACGGTTCATCCAAGGTCATGTGGGATCCGTCGCGGGAAAGTGTCGGACCCTGGCTTTAGCGTCGGCTCATGACCGAAAGCACGCGCACAGTCACGGCAACCGTGCTGCGCACCCAGGACGAGGTGGAGGCGCGCATCCGCGCCATCTGCTTCAAGACCGGCCCGCCCACCCTGATCGGCGCCGAGCTGGAATGGACCCTGCACCACACCGCGGCGCCCTCCGCGCCACTTCATCCCTCCGACATCCGTGACGCCCTGGGCCGCTACACACCGGAGACCCTCGGCGCACCCGTCCCGCCCGATCCGCTTCCCGCGGGTGGCGTGGTGACCGTCGAGCCCGGCGGCCAGGTCGAGATCTCCTCCGCCCCCGCCACCTCCCTCCCCGCGCTGCACGCCGCGGTGAGCGCCGACACGGCGTTCCTGACCGAGTTGCTCGCCGAGTCCGGTCTCACCCTCGGCGACCACGGCGCCGATCCCTACCGCGAGCCCCGGCGGCTCGTGCGGACCCCGCGCTACGACGCGATGGAGCAGGCCTTCGACGCCCGCGGCCCCGACGGGCGGGTCATGATGAGCAGCACGGCCGGGCTCCAGGTCTGCCTCGATCCGGGCGCCGGCTCGCTGCGGTGGGCCGCCGTCTCCGCGATCGGGCCGGCCATGGTGGCCGCGTTCGCCAACTCCCGGCGGCACGCCGGGCGCGACACCGGGCTGGCCTCGGCCCGCATGGCCGCCTGGCTGGCGATGGACCCCCGGCTCACCCACCCCGTACCCGCGTTCGGCGACGACCCGGCCGGCGACTGGGCCCGCTACGCCCTCGAGGCGCCGCTGACCTGTGTGCGCCGCGACGGCGGCTGCTGGGACGCGCCCCGGGGCCTGACCCTGCGCGACTGGGCCCGCGGCGCGCTGCCGTGGCAGCCGACGCACGACGACGTCGACTACCACCTCAGCCTTCTGTTCCCGCCCGTGCGGCCGCGCGGATATCTCGAGGTGCGCTATCTCGACGCGCAGCCCGGCGGCGACTGGATCGTGCCGGTCGCCGTCATCGCCGTGCTCATGGACGACCCGGGCCCGGCCCTCGACCTGGCCGCGCCCACCGCCGGCCGCTGGGCTGAGGCCGCGCGCCTGGGCGTCGCCGATCCCGCCCTGCGGCGCACCGCCGCCGTCCTGCTCGACCGGGCCTGCCGCCGCCTCGGCGGCTCGGGCCTCGACCCGCGAGTTGCCGAGTCCGCCACGCGGCTCCTGGAGGCATTGACGTGACCATCGAGACCGAACGGCTGCGCGACCGCGTGGCCGCCGAGCTGATCCGCACCCGTGACCGCACGACCCTGCTGACCGGGGCCGTCGACGACGGCGACCTGATCCGCCAGCACTCCCCGCTGATGTCGCCGCTGGTCTGGGACCTGGCCCACGTCGGCAGCCAGGAGGAGCTGTGGCTCGTGCGCGACGTCGGCGGCCGCGAGCCGGTGCGCCCCGACATCGACGAGCTCTACGACGCGTTCAAGCACACCCGGGCCGACCGTCCCGCCCTGCCGCTGCTGAGCCCGGCCGAGGCCCGGCGGTACGTGGCCCAGGTGCGCGACAAGGCGCTCGACGTGCTCGGCGCGGCCCGCCTGGAGGGCCGCCGGCTGACCGTCGACGGCTTCGCCTTCGGCATGATCGTGCAGCACGAGCAGCAGCACGACGAGACCATGCTCGCCACCCACCAGCTGCGCGTGGGCGCTCCGGTGCTGGCCGAGGCCCCGCCGCCGGCCGCCTCGCCCGCCGTGACGGGCGAGGTCCTCGTGCCGGGTGGGCCGTTCGAGATGGGAACCGACACCGAGGCGTGGGCGCTCGACAACGAGCGGCCGGCCCACCGGGTCGACGTCCCGGCGTACTACATCGACCGGGCCGCGGTGACGAACGGGCAATATGCGGCGTTCATCGCGGCCGGCGGCTACGACGACCCGCGCTGGTGGAGCCCGGCCGGGTGGGACCACCACCGGGCGGCCGGCCTGACCGCTCCCCTGCACTGGCGTCGCGACGGCGACGGCTGGCTGGCCATGTCCTTCGGGCGTACGGCACCGATCGTCGACGACGAGCCTGTCGTGCACGTCTGCTACTACGAGGCCGAGGCGTTCGCCGCGTGGGCCGGCAAGCGGCTGCCGACCGAGGCCGAGTGGGAAAAGGCCGCCCGCCACGACCCGGCCACCGGCCGCTCCCGGCGCTTCCCGTGGGGCGACGACACCCCCGAGGGCCGGCACGCCAACCTCGGGCAGCGCCATCTGCGGCCGGCCGCCGCCGGAGCGTTCCCCGACGGCGCGTCGCCGCTCGGCGTCCACCAGCTCATCGGCGACGTGTGGGAGTGGACCTCGACCGACTTCGCCGGATACCCCGGGTTCGCCCCGTTCCCGTACCGCGAATATTCGGAGATCTTCTTCGGCCCCGACTACAAGATGTTGCGCGGCGGCTCGTTCGGCACCGACCGGACGGCCGTCCGGGGCACGTTCCGCAACTGGGACTACCCGATCCGGCGGCAGATCTTCAGCGGCTTCCGCCTGGCCCGGGACGCCGCCCAGGACGCCGCGCGGGACGCCTGATGTGCCGTCATCTGGCCTACGCCGGGCCGGCCATCGCGCCGGCCCGGCTGCTGTTCGACCCGCCGCATTCGCTGTCCCGCCAGTCGTGGGCCCCGCGCGACATGCGGGGCGGCGGCACGATAAACGCCGACGGCTTCGGCGTCGGCTGGTTCCCCGGCCCGGCCGCGGGTGCCGGTGCTCCCGCAGGGGCCGGCGCGGGCTCCCGTGCCGGCGCTGGCGTTGTGCCGATCCGGTACCGGCGGGCCACTCCCCTCTGGAGCGACACCACCCTGCCCGCCCTGGCGGCGTCGCTGAGGGTGACCGGGATGCTCGCCGCCGTGCGCAGCGCGACCGAGGGCATGCCCGTGGTGGAGACCGCGGCGGCGCCCTTCGGCGGAGGGGACGGGCCGTGGCTGTTCAGCCACAACGGCAGGGTGACCGGCTGGCCCGGCTCGGTGGACAAGCTCGCCGCCACCCTGCCCACCACCGATCTGCTCACCCTCGAGGCGCCGACCGACTCAGCGCTGCTGTGGGCGCTGGTGCGTGACCGGCTGCGCACCTCGACCCCGGCCGAGGCCGTCGCCTCCACGGTGGCCGATGTCGAGGCGGTCGCGCCCGGGTCGCGGCTCAACCTGTTGCTCACCGACGGCACGACCATCGTGGCCACCACGGCGGGTCATTCGCTGTCCGTCCGCCGGGCCGACGGGGTGACAGTCAGCTCCGAGCCCCTCGACGACTCACCGGAATGGCAAACCGTCCCCGACCGTCACCTGCTCGTCGCCACCGCGAGCGACCTCGCCCTCACGCCCCTGGGAGCGCCATGACCACCACCGACGTCTACCTGGACGACGCCTACATCGAGCGCTCGCTGCGCGCCGACGTGGTCGCCGGCCTGACCGCCGACCCCAAGTGGCTGCCGCCGAAATGGTTCTACGACGCCCGCGGCAGCGAGCTCTTCGAGCAGATCACCGAGCTGCCCGAGTACTACCCGTACCGGGCCGAGCGGTCGATCCTGGCCGCCCGCGCCGCGTCGCTGCCACCGGTCCGCACGCTGATCGAGCTCGGCTCCGGATATTCGACCAAGACCCGGCTGCTGCTCGACGCGCTCGGCTCGCTCGAGACGTACGTGGCCATGGACATCTCGGCCTCGGCCCTGGCCGCCGCCGCCACACAGATCGAGGCGGACCATCCGGCGCTGCGGGTGCACAACGTCGTCGGCGACTTCGGCCGCCACCTCGGCCACCTGCCGGCCGGGCCCGACCGGCTGGTCGCCTTCCTGGGCGGCACCATCGGCAACCTCGAGCCGGCCGAGCGGGCCAAGTTCCTGGCCGCCATCCGCGAGGTCCTCCATCCGGGCGAGCGCCTGCTGCTCGGCACCGACCTCGTCAAGAGCCCGCGCGTGCTGGTGCCGGCGTACGACGACGCGCAAGGCGTGACGGCCGGCTTCAACCGCAACGTCCTCCGCGTGATCAACGCTTCGCTCGGCGCCGACTTCGACGTCGACGGCTTCTCCCACCAGGCCCTGTGGAACGACCGCGACGAGTGGATCGAGATGCGGCTGCGGGCCCGCTGGCCCATGCGGGTCACCATCCCCGCCGTCGGCCTGGTGATCGAGCTCAACTCCGGCGAGGAGATCCGCACCGAGATCTCGGCGAAGTTCCGCCGCGAGGGCGTCGAGAAGGAGCTCGCCGAGGCCGGCTTCACCCTCGACCAGTGGTGGACCGACCCCGAGGACCGCTTCGGCCTGTCACTGGCGTCGGCGGTCTAAGGCCGCAGGTGAGCCTTCGCGTCGTCGTACCCGGCCCCGCCGGGCGTGTCCCCGGCCTCGTACACCAGATGGAGAACGCCCGTCCCGAAAGCCTGTGACGACCGGAGGGTGAGCGGCAGCGGCCGCTCGCCCTCCGGGAAGAGACGACCGCCTCGGCGCACGGCGATCGGGTGCACCAGCAGATGCAGCTCGTCGAGCAGACCGGCCTCGATGAGCTGGACCACGACCGACGGTGAGCCGCTGATGCCGATCGGGCCGCCCGGCTCGTTCTTCAGCGCGGTGACCCCGTCGAGGAGGCCGCCCCGTAGCTGCTCCGAGTTGCGCCAGGTGAAATCGAGCTCCCGGTGGGAGACGACGACCTTGCGGCAGTCGCCGAAGTGCTGGGCGAAGGCCGCGTCGTCCCCGCCGGCCAGCTCACGCTCGGGCCAGGCGCCGGCGAAGCTGTCGTAGGTCTTCCGCCCGACCAGCAGCGTGTCCGTCACGCCCTCACCGACGACGGCGCCGACGGCCGCGCCCATCTCGTCGTTGAAGTACGGGAAGTGCCACTGGTCGGGCGCCTCGACCACGCCGTCGAGGGAGATGAACAGGGTCGCTCTGATCGCTCGCATGCCCTACAGACCGGCGTACGGACCGGAACTCATCGGTTGAAGCGGAAGATCGCGAAGTCCATGTACTCCACGTGACCACCGACGAGCAGCTTGCCGCCGGGCTGCACGGTGAGGGTGTTGCCGTATTCGGGGGCGCCGGCCACGTCGGTGGTGTGGGACCAGAGCAGCCGGCCGTCCGGCCGGAACTCGGCGAGCAGCACGTCGCCGTTCACCCCTCCGGTGACCATGATGCGGCCGCCGGCGCCGACGACCGGCGAGTTGAGTGACGGGAAGGTCGTGGTCACCAGGCCGTCGTGGCCGAAGCCGCGGTCGGGTCGGCCGTTCGGCAGGTAGCGCAGCAGGGCCGTGCGCCCGGTGCCGTTCTTCTGGGTCCACGCGGTCATCAGGATGCGGCCGCCGGCGGTGATCTGCGGGGCTCCCCCGCCGTCGATGCCCTGCGGCCCGGTGATGTCGCGGGTCACCCGCCCTCCTTTGCCGAAGGAGGTGTCGAGGGCGCCGTCCGGCGTGAAGCGGGCCAGCATGATGTCGCCGGTCGGCTCGGGCAGGGTGCTCCACCACATGGTCGAGCCGCTCACCACGATGTGACCGTCCGGTGTGACGGCCATGCCGCTCACCTGATCGAAGTCGCGTTCGCCGACGTCGGCGCGGACCACGCCGCCGGCGCCGAACGTGGTGTCGGGCGTTCCGTCCGGCAGCAGCCGGGTCAGCACGGGCGGGTCGCTGCCGTCCTCGGTCACCGCGGCCACCGCGACCAGCAGCTTGCCGTCCGGCCGGGGTGACACCGCGGCCACGCTGGAGGCGGCCAGCCCTTCGCCGAGGTCCGGGTAGAGCGTGCTCAGCACGGTGCCGTCACTGGCGTACGTCACCAGCACCGCGGTCTGGCGGCCGCCGGGTGTCACCCGGCCGCCGACGATGATCCGCCCGTCGGGCAGCAGGGTGAGGGTGGTCGGGTGTTCGCCCTCGGTGCCGGGGTGAACGTCCGTGCTGACCTTTCCCCAGCTGCCGAAGGAGATGTCGGGATAGCCGCTCGGAAGGCGCCGGACGAGGTTGAACCCGAAGTTGCCCGGGCCCATGGCGAGGATGTTCCCGTCCGGCTGCACCGTCAGGGCGGCCACCTCGTCGCCTCCCCCGAAGTCGTCGTAGACGGCCCCGGTTCCGGCGAACGACGTGTCAAGGCTGGGCGCCCCGGCCGGTGCGATCAGCGCACCGGCCACGACGGCGGCCAGCAGACCAGGTACATACATGACGACCACCTTCCTCACTCACGGTCCACGCTGGACGGTGTCGGCACAGTCTCCGGGCGCCCGTGTGAGGTCGGTGTTGCCAGTTCACGATGTGTGAGAGGCGCCCTTCCCGCCGGAACGGGAAGGGCGCCGATAAATCCCCTATGACGGGCCGTCGTAATAGCCCGGCGGGGCGACGAGCACGGAGTCGAAGTAGGCGCCGTCCTCGTCCTCGTCGTCGGTCTCCGGCTCGCAGAGCCGGCTGAGGGAGAGCAACAGGTCGGGGGCGACGATCAGAGCACCGTCGTCCTCGGAGATGACGCGGGTCGACTCCCGCAGCCGCTCGATGACGACCTCGCTGCGGGTGGCGAAGACGTCGATGCCCGCGTACGTCACGGGCACCGGCGTCAACGGCCGGAAGATCTCGACACCGTTCACCCGGTCGTTCATGGTCAGCGCCACGACGGTCAGGCCGCTGTCGAACTCCGCCCGTCCACGGGTCGGCACGGCGGAGTTCCGGGAACCGAGGTGCGCGAAACCCTCGATGCCGGACAGCGCGCGTTCCGCCTCGTCGATCCCCATGCCGACCCGTACCGGGCCGGCACCCTCAGGTGGTAGTAGCTCGAGCACCAATGCTCTCCCTCGTATGGGAACGGATCACCCGATGAAGCTGGGCACTGTTCGCAATGATTGATAGCCGGAGTGGCTGGACAGGCTGGCCACCATGTCCGCGATGGCACCGTCGTACTTGGTGCCGAACCGGCGGCGGATGTCGTCGATGTCCATCTGGATCGCCTCGTCGATGCGACCGGATCCTACCAACTCTTTCTGCCGCAACTGCCACGCCTGCGACTGATGGCTGGAGCCGGTGCTGTAGACGGCCCGGTGGTCGTCGTAGTCCATCTGGATCGACGGACCGTCCTTCATCTTGATGCCGAACGGGGTGATGGACTGCTTCGACGGCAGGTGGTTGATCTCGGTGCCCGGCACGTTCTTGCCCGTGGCCGGATCCTTGAGGTCGCGGTACTTGCCGCCCTTGTAGACGTGCCCGGCGGCCGCGCAGTTCGGGCCGTTCGGGTTGTTGTTGTGGACGAGGACCGACTCCTCGCCGGCGACCACGTAGTACGTGTGCAGGTCGTCGACGGTGAGGTCGTAGGTGATCTCCTCGTGCTCGTACGAGCGGACCGCCGAGACCTGGACGTACGTTCCGGCCGACGTGCGCAGGAGTTCGCCCTCGCGCAGGTCGCCCGCGTCGACCCACTGCTGGCGGGTCTCCGACCAGAACGGGTGGTGCTCGGTGGTGGTCAGCGAGTCGGACGAGCCGTCGGCCCCGGTGACGGTGACGTCGACGAATTCCTTGTCGTCGTCGGTGCGGATGGTGTGCGTGACCTGCCGGTCGGCGGTCTCACCGGTCTGCGGGTCGCTGGCCTGGACGGTGTCGCCCGGTTCGACCTCCTCGATCGGCTTGCGGGTGCCGTCGGCCAGCAGGACCGTGGTGCCGGCGACGAAGCTGTGCCGGACCGGGATCGGGCAGGACGCCCCGTCGCCCGCGTCCTTCTTCGTCTTCGCCTTGGCCTTGGCGGCCAGGGCTTTCGCCTTGGCCTGGGCCTCGGCGGCCGCCTTCTTGGCCGCTCTCTCCGCGGCTGCCTTGGCCGCCGCCGCCTTGTCGGCCGCCGCCTTGGCCGCCGCGGCCGCCGCTTCCTTGGCCGCCTTGGCCGCGTCCTCGGCGCCCTTGATGATCGCCTTGGCCCACTTCAGCTCCTGGAAGAAGGTGACCACGGCCTTGCCGGCCTTGTAGATCGCCTCGGCGATCTTCTTGGCCTTGAAGATCTTGCCCCAGGGCAGCGCCCCCACGACCATCGTGACGCAGGCGACCAGGTCGCCCTTGAGGCAGTTGAGGATGTCGTTGATGCCGAGGAGCTCCATCAGGATCTGCCCGCCGGCTTCCAGGATCACGTCGAGCGTGCTCTTGGACTGCAGCTGGTTGGCCTTGGCCAGATCCTCCGGCGACGGGCCCTGTGTGGCCGCGGGCGTCGTCGCCGTGGTGGTCGGCCCGGCGTCCGGCACGAGGCCGGTCGGGTCGCTGTACGCCAGCGGGTTGTTCGCGGCGTACGTGTAGGCCGAGCCGACACCCGGGCCGGTCGGCATCGGGTCGCGGCTGTCGAAACGGCCGGTGCCCGGGTTGTAGTTGCGGGCCCGCATGAAGTAGTTGCCGTCACCCGAGGTGTTGTCCTGATAGGCCCCGGTGTACTGCAGCGGGTTCTCGATGCTCTCGCCCGGCAGTTGCTGCCCGGCCAGGGTGGGACCGACCCGCGGGTTGCCGAACGGGTCGTAGTCGTAGCCCTTCTCGAGCGTGCCGTTGGGGGCCAGCAGGTTCGCCGTGCCGCCCAGCCAGTCGTGCGTGTACGAGTGCACCCCGCTCGCCGGGTCGATCAGCGCCAGCGGCTCGTCGTCCGGCCCGAACGTGAAGCCGCGCTTCTCGGTGACCGCGCCGCCCTGCTCGACCGTGTCGATCGCGATCTGCGGCAGCGTCCCGGCCACGTCCCACGACCAGCGCTGCGCCGAGGTCTGCTGCTGGAAGGCCGAGACCGAGGAGATCCGCAGCCCGCCGGCGTCGTAGTTGAACGCGGTGGACTGCCCCGACGCCAGCGTCGCCTTGGCCAGGCTGTTGTCGAGGTTGTACTGGAACTTGTCGCCGCCGGCCTTGATCTGGTTGCCGCGCTCGTCGTACTTGTACTCGGTCTCGCGCTCGTGCGACGGGCCCTCGACCTCTTCCTCGGTGAGCTGGTCGGCGTCGTCGTACTCGTACTCGGTGACGTCGTTGCCCGCCGTGCCGGTCCGCACCTGCTTGGTCCGGTTGCCGTTGAGGTCGTACCTGTAATCGATCTTGCCGACCGGCTTGACCGTCTTGTCGGTGCAGGAGGCCACGCCGTAGCAGGCCGAGATGATCTGGTCGGCCTCGTCGTAGCTGTAGGCGACCGACTCGGCGATGCCGCCGCGGGTGGTGACCACCCGGCTCGGGTTGCCGACCTTGTCCAGCGTCAGGTCGTACTTGGAGATCGGATCCTGCACGCCCGGCACGGCCTCGCCGGTGCGCTCGGTGCCGATCGAGGTGAGCCGGCCCGCGTCGTCGTAGACCCGCTTCTCGGTCAGGCCGGTCGCGGCCGGCAGCGTCGTCGTGGTCCGGCGCCCGGACACGTCGTAGCCGAAGCCCCAGGTGGCGCCGGCCGCCGTCTGCGAGGTGATCCGGCTGGCGGCGTCGTAGCCGTACGCCACCGTGGTGCCGTCCGGGTACTGGCGGCTGCTGACGTTGCCGCGCGTGTCGTAGTCGTACGAGAAGGTCTCGTCGGCGCGACCGGCCTCCTTGCGGGTGACCGACTTGATCTGGTCCTCGTCGTCGTAGACGACCTCCCGGACGCCGGTCGGGTCACCGTAGGAGGTGGTCCGGTCCTTGGCGTCGTAACCCCAGTTGTAGACCACGCCGCCGGTGCCGAGCGTGCGCTTGGCGAGGCGGTTGACGATGTCGTACTCGTCGACGATGGTCCGCTTGGCGATCTCGGCCGGGCTGAGGTCGTCGAACTCGTCGTCGTCGCCGAGGGTCAGCGTCTGGATCCGGTTGCCGTCGGCGTCGTACTTCGCGTACGTGCTGCGCCCGATCGGGTCGCTGGTGCGCAGCAGCCGCCCCGCCTCGTCGTAGTAGACCGAGGTCGTGTTGCCCTTGGGGTCGGTGACCGAGGAGAGGGCGCCGTCCTCGCCGTACTTGTAGAGGGTCGACTCCTCCTCGGGGTCGTCCGAGTCGAACTCGGCGTTCGGCGCGGTGACCGTCCGCGGCTGGTCGTCGTCGGTGTAGGTGAAGCGGGAGACGTGACCGTTGGCGTCGGTGGTGGAGACCGTCCGGTTCAGCGCGTCGAACTTCGTCGTGGTGACGTTGTCCAGGGCGTCGATGCTCCGGACCGGGTTGCCGGCCAGGTCGTACTCGAAGTGCGCGGTGAAGCGCTCCTTGTCGGCGCCCTCGACGTTGCCGCGCGGCTCGGTGACCGAGGCCATCAGGCCGTCGTCGGTGTACGTGAAGGTGGTGATGCCCCCGGTCGGGGAGATCTCCTTGATCTTGTGACCGGCGGCGTCGTACTCGGTCTTGGTCTGCGCCCCGCCCGTGTCGGTGATGCCGGTCTGCCGGCCCGCCTTGTCGTACTCCATCGCCGCGGTCCGGCCCAGCGCGTCCTTCGTGCTGGTGACCAGGCCGCTGTTGGCCCGCTGCGAGGTGGACGACTTGCCGAGCTCGTCGACCGTCTCCACGCTGCGGTCCAGGTCGTCGACCTTGTAGTCCTTCACGACCACCTGGCCGTTCGGGTACGGCCGGCGCATCTGGATCAGGTTGTCGTTGTGGTCGTACTTGTAGGTGGTGGTGAAGTCGGCCTTGTTCGCCCCGGGCGCGTTGCCGCGCGGCGAGGTGACCGACTCGACCAGGCCCTTGACGTTGTACGCCCAGCTGGTGACCAGGTCGGCCTCGTGCTTCATGTCGATCGCGGCGGTGGAGCGCCGCCCGGCCGCCGTGTACGTGTAGAGCAGCGTGCGCCGCTCCTCGAACGTGGCCTTGGGCAGGCCGTTGTCGAAGTAGCTGTACGAGGTGGACACGCCGCCCGAGGAGGTCGACTTCTTCAGCCGGCCGGCCGCGTCGTACTCGCTGGTGTCCGGGTTCTTCTTGGTCGGCTCGTAGACGGCCACGGTGCGGTCGAGGTCGTCGTAGACCGATCGGGTGGTGTAGGTCTCCCGCTTGGCGCCGGCCACGGTGCCCCGCGGATCGGTCACCGCGACCTTGCGGCCGACCTTGTCGTAGCCGTACTCGATCCGCCGGCCCTCGGGCGAGACGGCGGCCTTGGTCAGGCCGGCGTTGAGCTCGCCGTTGGGGATGTTCTCGTACTTCGAGACCTTGCCGAGCTGGTCGGTGACGGTCAGCGGCCGGCCCCGGTCGTCGTACGTGTAGGTGATCGAGTGGTTCTCGGGATCGGTGGTCTTGACCAGCTCGTCGAACTGGTTGTACTCGTCCTTCCACGTCTGGCCGTCGGCGTCGACGTGGGTGGTCGGGTTGTTGCGGGCGTCGTACTGGGTCTTGGTGCTGAACCGCTTGCCCGGCGCGAACTGCTCGATCAGGTTGCCGGCGGCGTCGTACTGCGACTCGTGCTGGTTCTGGTTGCCGTTGACCACCAGGTTGCGGTTCAGCGTCGAGTCGTACCGGTGATTGTTGGTGTCGCCGTTGCCGCGCTGCGAGTGCAGCAGCACGTTGCCCTTGTATCCGTCCCAGACCACGACGTTGTCGGCGTCGGTGGTCTTGGCCTCCTGCTTGGTGGCGTTCCACTCGAACGTCGTCGCGGCGCCCAGCGCGTCCAGCTGCCGGGTGACCCGGCCGGTGGCGCCGTACTCGTTGGTCAGCGTCACGACCTTGCGCGGGTCGATGGCCTGGGTGAGCAGGCGGGCGGCGTTGTACTTGTACTGCCAGATCTGACCGGAGGCGTCGATCACCTTGGTCAGCAGGCCGTCGGTGTAGAAGTACTGGGTCTTGCGCCCGTCCGGCAGGGCGATCGACTGGATCAGCCCGCCGGCCACCTTGGCCACGGCCTTGCGGCCGGAGGCGTCGGTCACCGTGATGCTGGTGTCGGTGTGCGCGAACCGCAGGCCCACCTGGCGCGGGTTGAGGATCGAGGTCATCCGGCCCTGCGCGTCGAACGTGAACACGATGTTCTCGCGCGTCGTCAGCGACCAGCCGTCACCGGCCTTGCGCAGCGTCGACCGCACACCCGGCGGCCGTACGTATCCGTCGCCGTCGGCCTTGAACAGGGTGTCCGAGCCGTCCTCGGCGCGGACCAGGGCGCCACCCTCGACCGGGGTGACCTTCAGGTCGTACACCCAGGCCCATCCCGGCCCGAAGGCCGAGGCCCCGGTGTTGAGCGACGAGTAGGCCCGGCCCGACGTGAACGGGATCCCGAACGAGATCATCGACAGGTCGCTCTCGCTGAGCGAGAAGCCACCGGTGCCGGTGTTCACGCCGATCGCGCGCACGGCCTGGCTGGCGTTCGTCATGCCCAGCGCGGCCGAGCATCCGCAGCCGGCCGCCTGCCGGTCCGGGATGGCCGGCGGGTCGACGGTCGTGCGCGGCTGCGCGTTCTCCGAGTTCGCCGACGGCACCTCGCCGTCCGGGTAGAGCCCGGTGATGGTGACGAAGTAGCTCTTCCCCGCGTCGAGCTGCCAGCCCTGTTCGGCGCCGAGCGACTTGCAGTAGCTGCGCAGCTCACCACAGCCGTCGTTGCCGAGCTGGTCCTTGCCCAGCACGGCCGATTCCTGCTTGGTCTGCGACTCGGCGTCGAACAGGTCGACCCGCCACGAGTCGAACCCTTGGTCCTTGAGGTTGAAGTAGGTGACGAGCGAGGTGTCGCCGACCACGAATCCGGGCCGCAGCACCACATCCACAAATGCTTCGCCCGGCGCCGCCTCAGCGGCCCGGGCGACGGCGGCCTTGCCTACTCTTTCGGCTTCGCCGCCGGCTTGCACCAGCGGCGGTACGACCGGAGGCCGCTCGCTCTCGGCCAGGGCGACCTCGCCGGCCGCGCCGGCCGGGACAGCCCGCTGCTGCGGGCCCTGCCCGGCGGTGACCTTGGGAACGTCGCCCGGATCGGCGAAGGCCGGCACATCCGCCGGCGGTGCCAGCGTCCCGACCAGAAGGAATGCGCTGAAGCCCGCCAACCAGCGGGCTCGCGCGAAACGACGCGCATACGACATGAACGATTACCCCTCCCCCGTGAGATGACCTCCGGGAGCGAAACATGCAGATGCGTCTATGAGCTTGATCTGTCCAAGATCTGTCACCTTCGCGGGTTTAGGTCTGACTGATCCGGAACAGTCGAAATTCGGTGTCGCTCTTGACCACGGTTCCGGTAGGAAACAGCGATGACCGAAGAGGTTCTGCCGGGCGGCAACACCGTCGGCGCGGCGCGCGCCGGCGACGTCATTCACAAGCGGGCCTCGCCGTGGACGGCGACCGTGCACGCGCTGCTCAGACACCTGGAGAGCGCCGGCTTCGACGGGGCGCCGCGGGCCCTGGGCTTCGACGCCGAGGGGCGCGAGATGCTGAGCTATCTGCCGGGCGAGGTGATCGGCGGGCGGGTCCCGTGGCCCGCCTGGGCCTTCGCCGACGAGACGCTGGTCCAGGCCGGCCGCTGGCTGCGCCGCCTGCACGACGCGACCGCCGGCTTCCGGCCACCGGACGACGCGCGCTGGTTCGCCGGCGGCGAGATGCGGCCCGGCATGGTGATCGGGCATCAGGACGCGGCGCCGTACAACGCCGTGATGGACGGCGACCGGCTGGCCGGCTTCTTCGACTGGGACACCGCCGGCCCGTCGGCACGCGAGTTCGACCTGGCCTTCACCGCGCTGTCGTGGGTGCCGCTCTACCCGCGGGCGGCGGCCGCGCATCTGGGCTTCCCCGACGGCGACGACCGCTCCCGCCGCCTGCGGCTGCTGCTCGACGCGTACGGCTACGAGGGCGACCGGCGCGCCTTCGGCACCGTGGTCGTCGAGCGGGCCCGCCGCCAGGCCGCGGTCATGCGCCAGATGGCCGACGCCGGCGACCCGGCCGCGATCGCCCTCCTCCCGGTCGCGGCCAACCTCGAACAGTCCGCCGCCGAGACCGAGTCGTTGCCGGACGACTTCTGGGGCTAGGGGCCGGCGGTCGACCACCTGCGGAGCCGCGCCGCCGTCGGTGCATCACCTGGTCCGGCGGCTCGGCGATGGTGGCTCGGATACCACGTCGTCGCAGCTCGGCACGGTTACCGCGAGAGCTGTGAGCGCTGTCGGCCAGGCTCCGGTCCGGGCGGGTCCTGGCCGCCGCGCCGCGACTCGTCCCAGGTGATGAGCAGTCTCCCCGGGGCCCATAACGTTCCGGCATGTCACGCCACGGCGACCCGGTGCGCACCCGCCACCGAATCGCGTTGATCACCGTCCGGCGATCTCACGGAGGACAACCCATCCGCACCGGCGGAAGCACTGCCTCAAGCTGGGCCCATTGATCATTCGTCAGGTCACCACGCGCCACGCATGCCCAACGAACGATCAACATCCCAAACACTCCCTAGGTGCAGAGGCGGCGTGGACGCAGGGGCGGGGGCGCGTGGGTGGCCCCGGTCTGGCGCGGGGTCGGCGTGGGCGTAGGTGCGGTGCGGGGTCGCCGCCTCTACGTCGCGGGCGCGAGGGCGGCCCGGGCGCAGGGTCGGCGTCGGAGTAGGTGGGGGGCGGCGCGGGCAGGAGCGGCGCTGGCGAAGTGCGAGCGAGGTATGGCGCGGGACGGTTGCGGGCGGAGGTGCGGCGCGAGGGCGACGCCGTCGAGGGCGCGGGACAAGGTGCGGCGGAAAGGCGCGAGGGCGACGCCGTCGGGACGCGGGACAAGGTGCGGCGGAAAGGCGCGGCAGCTGCGCGGGAGAAGGTGCGGGCGGAAGGTGCACAGCGGAGGCGTCGTCGCGGGTGCGGGTGGCTGACTGGTGTGGCGGTTGTGCGGGGTGGTGCTAATCGCCCAAAGCGGCCATACACCCCGCCGACAAGAGTAGGAGGAGGGCCACTATGACGCCGGCTCTCTGCCAGGGGGTCAGGCGGTCCCACAGCCGGGGCCTGGGCTGGCCCGGCCACTCTCGGTCGGAGTGGCGCGGTGTGCGGCGCATCGGGCAAGTCTCCGCGCCTCGATGATCGGCTAAATCGGCATTTCGGACGATGGGGCCTCGTCGAAAGAACCAGTTCGGTGCTGAATCGCGCACTGCTGCCGATTCTTCGGGCGTGCGAGACCACAGAACCTCCCGCCGGGGATTCCTCGGGCTGCTCGGCGTGGGTGCGGCGGCCACCGCCGGGCTTGCCGCGCCGGCCCAGGGCGCCGCGGCGACGGCCAAGGACCTACGGGGCTGGACGGGGGAGCTCGGCGACGGGCTCTTCGCCGCCAAGGGGCAGGCCGCCGTCACCGCCAAGGACATCGCCGTCGAGCATCTCGGTGGCTACTCCCGGCTGCGGGCCAACGTCCAGCGGCGGGGGATCATGGCGCACGTCATCGCGTACAAAAGGGTGACCGGAAGCGGACTGCTCAGGGTGACCCACCGCGGGGGTTATGCCTTTCGCCTGCCCGTGCCGGCGGTCAACGGCACCGCCCAGACCGTCGAGGGCGGCCTCTTCGTCTGGGACGGCCATCTCGATCACGGCACCGCGTTCCAGTGGGAGCTCAACCCCTGGCTGGCCACTTTCGGACAGCTTTCCGTGTGGACGGGGGACGCCTGGGTCAAGGCCGGCGTCAAGAAGCCCGACACCGCCTGGCACACCGTCAACTATCTGGTCCAGCCCGCGCGGAAGACCGTCCAGCTCGTGCTCGACGGCAAGAATTTGCCGGCGCCCTATTCGGCCACACCCAAGACCGGCTGGGGTACGACCGTGGCCGCTCGCCTGCAAGCCGAAGCCATCTCCGTTTATCCGGGCGCCAATGCCACCACCGCTCCCGCGCATGAGGTGCACGTGCGGAACTGGACGTGGACCCGTGCCTAGTGGAGCAGTTCGTGCAGCCGTGCCGAGGCCGAGGCGACCGCTTCCAGGTGGGCGTTGTAGCCGAAGCTCCGCGGCCGTGGAATGTCGATTTTCACGATCTCGCGGATGCGGCCGGGGCGGTCGCTGAGCACGGCCACCCGGTCGGCGAGCAGCACCGCCTCCTGGATCGAATGGGTCACGAACACGATCGTCGTGCCCAGGTCGAGGTGGATGCGCTGGAGCTCGACCGCCAGCTCCTCCCTGGTCAGCGCGTCCAGCGCCGAGAACGGCTCGTCCATCAGCAGCACCTTCGGCTTCTGGATGAGCGCGCGGCACAGGGCCACCCTCTGCTGCATGCCGCCCGACAACTCGTGCGGCAACCGTGAACGGAATTCCGTCAGCCCGGTCATCTCGAGCAGTCGCGCCGCCTCGGCCGAGGCTTTCCACCCGAATATCTCGGCCGGCAACAGGACATTGGCTTCGACCGACCGCCAGGGCAGCAGCGCCGGCTGCTGAAAGACCATGGCCACGTCGCGCCGCGGTGCATCCACCGCCGTGCCGTCGATGGTGATCGTGCCTCGTGACGGCGGGAGCAGGCCGGCGATCATGTTCAGCAGTGTCGACTTGCCGCAGCCGGAGCGCCCGATGAGCGTGACGAATTCGCCGTCCGAGACGGTGAGGGTGACGTCGGCCAGGGCCTCGATTTTGTCGAAGGAGCGGGCGATCCCGTCCACGGTGATCATACGGCCGCGCTCCACGGGATCACGACCCGTTCCACCGCCGCCACCAGGTAGAACAGCACCACCCCGGCCAGTGCCAGCAGCACCAGCGCGGCGAAGGCCATCGGCGTGTCGGCCGACGCGCCCGAGCCGGTGATGACCGAGCCGAGGCCGCGGTCGGGGCTGACCACCTCGCCGATCACCGCCCCGATGATCGCGAGCGGGGTGGCCACCTTGAGGCCCACGAAGATCTGCGGCAGCGCCCACGGCAGCCGCACCTTCACGAACGTCTGCCACCACGACGACCGCAGCACGCGGGCCAGTTTCCGCAGCTCGGCCGGGGTCGAGCTCAGTCCCGACATGGTCGCCACCACGATCGGGAAGAAGCTGACCAGCACCACCATCACGATCTTGGGCGTGTTCCCGAAACCCATCCAGACCAGCAGCAGGGGCGCCAGGGCCACCTTGGGCACGGCGTTGACGGCGGCCAGCACGGGCATGGTCATCTGCTCGACCGTGCGCGACGCCGCCAGCGCCACCGCCACGGCGAGCCCGCCCGCCACAGCGATCCCGAACCCGACGAGCACGCGGCCCGCGGTCACCCAGGTCTCGCCGAGCAGGTATCCCGGCGTGCTCCAGAATGTCTCGACGACGTCGCCCGGCGACGGCACGTAGAACGGGTCGATGCCGAACACGATCGTCGCGCCCCACCACAGCGCGATCGCGATGGCGGCGCCGAGCACACCCTTCACTTGACGAAGCTCGCGTCGACGACCTTGTCGGCGGTCAGGCCGGCCGGCATGAGACCGTTTTTGGTCAGTTCGGCGATGCCGGCTTCGACGCGTTTCGGGTCGAACGAGCCCAGCGCGGCGCCGCCGGCCGCCGTGACGTACGGCTTCATGGCCTCGATCTCGCCGATCGCGGCCGCCGTCGTGGCCGTGGGCTCGGCCTTGTGCAGGATGCCGGCCGCCTCGGCGGGATTGTCGATCGTGTACCGCAGGCCCTTCATGGCCGCGCCGACGAAGCGTTGCACCAGGTCACGGTCGCTGCCGATCAGGTCGGCCTTGACAATCACAGCGTTGCCGAACAGATCGGTCAGATATTCGCTGTACGGCAGCACGGTCACCGGCTTCTTCGACGCCGTCTCGAGCGCCTTCCGGCTGAGCAGGAACGTGCTGAGCGCGTCGACCTTGCGCTGGGCCATGAGGCTGTTCAGCGCGGTCGTCTGCGCGCCCTGGATCTTGACAGACTCAGGATCAAGACCGGCGAGCTTGGCGTACGCCGGAAAGAGCAGCTCACTGACGCTGCCGGTGGCCGTGGCGATCGTGCGGCCGGACAGGTCGGCGGGCTTGGTGATCCCGGTGTCGGCGGTCGTCATGATCGAGACAAGGGTCTGCTGGTGCACCGCCGCCACGGCCCGCCAGTCGGTGAACTTGCCGAGCCCAGCCTGGATCTCGGCGCCCGTGAAGTCGAGCGCGCCGAACTGCGCCTGACCGGATTTGATCATTGTGAGGTTCTGGACGTTGCCGGCGCCCTTCTGGATCTGGACGTCGATACCGGCGTCGGCGAACCAGCCCTTCTCCTTCGCCACCCAGACGAACGCGTCCCGGCCGACCGCCCCGAACGCGGTCACGTAGGTGACCTGGTCCTTCGCCTCGCCGCCGCTGGAGTCGCCGCATCCGGCGGCGGTGACCAATACGGCGGCCAGTGCCACCATCGCGATCCGTCTGATCATCTCGCGCACCCCGCTATAGATCTGGATCTATCGAAGTGCGATCGTAGACGGGATTGTCGACGATATCTATGGGGGCTTTATGTCCGATCCGTCAGATGCCGCCCGGGACCTCGTCGCCGGGGCCTACGACACCCACGTGCACGTCGCCCCGGACGTCATGGAGCGCCGCATCGACGACCTCACCCTGGCCCGGCGCTGCGCGGAGGTGGGCCTGGCGGGCTTCGTCCTCAAATCGCACTATGTGACGACCGCCGAGCGCGCTTCGGTCGTCCGCGCCGCCGTCCCCGGCGTCGACGCCCTCGGCGCGATCACCCTCAACGGCTCGATGGGCGGCATGAACCCGGCCGCCGTCGAGATCGCCGGGCGCCTCGGCGCGCGGATCGTGTGGATGCCCACCGTGGACTCCCGCAACCAGCGCACCAGCACGGCCGGCGACCTGCCCGGGGCCAAGCCGGCGATGTGGGGCGCGCTCCAGGCCGACCTGCACGCGCACGGCATCGTCCCCGACGTCGTCGAGGTGGTGTCGCCGGACGGCGCCGTGCTCGACCCGGTGCGCCAGGTGCTGCGGGTGATCGCCCGGCACGACATGGTCCTGGCCACCGGACACCTCGCGGCCGACGAGATCGTCGCTGTGGTCGCGGCGGCGCGGTCCGAAGGCGTACGGCGCATTGTCGTCACCCACCCGGAGTTCACCTCCCAGCGGTTGCCGGCCGGGGTTCAGCGGGAGCTGGCCGGCATGGGTGCCCTTCTCGAACGGTGTTTCACCACCCCGTACACCGGAAAGGTCTCCTGGGACGATCTTTTCGCGAACATCCGGGCGGCCGGCGTCGAGCACTCGGTGCTGTCGAGCGACCTCGGCCAGCCCTTCAACCCGCCGGTCGAGGACGGCCTGGCCCTGTTCGCCGACCGCCTGCTCGAGGCCGGCTTCACCCCGGCCGAGATCCGGACCATGGCCGTCACGAATTCGCGGCGCCTGGCATTGTGACCACCATGGATCAACACGTCGCGACCCTGCACCGCTATCTCCAGCAGGCCCGCGAGGCGCTGCTGTGGAAGCTCGAGGGCGTTTCCGAGTACGACGCCAGGCGCCCCCTGGTGCCCACCGGGACCAACCTGCTCGGCCTGGTCAAGCACATGGCCGGCGTCGAGGCCGGCTATTTCGGGGAGACCTTCGGCCGCCCGTTCCCCGAGCCGATGCCGTGGATGGACGAGGACGCCGAGTGGAACGCCGACATGTGGGCGACCCCGTCGGAGCCGCGCGACGAGATCATCGCCCTCTACCGCCGCGTGTGGGCGCACGGCGACGAGACCATCGCCGCCCTGCCCGCCGACGGCCCCGGCAAGGTTGCATGGTGGGGCGACGAACCGGTGACCCTCCACCAGATCCTGGTCCATGTGACGGCCGAGACCCACCGTCACGCCGGCCACGCCGACATCGTCCGCGAGCTCGTCGACGGCGCGGCCGGCGTCCGCGCGAGCAACTCCAACCTCCCGCCGGCCGGCCGCGACTGGTGGCCCGGCTACCACGACCGC
Source organism: Actinoplanes sp. NPDC000266 (assembly GCF_042899005.1). Classification (NCBI taxonomy): domain Bacteria; kingdom Bacillati; phylum Actinomycetota; class Actinomycetes; order Micromonosporales; family Micromonosporaceae; genus Actinoplanes; species Actinoplanes sp. NPDC000266. The sequence goes on from NZ_JBIAZI010000008.1 coordinate 535,678, forward strand.
GTGGAGAAGGCGGCACAGACCTTCCGCGGCTAGGCAGTGTTTGGCAGCGTGAGGGTGTCTGGGCCGATGTCCTCACGAGGTTGCGAACCGACGCCGAGCAGATCATCACCTGGGACGAGTCGCGGCCGTTCTGGCCGGCATCAACCGGCTCGGACAACACCGCGCCGTGGCCACTCACAACGACAAGTTGGCTGTGCGCTACCCCGCCACCGTTGATGTCGCCGCCATCGGCGAGTGGCTCCGATGACCTATCAAACACTCCTTAGGCCCACGCCGACCCCGCGCCCGCGCCGTCCACAGCGCTAGACCTTCTCAGCCGCTTTTGCGGCTTTTATGCCGGGCGAAAATGACCCCGATCGCGGCGACGACCAGAACCACTCCGGTGATCACGATGCCCACGGGGATACGGCCGGCGGGCTCTGACGCCGTGTCCCCCGCCGCCCTTTGAGCCCCCGCCGAAGCCGGGGCGGGATTCGTCGTCCGTGTCGCCGGGGGTGGCGCGGACGTAGCCGCCTCCGGCGCTTTCGCCGGATTTACCAGTGGATAGCGGAGAATCTCCGGTTTGACGCCCTCGGAGATCGTCAGCAGGGCGCTTCCGTCTCGGCTGTAGGCGATCGACTCACCCTGCGGCTCGTCGGGCAGGGCTGTCGTCCGCGGCTCGCCACCAGTGATCGCCGCGACCACGTCCCCGTCGCGCACGTCGAATTCGAAAGCGTCGGCGTACGTCCTCAGCACCGCCCTCGTCCCGTCCGCGCTCACCGCTCCTCCCGTGATCACCAAGCGCCCGGCCAGCGAGAACGGATTGCTCGTCGTGGTCACCGGCAGCCGTACGTTGCCCGCCGGCTTCAGCGCCGTCGTCTTCTTCAGCGGCCCCGCCGGCACGTACACCCCCGCCGCCAGCGGCGTCTTGGTCACGATCACCGGCGTGCCGTCCGGGCTGAGCAGCAACGCCTCCGCGTCGTGCGCCCCGTCCGGATATCGCAGGCGGAGAAGCTCCGGCGTACGACCGCCCGGCCTCAGCCGCCACAAAGCAACCGTCTCCCGACTGGCCGAATTGTCCCCGATGTCAGCCACCCACACCGTGCCGTCCGCACCCAGCGCGAGATCCTCGGTGTCCCGGGGCCGCGACGGATAGGCGACCGTCCGCACCACCTTGCAGCGCCCGTCCAGGAAGAAGATCCGCCGCCCGGCCGGATCATCGGCCCCGTCGTTGACGACCACATAGCCGTTCCCGGTGGCCGCCATCCCCGAGATCTCGTTGAGCCGGCTGTCCCCCACCCGGCACACCCGCTCGGGCGCGGCCGCCGCATATGCCGGCCCGCCCGTCGCCGCCACGAGCACCGCCGCCACCGCTACCGCTCCGGACAGGCGCAGCATTCGGCCGCCCTCGATCGCCGAGCCGTACTCCGTAAGCAGCCTCACCGTGCTCCCCCGCTACCTGTACCTTCTCCCGCGTGGGAATGATATTCGTCGGCCGCCGCCTGCCGAGCGACCAAGTCGAAGCGGTCCTCGACGACCCCGAGGCCGTCGACGCCCTGCTGTACGGTGACGGGCCCGGCCAGATCGACCTCGACAAGTCCTGGCACGGCCTGCACTACCTGCTCACCGGCACCACCTGGGACATCACCGAAGGCGCCGGCTCCGCCCTCCTCGGCGGCGCCGTCGTCGGCGACGACAACGGCTACGGCCCACCCCGCCTCCTGCGCCCCGCCGAGGTCCGCCTGGTCGCCGAGGCCCTCACCGCCGTCACCACCGGCGCCCTGCGCGCCCGCTGGGACCCCTCGGCCCTCTCCCGGGCCGAGATCTACCCGGACGCCTGGGACCCCACCGACTTCGACACCTACCTCGAGCCCAACTTCACCACGCTGCGCGACTTCTACCTCGCCGCCGCCGCCGAGAACCAGGCCGTCCTGATCGCCATCACCTGAACGGTGCCCGGGTATCTTCAACCCGGCCGGTGTGTTGGGAGGGCTCAGGATGAGGACGGCGACGCGGCGGTTCGCGCTGTGGCGAGGGGACATCGACGAGGGTGTCTGCGCGGCGCCCGAGGAGTGCGTCCGTGAGCTTCAGGACCGGGAGACCGTCACCGTGATCATGGAGCACCGCCAGCTCGGTGTCACGGCCGTCCGGGCCGAGTTCGCCTCGACGCTCCGGCAGGACGTCGAGTGGGAGTTCACCGGCATCTCCTGGCCGCCCGATGTGCGGCCGGGGGTGCTCGTCACCGTGACCTGGCATGCCGCCAAGGACGCGGTCGTCGTCCGGACCACGCCTCTCGACGAGCCTGTGCGGGTCGACGGGGTCGACTACTTCCACGAGTACGACCCGAAGGTCGTCACCCGCGAGTTCGATCCGGGCAAGTCGAACCGCGGTCAGGTGCTCAACGCCGTACGGCGTCAGGGCCGGGTCTTCGAGGACGGCAGCGCCGTGCTGCCCGAGGAGCAGGTCAGGCTGGGCCGGGGCGCCAAGGCCGCCTTTCTGCTGCGCAACGCCGTCGACCAGCTGATCCGGGAAGGATTCCTGACGCGGGTCGAGGGCAGCGTCGACTCCTCCGGCTATCCGTCCTACCCGCCGGCCGACGGCCAGAAAACGGCCGACATGCTCTTCTACGCCCCTCTGGTCGAGCCCGTGGAGTTCTACGACGAGGACGGCGAGGACGGTGACGGCGCCGATCGCCGGGACCATTGGGTACGCGGTTTCGTGCGCCGCCTTCCGCCCGGCGCCCACCCGTCGGAGAAGCAGCTGAGCGCCCACGAGCAGGCCGTGGAGAACGCCCAGATCGGCGCCGGCGAGCTGGCGCCGGGCTACACCTTCGTCAAGCGCCACCACCGCCATGGCTGACCACACCGCCACGCTGCCGCGCAAGCGCATGGGCGCGGCCGCGCTGCTCACCGACGCGGGCGGGCGGATGCTGCTGGTCGAGCCGACGTACAAGCCGTACTGGGAGATCCCGGGCGGCGTCGTCGAGGCGGACGAGTCGCCGCACGCGGCTGTGAGCCGCGAGCTTCAGGAGGAACTGGGCCTCTCCTTGAAGCCGGGCCGGCTACTGGTCACCGATTGGGTGCCGCCGCGCGAGGGCCGCACCGAAGGGGTGATGCTCGTCTTCGACGGCGGCACTCTCAGCGACGAGCAGACCGCCCTCATCCGCGTGCCCGCCGACGAGTTGCGGGGCTGGGCGTGGTCGACCGAACGGGAGGCCGAGCAGCGCCTGTCGGGCCTGCTGGCCCGGCGCATCGTGGCCGCGGTCCGGGCCCGCGCGGCCGGCACCGCCGTCTACCTCGAGGACGGCTACGTCGTCTGAAGCCCGGCGGCCAGGCCGGCCAGGTGGGCCGAGAAACCGTGCGGGGCGCGGGCCGACGGGCGGGCGCTGGTGCTGACCGGGCAGCCGTCGTCGGTCACCACGCGGGCGCCGGCCGCGTGGAACCGGCTGATCAGCTCCCGGTCCTCGTCGAAGGGCAGGGGCGGAAAACCACCGGCCGAGACGTACGCCGTCGCGGAGAACCCGAGATTGGCCCCATGCACATGGGGTTGCGCCGCACGCCGGTATCCGGCCTCGTAGACGGCCCGCAGCGCGGCCGGCCAGCGGAGCCAGTCGTCGACCCGCACCGTGCCCATGACCAGGTCGGCCCCGGCGCGGGCGTGGGCCAGCTGCCACTCCAGCCAGCCCGGCGGCACCCGGCTGTCGGCGTCCGTCGTGGCCAGCCACAGACCGTCGGTTCCGGCTCTCATGGCGTACGCCGCCCCGGCCGCCCGCGCCCGCCCCACGTTCCGCACGCTGGTGGTGACCACATGGGCGCCGGCCGCCCCGGCCCGGGCCGCCGTGTCGTCGCCGCATGCGTCGGCCACCACGATGATCTCGACCGGGACCGGCGAGGGGCACGCGCGCAGGGCGTGCAGGCATCCCGGCAGCAATGCCTCCTCGTCGTGCGCCGGAACGATCACCGCGACGCGGTTCACGCGAGTCCCTCGCGCTGGGCGACCGACCGGGGCTCCGCGGCGCGGGTGAAGACCTCCAGCAGGAAGTCGGCCTCCTCCAGCCGCGACAGCCGGGTCAGGCCGGGCCGGGCGGCGATGGCCCGGTGCACGTCGTCGCCGGAACGGGCGTGTTCCTCGACCGGCCAGCGCCAGTGCACGGCGACGAGGTCGCCGCCGGGCTCCAGCGAGTCCACGGCCCGGGTGAGCAGCGTGTCCAGGTCGGCGTCGTCGAAGTAGTAGCCGAGCTCGGAGAGCACGACGAGGTCGAACGGCCCGGCCGGCCAGTCGTCCGGGACGCTCGCGCGCTCCACGGTCACCCCGGGCACCCCGGCCAGGCGTTCGGCGGCCGTCCGGACGGCGTCGCCGACCGCGTCGACGGCCAGCAGCCGGTCGCATCGCGGGGCCAGCAGCGCGGTGAGCCGCCCGGTCGAGCAGCCGGGCTCGAAGGCCGACCGGTAGCGCCGGGCCGGTGGCACCGCCGCCGTGAGCGCGTGCTTGCGGGCGTCGTACCAACGTGACTCGAAGCTCCACGGGTCGGCGTTGCCGGCGTACATCTGCTCGAAGTAGTTGATCGGGGTCGTCATGCCAGCACCACCTCGAACGGGCGCGCGAACCGCGCGAGAACATGCGGGGGCAGGATGGCCGCGTCGGCCGGTTCCGGGCCGAGCGGGTGGATCTGGCTGGGGAAGGCCTCGACGGCGGCCCGTTTGGCCGCCAGGACATCGGATTTCAGGGGTACCCGGCGAGCCCGCTCCCACGGCACACGGGGATCACCCGGCGTGGCCCAGTGCCAGGCCCAGATCGGATATTCGAGCAGCCGGGCGCCGGTCCGCGCGCACGCCTCGGCGGCGGCCCGGCCGACGGCCTCGTGGTCGGGATGGCCGTCGCCCCGCCAGGTCGCCAGGCACCATTGGCCCTCGCCGAGCAGCGGGGTGAGCGCGTCGGTGAGCGCCGCCTCGCCGATGCCGCCGTCGGGCTGCCCGAGCCGGACCACAGTGGACCCGCCGAGCCCGAGGCGGGCCATCGCCTCCGCGGTCTCCTCCCGCCGGATCCCGGCCAGCCGCTGCGGCGTGTGCACGGTCGAGCCCGGATGGGACGCCTCCCCGTCGGTGACGGCCACCAGGCACACGTCGCCCAGCGTGGCCATGAGCCCGGCCACGCCGAGGATCTCGTCGTCCGGATGCGGCGCCACCACCACCGGCGCCAGCGGCCCGGCTTCCAGCGCCAGCACCGGCCAGTCCGCCATCGCCGGCCACGCCTGCCAGGTCGCCTCGGCCGTGCCCGCGCCGTCGATCGCGGTCACCATGGCTCGCCGGCCCCGCGCGGCTGGGCGAGGACCGCGGCGCCGAGCTGCTCCAGGTCCTTCTCGGCGTGGCTCTGGCGCAGATAGACGGTCAGGTCGGCGACGCGGCGGGCGTGCTGTTCGTCGCGGCACAGCGGGCCCGCGCCGAGCGCGCGGCCCACGTGCTCGAGGACCTGGGTGGCGGCCGCCTCGACGGTCGCGCGCACCCTCAGGGCCAGGCGCCGCACCTCGCGGGTGGGGTCGGCGTCGATCTCGGCGGCGGCCTCGGCCAGGACCGCCCGGGCCGCGCCCAGCGCCACGTCCACGGCGCCGAGGTGCGCGAGGCCGTGCGGGCCGGGGTCGGCGGCGGCGAGGAGCCGGTCGGCCACGCCCAGGGCTCCGCCGTACCAGCAGGCGGCCACGCCGATGCCGCCGTGCCAGAAGCCCGGCCGGTCCACATATTGGCCGGCCTCTCCCACCGGGCGGGCGGGGGCGGCGTCGAAGCGGATCGTACGGCTGTCGCTGCCGGCCATGCCGATCGCGGGCCAGGTGCCGTCGACCGGCCGCGCGTGCGGGGGCTCGTTGCGCACGGCGAACAGCCGGATCCCGTCGGCGGCGGCCGCCGTCACCAGCGCGTCGGTGCACCAGGCGGCGCCGGAACACCAGGGGCGCTCGCCGGTCAGGCGCCAGCCCTCGGTGGTGTGCTCAGCCCGTACGGACGAAGGCGCCGCCGCCCAGACGCCCCACCTCTCCCCCGGCGGGGTCGCGGGTTTGTCGAGGTCGCCGAGCTCGACGCGGATGGCGACGGCGTCGGCGTGGCCCTCGCCGAGGCGGGCATGGACCAGATCCTCGCGGCCGAGCGCGGCCAGGAGACGAAAACGTTCGGCGGTGGCACCGTGCCCGGGTAGCGGCAGGTCAGGGGCGTTGATCACGAGCGCGCATTACCCGCGCCGGGCCAACTCAACCTATCGGCGTGCGAGACTTCCGCCGTGCTCACCCTTCCCGGCGGCGTCTCGCTCTCCTATCTGACCCGCGGCGACATCGGCGGCCCGGTCACCGTTCTGCTGCACGGGCTGACCGGAAGCGCCCGCGAGATGCTGCCGACGGCCGAGGCCCTCGCCTCCGCGGGGCATCGGGCGGTGGCGCTCGACCAGCGCGGGCACGGCCGTTCCACCCGCCGGCCCGGCGACCTGTCCCGCGAGGCCTACGTCGCCGATGTGGTGGCGCTGATCCGCGAGGTGGCCGGCGGCGGCCCGGTCACGCTGGCGGGCCAGTCGATGGGCGGGCACACGGCCATGCTGACCGCGGCCTGGCACCCCGGGCTGGTGAGCCGGCTGGTCATGCTGGAGGCGGGCGTCGGCGGCGGCGACCGCGTGAAGCTGAGCGACTGGCCGGCGTCGTTCCCGTCACGCGAAGCGGCGGCGGCGTTCCTCGGCGACTCCCCCATCGCCGGCGCCTGGCTCGAGGACCTCGAGGAACGCGACGGCGGATGGCGGCCCCGCTTCGACATGGACATCATGCGAGGCGCCATCGACCCGGTGACGGACGTGGCCCGGTGGGCCGAATGGGAGCGGGTCACCGCGCCCACCCTGCTCGTGACCGGCGACAAGGGCATCATTTCGCAGGCGGAGATCGAAAAGATGCTTGCTGTACGGCCGGAGGCCGCTCACGCCGTCATCGCCGGCGCTGGGCACGACGTCCATCTGGAGCAGCCCGGCGCGTGGATCGAGACCCTGCTCAGAGCGCTCTGATGTTCGCGGCCTCGTCCGGGTCGGGCGCCGGCTCGGCCAGGAACGCCCGCAGCACCTCGACGGCCACGTCCGGAGCGAGGCGTTTCAGGCTCATGGCCAGCACGTTGGCGTCGTTCCAGAGGCGGGCGCCGCGGGCGATCCACGGATCCCAGGCCAGGGCGGCCCGCACGCCGGGCACCTTGTTGGCGGCGATGGCTGTGCCCGTGCCGGTCCAGCACATCACCACGCCGTAGTCGGCCCGGCCCTCGACGACGTCGAGACCGACCGCGCGGCCCAGCTCGGGCCAGGACCCGAACGAGGGCCGGACCACCTCGTGGCCGTCGTCGGCCAGGGCCTGGACCACGGCCCGGGTCGTGTCGTTGTCGTCGTCGCTGCCGAAGGCCACCCGCATGCCGGCCAGCCTATTTCAGCCACGGGTCGACGAGAATCTTCGCGTGCCGCCCGGCCCGGCCCAGCTCGTCGAAGGCGCCGGCCACCCCGTCGAGGCCGACCACGCCGGTGAGCAGGGGGCGCGGGTCGAGCTTGCGGCGGGCGATGAGATGAAGGGTGGCCCGGAACTCGGCCGGGTCGTAGCAGAACGAGAACCGCAGGTCGATCTCCTTGTTGCTGGCCATGGTGGGCCGGAACGTGTCCGGCTCCATGCAGACGCCGACCACGACCACGCGCGACTGGAACGGCGCCCGGGTCACGATGTCGTCGATGACGCCGGGCACGCCCACGCATTCGAAGACGACCGCGCCGCGCGGTCCGGCCCCGAGGCGCCGGCCGGCGGCCACGGCCGACCACCACGGAAGACCGGGCACGGAACGCAAGGCGTGCAGCGCGTCCAGCCCGGTGCCGTACAGCTCCGGGGCGGAGGTGACCGGGCCGTCGCCGAGCATGCCCCACGGTGACTCCACGGCCGGGTCGACCACGACGTCGGCGCCGCACGCCCACGCGAGTTCCCGCCGGCCGGCCGAGTAGTCGCTCGCCACGACGTGGCGTACCCCCGAAGCCTTGAGAATCAGGATGACCGCCAGGCCGATGGGACCGCAGCCGACGACCACCGCCGGATCGCGGCGGGGCACCTCACCGCGCCGGACGGCGTGGTAGGCCACGGCCAGCGGCTCGGTCAGCGCGGCCAGATCCGGTGGCAGGCCGTCCGGCACCGGCATGGCGGCGTCCTCGGCGACCAGCATGTACTCGGCGTACGCGCCCGGGGCCCGGGCCGACAGGCCGATCATGTGGATGTCGTCGCCGTGCCGGATCAGCGGCAGGGCCACCATCGCCCGGCCCGGCCGCCAGCGCCGCCGGCAGCCCGGGCCGTAGGCGTCGACGGCGCCGGTGAACTCGTGACCCATGACGACCCGCTGCCCGGCCCGCATGAAGTCCGGATATCCGACCTCCGCCGCGACATCGGCGCTGACGTCCGGGTCGGCCCGCACGTGCAGGTCGGAGCCGCAGATGCCGGCCCGGGTGACCCGCAGCCGGACCTGGCCCGGCCCGGGCGCCGGTTGCGGGACGTCGTCGACGCCGAGCTCACCTTTGTGCAGGACCACAGCTCTCATGCGGTCCATCGTCGAGCATCACTTCACCACGGCACCAGCCCCGCGTCCTCGAAGAACGCTCCGGTCGGCCCGCCGTCGGGCAGGGTGGCCAGCCGCAGCGCGGTCGCCGCGCCCTGCTCGGGCGTCCGGTGACCGCGGAACCCGTTGAGGTCGGTCGCCACGAACCCCGGGCAGGCCATGTTGACCAGGACGGGCGTGTCGCGCAGCGCCTTGGCGTACTGGAGGGTGACGGCGTTGAGGAACGTCTTCGAGGGCGCGTACGCCATGGACAGCGGCCCGGTCTCACCGCCGGGCCCGGCCTGGCGGGTCAGCGAGCCCACGGCGCTCGACATCATGACGACGCGCGGCGACGCCGAGCGGCGCAGCAGCGGCAGCATGGCGTCGGTGACCCGGATGACGCCGATGACGTTGGTCTCCACGACCTTCCGCACGATGGCGACGTCGGTCTCGGTCGGCGCCTGCTCCCAGCCGCCGGTGATGGCGGCGTTGTTGACGAGCACGTCGAGACGTCCGGCCCGGTCCTCGATCAGAGCCCCGGCGGCGGTCACGCTGGCGTCGTCGGTGACATCGAGGGGCACGCCGAAGACGTCCGCCCCAGCCGCACGAAGCTTCTCGACCGCGGCGTCACGCCGCTGCTGGTCGCGGGCACCCACGCCGACGGCGAATCCGCGCGCGGCCAGGCCGGCCGCGATCTCGTACCCGATACCCTTGTTGGCCCCCGTGACCAGGGCAACCTTGCTCTCACTCATGTCATCGATCCTGTCGCCGAGGGCGCGGGCGACCAACACCGTTCCGGTACCCACCGATACCGTGCGGGTATCGTTCCCGGCATGGAGACCCGCGAGCTGCGCTACTTCGTGGCGGTCGCCGAGGAACTGCACTTCGGCCGGGCCGCCGACCGCCTGGGCATGGCCCAGCCGCCCCTGTCCCGGGCCATCGGCCACTTGGAGCGCCGCCTGGGCGTCGCCCTGTTCACGCGGACGTCCCGGGCGGTCGCCCTGACCGCGGCCGGGGCGGTGCTCCTGCGCGAGGGCCGGGCCGCGCTGAACGCCGTGGAGGCGGCCGAGCGCCGCACGCAGCGAGCCGTCGACGGCACCGAGAAGCTGGTGCTGGTGACAAAGGCCGGCGCTTCCAGCGACCTGCTCCCGAAACTGCTGGACGCGTACGCGGCCGAGCCCGGCTCGGTCCCGGTCGACGTCATCCTGTGCGGCGTGGCCGAACAGGAGTCACACCTGCGGGACGGCCGAGCCGACGTGGCCCTGCTGCATCTGCCGTTCGACTCGACCGCCGGCTTCGACACCGAGGAGCTGATCACCGAGGGCCAGGTCCTGATCCTGCCGGCGGGCCACCCGATGAGCACCCGAACGTCGGTGTCGATGGCCGAGCTGGCCGACATTCCCCTGCCCCGCTGGCCGGGCCACAACGGCGCCTACGCGGAGGGCGCGGGCCCCGAGGTCCGAGACCACGCCCAGCTGCTCCAGCTCATCTCCCTGGGCCGGGCCGTGGCCGTGCTGCCCGAGTCGTGCCGCTCCCTGCTCCCGTACGACCTGGCCGTGGTCCCCGTCCCCGACGCCCCGCAGGTGACGACGGTGATCGCCTGGCCACCACACAGCCGCTCCCGCCCACTGGCCACCTTGGTCAGGACCGCGACCCGCCTCTGAGGGCAAGGACGCTTTCGATGAGCTCGCGCGTCTGCCTTTGATCGAGGCACTTCGCGGTCACCTCCCGCAGATCGTCCTGGAACTGGGCGACGTCGGCCTTCCGCTTCAGCAGGGTGTGGGTGCCGCGGTAGTGCTCGAGGTAGACGACGTCCAGATCGGGCGCGTCGTGGAACTCGAGAATCACCGCCGAGATGCTCAACAGCGGGTGCTCGCCGGCGTCGTACGGCAGGACGCGGAGGTCCACGTTCTCCCGCTGCGACAGCGCGACGAGGTGCCGCAACTGATCAGCCATCACGCCGGCGCCGCCGATCCGGCGGTGGATCACCGACTCGTCGATCACCGCCTGCACGACGAGCGGCGGGTCGTCGGTGAGCCGGCGCTGGCGCGCCAGTCGCAAAGAGACGAAGCGGTCGACGCTACCGCGTCGGCCGAGACGAGGGACGGAGAACAGGGCCCGCACGTACGCCTCGGTCTGGAGCAACCCCGGCACCAGCACCGGCTCCCAGTCACGGATGAGAGAGGCGTCCGCCTCGAGCCGGATGAACGCGTCGGCCGGCAGAATGTCGCGGTACTCCGACCACCAGCCCCGCTGCCCACCCGACCGGGCGAGCTGCATGAGGGAGTCGCGATATTCCGGATCGTCCACCCCGTACAGAAGCAGAAGATCCTTGACATCACGAGCGGTCACCGCGACCCGGGCCGCCTCGATGCGGGTCACCTTGGCGGCATGCCACTCGAACTCGCGGGACACCTGCTCCTGCGTCAGCCCGGCGGCTTCACGGCAGCGCTTCAGCTCCGCCCCCAGCCGCCGGCGGCGAATCGTCGGCCCTTCTTCGACAGACACCGAAGCTCCTCGATACGACAGGACGCCCTCGAGCCCATCCTGCCAGCGCCACCTCCATCCGGGAACGGGCACGGGCCGTGACTCCACAACAACGCGCGGCCATCGCCTAGTACTTGGTCAGGAATGCCCTCAGGAAGCTTGGGGTGTTACCGGCAAAGCCTTTCCGATCGCGGTGAGGAAGCGCTGGATCGCGTCGACGTCCGGTGCGTGGTCGGGGTTCAACTCGGTCAGGACCAGGCCGGCGAAGGACGGGCTGGACGCGAACACGGAAAGGCTTTCGATCAGTTCCTCGAGCGTCAGGCCCGCGGGATCGCCGCCGGAATCGGGGACGTCAGCCAGCGGAACGTCGTTGAACGACAGGACGTCGACATCGAGATGCACGAGGAAGGATGCCTGACGCTTCTCGACCTGGTGACGTGCCCGCTGTGCAGCGGCCAGCGGGTCGGCGTGTATCTCGTCGGCGGACACGTGGTCGATACCGAACTCGTTGAGCAGCTGAAACTCGGTGTCTTCCGGCGGCAGCGTGTGCCCGTAGGAGACAACGTCTTGTGGGCCCACCAGCGGCACTACGGGTCCTACGCCGGCCACCAGCGGAACGTGACCGGGTGTCGCCAGCAGGTGGGCCAGGACCATCGCGTCGATATTGCCGTTCGGCCTGGTCTCCGGGGTGTACAGATCGGGCCCACCATCGAAGTACAGCAGCGCCGGACGGACCCCGTGGTTGAGGAACCCGGCGACCACCCCGATGGTGATGGAGCAGTCGCCGCCAACTACGAACGGGATCTGGCCGGCGGCCAGGACACCGGCGACTCCGATGGCTGTTTCGGTGGCGATGCGCGCCACTGCGGCAGCGTTCTTGGCGTTGGGCCGCTCGGTGTCCGGGCGCCAGCGAAACGCACTGACGTCGCCGTGGTCCTGAGCCCCGCCGGGCAGTAGATCTACAAGTCCGGCATCCCGAACCGCCGCTGGCCCCTTCTCCAGCCCGGGCGTGTGCGCACCGGCGCTTGACGGCACGCCGAGAACTCCCCATCGAGCAGTCATAGCCGCCATGGTCGCACGCAGCACTGACACAAAAGGTCCCGCGCCACCGTCGATGCCCGCCACAGAGCAGATGCGCGTCGTCATCTGCCGCGATCCGTCCGGTATGGCTGTCACCGCATAAGCACGCATTGCAGCGTCGGGTCGCCCTGTCTGTGGAAGCGACCGCCGGTTCGCCGCCATAGCGTTGCATGGGCTTCTCGATGTTCGGTCGCCGGTTCCTAACCGCTAAGGGTTGATCCCCTGTACCCGGCAGCCGTCCTCCAGATAGCGCACCCGCTTTGTCTTCCAGGCGGCGCGTACCCGGCGCCGGACGGGTCCGCTGAGCAAAGGCAGCGCCGCGTCGATCGGCAGGATCCGGCTTTCGGCGATCTCGACCGGCTCGATGATCACGGTAGCCAAGAAGTCGTCGTCGAAGACGCCGCAGTCGAAGAGGAAGCGCATGCCACCCGGACGATCAGGCCGTGGCCGGAGGAAGTCAACGCATGCCAGCCGCCCGGTGGTGACGTCGAGGCCGCATTCCTCCCTGGTTTCGCGTCGGCATGCCTCCCAGGGTGACTCGCCGATCTCGACAACTCCACCCGGGATCGTCCAGCCGCCCTTGTACGTCGGCTTCAGGATGAGCAATCGCCCCTTGCGGCCACGTACCAGCGCGCCGGCCGAGGCCGGGATGCCCGGGAGTGTGAACGACAGCTCGGGTAGCTCACCGGCGTCGACGTCGCTCATGGAGGCCATGCTAGATCTGGCGCGACCGATCGTACGGACCGAGCCGCCTTCTTCGCTCAGCCAGTCGTCGCTTGAGGTCCTCGTAGAGCTGGCCAGCAGGGGAAAGCGAGCCAAGCGCCGGGCTCGTAGAGGCCTCCGTAGCGGTCTCGCGATACCAGCAGCAGCCGCACTCAGTTGCCGCCGGACTGGCGCGAACTGAAACCGCGCCCTCAGCCCGAACGGCGCTAGCTGACCGTCGGTGCAATCGGATAGCCGGTCGCGGTCACCTCTGCGCGAACCGCGGCGAGGCTCGACTTCGGGTTCAGCGCCCGGACCACGTCGTCGGTGAGTGGCCGCAGCGCCGCGATGTGCGCCACCGCGTCCCGGTCGATCTCGGTCTCGTAATAGTCACTGGCGAAGTCAACGTACTCGTCGACGATGTCGTCGCACAGGATGCTGAGCCGGTCAGTGCCGTCCGGGCTGATGTCGTAGGGGCCGAGGGACGGCGGGAACGTGATGCCGGCGCCGGCGTGCCAGTGGTCGTCGGTGGTCCGCCGCCACAGCACCGCTGTCGCGATCAGGTCGTCGCCGTCGCAGAACGCCGGCTCGGTGACGTGCCCGGCGAACTCCGGCGGCAACCCGTCGAGCAGTCCCGGCCAGAGTGTCATATCGTCACTGGCGGCATAGGGCGACATCGCGGACTCGTGGTCGAACAGCCGGATGAACACGCCCGCCTCGCCGAAGACGATGGTGTATTCGTCGCCGCCGCCGTTGCTCATCAGCGCCGCCTCGTCGTCACCCCAAGCGGCGTAGCTGTAGTACTCGTACCCGGTGCCCTGGATCAACTCCAGAACGGCCAGGGCCTTGCACCGGCCGCGCAGCACCGGAATCGAGGGCAGCCGGCCGACGATGTCGTAGACGTTCACTGGATGACCTTACGAACCCCGCCGTACTCGCCGCCTGCCGCCACCCACAGTTCTATGCCGCGGCCGCGCTGCTGGTCTGCTCGAACGACTCCTGCCAGACTGCCCAGCGCGTGTCCGGGCCCAGCGCCTTCGCCCGGTACATCGCCAGGTCGGCGCGGTGCACGATGACGTCGTGGGTGAGCTCGCCCGGGGCCGACACCGCGACGCCCACGCTCGCCTGCAACGGGATCAGCTTGCCGTCGACCACGACCGGGGCCAGTGACGACACGATGCGGCCGGCCACGTCGTACGCCTGCTCCGGGAAGTCGAGGCCGGGCAGCACGACCGAGAACTCGTCGCCGCCCAGGCGGCACGGCAGGCCCCAGTCGGGCACACACGAGCGCAGGACTCGGGCGAACTCGACCAGCACCAGGTCGCCGGACTTGTGGCCCAGCGTGTCGTTGATGCCCTTGAAGCCGTTCAGGTCGATGACCATGACCGCGCTGTGCTTGCCGGTGCGGGCGTCGCGGTCCAGCGCTCGGTTCGACGTGGCGCGGAACGGGACTCGGTTGGCCAGGCCGGTCAGGCCGTCCGTCACCGCGCGCTCGTCGCTCTCCTGCTGCACCAGCGTCTGGCGGACCAGCACGATCACGCTGATCAGCGTGCCGCCCAGGGCCAGGCCGCCCCACGGCCACAACGAGCCCGAACGGATCGCGGCCGTGAGCATCAGGCCGTTGGCGACCGCGATCGCCACGAACGGCATGTAGCGCGCCGCCGCGAATCGGCGCCGGGACTCCCGCCGCTCGTTGATGCCCCGGCACTGCTCCACCGCGGCCGCCGCCAGCAGCGCGTCCGCGGTCAGCCAGCAGATGAACTGCCACGGCGAGTTCGTGTCGATCAGCTCGTGGCTGCGCAGATAGCCGTGCACCGCGTCGCCCGCGAAGAGCACGAGCGCGCCCGCCGTCAGCATCCGCAGCGCCCGCGGCGTCGAGCCCAGTGTGCCGCGCAGCAGGATCCGGGCCACGCTGAATAGCAGGGCCAGATCGGCGATCGGATAGACGGCGGCCGGGACGATCACGCCGCCGGAGAAGCCGTGCTCCGAGATGTACGTGCCGAAGGAGAAGTACCACAGCAGCATGCAGCCGCCGACCAGCACGACCGACGCGTCCAGCGCGGTCTTCCACCGTTCGCGGCGCGTGGTCGCGGGCAGCGGGAACAGCTGCAACGCCAGCATCAACGAGACGACGAACGCCACATGCGTCACGTCGTCCACCATCGTCGTGCCGGCCAGGGCGAACACGGGCGAGACGACCAGCACCATGAAGCTCAGCGCCACCGCCCGCCACGCCGGGCCTGCCCGGCGCGAGGCCTGGATCGCCGCGACCAGGCCGATCAGGCCGAAGACGCTCCGGGCGATCTCGGCCACGTCGTCGTAGTGCCGGTATCCGGTGAAGAGCGCGCTCACCGACAACGCGAGCACGAGCGCGTACAGGAGGCCCAGGCAAAGGGCCGCGGCCTTCCAGTTCCTCATGGTCCCCTCACGGATCCGCCACCACCGACCTGCCCAGCATCGGTAGTGGCGGAGCCGACTTGAGGATCGTCAGTTGTCCCAGACCAGCGCGTCGCCGACCGGGCGCTGCGCGCCGCCGCTCGGGGTGTTCACCACGGCGCCGCCGGCGACCATGGTGGTCGAGCCGCCGCCGTCGAGGTTGATCGCGTCGCGCAGGCCGAGCGCCTTGGCCACCTCGGCCGTCTCGTCCATGGTCGTGCCCACGCTGGTGGTCATGCGGCCGTCGATGGTCGCCAGCACGAGGTCGCCGTGACGGTTGGTGCCGGCGATCGTCCGCGGGTTGCGGTCGAAGAAGCTGCCGGTGCCGTCCGGCACCACGATCGCGCCCTTCTCGACGAGGCGGTAGCGGCCGTTCACGGCGTACGTGCCCGGCTCGATCGCCACCCGGCGCCCGGAGGCGTCGGTCACCCGGTGCTTCACCTTCAGGCAGCCGCTGGCCAGTGCGGTCAGCGCGGTCGCCTGCTCACCGGAGGCCTGGAGCGAGGTCTGCCCCTTGGCCAGGGCGGTTCCCCGGGTGGTCGCGACGCGCACGACGCAGCCGCGCTTGTCGAGGACGACCTCCGTTCCGGCGCCGGACGGCGTCTGCGCCCCGAACTCCGGCGTGAACTCGGCGACGGCCGCCGACGGGTCGTTGATCTGCGCGATCGGCAGCGACGTCTTGGTGCGGGGGTTCAAGACCGTTCCCTCGTACGACAGTTTGCCCACCGCCATCGTGTTGCGGCGCGAGTCGATGACCAGGTCGGCCTCGGCCACGTCGGTGGTCGGCTCGCTGAGCAGCCGGCCCTGGTAGACGCCGAGCCCGACCGGCGTTCCCGGGTAGAGCTGGCTGGCCGTGAAGGTGAAGAACGACGCGTTGACGCCCGCGACCGCGTCCTTGGCCAGCTCGCTCACCGTCTCGGTGCGGGACAGATCGGCGCCGTACGCCGCCTTGAGGTGCCCGCGCGCCCGGTCCGGGTCGATGGTCAGCACGTTGACCCGCCACGGTCCCTTCGTGGTCGTGTTGATCTCGCCGGAGGGGGCCGGCTCGGTGCCGCGCACGATCCGCGTCAGCGTGACGCCACGGTCCAGCGTCTGCACCGTACGCGTCTCGGCGAGCCCGGCGTCGCCGAGCGGAAGCGAACCTACGGGAGCGGCGGGGTGGGCCGGCGCCAGCGACGCCAGCATCACACCCGCGACCAGGTGATGAATCATGATCGATATCCTGGGCACCGGATCCGACATCCACCTGACCAACCCATTAAGGCCTAATGTCCGGTTACCGGCAAGCGGGCGGCAAGCGCGCCGCAAGCGGTCGCGGTGAGGCTGGCCGGCATGAGCACACTTCTGGGGATCTGGGCCCACCCCGACGACGAGGCCTATCTGTCCGGCGGCCTGATGGCGCTGGCCGCGGACCGTGGCGACCGGGTGGTCTGTGTGACCGCGACCCGCGGCGAACAAGGCACCAGCGATCCGCAGCGATGGCCACCGGCCCGGCTGGCCGCCGAGCGCACCACCGAACTGGCCCGTTGCCTGCGGATCCTCGGGGTCACCGAGCACCACTGGCTCGGCTGTTCCGACGGCGGCTGCCCGGCCGCCCCGGCCGGTGAGGCGATCGCGAAGCTGGCCGCGCTGGTCGGCGAGATCCGCCCCGGCACCGTGGTCACCTTCGGCCCCGACGGCAACACCGGCCACGCCGACCACCGCGCGGTCGGCCGGTGGGCGGCGGCGGCCTTCGCCCAGGCCGCCGTCCCCGGGGCCCGGCTGCTGCGCAGCGCCGTCGGGGAACGCTGGCACCGGCGGTGGGCACCGCTGAACGAGGGCCTGGGCGTCTTCGAGCCCGGCTATCCCGTGGTGGTGCCCGACAGCGCCCTCACGGTCGATCTGGTGCTCGACGACCTGACTGTCCACCGCAAGGTGCGGGCGCTGGCCGCCCAGCGGACCCAGACGGCCACCCTGATCGGCGCGATGGGCGTCGAGCGGTACACGGAATGGGTCCGCGAGGAGTCCTTCGTCGAGTGGGTGCCCCCGAACTCGGGCCACATCCCGTGCCCGTCCTGCTGGTGGGACCTGACCTCCGCCCGGTGGCAGTGCGCCTGCTGAGCCCTACTCCACGAAGCGGGGCATGACGCTGCGCACCTCGACCGGAGCGCCGGGCGCGCCGCCGGGACGCGACTTGTATTCGCCGACGCCCACGCAGGTGAACAGCAGCGTGATCAGGCCGCCGGGCTCGTGGAGCAGGGCCGGAACCTCCGAGTCGAGGAAGGTCATGCCGGTGGCGGTCGCGCCCGTGGCGTACGCGGCCAGGTGCAGGCGGCCCTCGACGATGCCCGAGGCCAGCTGGGCCTCGCGGTAGGACCGATCGTCCAGGTCGCCGCCGGGCACGGCGGCGATGACCACGTACGCCGCCTCGGCCGCCAGCGACTGGCCGAGACAGACCCGCTCGAGCTCGCCGCGCAGGTCGCCCGCCGTGATCGGCGTGCTCAGATCGGGCCAGCGATAGAGGCCCGGCGCCAGGCCGTCCACGCCGTGCGCGACGACCCAGTGCGGAACGTCGACGCCGCGCGTGGCCGCGGCCATGGCCCACTCCAGGCCGGCGCGGGGGATCGTCTTGGTGCGGTCCATGCGCCGCTGCGAGCCCCGCTTGCGGATGACCCCGTCCAGCGTCTGGCCGCCCGCTTCGAAGTCCACCGGAGCGGCCACCGGCCACGCCGGGCCGAGGATGCCGCGGACGCCGGCATGCTGGGCGGCCGTGACCAGCGGGAACTCGACCGGTGGGAGGTCGCCGGGAGTGGCCTTGCCGGTGGGTGCGACCGCTGGTGTGCCGTCGCCGAAGGTCAGCAGGGCCACCGGGAACTCGTGGGTGCCGTCGGCGCCGGTCAGCTCGCCGATCCGGTCGTCGGGGAAGGCGGTGCGCAGGCGCGGGGCCAGACCGGCCGAAGCGGCCGCGGCGTCGAGCTGGGCCAGCAGCGTGCCGGCGTCCCAGTAGATGTGGCGGAAGCCCCGCTCGGCGTAGCGCCAGCCGGTGCGCCACGGGACGCCGGTGACGATCAGGGTGGTGGCCTCGCCGTCGGCCGGTGGGGCGACCTGGATCAGGGCGTGCGCCATCGGGTCGTACCAATGGACGCCGTCGGGAACACCGTCCACTCCGCGGGCGGAGACGTAGAGCTCCAGCGGGAAACGGGCGCCGGCCGAGCCGGCGGCGCGGAAGACGAAGCGGCGGCCGTTGCGCTCGGAGGTACGCACGACGCCCGCGCCCAGGAACAGGACGCGCCCGAGCTGGGCCGCGTCGAGCGGCTGAGGAGGCGCTCCGGCCCCGGACAGGACGGCGGTGGCGGGCACGCCGGGGTCGGGCAGGTCGCGGGGAAGCGCGACCGTGGGCAGCCCCGGCCCGTACGTCTTGTAGGGCGGCGGGAACGTCGCCGGGTCGTTCGGGGTGAGGTCGTGACGCACCCGCGGGTCGTCGACGGGGGCGTCCCACTCCCGGTCGGGCTGATAGGACGTGAGGCGGTGCAGCAGGCCGGCGCCGGAGTCGAAATCCACCCGGACAGACTGCCATCAATCCGCGGCGCCGGTCAGCCCGTCACCGCGATCACGGCCACGCCGACACCCAGCGGCACGTCCAGAGCCATGCAGGCCTCGGAGAGCGAGCGCGGCACGACCGTGTCGCGTACGAAGTTCACAGTGTCCCAGCCGGCGTGGGCGGCCAGGGCGAGGCCCGCCAGCACGCCACCCGCGGTCTCCGGCAGATAGAGGGCGGTCACGGCGAAAAGCCCGTACCCCAAAGCAGCTGAAGCCTGCGCGGCAAGCGGGCGCCGCGGAACGCCGAAGGCGAAGCCGAGGCCGAGAAGCGCCACGCCGACGACGGCCAGAGCCACCCACGGGGTGATCTCGGCGAACTGCGCGAGCGTGATGACGGCGCTGAGACCGAACACCCCGGCCCAGGCCACCCAGCGCCGGTCGAAGGCGGCCGCGCCGAGATAGCAGAGCACCGCGACGATCGCGGCGGTCGACGCGGTCTCCCGGTCGGCGGCGAAGATCAGGACAAGGACGGCGGCGGCCAGACCCAGCGCGGCCGGCCAGCGGCGGAGAAACGCGGTCACCCATTCAGGGTCAACGGCGTTTCCCGTACGGTCGAGAGCGCGGCCGCCGAAGGTCAGTAAACGTGGGATACGCGTCCGGAATGGTTGAGTCCTGGTACTCATGCCGGGCCCGGTGCCGCGACGGAAGGATGACCGGCATGTGGAAGACCGCGATCGCCGCCGCCGTGCTCACCCTCGCCGCCTGGGCGGGCTGGCTGGGCTGGGAGTCCGGATATGTGACCGACCCGTCGACGGGGGCGGTGAGCGGGCCGTACGCCTGGTGGCAGGTCGCCGGGTGTGTGCTGACCCTCATCGTGATCGCGGCGGTCGCGGCCCGGTGGGCCCACCCGCTGGTGGTGGCGGCGGTGATGACGGTGGTGTTCACCGCCGCCTGGTCGGCGAAGGCAGCCGGCTCCGACGAGTCCGGCCTGTGGCCGGTGGGCGCGACCCTGGTCGCCATGGGTATGGCCGCCGGTTCCGTCGCGGTCGCCTTCGCCGGGCGCCGGCTGTTCCGCCCCTAGGCCTGCTTGGTCTCCCAGAAGATCTTCGAGATCTCCTCGATCTTCGCGAGCAGCCGATCGGCCACGGCCGGGTCGGCCGAACCCTTGGCGCCGGAGGCGCCGGCCAGCTTGGTGGCCTCGTTGAACAGGCCGTGCAGCTGCGGGTACTTCTCGAAGTGCGGGGCCTTGAAGTAGTCGGTCCACAGCACCCACAGGTGATGCTTGACCAGCTCCGACCGCTGCTCCTTGATGATCAGAGCACGCGTGCGGAACTCGGGGTCCTGGTTGGCCTGGTACTTCTCGGCGATCGCCTTGACCGACTCGGCCTCGATGCGGGCCTGGGCGGGGTCGTACACCCCGCAGGGCAGATCGCAGTGTGCGCTCACGATGGTGCGCGGCTGGAAGAAACGCATCAGTTGCTGAACTCCTCGGCTTGGATGAATTGCCGGTCGTGATAGACGAGCCGCCCGCCGGCCGGCCCGAGGAGGACCTCGTGCACCGACGCGACGACGACGGTCGAATCCCCGACCGGAAGGCGGTGCAAGGGCGTGGCCCGCAGGGAGGCCAGCGCGTGACGCAGAACCGGCTCCCCGGTGGGCAGGAAGGTCCACCCCTGCTCCTCGGTGAACCGCGGCCCGCCACTGCTGGCGAACTGCCGGGCCACCTCGGCGCCGGCGGCTCCGAGCAGGTTGACGACGAAGCTCTCGGCCTCGAGGAGGGCCCGGGCCGACCTCGTACCCATGGCCGAGAACGACAGCGCCGGCGGATCGATCGACACGGACGCCACGCTGGAGGCGGTCAGCCCGATCGGCCCGCCGGCCCCGATCGCGGAGATGACCGCGACCCCGGTGGGATAACGCCGAAAGGCCGCCTTGAACTGCTCCGCGATCACAGTGTTCCCTTGAGTCGTCCGTGCACACGCCTGGTTGAGGCTAAAACTTGAAGTGAGGTTGAAGTCAATGGCGCCCTTGGACGGCATGAAAGCCCTGGTCATCGGCGGCGGTGGAGAGGGCATCGGCCGCGCGATCACCCGGGCCTTCGCAGCGGCCGGCGCCTCGGTCGCGATCGCCGACATCTCCGCCGCCCGCGCCGGGGAAGCGGCGGCCGAACTGGGCGGCCACGGTGTCCCGCTCAGCGGCGACGTGCGTTCCCGTTCGGACGTCGACGGGTTCGTGGAGCGTACGGTCTCCGCGTTCGGCCGTCTGGACACGCTGGTGACGGTCGTCGGAGGACAGGTGGCGTTCGTGCCCGCGGTCAGGCTGCACGAGATGGCCGACGAGGACTGGGACCTGGCGTACGAGATGAACCTCCGCTATGTGGCCCGCGCCGCTCGCGCCGCGATCCGCGCGTTCCTGTCCCAGGGCGACGGCGGCTCGATCGTCAGCGTGGGCTCGGTGGCCGGCCTGATGGCCGCACCCGAACAGGCCGCCTACGGAGCCGCCAAGGCCGGCCTGGCCAGCCTGGCCCGCACGGTGGCCGCCGAGTACGCCGCCGACGGCATCCGCATGAACATCGTCGCCTGCGGCGCGATCGCCACGGCGGTGGCACACTCGGCGCAGGCCACAGAGGACGTCCCCGAGATCCCGATGAGACGCCTGGGCGCACCGGACGACGCGGCCGCGGCCGCCGTCTACTTGGCCTCACCAGCGTCGTCGTACGTCACCGGCCAGACCCTCGCAGTCGACGGCGGAGTGACGGTCCGCGGCCCGTTCCCGTCCTAGCCTCCGTCTTTCATTAAGCGGTGCGGGTTGTCGCGGTGGGTGCCGGGTTATGGGGTTGGCGGGTCAGGGCAGGCGGTGTCGCCCGGCCGGGGGCCGGGTTGCTCCCTGGGTCCTGGTTGTTGGTGCGGCGGATTCCGTTGTCAGGTAACGGGTTCGGGTAGTGCGGCGAGGCGTTGGAAGGCGGCGACGAGGTCATCGGTCCAGGGCCAGTCAGCGGCGATGCGCAGGTTGGTGGTGCGGGCTGTGCGGGTGAGTTTCGCGGCGACGTGTAGTAGCCGGTAGCGCAGCTTCTTCGGCTCCGCGTGGTCCATCGCGCCGTCCAGGAGCAGGTGCTGGGTCCAGGCGAGCAGGTCGATGCCGGTCATAGCGAGTTCTAGCCAGGCGGCGTCGATCGCGAACTGGCGTGAGGGGAATCGGCCGAGGCCGGTGGTTTTGCCGGTGCGGATGCGGTCCTCGACCCGGGCGTGGCAACGGTGCCGGACTTCCAGGAACTGCGTCGAGCAGCCACCGTGGGGTGTGTCGGTGGCGAAGACTTGATGCCGGACGCCGTTAACCTGGTCGAACAGGGAGAGCTGCGCTCCGGGGTGCGGGCGTTCGCGGCGGCAGATCAGCCGGGTCCCGGCCGGGAACGAGGCCAGCAGTCGCGGGTCGGCAGATCGGCGAGTTCGACGACTTCGGCGCTGTAACGCAGGCTGCCGTCACCGTCGAGGGCCGGCACCCACCCGGTCGCGGCGGTGATCGCGGCCCAGACCGGTTCGGTGATCGCGACACCGACGGAGAACTCGGTGGCCACACCGTAGTCACGCAGACCACGGATATGGGCGAGAAAGTCGTGACTGCTGCCGCCGAATCCGACCGGATCAGGATCGGGCTGCCATAACGGTGCGGCTCGGGGATTTGCTGCAGGGCCTGACCCAGGACCGTGACGTGGTCGGCGGCGGTGTTGCTGCCGGCGTTACCCGGGCACAGCATCCCGGCCAGAGCCTCACCGGTCGCGTCGAGGAAACACAACAGCGGGTGGAACCCGAAGCTGTGTTTCCAGGTCGCCGCCGCCGATTCCTTCTCCGAGTGAGCCAGCACGATCGTCGCGTCGATGTCCCGCACGAACCCCGCCAGCACCCGCCCGAGGACGGTGGTCGAGGGCAGACCGCAGCGGGTCTCGAGGAGCTGAGCCCAGGCCAACTCCCGCGCAGCAGCGCGAGCCGCCCGTAACCGGTCCAGGGCCGCAGCGTCGATCGAGTCAAGGACCCGCCAGGCGGTCGGATCCGAGGCCACCGACCCGAACAGGCCGGGCTGCTGCCGCAATACCGCCAGATCCGCGATGGCCTCACCGCCATCGGCCAGCAGCACCGCGAGGTCGACCCAAACACGGCCCGGCTCATGCACCGGGCGACGCACCCGGCCCAGCCCGAGCGCCTTAACGAAACCGCTAATCAACGCGGTCTTGTCAGCCAGATCGGTGAGCAGCCGGGTGCCGGCATGACCGACCACACCACGAGCGCCACCGCTGACAACAACCTTCGGACGTGTGCCGGTAACTCTGCACCTTGAGAGTGCCTTCCGGTGATGGACAGATAGGGCCCTAGACAAGTCCCATCGTTCCAGATCAGAAGGCACTTTCGCGTTCCCGGGACCCACCACCAGCAGCCCTTACTGAAGGGCCAGGGCTAAGACCTACTTGACGCCCAGCTCTTTGCGTACCGCGTTGCTGAATCCGGCACTGGCTTCTCCAAACGCGCCGCCCTCCGGGTCATCCATGTTAGTCGCAACCCACAGTTTTAAGGCGGCTTTCCGCACATCTCTGGATGCAATATAGTCCAGGCTGAAGAGTGCTTTTTGGGAGTCTTTGACTTTAGCTTCAGCGCGTTCTCGCGTTTCGCTAGCAATCTTAACGGCTTCCCTGTACCGCTGCTGTAACTGACTACCTTCGACCTTAAGAGCTTCCAATCCCGCGATGTCGTACTTTGCATCAAGGTTGGACATGTAATCTCGGATGGAGATCATCATGGCTTCGGGAACCGGCTGGCCGTTATCCTGATGGCCCAGCGTGCCCAACTGTTCGGATACGTAACCTCGCAGTTCATCAGTCCAGGCTTGTGCTCGGTCATGCCGAGCTTCCAGTATGGATTTCAGATCATCGGCAAGCCGCGCAGCTTTTTTGTTCGACTCAGTTGCTTCGCGCGTAATGCTAATTACCATTTGGAACCCTGCGTAGGTTTCTAGCCGCTTATCCGTATATTGCTTCCGCCACTCGTGCCTTCGCTGGAAGATGCCTATTGCAATCTGTCCGGCAATAGTTACGATCACGCCTGCCAGTGTCGCAATCACTGGCAGTACGATTCTCAGCGTCTCGTCCTTCATGCTCCCTCTGCGTGATTTGATCTCTTGGTCGCTCAAGGCACCCTCGCGCAATCCCCCAGACTTTACGTGGGTCCTGTCGTAAAGATCCAGGTTGGATTCACGATCCTCGGGCACCGGCCCGGTACAGAAGGGCGCCGGATGCCGACCGAGATCGGCCAATATGACCAACAATGCTCAGAAATAGGGGAGCCAGCGTTTCACGACCGCAACCGCCTTGGGCGACGGACAAGTTGGCCTACACGCCGGATGCTGGTGGCTTGCTTCGTGGCTGCATGGGGCAGATATCTGAACCGATGAGGGAAATCGCCGCCAGCTCACCGGATCTTAGATGCAACCCCGGCTTCGCGGCTGCAGTCGTTGCTCGCGATCAAGATGCACCTTCACCGATACTACGGGGGATGCCGAGGACAGTCGAAGCCATCGGAGCGTGATATGTCTGAGTTCTTATGGGGTCTCCTCCTTTCAATCCCAATCGGTATCGCGGTGAACCTCGTTTCACCGGCTTTCGGTAGCTATCTGGAAAAGAGGAGCGAGAAAGTCGCGAAACGTCGCGAAATCGAGAGGAAGGAGTTTGCTAACGAGGCCATCAGCTTGGCGACGGACCAAACGACCTACTATACATTCCTATTGGGAGCGGTCCTGAGGACCACCTATATCGGAGCGTTGATCGGCATCTTGACCGGCGTTCTGGCCGCAGTTGGACAAGGAATAAGTGCGGTAGGAATCTACCGTTTTTCGCAATTCTTTTTTCTTGGCTCGCAGCTGGCAGCCCTGGCGGGGGCGATCTTAGTTCTGAACATCGCACGGAACGCCCTCGTAATGATTAAGGAAGTTCGGCGCATCCGACTGCGCGAGGCGCGAGGCGACATCACGACACCGTCAGACGGAGTGTCAGATTGAGGCTACCCTCCACCAGTCGTTGCGTCCCCGTATGCGAGCGGTTCGGTACATCCGGCGGGCGACCGGCAGGACGATGGCGGCGAGAGGTCCCGATGGCACGTTGATCGGCCTAATCAGCCCGGCCGACGGATTGGTTCCGGCTAGTGAAGTCGGTCCGGCGCCGGCCAACGCAGCAAGCGATACCGAACAGATCGCCGCAGATCCGGATGCTCGATAGGTCGGTCGCTGTTCATGTTCGACGACGTGTGGGCCCACAGCCACCACTACCTCGCCTCGTCGTTGCGACGATGGTTCAGCGAGGACTGGGACCTGCTGGAAGGCCTGCCCGACTCGCAGTAGACCATCATCGTGATGCGGACGTCGGAGGAAATCGTGCTCTCGGGTGCTGTGGAGATCTATGCCAACCATGCCGTGTTGCTGGTGGGGTCGACGGCCTGGCCGGAGGTCGATTGGGATGACGGGCCGGTAGGCGCCGACAGCCGTCATGTGGCGATCCGCACCCGAGGTCAGGTCGCCCACACGCGTGTGTCGATCTGGCAGGGCGCCATGCCGCTCGTAGGGCATCTCGTCTTCGACGGTGAACTGGATCTTGATGACTATACGATTTTCGTCGGGGACATCGAGCGGCTCCGGCGCTGGACGCAACAGATCGGACAGACCGGCGTCCAGAGGGTAGTGGTTCGCGTCGACGATCCCGGCTACGCCTCTCGCGTGAACGTGGGGCTCGCCATCAGCGAAGAGGCCCACGTTCAGGCGCTTCCGGCGACAGGTGAAGCGGCGCTGTTCGAGGTGCTCACCTCGGAGCGCAACGGCATCTCACCGCCGAATGCCCGGGGCCTCGTGCTTGACGGCCACGATTCACCACACGCCCGCCTTTCCGCAGCGATCAGGTTGCTTTCCGCGCCGGACCCGGCGAAGCCTTGGCTTGAGCGCTACGAGACGGAAGTCCTTGTCGAATGGTTGAGGTGGCTCGGTGTCGACCTCAGCCGGGCTGGAGCGGAAGAGATCGGTTCGGAGATCCTGCGACTGGTGCGAGCTGCCCGCGCGACGGACACCGACGGCGTTGTCCCGCCGGACGTCGCGGGCCGTATCGCCGCTCGCGCCCTGCGCACGATCGAGTGAGGCCCCCATGAATTCACAGAGCGAGCACCCGCCGGGCCTCGCGCACGACCGCTAGGTCGACCATCCGGCCTCGCGCGTCGAGGCAGACGCCGCCGCCGGCGCGCTCGAAACGCTCGACCAGGTCGCGGGCCGCGGCCACCTCGTCCTCGGTCGGTGTGAAGACCTCGTTGACCACCGGCACCTGCGCCGGATGGATGCAGGCGCGGCCCCGAAACCCCAGTCTCTTCAACGCTTCCGTGGAGCGGCGCAGGCGATCCAGGTCGCGAAAGTCGGTCGACACGGCCGCGGTCGGCGGCTCGATGCCCGCCGCGGCCGAGGCCAGCACGACCGCCGACCGAACGAACAGAAGTTCCCGCTCGTCCTCACCGGGCCTGATTCCCAGCTCGGCCGCGAGGTCGGCCTCGCCGATCTGAAGCCGCACCACGCGCGGGGCGAGCGCGAGCTCACGGGCCTCCATGATGGCCGACGGCGTCTCCAGCAATGGAATCAGCACGGCGTTGCTTCCGGCCTCGTCGAGGACGGACGCCATGCCCACCACCTCCGGCACCGAGGCCTTGGCCAGGCACAGTGCGCGCAACGCGGGCGAAACCACCGCCCGGGCGTCGTCGAGACCGGCCGGCCCCGGGTTGACGCGCACGATGACCGGCGTCCCGGCTGGCTGTGCGCGCAGCCAGGCCGCGACCGCCTCCCGAGCCTCAGCCTTCTCCCCCGGCGGGACGGCGTCCTCCAGGTCGACGATGACCGCGTCGGCGCCCTTGGCCAGCGCTCCGGCGAGCATCGACGGCCGGTTTCCGGGGACGTACAGGGCGGACCTCATCCGATCGCCGCCGCCCCCGACAGCAGCGCCCGCGCGATGACGATCCGCTGGATGTCGTTGGTGCCCTCGCCGATCAACATGAGGGGCGCGTCGCGGTACAGGCGTTCCACCTCGAACTCCTTCGAATAGCCGTATCCGCCGTGCACCTGCATGGCGGCCAGCGAGCAGAAGACCGCCGCCTCGGCCGCGTACGCCTTGGCCATGCCGGCCTCCATGTCGACGCGGTGGCCGCCGTCGGCCCGGGAAGCCGCCCACCGCACGAGCAGCCGGGCCGCCTGCACCTGCGAGGCCATTTCGGCGATCTTCAGCTGGATCGCCTGGAAATCGCCGATCGGTTTGCCGAAGGCCCGTCGTTGGCCGGCATAGGCCAGCGCTTGGGTGTACGCCTCCTGCGCGATCCCGAGAGCGCGAGCGGCCACGTTGATCCGCCCGATCTCGAGCCCGGACAGCACCTGCTGCATGCCTCGCCCCTCGGCCCCGCCGAGCAGGTTGGCCGCCGGAACGCGGCAATCCTCGAAGAGCACCTCGCACGACTCGGTTCCCTTGTAGCCGAGCTTGGGCAGGTCCCGCTCGACCGTGAAGCCCGGCGTGCCGGCGTCGACCAGCAGCACGGACATGCCGCGATGGGCCGGCGTAGTCACGGACGTCTTGCACAGCACCGGGAGCGGGTCGGCGTGCCGGGCGTTGGTGATCCAGGTCTTGCGGCCGTTCAGCACGTACGAGTCCCCGTCGCGCACCGCCACGGTGGCGATGCCCTGGAGGTCCGTTCCGGCGTCGGGCTCGGTCAGCGCTATCCCGGTACGTCGTTTCCCGGCGGCCAGGTCGGGCAGGTAGCGCTCCTTCTGCTCCTCGGTGCCGTGCCGCGCGAGCAGCCAGCACGACAGCGAGTGGCTGCCGAGGATGCCGGCCACGCCCATCCAGCCGCGGGCGATCTCCTCGAAGACCAGCGCGAAACTGATCATGTCGGCGCCGAGCCCGCCGTACTCCTCGGGCACGGTCAGCCCGAACAGCCCCATCTCGGCCATGGTGGCGACGATCTCGGCCGGATAGCGGTCGCTCGCCTCCCATTCGCGGGCCACCGGCCGGATCTCCCGGTCGACGAAGTCGCGCAGCACGTCGCGGAAGAGCCGCTGCTCCTCGCTGAGGTCAAAGTCCATCGGCGCTCCTGAAGACGGGTAGGTGGCGGCCGTCGGGCAGCGGCCGCCAGGCGACCTGGACGGGCATGTCGCAGCGGGGCTCGGCGACGCCGTCCAGGTGGGTGAGCAGGATCGGGCCTTCGGTGAGGCGGACCCGGGCCAGGATGTACGGCTCGTCGGCCCGATGAACGACCGTGAAGCTGTCGACGATCCCCGTGCCCGCGACCTCAATGAGCGACAAGTCGGACCCGGTGCAGGAAAGGCACAACGCGCGGGGATAGTGCTGATACGCAAGGCACGCGTCGCAGTGCTGGATCAGGAGGCGGCGGGAGCGGGTGGCTTCCCACCACGCGCTCACCGGTCCACCCCCAGGATCACGGTGGCGTGACTGGAGAAGATGCCGCCGGTGCCGTGCACGAGGGCGGTCTCGGCCGTCGTGTCCCGCAGCTGCCGGACGGCCTCCACGAGCAGCAGCACGCCGAACTGGCCGGGATGGCAATACGCCAGGCCGCCGCCGCCCGTGTTCATCGGCGTGGTGACCGACAGCCCCTCCCCCGGCGCCGCGAAACCGAGCTGTTCCAGCCCGAGCGGCACCGAGATGGTGAAGGCGTCGTAGAGCTGGATGACGTCGATGTCGGCCGGTGTCAGCCCGGCCGCATGGAACGCCGTCCGGCCCGACTCGATCGCCCCGGTGCGCAGCAGATCGGGCGCGGTGGCCATGCCGGTATGGTCGAGCCTCTCCCCGTAGCCGAGCACGACCGCCGGCGGCCGCGGCAGGTCACGGGCCCGCTCCAGGGACGTGAGCACCACGGCTCCGCCGCCATCGGTCACGAGGCAGCAGTCCAGGACGCCGAGCGGGCTCGACACGAGCGGTGCGGCCAGCACATCCTCCACGGTGAGCGGCCCGGCGCCGTACGTCCAGGCCTTGGGGTTGCGCTGGGCCCGTTCTCTCGCGCCGATCGCCACTTGCGCCAGGTGACGGCGATCGAGGCCGTACGTGTGCAGGTAGCGCTGGGCGACCATCGCGTAATACGACGCGGGATAGAGCGGACGGTACGGCGATTCGTACTCGTCGTCGGCGACGGTGAGAGACCGGGATCGCGCCGAGCGCTGGTTCGAGGCGTACGAGATGACCACCGTCGAGCACTGGCCGGCGTCGATCGCCTGGGCGGCCCGGGCGACGTACATCTCGAAGGCCGAACCGCCCACGAAGGTCGAGTCGCACCATCGAGGCCGCAGGCCGAGATAGTCGGCGAGCTGGGTGACGGGGAAACGGCCGATGTTGTTGGTGGCCAGCGCGTCTACATCGGACAACGTCAGCCCGGCGTCGGTCAGCGCCCGCGTGACGGCCTGGGTCTGCAGGGTGAGCACGTCGAGCCCGGTCTTGCCGAGGTCGCACTCGGCGACCCCGGCGATGGCGACGGTCATTGCTGCGGAAGGCGCAGCCGGGCCGAGGCGGGCGCCACCGCCAGGCGGCCGTCCTCGACCACCTCGACGCGCAGGTCGACGTCCGCGACGCCGTCGTCGACCGAGCGCAGCTCGCCGAGGCAGCGGATCGTCTCCCCCGCGAAGACCAGGCTCCGGAAGCGGAACGACAGCCCGGTCAGGACGCTGTCCGGGCCGAACCAGCCGCGCAGCGCGATGGCCAGATAGGCGCCGAAGACCTGCCCGTCCACCACAGGCCGGTCGAGGCCGCGCGCCGCGAGGTAGGCCGGGTCGTAGTGCAGCCGGTGCCAGTCCCAGGTCGCGCCCGCGTAGGCGATCATGTCGGGCAGCTCGACCCGCCGGACGAGCGGCTCGAACTCAAGCCTCGACATAGATGAGCGCCTCCTCGTTGGTGGCCAGCAGCCGCCCGTCCTGGTTGGTGTAGGTGGCGATCGAGGTGACGATCAGCATCCGCTTGCCGGCGCCGTTGACGCGCTCGGCGATGTCGTCGAGCCGCCAGCGGGCGGTGATGACGTCGCCCGGCCCGGCCGGGCTGTGGAAGCGGTAACTGTTGCCACCGCGGACCAGGCGCGCGCCGGGCACGTCGAGATCCCAGCCGTGCCCGGCGAAACCGTCGGCGTCGCGCGGCCGGTTGGCGTACTGGTTCGTCTCGCACACGAGCGTGGGCGGGGCGACGTCCCCGGCCAGGTGCGCCGGGTCGGTGTCGCCGGTGGCGAGCGCGAAATACCGGATCGACGCCCGCCCCAGCGGCTCGGGCGCGGTGTAGACGGCCTCCTCGCCGACACGGGCGGCCAGCTCCGGCGTCATCACGGCAGCACCGCCGTGGGCACGCTCTCCAGCAGGAAGGAGGGCCGCAGCAGCGCCGAGCAGACCACCGAGACGACCGCCGCGTTCGGGAAATGCTTCTCCCGCAACGCTTTCGTTCGGGGGTACGCCTCGACCGCCGCCGGCGTCACGTATTCGACGAGGCTGGTGACGTGGTCGCCGGTGGCGCCCGCCTCGGCCAGGACGGTCCCGATGCTCGCGTAGACGTACTCGGCCTGTGCTTGGAGGTCCCCGTCGTGCAGCGCCTCCTGCGTCACCGGGTCGAGCGCGCCGAATCCGGAGAGGAACAGATGCTTCCCGGCCTGCACGGCCGGTTCGTAGGTGAGCGTGTCGTAGCGGGCCCAGCCCGGATTGAGCACCCGCAGCGGACCGGTGGCCGCGACGCCGTCCAGCGCGACCCGGGCCCCCGGCGCGACCGGCACGTCGACCAGAATGCCGGCCGCCGCGGGATGGGACGAGCCGAGCACCTCGCGGCGGGGCCGGCCGCAGCGCGGATAGTCGGCCCGGGTCGCCGTGGCCGTGTAGTCGATCGTGCGGACCAGGACCGCGTCGCCCGCCAGCTCCCGCAGCCGCTGGAGACACCAGCGGTACTGCTCGCGGAAGTCACCCTCGGTGGTGTGCACGCTCGGGAGATGGACGATGCCGTCGGCCTGATGGGCAGTCACACCGAGGACGTACGGGGCGGGCGAGCCGGCGACCGCCTCGATCGGCACCCGCGAGACCGGGACGCGATGGCCGCGCAGGGCGAACGAGCGGGCCGCGTCCAGGTCGCTGCCGGTCGCGGCCGTCACGTACTCGGTGATGTGCGCGATGTCGGTGACGGCGAGCCCGGCCGCGGCGAGAGCACCGGCCAGGGCGGCGTAGCCGGGCACGGGCGGAAGGTGGACGGTCACCAGAGGCACCTTTCGGTCGCGTCGAGAAACTCGATGGCGGTGGCCGCCGCGAGGACGGCCGCCGCGCCGGGGCCGAGGTTGGCCTCCGCCTTGGCCTCGAAGCCGGGCCCGGCGGTCGTGTCGACGTGGGAGACGTGCGGGCCGAAGGCGACGATGCCCGGCGCGTCGGCCGCCACCGTGCCGAAGTCCTTCTCCACGACCGTGATGCGGGCGGCGAGGTCCAGCAGGCCGGGCCGGTCGAGGCGGTCGAAGCTGTCCAGCCCGAGGTGGCCGTCGGCGACCATCGAGGCGACGCACCAGTAGAGGCTGAACTTCGCCTCGTAGGCGCTGCGCGGACGGCGTTTGGCGTCGCCGGCGACGATCGGGACGGCGTCGGGGTGCAGGGTGACGGTCAGCGCCTCGGGGGCGGTGCCGGCGAACTGGCGGGCGGCGTCGACCGAGGCGTGCACGAGCTGGCAGGCCGGATAGGGCTTGATGGAGATGAGCGGGATCTCCCAGCCGTCGCCGGTCAGGGTCTCGGACGACGGGTCGCGGCCCGTGAAGGCGCGGTAGAGGCCGTATTCGCCGTCGAGCGCGCCGGGCGGGCCGGTGGCCCCGGCGGCGGCCAGCCGGGCGGCCAGGATGCCGTTGGCGACGGCGGTGCCGGGGTGGAGCTGCTTGGTGCTGGCCGGGCTGTGCAGGAACTCGAGGAGGCCGCTGGCGCCGCTGGCGGCGATGCCGATCGCGTGGGTCAGGGTCGGCGCGTCCAGCCGGAGCAGCTTGCCGGCGGTGACGGCGGCCGCGATCGGGCCGACCATGGAGGTGGCGTGCAGGCCACGGGCGTGGAAGCCGTGCGGCACGGCCGCGCCGAGCCGGCAGGCCGTCTCCAGGCCGGCCACCAGAGCGGTCAGGAAGTCGCCGCCGGTCTGCTCCCCCAGCGCCAGGGCAACGGGCACGGTGACGGCGCTGGGGTGGACCAGGCCGCCGGGGTGGGTGTCGTCGAAGTCGAGCGCGTGAATGGCGACGGCGTTGCCGAACGCGGCGGCCACCGCGCCGAGGCGCTCGCCGCTGAACAGACGCGCCTCGGGCGGGCCGCCCAGTCCGGCGGCGACGGCCAGGGCCGGACCGGCCGCACCCCGGCGGATCCCGGCCACGGCACAGCCGATCGCGTCGATCAGGTGGCGCCGGGCCGTCTCGGCGACCTCGGCCGGAATGTCGTCGGGAGTGAGCCCGGCCGCCCAGCGGCCCAGAAAGATCGCCGCCGTCATGCGGGTTCTCCGAAGGCACCCGCGGCCCGCAACGAGGCCAGCCGCCCTTCGTCGTAGCCGAGCAGGTCGGCCACGTGCGCGAGATCCTCACCGCGCCGTGGGGCGCGCCGATATGCGACGGGCTCGTCACCCACCCGTACGGGGGAAGCGACCTGCCGGACCGTGCCGTAGTGCGGATGTTCGGTCTCCACGACCATCCCCCGCGCGGCCGTGTGCGGGTCGCGCAGAGCGGCGGCGACGTCGTTGACCGGACCGCACGGCACGCCCGCCGGTTCCAGAAGCGCCAGCCATTCCGCCGACTCCCGAGTCGCGAAAGTCTCGTCCAGCACGGCCAGCAGCTCGGCCGCGTGCAGGCGCCGCGTGGCGAACGTCGCGAACCGCTCATCGGCCAGTGACGGCACGGCCAGCACCTCGACCAGGCGCCGCCAGAACTTCTCCTTGGCGCAGCCGACCACGATCCAGCCGTCGGCCGTCGGGAACACCTGGAACGGCACGAGCGACGGGTGGGCCGAGTGGTGCGTCCGGGAGGGGACGAACCCGGCGTTGAGATGCCAGGCGGCCGGATAGGTCAGCATCGCGATCGCCGTGTCGAACAGGCTGACGTCGCAGTCCATGCCCACGCCGTCGCGCCGCGCCTGGTGGAGGCCGGCCAGCAGCGCGACCGCCGCGACCAGGCCGCCCGAGAAGTCCACCAGGGACAGCCCGGACTTGGTGGGTGGCCCGCCCGGCTCGCCGGTGAGCTCCATCCACCCGGCCAGCCCTTGCAGGATGTAGTCGTAGCCGGGCTGGGCGGCGCGCGGCCCGGTCATCCCGAAGCCGGTGAGCGAGCAGCAGACGACGGCCGGGTTCAGGTGCTTGAGCTGGTCGTAGGTGATGCCCATCTTGACCGGCACATCGCCGCGCAGATTCGAGTAGACCGCGTCCGAACCCCGTACGAGATCCTCGAAGACCTCGCGCCCGGCGGCGGTGGCCAGGTCGAGCGAGAGCGAGCGCTTGTTGCGGTTGAAGGTCTCGAAGAACAGCGAGTCCTCACCGTGGTGGTACGGCGGCACGTAGCGGCCGACGTCACCGCCGGTCGCCGGCTCCTCGATCTTGATGATCTCGGCCCCGAGGTCGGCCAAATGCACCGATCCGAACGGGCCGGCGCCGTACTGCTCGACGGCGATGACGCGCACGTCTTCCAGGGGTCTCATCGGTGGCTCCCCACGAGTTCCAGCAGCCTCTTCTGCGCGAGCCGCACCTCGTCGGCCGGCAGCCCGTACGAGGGCGGCGACAGCTTGATCGCGTCGGCCACGCCTTCGTACGAGGCGATCCGGGCCGCGCACTGCCCCGGTGTCCCGGCGATCGCGTAAAAGTCGACCATCTCGTCGGGCACGAGGTCGCCCAGACTGCCGGCGGGACGGCCCGCCCGCAGCGCCGCGCTCGCCACCGAGGTGACCGCACCGAATCCGGCCGCTTCGAACATCGCGGCATAGGACCGGACCGACGCGTAGAAGCCGACCACGTTCGCGGCCCGTCGCCGGGCGGTGCCCGCGTCACGATCGATCGAGCAGCAGGCCGAGGCGACCACATCGAAGCCGGGACGGCGTTCGAGCGGGGGCCTGGTCAAAAGCTCATGACCGAGCCAGCCGTCGGCCACCTCGGCCGCCAGCCGGGTCATCGCCGGCCCGACGGCGGCCAGATAGATGGGGATTTGGGCGCTCGGGTACGGCCGGCGCCAGCCGCGGACGCTGATCGAGCGCACCCCGTCGTGCGTGATCGGGTCGCCCCCGGCCAGCACCGCCCGCACGATCGCCACGGTGTCGCGCATGCGGGCCACCGGCCGCTCGAACGCGACGCCGTGCCAGTCCTGGTTGAGCCGCGCCACGCCGGTGCCGAGGCCGAGCCGGAACCGCCCGCCGGACAGCTCGTCGAGGTCGGCCGCGGTCAGCGCGGTCAGCATCGCGCTGCGGGCGAAGGCGAGCGCCACCCCCGTGCCCACGCCGACCCTCCACGTGCCGCCGGCCAGGGCGGCCGCCGTGACCGGCGCGCTGCGGTGCAGCTCCGGGGCCCAGACGACGCCGGCCCCGGCGTCCTCGGCGGCCCGGGCGGCGTCGACCAGCTCGGCCATCGTCGCGCCCCAGGGCTGCACGTCGAGGCGCATCAGGCCGGC
Source organism: Actinoplanes sp. NPDC000266 (assembly GCF_042899005.1). Lineage (NCBI taxonomy): Bacteria > Bacillati > Actinomycetota > Actinomycetes > Micromonosporales > Micromonosporaceae > Actinoplanes > Actinoplanes sp. NPDC000266. The sequence goes on from NZ_JBIAZI010000008.1 coordinate 570,131, forward strand.
CCGTGCCCGCGCTTGTAGGTCAGCACCGTCCGCTTCCACGTGATGACGTCGGCCCCGTCCTGGTTGAAGCCTGTGGTCGCGAAGGAGACGATCCCCGCGTACGGCCGCGACGCCGACTCGCGCATCGACAGGACCGTGGAGCGGGCGTAGATGGTGTCGCCGACGAACACCGGATGGGGCATCCGGATCTCGTCCCAGCCGAGGTTGGCGAACGCGTGCTGGCTGATGTCCACCACCGACAGGCCCGTCACGATGGCGACGGTCAGGGTGGAGTTGACGAGCAGTTTCCCGTACGGCGTCCGGGCCGCGTAGTCGACGTTGAAGTGGGACTGGTTCGTGTTCATGGTGAGCAACGTGAACCAGGTGTTGTCGGTCTCGGAGATCGTGCGGCCGAGGGGATGCCGATACGTGTCACCGACCGTGAAATCTTCGTAGTAGCGGCCGACCATGGGGCGACGCTAGTTCCGCCGAATCTCCCGGGTCAAGACCCTTGTTTCTCACAGCGGACCAGTGTTTCCATTTCGCGCATGCTCGAGTTGTTCCTCTACCTGCACATCGTCCTCATGGTCTTCTGGCTCGGCGGCGACCTCGGCGTCTTCTACTCGAGCCGCTTCGTCATCGATCCGTCGCTCACCCCGGCCGCCCGGCTGACCGCCCTGAAGATCATGAGCGGGCTCGACCTGGGCCCGAAGATCTGCCTGATCCTGTTCCTGCCCAGCGGCCTGACCCTCATCGCGCTCGACGCGCACGGCGCGAACCTGCCCGGATGGCTGCCCGTGCCGGCCTGGATCGGCGCCCTCGTGTGGGTGTGGCTGATGTACACCGACCATCACGAGCCGGGGAAGCACCCACTGGTGCGGCGGCTCGACTGGCTCATCCGGATCGCGGTCATCGCGGGCATGGCCGGCGCCGGCCTCTACACGCTGATCGCGAGCCGGCCGTTCGGGGTGGACACCAATCCCCGCTGGCTGGGGGCCAAGGTCCTGCTGTACGCCCTGGCCATCGCGGCCGGGCTGGGAATCCGCCGGACGCTGCGGCCGTTCGGGGCGGCCTTCGGCACGGTCATGGGCGGCGCGGCCGGCACCGCGACGGAGACGGTGCTCCGCCGCAGCGTCAACGGCTGCCTGCCGTACGTCTGGACGATCTGGCTCAGCGTCCTGGCCGCCGGCCTCCTCGGGGTCGCCAAACCCCTCGCGAACCTCTAGGCCACGTAGCCGAGCTGGCCCGAGATGCGCGCGGCGGAGGCGCCCAGATCGGCGATCAGGGCGTCGCTCGCCTCCGGCTTGAACCGCATCGCCGGGCCGGCCACGCTGATCACGGCGACCGGGTGACCGTCGTGATCGAAGATCGGGTACGCGATCGACGCGGCGCCGGCCTGGCGCTCGCCCAGCGAGGTCGTGTAGCCCTTCTTGGCCGCGGCGTTCAGGTCCTTGCGGAGCTTCGCCACGTCGACGATGGTCTTCTCGGTGACCCGCTCCAGGGTGTGCCGGCTCAGGTAGTTCTCCCGGTCGGCGCTCGGCACGAAGGCCAGGAACGCCTTGGAGGACGCGCCGGCGTGCAGCGGGAACGGGATGCCCAGGGCCACCTCGAGGCGCAGTTCCTGGTCGGGCACGACCTGGTCGACGTACAACCGGGTGTCACCGCGGCGCAGCGACAGGGTGGCGGTCTCCTTGTACTTGTCCGACAGATATTTCAGCTCGGGCGCGGCCATCGCCCGCACGTCCGTGCGCGCGAGGTAGGCCCGGCCCAGCGCCACCGCGGCGTGCCCGAGCGCGTAGCGCCGGGTGGACGGGTCCAGAGTGATCAGGTCGCGGCTGCGCAGGGCGGTCAGGATGCGGTGGACCGCGGCCTTGGTCAGGCCGAGCGCGCCGGCGATCTCGGTGACGCCCAGATCGGGCGCGTCGACCCGGCCGAAGTAGAGCAGGACGTCCATCGCCCGCTCGACGGCCGCGACCGAGCGCGACTGACTCTCTTCCTCCACCATCGGCGCTGACGGTACTGCTGCCACGGCTGTTACTCCTAAGTAACGAAATCGGAACAAGCTTCGCCGAGCCTATCCCGCCCGTTTCCCGATGCGAAATGGCGTTGACAGCGTTCCGAACAGCCCGTTACCGTCAGCGCAACAGCGTTTCCTGATGCGAAACATCGCTCGAGTCGAAAGGGCGACAGTGCCGGTCGATCACCACACCTTCCGCGCCGTTCTCGGCCAGTGGCCGAGCGGCGTGTGCGTGGTGACCACGACCGGCCCGCGCGGCGCGCACGGCATGACCGCCAGCTCATTCTCCTCCGTCAGCCTCGATCCGCCCCTCGTCTCGGTCTGCCTCGGCAACCACCTGCCCAGCCGCGGCCTGCTCGACGCGGCCGGCAAGTTCGCCCTGAGCTTCCTGGGCAAGGACCAGGCGCACATCGGCCGCCGCTTCGCCGGGCAGCAGCCCGAGATCACCGACCGCTTCGCCGGCCTCGACTGGCGGGTCACCGACAGCGGCATCCCGGTGCTGGCCGACGCGATCGCCTGGCTCGACTGCCGCGTCGCGCACGCCTATCCCGGTGGCGACCACACCATCTTCGTGGGCGAGGTGACCGACGCCGCCACACCCCGGGTCACCGCGCCGCTGCTGTTCCACTCGCGCACCTGGGGCCAGGTCGCCGACCCGCTTCCGGCGTCCCTCCACCTGGCGGTGGAGGTTCCGCCGGGCGATCCCCTCGCGGCCGTTCTGCGCCAGGCCGGTTCCCGGGTACGTCATGACGGGTCCCACGCGGAGTTCACGGTCGACGGCACCGGCGTGCTGCCCCCGCCCTCCTGGTTCGAGGCCGCGCGCGGAACCGGCGCCGCTGTCGTCGGCTATGTGGCCGACGCCTTCGACCCGGCCCGCGAAACGGCCGTCCTCAGCGTGCTCGACGCGCTGACCACGCTCGGCTGCGACGAGGTCGGCCTCACCGAGTCACCGGTCAAACCCGCGTCGCCGTTGCAGGTGCGCCGGGTCCTGCAGGACGCGATCGTGCGGGTGCGCCCGGCCGTCCTGCGGGTCCGCCTGGCCGGCGGGCACAGCCTGGCCCTGGTCAACGCGCTCGTCGCGATGAAGAGCGGCGTCGCCCACTTCGACGCGGTCGCGCCCGGCGCCGGCGCCGCCGGGCTGCCCATGGACGACCTGCTCCACCTGTCCCGCCAACTCGAGGTGCCCGGCCCTCATCTTTCCTTCGAGGAGTGACCATCCATGGCCGACCGACTCACCGGGGAACGCCTCGTCGACGACATGACCGTCGACGAGAAGGCGCGCGCCGCGCTCGTCGAACAGGTGCTGCCCGCGCTGCGGGCCGGCGCCGAGGCGGCCGACCGCGACGGCGCCTTCCCGATCAGGCACATCGGCGTGCTGCGCGAGGCGGGCCTGCTCGGCCTGATCGTCCCCGAGGAGTACGGCGGCCTCGGCGGCAACCTGCGCGACCTGGCCGCGGCCACGTACGCGATGGGCACGGCCTGCCCGTCGACCGCGCTGGCGTTCTTCTTCCACAACACGTCGGCGTCGCGCGGCCTGCTGCCCCTGGAGGCGATCTCCTCCGGCCTGTTCGCCGGCGACGAGGTCCCGGAGGTCCGGGCGTTCGCCGAGAAGGTGCTGCGGCTGATGTCCGGCGGCACGTGGCTGGCCAACTTCGCCAGCGAGTCGGTGAAGAGCAGCAGCGCCAACATCGCCATCGCCACCACGGCCTCGCCGGTCGACGGCGGCTGGGAGCTGACCGGCGAGAAATCGTTCGGCTGCGCCACCGGCATCGCCGATTATTATCTGGTCACGGCCCGGCTCGACGGCACCGGGACGGCCGACGGCCTGGCCATGTTCCTGGTCCCGCGCGAGGCGGCCGGCGTTTCCGAGCGGCCCGCGTGGGACGGCCTGGGCATGCGGGGCAGCGCCAACCACGGCATCCGGCTCGACCGCGCTTTCGTACCGGCCGCCGACGCGCTGACGGTGCCGGGCGCGTTCGTCAAGATGCTGCAGTGCAGCCGGGGCAGCTTCGTCGGCAACCAGCTCGCCATCACGGCCGTCTACACCGGCTGCGCGCAGGCCGTCTACGACGACACCCTCGCCCGGCTGACGCGAAAGACCTTCGCCGACACCGGCAAGTCCATCGCCGAGTCACCCATGCACCAGGTCATCATCGGCGACATGACGGAAAAGCTGGAAACGGCGTACCTCTGGCTGCGCCGCCAATTGCTGATCGAGACGGTCGAGCCGCCCCTGCTGACCAAATCCGAGGTGTACGCCCAATGGCGCATCGCCAAGGGCTCCATCTGCCAGGCCGCGTTCGACGTGGCGGTGGGCGCCTTCAAGGCCTCGGGCACCTCCAGCGCCACCATGCACGGCCTGGTCGGGCGGGCCCTGCGCGACCTGTCGATGGGCCTGGTCATGACCTTCCCACCCGAGCGCGGCCGCCTGGAGGCCGCCTCGGTGGTGACCACCGACAAGGCCAACGAGCTGTTCGCCAGCGTGAGCGTTCCCCGATGAGAGATCTCGTCGCCGGCGAATGGGCCTCGCCGGATGTCCCCATCGGGATCGCGCTGGAGAACCCGGCCACCGGAGCCGTCATCGGGCCGGCTCTGGCGTCCTCCCCGGCCCGGGTCTCGGCTGCTCTCGACGCGGCGGCCGCCCTCGACGCGTGGCCCGTTCCGCCCGAGATCCTGGAGTCCGTGGCGGCCTCGGTGGCGGCGGCCACCGAAGAGATCGTGGCGCTGGAAACGGCCGCGACCGGCGTGCCGATCCGGCAGACCCGTCCGCTCGGGATGATCCTGTCGGGCGCCTTCGCGCTCGCGGCCGCGCAGGTCCGCGCCGGGATCCGCCGTCAGACCGTCACCCGCGACGACGGCCGGGAGGTCCTCGTCGAGCGGTTGCCGTGGGGACCGGCGGCCTGCCTCGTGCCGTGGAACGCGCCCGCGCCGATGGCCGCGCACAAGGTGGCCAACGCCCTCGCGGCCGGATGTCCGGCGATCCTCAAACCGAGCGAGTACGCGCCCTTCGGCACCGAGCGCCTCGCCCTCGCCATCCATGACGCCCTGCGCGAGGCGGACGCGCCGGCCGGGCTCTTCCAGCTCGTGCACGGCGGTGCGGAAGTCGGCCGGCAGCTCGTCGGCGACCCGCGCGTCAAGGCCGTCTCTTTCACCGGCGGTCTGGCCGGGGGCCGTTCCGTCGCGGCGGCCTGCGCCCACGATCTCAAGCCGGTGCAGCTCGAACTCGGCGGCAACAACCCGCTGATCGTCATGCCGGACGCCCCGCTCGAGACCGCCGCCCGGGCCGCGGCCGACCTGCTGACCACCCTGAACGGCCAGTGGTGCCGCGCCCTCGGCCGCCTTCTCGTCCCGGCCGGCCGGCACGACGAGATCGTGACGGCCGTGCTGGAACGGTTGAGCACGCTGCGCGGCGGCGACCCGGCCTCGGACGACACCGACTTCGGGCCGCTGATCCACTCCACCCACCGGGCGGCGGTCGTCGCGGCCCGCGACGCGCTCGGCGGAACGGTCCACGAGGCAGCGGTGCCCGGCCCGGGCAACACCCTCGCCCCGGCGCTCGTCACGGGCGCCGATCCGGCCCGGACCACGGAGGAGATCTTCGGCCCGGTCGCGGCCGTCCACCCGTACACCGATGTCGACGAGGCGGTCGAACTCGCCAACGCCACCCGCTACGGCCTGGAGGGCTACGTCGTCGGCGCCGACGAGGAGAAGGCCCTCGCGGTGGCCCGCGGCCTGCGCGCGGGCGAGGTCAAGGTGAACGGCTCCTCCGTCATGAGCCTCCACCTGTTCACCCCGCGCCCGGCGTGGGGGCTGTCCGGCTTCTCCGAGGAGGGCACGGCCGAGACGCTGCGCTTCTTCACGAACGCCCGCGTCACCGGCGTCGAGGGCGGCTTCGCACTGCACGGCCGGCCATGACGGCCGAGGCGTTGCGGGCCGTGCTCGCCTCCGGCCGCGTCACCCACGCCCCGGGCGTCCACGACCCGCTGACGGCCGCCCTCCTGGTGAAGGCCGGCCATCGGGCCGCCCACCTGTCGGGCGCCGCCGTCTCGGCCCTGACCCTCGGCCGTCCCGACCTCGGCTTCGTGCACGGCACCCACATCGCCGCCGCGGCCTCGGCGATCGTCCCCGCCCTGGCCGCCCTGCCGCTGCTCGCCGACGCGGACACCGGCTACGGCAATCCGCTGCAGGCCGTGTGGACGGCTCAGGCCTACGCCCGCGCGGGGATCTCCGGGCTGCACATCGAGGACCAGGTCCAGCCGAAGCGGTGCGGTCACCTCGCGGGCAAGGAGCTCGTCTCCGTGGAAGTGGCGGCGGCGAAGGTCTCGGCGGTGGCCGAGGAGGTGCCCTCGGTTGCGGTTGTCGCGCGGACCGACGCGTACGCCGTGACGGGGTTGGACGACACGATCGCGCGGTGTGCCGCCTACGTGGAGGCGGGAGCGGACGCGGTCTTTCCGGAAGGCGTGGTCCGCGGGGAGGATCTGGTGCGGTTGGGTGCGGCCCTCCCCGGCGTACCCCTGGTGGTCAATCGCTCCGAAGCCGGGAAGGCCATCGCCCTGAGCGACTCCGAGCTCGCGGAACTGGGCGTACGACTGGTTTTGCACCCCGTGTCGGCGTTGCTGGCCGGGCTGAACGCGGCGGCGGCCGTCTACCGGGCCATCGGCTCGTCTTCGAGCGCGGAACCGGTGGAACGCCTGCGGTGGGCGGAGTTCACCGCGCTCACCGGGCTGGACGACGCGCTCGCCCTCGATTCTCGTCACGCACCTGGGAGGCCGTCGTGAACCGCGTTCTGGTCGCGGGCGCCGGGCCGGTGGGCCTGACGGCCGCGCTCGCCCTGGCCCGCCGGGGGTTCGGGGTGACCGTGCTGGAGGCCGGGGAGAGCCTGGCCGCCGAGTCGCGGGCGTCGACGTTCCACCCGCCGACCCTGGAGATGCTCGACGACCTCGAGGTGGCCGGTGAGCTTCTCGACCGCGGACTGGTGTCGCGGACCTTCGCCTATCGGGACCGGCGGGCCGGCCTGGTCGCGCGGCTCGACCTGTCGGTGCTCGCCGGGGACACCCGGTTCCCCTATCGCCTGCAGTGCGAGCAGTCGAAGCTGACACCGATCCTGATGAACCACCTGCTGCGGCACCAGGGATGCGACGTGCTGTTCGGCTGGCCCGTCGTCTCGGTCGCGCAGACACCGGGCCGGGTGGCGGCCATCGCGGGCGACGGCAGAGCCTTGGAGGCGGACTGGCTGATCGGGGCCGATGGAGCCCATTCGGCCGTGCGGCGGGCGACGGGCGTGTCGTTCGAGGGCATGACCTATCCGGAGCGGTTCCTGGTGGCCTCGGTCGACGAGGAGCTCACGTCGTTTCTCGAGGGGCTGTCGCTCGTCAATTACGTCTACGACCCGGTGGAATGGTGCGTCCTGCTGCGGACACCCGACCATTGGCGCGTCCTGCTGCCGACCCCGTCCGGCACCCCGGACGAGCTGGAAATCTCGCGCCTCGGCGAAAGGCTGCTCGGCGTGCACGATCCGGGCCGGCCCTGGCGGGTGGCGCACACCAGCATGTACCGGGTCCATCAGCGGGTGGCGTCGTCCTTCCGGTCCGGGCGGGTGCTGCTCGCGGGCGACGCCGCGCACGTGAACAATCCGCTCGGCGGGCTCGGCATGAACTCGGGCATTCACGACGCGGTGGCCTACGCGGCGGCGCTGGCCACCGGATCCGACGACGCCGTCACGGCGGCCGCGGCGCTGCGGCGCAAGGTCGCCCACGAATACGTGCAGAGCGTCTCCCATCAGAACTACGAGCGCCTGCGCACCTCCGATCCGGTGGCGCGGGCCACCCATCTGGCCGGGCTGCGGGCCACGGCGGCCGATCCGGTGAAGGCGCGGGCCGCCCTGCTGCGCAGCTCGATGATCGCCTCACTGCGGGAGGCGGCGTGATCCACCGCGAGAATCCGGCCCGCACCTCCGAGATCGTCGGGCATGTCGTGGTCACACCGCCCTCCACTGTGGATGCGGTGGTGCGGGAGGCACACGCCTCGTACCGGCGATGGTCGGCCCTTCCGCTCTTCGAGCGTCTCCTGGCGCTGTCGGACGGCGCGGCCTCGGTCGAGGCGTCGATCGACGACCTGGCGGTGCTGCTGGCCCGGGAGACGGGCAAACCGCTGGCCGACTGCCGGGGCGAGATCGGCTTCGCGGTCCGCTTCCTGCGGTGGGTGGTTGCGGCGGCGCCTTCCGCGTACGCCGACGACACCACCGATGACGAGGCGGGGCGCCTGGTGCGCGTCCACAAGCCGTACGGGGTGGTCGCGGCGATCACGCCCTGGAACGCCCCGATCATCCTGGCCCTGCTCAAAATCGGGCCGGCCCTGGCCGCCGGCAACGCGGTGGTCGTGAAGCCGTCGCCACTCGCGCCCCTGACCATCTCGCGGGTCGCGGCCCTGATCGGCGGGCCGCTGACCGTCGTGCACGGCGGGTCCGAGACGGGCGCGGCCCTGGTCGGCCATCCATTGGTGCGCAAGGTGGCGTTCACCGGGGGCGCGGCCGGCGGGCGGGCGGTGGCGGCCCTCGCGGGTGACCGGCTGACGCCGTCCGTGCTCGAACTGGGCGGCAACGATCCCGCGGTCTTCCTGGACGACGCGCCGTTCGACGACGCGGCGATGGAGCGCCTGGTCATGGCCACCTTCGCCACGAGCGGCCAGGTGTGCATGGCGGCCAAGCGGCTCTACGTGCCCTCGTCGCGCCTGGATGACTTCGTCGAGGCGTACGTCTCGGCCGCCTCTCGGGTTTTGACCACCGGCGACCCCCTGAGGCAAGGCGTGACGATGGGGCCGGTCATCTCGGCCGCCGCGCAGGACGCCGCCAACGCTCTCCGCGCGGGGGACGTGCGCGACCTCGGGCGGTTCGAAGCCGACCCGGTGACCGGTTACTTCGTCCGGCCGGCCCTGGTGGTCTCGCCTCGTTCCGGCTCGGCCCTGGTCGCCTCGGAACAGTTCGGGCCGGTCGTCCCGGTCCTCGGATATTCCTCGGAGGACGCCGTGCTGGCCGCGGCCAACGGCGGCGAGCTCGGCCTCGGCGCCTCGGTGTGGAGCGCCGACGAGGAACGGGCGTTCGCCTTCGCCCGGCGGTTCGAGGCGGGCTTCGCCTTCGTGAACACCCACAACCGTACGGGGATGAGCCTGCGCGCCCCGTTCGGCGGCGTGAAACGGTCGGGCTGGGGACGCGAATACGGGGTCGAGGGCCTGGCCGAATACGCGCAGACCTGCGTGATCCACGCGCCGGCCGCCTATCGGCCGGGAGCGCCCGCTCCGCTGGGTGGGGCGGCCGCCTATCCCGGGGGCTGAAAGTTGTCGTACCCCCGGCCTACGGTGAACCCATGGACTGGAAAATCGAGCTCGTCCCCGTACCGGTGACCGACGTCGACCGGGCCAAGGAATTCTACGTGCGCGTCGGTTTCAACGCCGACCATGACCAGCGGGTCACCGACGGCCTGCGCTTCGTCCAGCTGACCCCGCCGGGCTCGGCCTGCTCGATCTGCCTGGGCGAGGGCATCACCGACAAGACCCCCGGCTCCCAGGAGATCCAGGTCGTCGTCCCCGACGCCGACGCGGCCCACAAACACCTGGTGGAGGTGGGCGTCGAGTGCACCGAGGTCGATCCTCAGCCGTGGGGCCGCTTCGTGCACTTCAAGGACCCCGACGGCAACAGCTGGGCGTTGCAGGAGCTGCCGCCCCGCTGATCAGCGGGGCGACTCCAGATACCCGTTTCCGGCGAGAAAGCCGGCGTGCCGCTCATAGTGCGCCGGCTCCGCCGGAGTCAGAGTGCCCAGCCCGTCGACGTACCGGTTGAACATGCAGAAAGCCGCCGCGATCAACACGGTGTCATGCACCATCCGGTCGTCGGCGCCGGCCGCTCGGGCCCGCTCCACATCGCCCGGACGCACTTCCCGCCCACCGACCCGAACCTTGTCCGCCAGCGCGAGCAGAGCATCCATGAGCTCGGCGCCCGCACGGTCCGGGCCGGTGCCGTGCGGTTCGGCGCTGTGCGGGTGGGTGCTGTGCGGGTGGGTGCTGGCCAGGTGGCGGGCCACGGCGCCGTGGGTCTCGGCGCAGAAATCGCAGTCGTTGCGGCGGGAGACGTAGGCGGCAATCGTTTCTCGCTGGGCCGGGGTCAGCGGGGACGGGCCGCGCAACAGGGCCTCGGCCAGGCCGTTCAGGGCGCCCGCGGTGTCCGGGAAGGCGACCAGCAGGCCGGCGATGCCCGGAAGGGGCGGCAGATCGATGTGCGGCACGGGTCAGCCCTCTTCCACGATGCGATAGGCGGAGCCCGACGCGAACGCGCGGGTCACGTCGTCGGCGGTCAGGCCCCGGCCGGTGAAGCGTTCCACCGCGGCCAGGCCCTTGGCGGTGCGGTAGCCGCTCTCGGCGAAGTCGATGCCGGTCAGGGCCTCGGTCACGGCGGGTGGTGTCTCCTCGCCGCCCCACGGCTCGAACGAGGACAGCACCTCGCCCCGCTCGGCGAACGACAGACGGGTCATGGCGTTGACGTTCCAGTACATGCTCGCGGCCCGGCCACCGGCCGACGCGGCGCCCAGCACGCCCGGATCGGCGCCGCGATAGCCGTTGTCCTCGATCAGGATGACGGCGTCGCCCACGTCCAGCGGGATCACCCACGGGTCGGTGGACTGTCTCAGGGAGAGGTCGCGCTGCAGGGCGTCGATCCGCAGCGGCCGGCTCGGGTCGGCGCCGAACGCGCGCAACGCCTCCTCCACGGCCACCCCGGTCACCACCGTGATGGTGGCGGCCACGCTCAGGCGGCTGCGGCGCACCCAGCGGTAGGCGTGCTCGGGGCGGGCCGAACGGGCCGGCACGGCCTCGCCGCGCAACCGGTGCCCGAGCAGGTCGGTGCGCTTGTGCACGATCTCCGGGGCCGCCGGGGCGGACCAGACCACGAGTTTGTACCGCTCGAACTCGCTGTCGCCGCTGTCCCGGTCGACGGCGTGAATCCGTACCCGGTAGTCGCCGGGCCACGGCGGCGTCTGGTCCCGCAGGCGTCCCGTGGCCGTGCCGTCCGACGACACGATCGACGCCTGGCCCTCGGCCGCGTGCCAGCTGACCTCGACCACGTCCTCCCAGCCGTCCTCCAGTTCGGAGGGCGGCTCCGCCAGCACGACCAGTTCGACACGGACATGCCCCGCGGCGACACCGGTCCGTACGACCACTCCCCCGTCACCGGCCACGGCCAGCCCGTTGGCCGAGAAGTCATCGGCCGCCGGAAACGCGGCCTCGACGAGCCCGAAGCGGTGTCCCACCACCCCCACCGACCCGGACATGTGCCGGGGCATCAGATATTCGGCCCGGACCTTGTCGAGCAGCGCCGCCGCGTACGCCGCCGGCATCGGAACCTCCCGCAGCACCAGAACCGCCACGCCCACCCCGAGCCCCACAGCGGCCGCGGCCCTGGACACGATCACCGGCGGATCAGCCTGCTCCACCACCACCGCGGCCACCGCCACCGCCAGGCCGAGATGCCCAGCCCCGTGCATGGCCGCGATGGCAGCCTCGGTGGCGGCCCGGCCCTCCAGCAGAGGCGCGATCTCCGGATGGGTTCTCAGCTCTCGCACCAGATCGGCCACGCGGGCGCCCAGGCCGGGCCGGAGACGCTCCAGCAGAGCGGCCGCGCTCACCGCCTCGGAATCGGGGCCGCCGGAGACGACGACGGCGAACCGGGCCTCCACCGGCGCCGGCAGCCCGGCCGACACCGCGGGCGCGGCATTCCAATCGTGCCGGGCCAGAAACCGCTCGAGCGCCCCGAGCACCCGTTCCGGCGGGAGCGGCCCGATCGTTCGCAGGGCGTTCAGGAATTCGGGCTCGCCGTCGCGGCGCGGGTGCACCGGTCGCGGGTCCCTCTCGACCGGCGCGGCCAGGCGGCCCAGCAGCATGGCGGGCGTCGCCGGGACGCGCTCGGCGAGCATCGGCAGGGTGCGGGCGACGAAGGCCGCGAGGTCGTCCAGTGCAAGGTCCATCGACGAACGACGCTATCGAACTTCCGGCCCGGGCGCGGCCCCGGCAGATCAGGCCTCGGTGTAGTCCACGACCGCCCGTTCGGTCAGCAGCGGGCGGACCCACGCGCCGAACTCGTGGTGGCGCGGATGAGATTGATAGGCCTGCAGGTCGGCCACGGAAAGGTGGGTCGTCCGGAGCAGCAAATGCCAGGAAACGGGGGTTTCCAGCTCGTCCAGGGCGCAGAAAAACGTGCGGATGCCGGGAACGGCACCGGCTAGTTCTTCCCATCGCAACTTGGCCTTGGGAGCATCGCCGGCATCCGCGAATTTCATCATCACGACGTGCACCAGCACTTGTGCCTCCTCAACCTCTTTTGCTGCCCGGCTCCCAAGTGTAGTTTTGGGAAACGCCGTTTCGCTAGGGGGAACCACGGATGGCACCTGTTCGCGTCGCCGCCGGGCAGATCGAGGCCGGGCCGGACGTTGCCGCAAACCTTGCCGCCTGCCTGCGGGTGATCGACGCGGCCGCGGCGGCGGGCGCGCAGCTCGTGGTCCTGCCGGAATTCTGCAACCATCTGTCCTGGTACGCGTCCCGCGAACAGGCACATCAGCTCGCCACCCGGTCCGGCGACGGCTTCCTGAGCGCCATCGCCGGCCGTGCCCGGCGGCACGCGATGTGGATCAAGGTCAACGTCACTCATGCGTACGAGAACGGCCGCACCGGCGGCACCAACCTGATCTTCGATGAGAGGGGGGAGATCGTCGGGCGCTGCGACAAGCAGACGTTGATGGGCGCCGAGAACGACTTTCTCGATCCGGCCGACCGGGTCGGCCCCGTCCTCGACACGCCCTTGGGACGCCTCGGCATGTACGCGTGCATGGAGGGCGTCATCAACGAGGTCGCCCGCGGCCTGACCCTGCGCGGGGCCCAGGTCCTGCTCAACAGCCTGAACAGCTTCGCCACCGACGAGGCCGATCTGCACATCCCGGTTCGGGCGGCCGAGAACAAGGTGTGGGTGGTCGCCGCCAACAAGGTCGGCCCGCTGCTGCCGGCCGGCGAGCTTCCGGCCATCGCCGAACGGCTCGGCGTCCCCCCGGAGTGGCTGCACGGCGCCGGCGAGAGCCAGATCGTCGCCCCGGACGGCACGGTCGTGGCCAAGGCCCCGCGGACCGGCGAGGCCATCGTCGTGGCCGACATCGAGCCGTCGCGGGCCGACGACAAGCGCCGGCCCGACGGCACCGACATCCTGGTCAGCCGGCGGCCCGAGCTGTACGCCCCGATCGCCGAGCCGCCGGTCGGCCGGCGCCGCGGGCCCGGCGCCGCCGAGCTGAAGGTCGCCGTCGTCCGCGGTTTCGGCCATGTGCGGGAAGCCGCCCTGGAGGGCCACGAGCTGATCGTGCTGCCCGAGCTGTCGGCCGGACCGCAGGCGCTGGCCGCCGCGCTCGGCGGCACCGCGGGAATCGCCGTCACCACCGTCATCGAGAACGGCGCGCACACCGGCATCGCCGTCGACGCCCGGGGCGTCGTCGCCCGCCAGCCGCAGCTGCACGCCACCCGCGGCGCCGGGCCGGCCGGCCACTCGCCCACCGGCAAGCGGATCGTCCCGGTCGACCTGCCCTGGGGGCGGCTGGCCGTGGTCGCCGGTGACGACGCGCTCTATCCGGAGACCTTCCGGCTGGCCGCCCTGGCCGACGCCGACGTGGTCGCCGTGCCGTACCGGGCCCAGGAGCCGTGGGAGCTCGCGCTCGGACTGCCCGAGCGGGCCGCCGAGAACCGCCTCAACGTGGTGGTGTCCACGCCGTACGGGCAGCCGGCCGCCGTCTTCGGGCTCAGCCCCGACTTCACGCTCTGGACGCGCTGGCAGGGCCCGTTCACCGGACGCATCTCGACACCTCTGCGCACCGACGTGCCACCGACCACCAACCGGGCCACCGCCGTCGTCTCGCCCGCGCAGGCCGCCAACCGGCTCGTCTCACGCCGCACCGACCTGGTCGACGGCCGCCCGTGGCGGCTCCTCGACGCCTTAATCAACTAGAAGGGGACCACCGTGGCGGAATCCCTCCAGCACGTGGAGGACATGGTCGACGGCTCGCCCGTCGTCGACGTGCACGACACGTTCCACTACTACCAGGACCTCCTCGCCGCCCTGAAGGCGAAAATAGACGCCCGTTTCGAGCTCACCCGCGACCCGTCGACCCTCGAACTCGAGAGCTACGGCGACTATCCGGACGGCCCGGGCGGCTCGCTCGCCGCGTATTCGGGCCCCGAGGTCGACTGGATGGTGCACTCGTGGCTGGGGAACCCGGGCGCCAGCTTCGCCAACCTGCACCTGACGTGCTGGCTCGGCCCGCAGGTCGACGTCCCCCATCTGGGCATCGCGCTGCTCGTCTGGCCGGGCGGCTGGTTCTATCTCGACTCGGTGCCGCGGACGAACATGGTCGAGGACGGCGAGTACTACGACAAGTACTACGCCCCGCTCGACCAGGAATGGCTGGAGCTGCGCGCCGATCCCCAGTTCGAATACTTCGTGAGCCGGGCCGGTTTCATCCGGGCCAGCCTGTCGCCCACGGCGTACTGCTACTCGTTCGAGCGCAGCAAGCGCAACCTCGACATCGTCTCGGAGAAGGCACACGCCCACGTCGACCGGTGGCTGTCCTGGGTGGACAGCGCGACGCCCGTCCCCGAGAGCGAGCGCGCGGCCCTCGCGGCCCGGGATCTGAGGATCCGGCGGAACATCGCCGACCGCGACCCGGCCAACGTCATGGGCGTGCGCTACTTCGGCCAGGAGACCACGGATCAGCTCGTCCGCGGGCTCTGGGGCGGCGACCGGCGGCTGCCGCGGCCCGGGGTGGCTTCATGACCGTACGTTCCGTGTGGTGGGCGGCGGCGATTCCCGGCGCCGAGGCACCGTTCGACACGGCCCATCTGCGCGTCTACTACCCGGCGGCGCCGACCGGCTCGGACGCCGAACGGCTGTCGGGCGTCTTCCCGATCGAGCCGTCGGAGACGCCGTACCCGGTTGTCGTCATCGTCTCCGGCGTCAACGTCGGCCAGGAGGCGTACCGCTGGCTCGCCACCGATCTGGCCGGCCGGGGCTACGTCGCCGTCACCTACGACTGGGTGGGCGAGCTGTTCGGCGGGCTGCGCGGCATCACCCCGGGCGTCGAGCTCGCGGCGGCGCGCCCCGACGCGTACGGCACGAGGCCGACCACGCCGAGCGTGCCCGCCGTGCTGGAGGCCCTGGCCGCCATGACCGGTCCCGTGCAGGGGCATCTCGACCTCGAGAACGTCGGCCTGATCGGGCATTCGGCGGGCGGCACCGTCATCCTCCAGAGCGCCCGGTTCTTTCCGTCGGTCAAGGCCGTCGCCGCCTACGGCACGCACACGATGGTCGCGACCATGCTCGGCTGGCCCGCCGGAACCGTGCTGCCGGCCCAGGTCGACTCGCCCGTGCTGCTGATGGCCGGCGAGAACGACGGCGTCATCAACGGCTCGGCCGACCGCTACGGCGAGGACGCGGCCACCCGCCGCGACCCGATCAGCCGGACCTTCGACGAGGCGCTGCCCGGCACCGGCGGCCACCTGCACGTCACGTTCGCCGGCGCCAACCACTTCGGCATCGTGCACCCCGTCGACGAGACCGCCGCCCGTGCCTTCCTCGACCGGGAGGCGAGCGTCGATCCCGCGAAGACCCGGGCCGCCCTGGCCGACGTGACGGCCGCCTTCCTCGACGTACAGCTGAAAAAGAGCGCAAGCGACGCGCTCACCGAAGCCCTCCAGTCCCCCGAAGTCGCCGAGATCCGGCGGAGGTAAGACCATGCTCAAGAACTTCTGGTACGCGGTCGAATTCGCCGACCGGCTGACGGCCAAACCCGTGCGGGTCACGGTTCTGGGTCAGCATCTGGCCCTTTACCGTACGCCTTCAGGACGCGTCGTCGCCCTCTCGGACCTGTGTGTGCACCGCGGCGCCGCCCTGTCCGGCGGCTGGCTCAAGGACGACTGCATCGTCTGCCCTTACCACGGCTGGGAATACAAGCCCGACGGCGAGTGCGTGAAGATCCCGGCCAACCAGCCCGGCCGTGGCATCCCCAAGAAGGCGCGCGTCGACTCGTACCCGGCGCAGGAGAAGTACGGCTTCATCTGGGTCTACCTCGGCGACCTGCCCGAGGAGGAGCGGCCGCCCATGCCGGTCTGGCCCGAGTTCGACGACCTCGTCGAGAACGGCGGCCGGTTCCGCGCGGTGACCGGCGAGTTCCTCTGGAACGCCAACTACGAGCGAATTCTGGAGAACGGCTGCGACATCGCGCACGCGCCGTTCGTCCACTCCGGAGCGTTCGGCAACCCGGAACGGCCCGAGGTCGCCGAGTACGAGCTGGAGCAGCCGGACGAGTGGTCGGCCTTCGCCACGGTCGACCTGTACCCGCCGGCGCCCAAGGGCATCTGGGGCAAGTTCAGCAAGCTGCGCGGCGAGGATCTGACCAAGCGCCCGCCGGTGACCACCACGGCCGGCTGGATGCTGCCCAACATGATCAAACTGCACGTGCGGCTGCCGATCGGCGACCTCATCATCTACGACACGAACATCCCCATCGACGACACGCACACGCTGGTCAAGTGGGTCGCGCTGCGCACGTTCTTCACCGGCAAGTGGGCCGACAAGAACGCCATCCAGCGCACGCTGCGCATCTTCTACCAGGACGCCGAGGTCGTCGACAAGGTACGCCCCGAGCTGTTGCCGTTCGACCTCGGCGCCGAGCTGCACATCCGCAGCGACCTCATCGCCGTGCAATACCGGCGGCGCCGCCAGGAGCTGGCCGAGAAGGGCTGGCTGCTCTCGGCCGAAGACGTCATCACCGGCGACGTACCGAAGCGGACCGCGACCGTCATCGCCTCGCCGGCCCGGCGCGAGAACCCGGAGCTGGCGAGGGCCTGGGTGCACAAGGCGCGGGGCGAGCATCCGACCGTGGCCGCCGCCGAGCTGATGGGCACCACCGACGAGGAGGACAAATGAGCCTGCCGGGCGCCCTGTCCGACCGTACGCTCGAACGGGTTCTGGCCGAGGTGCCGGTGACCCTGAAGGACGACCGCGAGCTGACCTCGCCGATGAGCCCGGCCCCGGTGGGGCGGATCCGGGTCTGGCGGGGCACCGGCACGGTCGTGAAGGTGGTGAACGTGTCGCTGGTCGTGCCGCCGATCGGCCTCGACAGCCACATGATTTTCGCCTTCACCGCACCGGATTCGGGCGTCCCGCACTTCACCCTCGACTCGGTGGCCAACGGCGACAACTACGCCTTCCACCTCGACCTGATCCCCAAGGTCGATCTGGCGACCTCGTTGTCCTACATGGACACCGTCTTCGAGCCGCTGACCGGGATCTACAAGGAGGTACAGGAACGCGAGGGGCTCACACCAGCGCACCTCACGCCCCGGCAGTACGCCCTGATGTCGCCCTGGATGCTCGTCAGCCGGGCCACCGCGGCGGCGTTCGAGGGCATCGGCGACGCCGTCGACGGCTATCTCGGCCACTGGCTGAGCCTCCTCTCCTCGTCCTCCTTCGCCGGCGACGCCGCCCGCGACGCTCAGCATCGGGCGCTGCTGTTCAGCCCGGCCATCGATCCGGTCTGGTCGCAGACGGAACGCCTGCTGGGCCGGGAGCAGAGCGAGGGCGTACGCCTCGAGCTGGTGGGCGACGAATGACGCGGCCCTCGGCGTGGCAGCAGCGCATCGCCGGCCAATGGCACGGGCGGCCGTCGCTGTTCGACGCGGACGGAACCTGGTGCGGGTACGAGGAGATCCGGCGCTCCTCGGACTTCGCCGACGGCGTGACGACGTACCGGATGGACGGGGGTCTGGTCGGCGGGGGCGCGCTCGCGGGCCGTTTCCGGCTGGGCGCCCCGTTCTCCTTCGGGGTCGTCGACTCCGACGCGAACCGGGTCTACACCGGGCCCGACTTCTTCGGGACCGGGCAGCCGTACGGGTCGTTCGTCGACTCCCACTACTACGGGCCGGGCTGGCAGGTCGACCTGAACACCTGGAACCAGGTGCTGCCCGACGGCGAGACGCAGGTCTACTCCTCGGTGCTGTACCAGGGCTGGGCGGTGGTCGGCTGCTTCAACGGGGTCTACACGAGGGACGCGTCGAGGGTCGAGGCGCTCATCGAGGCCGAGACCCGGCGCGGCCCCGTCCCGTACATCCTGCCCACCAAGGAGGCCGGACAGTTCGCGGGCGCCTGCGAGCTGTGGGGCGCCGACCAGAAGCTGCGCGGCACCGTCGAGGTCTCCCTGGCCCTGGAGCCGATCGACCTGCTGCGGACGCGGCGGCACATCACCTGGAGCGGCGCCGGCCTGGACCGGTCGTTCACGGTCGACGCGCGGCGGGACGGGAACCGGCTGTTCCTCGAAGGCCCGGACGGCTGGGGCAACGCGATCGGCTTCGGCCGGGCCTCCTTCTCCTCGTTGCATTTCGCTGACGTCTGGAAGGTGAAGGGCCGGGAGTTCTCGCTCGACGCCGAGCCCGGCATGTCGGCCGGCCGGCGGCTCTCCGTCGTCTACGAGCTCTTCGACGGGGCGACGCTGGACTCGGTGCTGCACGGGGTCCTGGAGTGGGCGTCATGACCGTCGTGGTCGTGACCGGCGGCACCCGGGGCATCGGCCAGGGACTCGTCCGGTCGTTCCGGGCCCAGGGCGCCGACGTCGCCTACTGTGGACGGTCCATCACCGGGGAGCCGGACGACGGTGTCCTCGCGGTCACCGCCGACGTCACGGTCCGCGAGGACGTCCGGAAGCTGTGGGACGCCACCGTCGAGCGGTTCGGGCGGGTCGACATCTGGGTCAACAACGCCGGCCTGTCCACCTCGCGGCGGCCCCTGTGGGAGCTCGACCCGGCCGAGATCGACGCGGTCGTCGCGGTCAACCTCGGCGGGACGATGCAGGCGAGCGCGGTCGTGCTGGAGGCGATGCTCGCGCAGGGCCACGGCGCGCTCTGGAACATGGAAGGCCTGGGCTCGACCGGCCAGATCGTCGCCGGGCTGACCCCTTACGGCGCGACCAAACGCGGTTTGACGTACGCCACCCTCGCGATGGCCAAGGAGCTCAAGGGCACCACGGTGAAGGCGTGCCTGCTCTCACCCGGCATGGTCGTCACCGACCTCCTGACCCGCGATTACGCGCCGGCCGAGCTCGAGAAGGCCAAGAAGGTCTTCAACATCCTGGCCGACCGGGTCGAGACGGTGACGCCGTGGCTGGCCGAGCGGGTGCTGAGGGGCACCCGCAACGGGGGCCGCGTCGCCTGGCTCACCAATCGCAAGGCGGCGTACCGGTTCGCGACCGCGGCCTTCCACAAGCGGGACCTGTTCTCATGAACTACCCGATCTGGCTCGCGCTCGAAGACTTCGTTCCCGTGCTGTTCGGCATGGCCGGCTTCGCCCTGCTGGCCTTGCCGGCGCCTCTCCCGGCCCGCCGCGCCGGCCTGATCGGCGCGCTGCTCATCGGCCTCGGCGGGCTGAGCAAATGCGCCTGGAAGCTCGCCGTGGCCGCCGGCTGGGGCAACCCGACCGTGCTGGAAGAGCTGCTGTTCCCGTTGATGGCGGCCGGGGCGGCCGCCGTCTGCTGGGCGCTGGCGGCAACCCTGCGGCCCACGCCCGCGGTGCCGTGGTGGCCGTTCGCGGCGGTCGTCGTGGTCGCCGCCTTCGCCTCGGCCGTGCTGCTGAGCCTGCAGCCCCTGTTCGTGGCGGCCACCTTCGGAGTGACCGCGATCAGCGTGCTGGCCGCGATCCTGGCCTGGCGGCGCCGCCGATATCTGTCGGTGGCGCTGCTCTCGGCCGGCCTGATCCTCGTCATGTCGCTGGTGCCGTTGCGCTCCTCCGCATCGCACCACACGGTCGCCTACCAATGG
Organism: Actinoplanes sp. NPDC000266; assembly: GCF_042899005.1. Classification (NCBI taxonomy): domain Bacteria; kingdom Bacillati; phylum Actinomycetota; class Actinomycetes; order Micromonosporales; family Micromonosporaceae; genus Actinoplanes; species Actinoplanes sp. NPDC000266. The sequence goes on from NZ_JBIAZI010000008.1 coordinate 590,010, forward strand.
CTCGAGCAGTCCCTCAACACGTGCGCCCAGGCCTTCCTCTTCCTGGCGGCGCTGCTCATCCCCGTACGGGAAAAGGTTGGTGTTTCTCATGACTGACGCTCTGGGGTGGCGCCGCAAGTTCGGCGTCATCGCGCCCTCGACGAACACGATCGTCGAACCGGACTTCTACGGGATGTCGGTGCCGGGCGTGACGTCGCACTTCTCCCGCATCCACATCCGCAACCAGGACCTCTCCGACGACGCCAGCTTCGAGAATCTGCTCGTGCAGATCAGAGCCGAGATCGGGTACGCCTGTGAGCGCGTCCTGACCTGCGAGCCCGACTACATGGTGATGGGCATGTCGGCCGAGACGTTCTGGGGCGGCGTCGAGGGCAACCGCGAGTTCGTCGCCCAGATCAAGCAGATCACCGGCCTCGACGTGGCCACCGGCGCCGAGGCCTGCGAACGCGCCCTGCGCCTGTTCGGCGCCCGCAGAATCGGTGTGGTGACCCCGTACCAGCCGGTCGGCGACGCCAACGTGGTCCGCTTCTTCGGCGAGATCGGCTTCGAGGTCGTTTCCATCGAGGGCCTGAAATGCCCGACTGCCGTTTCCATCGCGCACGTCACGGACGACGATTTGCGCCAGGCCATCCGCGCCGTGGACGGCCCTTCAGTGGATGCCATCGTCCAGTGCGGCACCAACCTGTCCATGGTCCGCCTGGCCGACGAGGCCGAACGCTGGCTGGGCAAGCCGGTGATCGCCATCAACGCGGCCACGTGGTGGATGGCCCTGCGCGAGAACGGCATCGAGGACAAGGTCTACGGCGCCGGCACCCTGCTCCGCTCGTACTGAGCCTTGAACAGCCACGCCGAGGCGGCGAGGATCGCCAGCCCGTTGAGCCCGTGCAGCGCGGTCCACAGCCCGCCCACCTCGGCGATCACCACCTGCAGCGAGTCGAGCACGACGACAAGCACCGACACCCCGATCAGCCGCGCCGGCAGGTGCCCCGCCGCGGCCACGATCGCCATGACCAGCGGCACAAAGAAGATGACGTACCCCATCGCGTGATGCAGCCGGTAGGAGCTCGCGTGGAAGCCACCGGTCGTGGCGAACACGAACTGGGCGACGACGATCAGCAGGAGCGCCGCCGCCAGAAAGTTGAAAGTTCTCCGCATGCCAGCCCGACGACGCAGCCCCCGAAATTGTGCCGCGCCCGTCGGGTAGACATGACGACCATGAGCGCGATCACGAACGAGCGCCGCCATCTGCTCGGCCTGGCCTACCGCATGACCGGCTCCCTGGCCGACGCCGAGGACATGGTCCAGGAGACCTATGCCCGGTGGTACGCCCTCACCGGCCCTCAGCGGGAGGCCATCACCAACCCGGCCGCCTGGTTGACCACCGTGGCCAGCCGCGTCTGCCTGGACCTGCTGGGCTCGGCCCGCTCCCGCCGCGAACGCTATGTCGGCGCCTGGATCCCCGAGCCCCTTCCCGCCGGCTTCGCGGACCTTTCCGACCAGGTCACCTTGGACGAGTCAGTCACCATGGCCTTCCTGGTCGTCATGGACGCCATGACGCCGGCCGAGCGGGTGGCCTTCGTCCTGCACGACGTCTTCGGCTACCCGTTCGCCGAGGTCTCGACGATGATCGGCCGCACACTGGTGGCCTGCCGCAAACTGGCGTCCTCGGCCCGCCGCCGCGTCCGCGAGTCCCGTCCGCCTCTCACCCCGGCGGGCGGCGAGGCCCATGTGATCCGCGACTTCAAACAGGCGTGGGAGGCGAAGGACATCACCGCCCTCATCGCCCTCCTCGACCCGGCCGCCACCGTGACAGCCGACGGCGGAGGCCAGGTCAGCACCATCCAGCAGCCCCTCCAGGGCCGAAAGCAGATTGGCCAGTACGCCGCCACGCTGTTCCGCGTCATGCCGGACATGGACATCCTCGAGCGCACAGTGAACGGCCGCCCCGGCCTCATGATCCGGCAGGCCGGCGCCACGGTGACGGTCATGGCCTTCGACGTGGCCCACAACCGGATCACCCACATCTGGGCCGTCCGCAACCCCGAGAAGCTCCAGGCCTGGACCCATTAGCTGACGTACGCTGCCCGGATGGCCCCCACACAGGACGAGGTGCTCGGCTACTTCACCAGCCTGTCGAACTGGGGCCGGTGGGGCGACGACGACCAGCGCGGCACCCTGAACCACATAACCGATGAGGTACGCCTGGCCGCGGCCCGCGCGGTGAGACACGGCAGAAGCGTCTCCTGCGCCTGGGAGCTGAAAGCCCCCGACGACATGGACCGCTCAACAACAACGGTCCCCCGGGCAGTGGACATGCCAGGCGCCGGACACATGCCCCCGTTGTTCCACAACGACAACCGCTGGGGCTTCACCAACGAACGACTGGCCTTCACATACCACGGCAACACGCTGACCCACCTGGACGCGCCAAGCCACCTGTCCTGGGACGGCAGGCTCTACAACAACCGCCCGGCCACCAGCACAAACACCGACACGGGCGCGGCATGGTCAGCCGTAACAGAGGCAGGACAAGGCATCACCACTCGAGGCGTCCTGCTGGACGTAGCCGCGGTCCGCAAGGTCCCATGGCTGCAACCGGGCGACCCCGTACACCCCACCGACCTGGAGCAGGCCGAACAAGCCCAGGGCGTGAAGGTACGCCCGGGCGACGCGGTACTCCTACGAACAGGAAACGGCCGGGCCCGCCGCGAGACCAAGGTCGACAGCAGCGGAATCACCCAGTCGGGTTGGCACGCCTCCTGCCTGCCGTGGCTCCAAGAACGGGGCGTGGCCCTGATCGGCGCCGACACTCCTCAGGACGTGCAGCCGTCAGGCTACGAGAACATCCTGATGCCGGTCCACGCGGTGGCGCTGGTAGCAATGGGCTTGTGGCTCTTGGACAATTGCGACCTGGAGGCGTGCGCCACAACAGCAGCCGAGCTGACCCAGTGGGACTTCCATCTCACCATCGCCCCGCTCCGTCTGTCCGGCACATCCGGCAGCCCGGTGAATCCAGTGGCCATCTTCTGATCGCCCCTGCAACCCCCAGGGCTCGGGGGCGGATTGGATTCTTGCGCTCGGACGGTTGGGGGGAGGGGGGGGGGGGGGGCCGCCCCCCCCGGGGGGGGGGGGGGGGGGGGTGGGGCGCCCCCGCCCCCCCCCCCGCGCCCCCGCGGCGGCCCCCACGCGGCGGCGGC